>NZ_JAFYYT010000007.1 GCF_017549005.1 Ruminococcus sp.
AAGTCACATCAGATGATGTGCTTTTGATATTATATCACTTTTTACTAAGTGGCTCTTGTGATCCGTGAAGGTGGCTCTCAAGGCGCGGCAACGTGGCTCTGAGAGTCCGTGCAGATGGCTCTGAGGTGACGGCGTATACACAATTTACCATTGTAATCTACATATCTTCCGCTGTTCAGGCTAAGAGCCGTATAATCAGCCGCACGACCTCCATTAGAATACGCTTCACACATATCTATTCTTGAATTATTTTCAAATTTACTTGCGTCATCACAAAGATAAGAGATCAATGCACAGTGATTATAAATATTCACAGCTTTTAAATAATGAACGGAACATATCTCTGCATTTATTAACAATTACCTTAAAAAGCCAGCTTTTTATCATTGATTCGTTTACGGTATCAACGTCAAGCGAGAAACATTTGATAAACACTTCCTGCATTATATCCTCAGCGTCTGCTTTGTTCTTACAATACGCAAAAGCAAGACGGTAAACATGATCTTTGTACTTATCATAAAGTTCTTCTAATTTTTCAGAAGTCAAACCGTTTCTCCTTTCTTTTGTTGAAGTACTTCATATATAAAACGGATCCGACACATAAAATATCACACTAAAATAAAAAACGGCGCATATCGCGCCGGATTTTTTATGATATTCTCTTACCCTTACCTTTTTTACGCTGTTCCATGGGCTTTTCCTTACCGCCCATGTCCTCAAAGATACGCTCGGTCTCATCAGGAGTTTCGTCAACAAGCTCGGGGTTTACTTCACCTATACTTGCATAATAAGGGTTTATAACGTATTTCTGTATCACAGGATAGCAGTTGAAGCAAGCTACCAGACAAAGGAAAGCTGCAGGGAAAAAGGGTACTAAAAGCATGAAAAGCGGAAGCACATAAATTCTGAAAACATACATCAGAACAACAGTTGCCACAATAATACCAAAGGTGATAAAATTCTGCTTGATAGCCACAAAAGCAAGTGCAAGAGAGTTCTTGAACAGATTCTTGACTTTGAGAGTAGTTGCAACCATCATCGGGAAAATGTAGAAATTCATTATCATTATCACCAGGAAAAGACTAAGTGTAATGACCATTGGTATATACATAGCCTTTGTATTGAAATGCTCTGCCAGAGCCGGGTAAAAGCTTATCGAAGAAAGTGCCGAAAGCATAATAATACAGTCAATAAATCCGACTATAGAGGCCGTTTTGAAGTTTCCCTTGAAGCCTTTCCAGAAATCGTGCCATATAAATGTATGCTTTCCAAGAACGAAGCATCTTATGACCTTTGTCATTCCCGCAGTCGCAGGACCTATCAGCACCATGAAAATAACAGCAAGGATACCGGCTGCAATTATGGAATGAGGATAAGCCCCTTTAAGTAGGCTTATTACAGGCAGAATAAATACCAGCGGAGCAAAAAACATCATATACATGAGATTTAGCTCCATAAGCTGCCACAGCTTTCTGCCCAATATATCAAAAAAGAGCGCGATTCCCTCTTTTTTCGGAGCGTCCTTTGCTATTCCGACGCCGGCACTCTCATATTTCTTTGAAAAAATACTCAATTATAACTCCTCCGTTTACAGCCTGCACATCCTAAGGTACAAAAAATCGAAAGCACCTGCAGCAGCTGAAAAAAATAAAGATAATAGAATAAGTACAACAGACCTTGTGCAGTAAAGCTTAATATCGAGTTCTCTGCTGTCCCTTACATCGCCGTCACGATAAGCGCAGAACAACGCCGCGGAGCTCCTCAAAGCAACTCTTACAGCTAATACCGTTACCGCAGATATTGCCGCGGCCTTGGGCAGAACGGTCATTGTTACCGGAATCACCGCACTCTTGCCATAGAGCTTGTACATCAAAAAAGTACATGAGCCGACAGCAGTTCCGCAGTTGAGAAGCAATGAATAGGCTAAAGGCTGTCCTATCGCAGATGAACCAACAATAAAAGCACCTGATATATAAAATAACGAAATGAAAAAGGTATTTTTAATATCAGCAGCTGCAGAACAGCTTTCAACAGTCATAAAATGTGTAAATCTGCACTCAAATAATGGCTTTTGCATAACCGAACCTATGATTATCCCTGCGATGATAATTAATATAAAAAATGACAGACTTGTCCATTTACTGCGTTTTTCTGAATTTGTACTTATATATTTCATGTGCATCATTCCTTTCTTCTATAGGATATGCACATGAAAAGAATTTTAGAATTATTTTGAAAGCTCGTAAGCTCTCTTCGTGCAGCTTTCGCAGCAGTTCTTTACGACGTCTGTGAGATTGCCTTCGTAAAGTCTATCAAGGCCTGCAAGAGTTGTACCGCCGGGAGAGGATACCATTTTTATGAGCTCGTCTATGGTATTTCCCGAGTCTGTTATCATTTTTGCAGAACCGATAAGGCTCTGTGTAAAGAGCTCCTCCGCCGCAGACTTATCTATGCCAACAGAAGCAGCATAGTCGATAAATCCCTTTGCGAAAAGATAGATAAAAGCAGGACTGCTTCCGTTGATAGCGATTATCTCCTTCATTTTATCCTTCGGAATGACCGCTGCCTTTCCGCATATCTTGAAAATGTTGAGAACTACTTCAAATTCATCATCGGAAACTTTCTCGTTTCTTGAAAGTGCGGACGCACCTTCGCCAAGAAGAAGCGGAGTATTCGGCATTACAAGAATAACCTTTGCTTCGGGGATAGTCTTCTTTGCGATAAACTCGTCGCCGATACCGGCTGCAATTGAAATGATGACTGTGTCCTTTGTGGTATGTGCTGCGATAGTTTCAAGGACTCCCTCTATTATCTGCGGCTTGACAGCAAGGAATACATACTTGCACTTATCCATTATTTCCTGTTCGGAAGCGCAGGCTGTAACATTATATCTGCTGAGTGCCTCAACCTTTTCGGTGCTCGGGTCAAACGCAAAGAGGTCGATATCCTTGCCAAGACTGCTTGTTGAAATACCCTTCATTATAGCAGTACCCATATTTCCTGCACCTATAAAACCTATATTTGCCATAGTTTTTATCTCCTTAATTAATAATCAATATTCATTATACATCATTTTGTACAAAAATGCAAGTCTAAATTTTACAGATAATCAATGTAAAGATTAAAAATAAATAGACTTTATCTTTTGATACTTATGCTTGACATTTCACATTAGCAGTGATAAAATAATCCTGATAGGGGGGGATCTGACATGAAAAAGAAAGCTGACAAGCCTAAATCGCGTTACGCAAAAAGCGTCATATATTACAAAAGCCTTTCATGCAGAGCGAGCCTGTATGAGGACAGGATAATAACCGATTACTGCATAAAAAACAGGTTTACAAAAAGTATGTTCCTTGCCGCTGCTGCTATGTACTGTGCAAGCAACAACATATCGGCCGACGAACTTCTTGAATACGTCACAAACGGCAAAGATTTCAATTATAAGGACTATCTGAAAGATGAATACGAAGAATAACTGTAATTTATGTCCGCGCAAATGCAATGCCGACAGAGAAAAATCAAAGGGTTTCTGCGGAGCCGGAAACAAAGCTACAGTCGCAAAAGCTTCACTTCATAAGTGGGAAGAGCCATGTATATCCTACAAAAACGGAGCAGGAACAGTGTTCTTTTCAGGCTGCAGCCTTCACTGCTGCTTCTGTCAGAACGATCAGATAAGCAATAAGCTCTTCGGCAAGGAAGTCAGCGACAGCAGATTAGCCGATATTTTCCTTTCCCTGCAGGATATGGGAGCCGATAATATCGATCTTATTACTCCAACTCACTTTGTAACAAACATTATAAACGCGCTTGATATGGTAAAGCATAAGCTAAGTATCCCTGTCGTCTATAATTGCGGAGGCTATGAGCTCTGTGAAACTATCGGACAGCTTGACGGTTATATTGATGTTTATCTGCCTGATATCAAGTATTTCTCGTCGGAAATATCGCAAAAGTACTCAAAAGCTCCCGATTACTTTGAAAAAGCCTCAGAAGCTGTGAAAGCAATGATAAAACAGGTTGGCGAGCTTAAATATAATGCAGACGGAGGACTTATAAAAGGTACTGTGATACGTCACCTTGTACTCCCCTCCTGCCGCCATGATTCCATGAAGATCATGGACTGGATAGCAGATAACACATCACGGAAAGATGTTTTAGTAAGTATCATGAATCAGTACACCCCTTTTGATTTTATCCCCGACGAGTTCAGTGAGCTCAAACGCCACGTCACAAAAATGGAATACAACAGTGTTGCCGATCATGCTTCAAAACTCGGATTGAACGGTTTTACACAGCAAAAAAGCTCTGCATCTGAGGAATATGTCCCTGATTTCGACCTGACAGGGATATAATAATCAGCTCTGTAACACTTTTTCATCATAAGCATATTATGTACTATGGATCGCAGAAAACGGTTCAAATACATTAAACTTAAGGAGTTGCTTAAATATGTGTAATTCATGCTTTGGTGGAAACAATTGCTGGAGTTCGATCATTTTAGTTCTTCTCGTTATCATTCTTTTCTCAGGCTGCGGCTGCGGAAATAACGGTTGTGACTGCGGTAATAATAACTGCGGCTGCGGCTGTTAAGAAGTCTGCCGCCAGCTAAAAAGCAAACAAAAATCTCCTATGGACAATATGCGCCATAGGAGATATTTTTTTATTATTCAGCCTTCAGAAGCTTATTTCTACGATTTGTAAGCAGCGGTTCAACGTTATTGATAACGCAGTCGGCTGTTACAGTGACCTTTGCTATGCTTCCGTCTGACGGAACTGTAAACATGGTCTTCATGAGGATAGATTCGAGGATAGATCTTAATCCGCGGGCACCTGTCTTCTGAACGATAGCTTTCTTTGCTATCTCGATAAGAGCTGCATCGTCGATATCAAGCTCTATATCATCATAGCTGAAGAGCTTCTTATACTGCTTGATAAGAGCATTTTTAGGCTCTGTGAGTATTCTTACAAGGGAAGCCTCGTCAAGCTCGTCCAATACAGATATAACGGGAAGACGTCCCACAAATTCAGGAACCATACCAAATTTTACAAGATCCTTCGGAATAACCTGCTTGAAGATATTATTGATATCATCGTTGCTTGACTTCAGCTCGCTGCCAAAACCGATAGGCGATTTGCCGATACGCTTCTGTATCTGCCTTTCAAGGCCGTCAAAAGCGCCTCCACAGATAAAGAGGATATTCTTTGTATTGATCTGTATAACTTCCTGATTCGGGTGTTTACGACCGCCCTGTGGAGGAACATTTGAAACAGTACCCTCAATTATCTTGAGGAGAGCCTGCTGAACGCCCTCACCGCTTACATCACGTGTAAGCGAGGTATTTTCGGATTTTCTTGCTATCTTATCTATCTCGTCGATATAGATAATGCCTCTTTCAGCCGCTTTGATATCAAAATCAGCAGCCTGAATAAGACGCAGAAGTACATTTTCAACGTCGTCGCCTACATAACCTGCCTCTGTGATAGTTGTAGCGTCAGCAATAGCAAACGGTACGTTAAGAAGCTTTGCAAGCGTCTGAGCAAGGAAAGTCTTACCTACACCTGTAGGTCCGAGAAGCAGAACGTTGCTCTTCTGGAGCTCAACGCCGTCACTCGATGGAAAGTCTTTCTCGTTTTCCTGACTCATTATACGTTTATAATGATTGTATACGGCAACAGACAAGGAAATCTTAGCTTCGTCCTGTCCAATGACATACTCGTCAAGGAATTCCTTTATCTCCATAGGCTTCATCAGCTTAAGGGAAGATATATCGTTGTCATTATCATTCTTTGCTGCTTTTCTGTGAGCTTTCGCAACACCCGGTCCATAAAGCATCTCATAACAGTAAGTAACGCATTCGTCACATATATTCGACGAACCTGCAGAAAACATACTGCGGACTCTGTTTTCCCCTTTTCCGCAAAAGCTACAGGATTTAAACGTGTCAGCCATTCAATTCCCCTACCTTTTTGTAATTACCTTATCAATAAGTCCGAACTCAAGAGCCTCCTGAGCTGTCATGTAATTATCTCTTTCACAAGCTGAGTGTATTTCTTCAACACTTTTTCCTGTATTTGCTGCAATTATTTCTTCAAGACGATCTCTTGTTCTTTCAAGATTTTTAGCGTGGATCATGATATCGGTCTGCTGACCGCCGAGACCGCCGCCTATAAGAGGCTGATGTATCATTATCTCGCTGTTCGGAAGAGCGATACGCTTGCCCTTTGCACCTGAGGACAAAAGGAACGCGCCCATAGAAGCTGCCATACCGATACATATCGTAGAAACATCACATTTAATGTAATTCATCGTATCGTAAATAGCCATTCCGGCAGTAACCGAACCGCCGGGGCTGTTTATATATAATGAAATATCCTTTTCGGAATCCTGACTTTCAAGATACAGAAGCTGTGCAACAACTACGCTTGCTGTTGCGTCATTGACCTGATCCGAAAGCATTATGATCCTGTCATTCAGCAGACGTGAATAGATATCATATGATCTTTCGCCTCTGCTTGTCTGTTCAACGACATACGGTACAAGTACGCTCATGTTTTTTCGCCCTTTCTTTAAAAACAGTTGTCCCACAATAAGCTGCGGGACAACGATGTTATTTTATTTTAATCTGCCGAATAAAGCTTTATTCAGCCTTTTCCTCTGCTACTGTGTTGTCTACAACAGCATTTTCCTTAACGAAGTCTATAGCCTTCTGTACCTTGAGGTCAGTTGTATACTCGTCAAGAGGAATGAAACGCTTGATAGTCTCAACGTCAACGTTATTGGCAGCTGCGAGCTCACCAAGACCGTTGTTGATATCTTCCTCGCTAACTTCGATCTTCTCAAGCTCAGCGATCTTTTCAAGAGCGAGTCTGAGCTTAACTTCATTAACAGCTCTGTCTCTGTATGTCTCTCTGAAAGAATCCATATCCATACCTGTGTACTGGAAGTAGAGCTTTATATCCATTCCCTGCTGCTGGAGCTGCTGCTCGAATGATCTCATAAGAGCATCTATTCTCTGCTCATACATGCAATTAGGGATGGGTGAATCTACCTTAGCGATAAGAGCGTTCATAACAGCGTTCTCAAATCCTGATTCAGCCTGTGACTTAGCTGCCTCTTCAAGCTTTGACTTGATATCTTCCTTATATTCAGCAACTGTCTCAAATTCTGTTGCATCCTTTACGAGATCATCGTTTATCTCAGGAAGCTCCTCATAGCTGATGCCCTTGAGCTTACACTTGAATGTAGCATCCTTGCCGGCATAATCAGACATCTGATAATCCTCGGGGAACTTTACATTGATATCAAACTCATCGCCGATGTTGTGACCAACGATCTGATCCTCAAATCCGGGAATGAACTGACCGCTGCCAAGTCGGAGCGGGTGATCGTCGCCCTTTCCGCCTTCAAAAGCCTCGTCTCCGAAGAAGCCCTCAAAGTCAATGATTACTTCATCACCGAGCTGAGCAGCTCTGTCGTCAACAGAAACGATACGAGCGTTCTTCTTTCTGATAATGTCGATCTGCTTGTCGATATCCTCGTCAGTGATCTCCTTTACTTCCTTAGGAGCCTTGATTCCCTTGTAATCAGAGATCTCGATCTCAGGCTTTGTAACACATACAGCCTTGAGCTCTACGCCCTTTTCCTTGTCAATGGAAGTAACCTCAATATTAGGTCTGTCAACCAGAACAAGACCTGTCTCCTTAACAGCTGCATCCAGCTCAGGTCCGAGGAGAAGATTGATAGCGCCCTCATAGAAAGCACCCTCACCAAACTCTCTCTCTGCAAGCTTTCTTGAAACCTTGCCCTTTCTGAATCCCTTGATCTGGATATTCTTCTTCTGACGCTGATATTCCTTTTCAACAGCAGCTTCAAATGCTGCAGGGTCAATAGAAATTACTAACTCTGTAGTATTCACATCTGTTTTGTTTGATGATTTTAAACTCATTTTAATACGTCCTCCAATATTTATATAACATACTTGGAATATTATACCACATTTCGGAAAATTTTTCTACTGATTTTACGCACTTCTGCATAATGCACAATTCAAAATATTTTCTCAGGCATAAATTGTAAATAATCACCTGATATAAGGTGAAAATTCACGTCATCATAAGTATTTTTTACGCACAGCTCATGTGCTGAACGGCCATGTATATGACCGTAGTAACAATCCTTGATTTTATAGCGATAAAGTATCTCGAGGATGTCATAGTTAAAGTTTGTTGCAAAAATGGGCGGATAATGAAGAAATACTATGGGTATCAGCTCTTCCGCCAAAGCAGACTTTATTGACGTTTCAAGGCGCTGTACTTCCCTTTTAAGTATTTTCTCGTCCTGAGTCTCGCCCGGCATATTCACCCAGCCTCTTGTACCGCATATGCCGTAATCGCCGTATCTGAAATGATTATTATGCAGTATCTTTATAGAGTCCAGACCTTCTGCTGCAATGAACTCCTCCATTTTTTTCATCGTTGTCCACCAGTAATCGTGGTTTCCCTTTATGATGATCTTTTTCCCGGGCAGTTCTTCTATGAATCTGAAATCCGGAGCTGCCTCTTCAAGAGACATTCCCCACGAGATATCCCCGGGAAGAACTATAGTATCGTCTTCCTTTACCGTTTCAAGCCAGTTCCTTTCGATCCTCTCCTGATAATCGTCCCAGCCGCTGAAAACGCTCATTGTTTTCGCAGGATCGCCTTTGCACAGGTGAAGATCGGCAAGTACATACAAGCTCATTGATCATATGCCCAGGGTTCTGAGCACGTAATCCTTCTGATCTGCCTTATCTATAACGTCATTGAAACGCTCAGGCTTGTTTTTCAGGTCTGCAAGCGCCGCAGGAACAGGAATATCCGAAAGCTCAGCTATCCTGCCTACCTTATCATATTCGTCTATATCAGACGCCTTTCCTTCAAGCGCTTCAAGTACGGCAGCACTGAACTTATACGGGCTCGCTGTTGAAGCGATTACAGTCTTTGTATTGTCGCCTGTAGTTTCCTTGTAATCCTTATATACCTTAACAGCTACTGCTGTATGAGTGTCGCAGGTATAGGAATACTTCTCATATATCGAATGGATAGTATTCTTTGTCTGACTGTCGTCACAGAAACCAGCGGAAAACTCCTCTTTCAGCTTAGCCTTTACTTCGTCGCTCACCTCGTATCTGCCCTCAGATGAAAGTTTGCCGAACCATTCACGGATAAGTGCGTCATTTCTGCCTGTCATCAGATAAAGAAGTCTCTCAAGGTTGCTTGAGATTAGGATATCCATTGAAGGAGAAACAGTTGCGTAAAACTTTCTGTTTCTGTCATAAACGCCTGTATTTATAAAATCAGTAAGGACATTATTGATGTTTGAAGCACAAATGAGCTTATTTACGGGTATACCCATATGCTTTGCATAGTAAGCGGCAAGAATATTGCCGAAATTTCCTGTCGGAACGACAATATTTATCTTTTCGCCGAGCTTTATCTCATTATCCTTGACAAGCTCTGCATATGCCGAAACATAGTACACTACCTGAGGTACAAGACGTCCCCAGTTTATAGAATTTGCACTGGAGAATATCATGCCGTTGCTGTCAAGAGCTTTTTTCACTTCGTCATTGGTGAAAATTGCTTTTACACCGTTCTGACAGTCGTCAAAATTACCCTTTATAGCGCAAACTCCGACATTTGAGCCTTCCTGAGTCTTCATCTGGCGTTTCTGCATAGGGCTTACTCCATCCTCAGGGTAAAAAACAAGGATAGAAGTGCCTTCAACGTCTCTGAAGCCTTCAAGAGCTGCCTTTCCTGTATCACCAGAAGTTGCAACGAGAATAACAATCTTCTTATCAAGCTTTATCTTCTTTGCAGACGTTGTAAGGAAATATGGCAGTATCTGAAGTGCCATATCCTTGAAGGCACAGGTCGGACCATGCCATAATTCAAGCATATACGTACCGTCAAAAAGATGTGCTATCTCTGCAATGCTTTCAGTCTCAAAATTCTTTGTGCTGTAGGCATTGTCTGTACAGTGATGTATCTCAGCTTCCGTAAAATCAGTAAGATATTTAGCAAATATATATGCAGCTCTGTCGGCGTATGACATATCGCCGATAGCCTTTATCTCATCAAGAGTCAGCTGCGGAATGCTCTCAGGAACGAAAAGACCGCCGTCTACCGATATTCCCTGAGTAATCGCTTCAGCACTGCTTACCTTGACATTACTGTTCCTTGTGCTGTTATAGAACATATTATCACCCTTTAAAATATGAAATTGTAGCCTGTTGTATCATAGGCATTTGTAATATAATCAATGCTGAGCACCTTTTCTCCCGATATGATGACTTGTGCGACATCAAACCTCGGCTGGAGCATATTCGGATGCTTGCAGCAATAATCAGCAGCAGTTTTTATTATCAGACTGCGCTTGCGCTTGTTTACAGCTTCAAATCCCGACACCATACTGTCAGGCTTTCGGGACTTCACCTCTACAAACGCTATATAATCGCCGTTTTCAGCGATAATGTCGATCTCGCCGCCTTTAATGCGGTAGTTTCTCTCGGCGATACTATAGCCGCGGTCTGCAAGATATTTACAGACAGCTTCTTCGCCGAGACGTCCGATCTCTGTTTTATTCATAAAGCTTCTTCAAAAAAGTCCTTCTGTGGACTTCCGATATGCCGAATTCGGCTATTTTTTCATAATGCAGCTTCGTACCGTAGCCTTTATGCTGAGAAAAGCAGTACTGAGGGTATTTCTCGTCGAGCTGACACATATATCTGTCTCGCGTTACCTTTGCAAGTATCGAGGCAGCTGCAATAGAAGCCGAAACAGCGTCTCCGTGTATGACAAATCTGCTCTCGCATTCAAGTTCAGGGAGCCTATTGCCGTCTATCAGTGCAAGATCAGGCTTTACGCCCAGTCCTTCAACAGCTCTCTTCATAGCGAGCATAGTCGCATTAAGAATATTTAGCCTGTCTATCTCCTCAACGCTTGCTGAAGCGATACAATACGCATCTGCTTTTTCGATTATTTCATCATAAAGCAGTTCCCTGCGCTTTTCCGAAAGCTTCTTGCTGTCATTGAGATAATTTATAAGCACCTGATCGTTGAGGATAACGGCAGCAGTATAAACATCTCCTGCAAGAGGGCCTCTGCCAGCCTCATCAACTCCGCATATTACGGGATATTCCTTCCTCAATTCTGAATCGTGTTCAAAGAGCTCCTTATAAAGAGTTATTCTTGGCATAACTCCTCCTTTCGGGGCGGAGCCTCAAGAGTTATCTTTCCCAGCTTGCCGCTTCTGAACTCGTCAAGTATAGTTATCGCCGCGCGCTCGGTATTGACCTCTCCGCCTGCGATCATCATGCCACGTTTTTTTCCGATGTTTTCAAGCAGTTCGAGTCCTGATTCATTGCCTGTTAGCTCGATTTTATACCGCTCTTTCAGTGAATTGCCGTAATTCTCGGAAAGATAGACCAGCAGTTTCATCGCAAGGGTCTCGATATCAAGTATGTCATCGCTGATCGCGCCAGTGAAAGCAAGTCTCACAGCAGTACTCTGATCCTCAAATTTAGGCCACAAAACTCCGGGCATATCAAGAAGCTCGGTATTGTTATCGAGCTTTACCCATTGTTTTGCTCTGGTAACACCAGGTCTGTCCTCAACCTTCGCGCGCTTTGAACCTGCCATTTTATTTATGAGCGACGACTTTCCGACATTCGGTATTCCAACTATCATAAGCCTTACAGATGACGTGGACATACCGTTTTTCTGCCGTTTTTCCATTACTTCTTTGAGTATCGTCTTTTTTATAGTCGGGATTATCGATTTTAAACCTCTCCCCGACTTGCAGTCGATGGCAGCTGCTTCTTTGCCGTTTGCTCTGAAATAGTCTATCCAGAGCTGAGTTGTTCGTTCGTCTGCAAGGTCGCTCTTATTGAGCAGGACCATTCTCGGCTTGCCCTTTGTCATTTTATCCATTTCGGGATTCTGACTGCTTAAAGGCAGACGAGCGTCGACTATCTCAACAACAGCGTCAACAAGCGACAGATTTGCGGCGATGAGCCTTCTGGTCTTCGCCATATGTCCAGGGAACCACTGGATCTGTTTCATATCAATATTATCCATATCTTCCTCCCTGATACATAAAATTATGATGTAAGCCCGTTCTAAGGCACTTATTTCTTGAACTTAAGGAATTTGAAGTCCTTTACAGGATAATATCTTATGATAGCCTTACCGTAGATCTGATCCTTCTTTATCAGACCGATATCGGGATTTCTGCTGTCTGCGGAAACTCTTCTGTTGTCTCCCATAGCAAAATAATAGCCCTCGGGTATGGTTATTGGGAAATCAAAGGCGGTAAACGAAAGCGTATTGATCGTTTCTTTTATATAAGGCTCGTCGATCACCTTTCCGTCGATCAGTACCTCTTCCTTTTCGGGATCGATATCTATAGTCTGACCCGGCTCGGCAATAACACGCTTTATAAGACACTCTTTATAGGAAGAGTTTGAAATATCCTTTTTAACTGCTTCACCGTTTTCATCAAGGAGATATGCAGCATCATTATTGATAACTATGATATCTCCGTAATGCGGTCCGAAATAAACTGTTGACATAAATACTCTGTCGTCCTTGAACAGTGTATCGTTCATTGAAGTTCCCTCAACAGTTATCGGGTGCAGTAAATATGTAAATATCATTATAACAACAAAAACCGTAAGGAGAGTCGATTCGATTATCTCAAGTATATCATCGACTATCCTTCCCTCTTTTTTTTCGGCTTTTGCAGCTTCTTCGTCATTATCGGCGCTGTCATCAGCAGCAGGAACCGCAGCTTCTACCGCATTTTCCTCTTCAGCTGAAACCGCTTCACTGACTTCTTCTGATTCTTCGATAGTGTTTTTATTCTCTTCAGCCATAACTTGCTGCCTCCAACCTTATAAAACTATGAAAACGCTTTCTAAAGCAATTATTTCTCCTTGAATTTAAGGAATTTAAAGTCCTTTACAGGTGCATATCTGACCAATGCTTTGCCATATATCTGGTCTTTCTTTATCAAGCCGATATCAGGGTGTCTGCTGTCCGCAGACTCTCTTCTGTTGTCTCCCATAACGAAATAATAGCCCTCAGGCACAGTTACAGGATAATCAAAAGCCCTAAAAGGCATAGAATTGATAGTTTGTCTTATATAAGGCTCATTCAGTACCTTGCCGTCAACTATGACCTCTTCCTTTTCAGGATCAATGTCGATAGTCTGACCCGGCTCGGCAATAATGCGCTTTATAAGGCATTCCTTATAATCGGAATGATCAATATTGTGCTTTACGACCTTCCCCTCATCATCAAGGAGATATGAAAAATCATTGTTGATGATTATGATATCCCCGTAATGAAGTCCTCCGTAAACAGTGGTCATAAATAACCTGTCACCGCTGAACAGATTATTGTTCATGGACGGACCGCTGACTGTTACAGGGTGAAGGAGATATGTAAATATCATAATGACAACAAAAACCGTAATAAGCGTAGATTCGATTATCTCGAGTATATCATCAACGATCTTTCCCTCTTTTTTCTCGGCCTCTGCTGTTTCGTCGTCATTTTCATCATTATCGTCAGAAACATTTGTTAAAGCTTCGTCAATCTCTTCGGCAACTTCCACCGAAGCTTCTTTTACTTCTTCTGCTTCATCATTTTCTGTATTATTATTTAAATTTTCAGCCATAATCTGCTTCTCCAAACTTGTTAACTGTGAAAATGTAGCAAAAAAGGGACTTTAAGTCCCTCAAGGAAAGAAGATGAGTCAGCCGAAATTGATCGGCTGAACTCAGTCTGCAACCTGTTAGCGGATCTGTTCCTTAACCTTAGCAGCCTTACCAACTCTGTCTCTGAGGTAATAAAGCTTAGCTCTGCGAACCTTACCGCATCTTACGACCTCTACCTTGTCAACAACAGGAGAGTGGAGCGGGAAAACTCTTTCGATACCGCAACCGTGAGCAACACGTCTTACAGTAAAAGTCTCATTGATTCCGCCGTGCTTCTTAGCAATTACAGTTCCCTCGAAGATCTGGATACGGCTCTTGTCGCCTTCCTTGATCTGAACGTGAACCTTTACGGTATCACCTACGTTGAACTGCGGAACATTTTCCTTCATGCTTGATTCGCTGATTAACTTGAGTGCATCCATTTTATTTTCCTCCTAAAATTTCCGAACATTCTTACCTGTCCCACAGAAGCCGTTCAGCATTCGGCAAATGCAGGAATAATAAACAATAGGTGTGATAACACACGGCTCATAAAAATGAGCAGCAGGCAGCGGACTATCCGATTTAATGTCTTTCGGCATTAACTCTCATCCGGACATAATTATCCGAACGGATTTCAAATGCTTTTATATCATAACATACTTTAAAAGAAAATGCAAGCGTTTTTATGAAAAAATTTCATTATCGGCGCAAAAAATTCCTGTACGGCGTATTTTTTCAGCTTCAAAGGAAATATTACTGAAATTTTTTAACGATTCAATAAACAATGTTGGGTTGAGATTTGTCTGAGTACCCGCAGGCAGTCTCATGCTCATATCTATGGAGTTTTCGCCTTTTTCGCAGCTTTTTATCTGCATATCCGGCTTGATATCCACCATTTTCATGCCCTTTTTCGTCTTTTTCTTGATAAGTATCTCGGGAAGCTCCAGCATTCTGCCAATATCATCATAAAGGCCTGCAATATCATCGGATACTAATGAAAAACTGTATTCAGCCTCGGTTATAGCCGTTATTTTCTGCTTTTGCTCAGCGACCCTGACTATTCTCATGCCCTCGGGCATAACTGCATTGAGTCTGTCCCTTATCTCGTCAAAAGGGATATCTTCGTTAAGATTGAAATCCAGTATCTCACAGCTGCTCTCAAATCCTAAAGAAAGCGCCAGCGCAAAGCTGTAATATGGGTGGGGATTGAAGCCCTCCGTATACCAGATGGGCAGACGCGAACGCCTGAAAGTTCTCAGCATACAGCGGTTAAGGTCAAGGTGCGAGATATACTTTGCACGTCCGCATTTTTCAAATGTTGCTCTTACACGTATCAAAAGCATTCCCTCCCGACTTTTTTATTTACGCCGCAGCCTGAACACCTCAGGCGGCAGTTTGGCGTGGTCTTTGACTGATGTGCGGTCTTGTTCTCTCTTATCAGGAACTCCTTTGATACAAGATAGTCAAGATGATCCCAGGGTAGTATTTCGTCGTATTCAAAGCGGCGGTTAGCGTAAAATGAAGTATCTATACCGCATTCCTCAAAAGCTTCCAGCCATTTGTCAAAGTGGAAGTATTCTTCCCAGCTGTCGAACTTACAGCCTTTCTTCCATGCTGTATAAATAGCCTTGCACAGCCTTCTGTCGCCCTTTGCGAGTATTACTTCAAGCTGACTGACATCAGGATTGTGATAGCTGACCTTTATCTTTTTGGTCTTCACCGACTCAAGGAGCAGCTCCTGCTTGTGTTCGATCATTTCACGGGTATCCTGAGGCTCAAACTGAAACGGAGTGAACGGCTTGGGTACAAAAGTAGCACAGCTTATAGATATCTGCACGCCCCTTCCCTTAGGACGGTTCTCTATACTGTAAAACAGGTCGATTATCCGGTTTGCAAGGTCAGCGATACCTGCGATGTCCTCGTCGGTCTCAGTCGGCAAGCCCATCATGAAATACAGCTTTACGCTGGAATATCCGCCCTCAAAAGCGATCCGGCAGGTATTCATTATCTCTTCTTCACTGACATTTTTGTTTATAACGTCGCGCAAACGCTGAGTTCCGCCCTCGGCAGCAAACGTAAGACCGCTCTTTCGCACCTTTTTTACCTTTTCAAGGAGCGATTCCGAGAAATTATCGACTCTCAGGGACGGAAGTGAAAGATTGATCCTTTCGCTCACAGTATAATCAAGGAGCTTCGTCAGCATCGGGTCTATTTCAGAATGATCACTGGTACTGAGCGAAGCAAGAGAGACCTCATCGTATCCCGTATTTTCACACAGGCATTTAACCTCTTTGCATATAGTATCGGTATGTTTTTCACGGAAAGGACGGTAAATAAAGCCCGCCTGACAGAAACGGCAGCCTCTTATGCAGCCTCTGAGCACCTCCACAGAAACTCTGTCCTGCACGATCTCGGTAAAAGGAACAACAAAGTTTTCAGGGTAGTATACCTTGTCAAGGTCTTTTATTATGCGCTTTCTGATTATCCCGGGAGCTCCGTCGGAAACCGTCATGTGATCTATGGTGCCGTCTGCTTTATAAGCAAAGCTATAGAATTTCGGAACATAAACTCCCTCTATCCGAGCAGCTTTGCGAAGGAAATCATCTCTTGAAGCCCCGTTTTTCTTCATTTCATGGTAAAGATCCATGATTTCGAGATTGACCTCCTCACCCTCGCCGAGTACAAAGATGTCAAAAAAATCCGCCAAAGGCTCTGGATTGCAAACGCAGGGACCTCCTGCAATGACTATCTGTGTCAGCTCCTTCGTCCTGTCCTTTGCAAATATGGGGATACCGGCAAGATCAAGCATATTCAGCACATTCGTGTACGAAAGCTCATACTGCATGGTAAAACCGATAAAATCAAATTTCTTTATAGGATCGAGGCTCTCAAGAGCGTACAGCGGTATGTCATTTTCACGCATTATAGCCTCAAAGTCCTCACTTGGAGCAAAACAGCGTTCACACCAGTAGTTTTCACGCTCGTTGGTGAGAGAATAGAGTATCTTCATTCCAAGGTGAGACATACCTATGTCGTAAGCATCTGGAAAACAGAAAGCAAATCTTACGTCTATTTTTGACTTGTCCTTGATAACGCTCCCGACTTCTCCTCCAATGTAACGCGAGGGCTTCTGCACCTCCAAAAGGTGCTTCTCTATCAGATCTTTAAGCATAAATCCTCCGAATAATATCAGTATCTTTTATCCTCGGGGATAAAAGCGGTAAAATTCTCATAGCTGCCTGTCCAGCCGTCAGGGATAAAATTCTCGAAATTTTCAGGCCTCGGATACTGTGAAAACATAATATTATTATCGAAATCAATAAAAAGCGACGGGTTATAATCTGTTTTCTTATCGTCACGCGAGACCATGCGAAGAAGCCTGAGCTCGTCGGCAGAATATCTGCACTTGAATAAATGCGCAAGGAAATAGCTCGCGGTGTTACTGTCGAGTATCTCTATTCCCCACCGTTTAGCACAGAACTGCTCATAGCTGCCTATATCCCTCTCAAGCTGTGAAACTGTTTTTCCGCTCTTTGAATATGCGAATTTCCATATCTTATACAGTTTGTTATAATCCATTTTCCACAGATTTTTCGGAGCAACATACCATTCAAAGTGTCTCTTGTATATTACTCCTGCAATTATATTTTCGCCTTTAAGTGGCAAAACCTTCGCTATCTGCTCTACCATTTGCGGGAAGCTCCTTTTCAAAACATATCATATCACATAATTGAACACCCGCTTCTGTTATGGGGTGATCATAGTTATCAATAAAAAAATTCCTGATAACTCCGCATATTCTGAAACCGCATTTCTCATAAAACGGAACAGTAAGCGGACTGTCGCCTGTTCCGAGTATCAAACGGCTGAAACTGCCGCCGAATCTGTTCTCAATATACGAAATAAGCCTTTTTCCAAGACCTTTTCGCCGAAATCCGGGATATACAGCTATATTTTTTAGTTCAAGAGTTCCGTTACCCTCATCCGTAACAACACAGGCGGCACAGATGATTCCATCATTTCTCATAACGAATAATCTGCCTCTGTCAAGGTATTTGGCTATCATTTCAGCCTGTTCATCGCCTATAAGAAGAAGCTCCATATATTCCGTTTTTCCGGATTTTACCTCGTTTATGACGATCATTTCATGCTTTCCTCGTCAAAGCGCTTTGGCAGGAAGTCAGAAAGCTTGTATTCGCCGTCGGACAGCACTATTTTCATATCATTTCCGCAGAATTCGCTCATGACCTGCAAACAGGCACCGCATGGACAACAAGGCTTTGAGTAGTCCTCGGTCATGCTGCCTGCAATGGCTATGGCAGCAAATTCAGTATGTCCCTCGGATACCGCCTTAAATATGGCAGTCCTTTCGGCACAGTTGGTCAGTGAATATGAAGCGTTCTCTATGTTACAGCCTGTGAAAAGCTTTCCGCTAACAGTAAGCAGAGCTGCTCCCACAGAAAATCCCGAATACTTTGAATAAGCCATTCCCGCCGCCTTAACAGCAGCCTGAAAAAGTTCCTCATTGCTCACGCTCTCACCTTCCCTTGCCGACCTTGCGCTTTTTGCCGTCGGGCGTCATAATGTATGTATTCTCGAGCTGAGCTGCAAGATTGCCTGTAACTGCGCGTCTGTATTCGTTTCTGAGCTCAGTCTGCTCTGCTTTTTCAGCTTCTGTAAGTCCTTCGTTTTTTGACTTGTGAGCAAGCTCGTTGATACGGTCGATCTTTTTCTGATCCAAAACTAACACTCCCATAAAAAATATATTTTTATTGTAACATGAATTCATATTAATTTCAAGTATCATACTGGATTTTTATCCTTTGATGTGTTATAATATATAATAAATCTGTTTTTTAGGAGTAAATCATGAAAAAAGCACTTGTTACGGGCGGCTGCGGAGGAATTGGAGAAGCTATCTGCAAAAAGCTTGCCAATGACGGATATTACATATACATAAACTATGCTCACTCTAAGGATAAGGCGGAAAAGCTTGCCGCAGAAACAGGCGGAACTGCTTTGTGCTTCGATGTATCAGATAATGAAGCTGTCCGATCGGCTATAAACGAGATTGGCCGTCCGGACTTGCTCGTAAACAATGCCGGAATATCTGAAATAGACCTTTTTACCTCTATTTCCCCTGAGAAAGCCGACAGGATACTTAATATCAACCTCAGAGGCGCCATGAACTGTGCAAGAGCTGTTCTCCCCGAAATGATAAGAGCAAAATGCGGAAATATCATCAACATATCATCTATGTGGGGACAGTGCGGAGCTTCCTGCGAGGTCGATTATTCAGCTTCAAAAGCAGGGCTTATCGGCTTTACAAAGGCTCTTGCAAAGGAAGTCGCTCCCTCGGGAATCAGGGTTAACTGCATCGCACCCGGCTTTATAATGACGGAAATGAACAAACGATTCTCTGAGGAAGAACTTGAATTGATACGGGAGGAGATACCGCTTGGTATCTTCGGCACTCCCATGCACGTGGCTGAAGCTGTGGCTTTTATGGCTTCTGACAGAGCAGAATACATAACAGGACAGATACTTGCAGTAAACGGCGGAATGGTAATATAAGGAGATGAAAACATGAAAGAACGGCTCAAAAAACAGG
This sequence comes from Ruminococcus sp., assembly GCF_017549005.1. Taxonomy (GTDB): domain Bacteria; phylum Bacillota; class Clostridia; order Oscillospirales; family Ruminococcaceae; genus Ruminococcus. The sequence continues at coordinate 19,357 of NZ_JAFYYT010000007.1, forward strand.
TAGAATTCATCCTTGAGATCGATAAAATGAAAAATCTTTACAGACAGACCTATGTTCTTCACGAGGACAGAAAAGAAAACAACGCAGAACACAGCTGGCACCTTGCAATATTGGCGTTCATGCTCGCGGAGTACTCAAACGAGCCTGTTGATGTGCTCAAAGTCATGAAAATGGTGCTTATCCATGATATTGTCGAAATAGACGCAGGCGATACCTATTGCTATGATGAAAAAGGGTACGAAACAAAGGCTGACCGTGAGGAAGCAGCTGCACAGCGTATTTTCGGCTTGCTGCCCGATGATCAGCATAAGGAATATTACGAACTTTGGCGTGAATTTGAGGACAGCAGGACCTGCGAAGCACGTTTTGCGGCTGTACTTGACAGATTGCAGCCTCTTCTGCTGAATTATACCAAAAACGGCATATCCTGGCAGGAACACGGCATATACAAGGAACAGGTCATGAACAGAAATAAAGATTATTTCCCGCAGTCTGACGAACTCGCCGAACTTATAAAAGGCATGATCGACGACGCTGCCAGGAAAGGCTGGCTGAAATCATAAAACCGCAAAATGCACAAATTTACTCACTTATAACAGTATACTATTACTAAACCGCTGAATTTCATGAACAAACGATGATATTTTCCCCCACAGCTTGAATTTTAAGCTTTATTATGATATATTTATAATGTAATTGATAATATAAATACTTATAATAATCCATTTAGCGAAGGATGATCATTGATGAAAAAAAGGTCAGCAATCAGCGCTGAAACGTCTGCTGTAAAAGCTGATAAAGCTGTTATGCCGGACGTCAATTCAAAAACAGAAGCTCTCAAAGCAGCCGCACCGGAGAAAAAGGTGCATTTTAATAAACTCAGGAAGTTTAATGAGAAAAGAGCTGCAAATTCCACCAAGTATTCAAAATTCAACGCATTTCTTCTCTTTGTTTTCCCGATCTTCATATGCTTCATGGCTGAGATAAATCAGGGGAAATATGTCTCGTCTTTCTTCAGATTTGCGGCAGAAAGGCCGACTGTAATAGTTTTTGATATTCTTTTAACAGCTGTTTTATTTACATTTATCATTTCATTAGTCAAAAAGGGCTGGGTCGCTATACTGATACACAGCTTCATATACATGGCGCTCAGCACTACTGAGCTCTTCAAATACGGGACCAACGGAAACCACCTCATATTATCGGATATGAAGCTGCTCCGAAGCGTAAAAAGCCTCACTTCATTCGCGTATATCAAAATTACGCCGAGACTTATCATCTATTACCTGATTGTTATCGCTTTCATATTGCTTTCCGTTTATTTCAATCCTAAGATCAATGCTACACCTATGAAACGAGCAGCTTTCGCCTGCGCGGCTGCTATATCGGTTGCCGCGCTCATAGTGCTCCCCTCTTTTTACAAGCCTGTTTACAAAGTATTTGCTATCGACACAAAAACGGCAACAAATTCGTTCATCCTGAACGAAAAATTCGAGCACAACCGTTTCCTTGCGTTCATACTGCAAACGGCGTCGGAAAGCTATTCAAACAGACTTGTTGTTCCAAAGGATTACAGTGAAGCCTACATCGACGAAATAATGAATGTTTCCGTTGACGATCAGGAAGACTTCAACGGCGGCAATAAGCCTAACGTTATTGTTATAATGAGCGAATCAAATGCCGACTTCCGAGTATTTGACGAGTTAAAGATAGACAAGAAGTACTATAAGAAATTCGATAAAGCTGCTGCCGAGGGAAAAGGCGGAATAGCTATAACTCCTACATATGCAAGCTGGACGGTCCGTTCCGAGTTTGAGCTTTTATTCGGTCTGCCTGTAAGAGGTATAAATACTCCGAATATGCCGCAGCGTGAGCTTGCAGACCGCGAGCAGCCTGCACTTGCTCAGTATTATAAGAGCTGGGGATACAACACTATCTATGTCCACCCGTTCCAGAACAATTTCTACAGCAGATCAAGGATATACGGCCATTTTGGTTTCCGAAAGATGATATATCACGATGATTATGAAAATACCACAGATTTTACAGTTCCTGTAAAGCATTTCGGAACTTATGTGGACGATTCGTGCGTTTTCGACCAGATAATCAAGGAAATAAAGACATCTGACCAGCCTATCTACCTCCACACCACTACCATGCAGAACCATCAGCCCTACGATCAGGGTGAAGACCCGGACGACGAATTCACAAATTACCTGACCTGGATCAGCCACTCCTACGACGGACTTGAAGCCTTCCTCAATGAACTGAAAACTATCGACGAACCTGTACTTGTTTTCTTTGTCGGAGACCATTTCCCGTCACTTCGCGGAGAGACCAGTGTTTACAATCAGCTTGGTCTCAACGGTGAGAACTGCAAGGCTCTTTACCAGCAGAAATACTTCTTCTGGAGCAACTACAACGCCGATTTTTCATATGTTCCCGACCATGAGATCTCGTTCTTCTATATCCCTTATGTGATATTCAATATCATTGACGCTCCAAGAGACGCATTTATTGAGAAAATGAACGGCTTTATGGAAAAAGAACCTGTTTATTCAGACGAATATGACAGTTCAACACCACGTGATGATGAGCTCGATATCCTTACAATCGACAGAGTTGTTATGGACGAGTACTCGCCCTCACCGATACCCGATGATGAACTTACGACTCAGAATTAAGGAGCAGATAATATGAAAGAACTCAAAACCGGCATAACAGGTACGTCCGAGCTTACAGTAGGCAACGAAAATCTTGCTGTAAATGTCGGAAGCGGAAGCCTGGAAGTATTTGCCACTCCCGATATGATAATGCTTATGGAAAAAGCTGCCTGCAGCTGCATATCTGAATACCTTGAAAACGATGAAACGTCCGTAGGTACTGAAATAAACGTAAAACATATTTCCGCAACTCCCAACCATATGAAGGTATGTGCAGAAGCGGAACTTACAGAAATAAATGGCAGAGAGCTCATTTTCTCCGTAAAGGCATATGACGAAGCCGGAGATATCGGTGAAGGAACTCACAAACGCTTCATTGTTTACGGCGAGAAATTCACTTCAAAAGCTAATTCAAAATTAATACTTAAATAATGCAGAACAGTCATGGGCGCCAAGACTCATGACTGTTTTTACTTTATTTACTGTCATTGTTTTCCAGCTTTTTCAGTGTATCATCAAGTATCTCGTTTCTAAGACCGGTAAGCCACTCCGAAAAGCCTACCTTATCAAAGGCGTAAGTCTTATTCAGCTCCTTTTCGTTTTCTGTCCACGTGTCAACAGGCGACTCATTATGCTGTATCAGGGCTTCAAGCTTGTCAAGAGCATTAAAAAGCTTAGCTTCTTTTGTTTCCTTCCTGTTCATCTCCTCAAACAGAGCTGAAAACTCCCCCGAGACCTCAGCCGGCATAGTATCTACCCACTTCTGAAGCAGCATATCCTCGTTGTCCCTGTCCGTGTCGGTCTTGTCAAATGTCGGTATATCACCTGTAAAGCACTCACCCAGATCGTGGATAAGGCACATATTTACTACTTTATCCATATCGGTATCAGGAAACTCGTTTTTCAGAAGAAAAGCCATAAGCGATACCCGCCAGCTGTGCTCCGCTACGCTTTCAACCCTTCTTTTTGAGGTCGTACAATGTCTCGGAGTATCCTTCAATCGCTCTGCAACGTGTAAAATTTCAAGGTATTCTCTTGCATTCATATTTTTTCCTCTTAAATATCACAGCACCCTCGATACACTGTCAAGGGTGCTGTTTTGTCATTTTATCTTTTTACGAAATATTCCTCGTACCATACAAGGAATGTGTATATAGTCCATACTTTGCGCCAGTTGTCGGAGTTTCCGCCAACATATTCGTCATATATGGCATTAATCTCGTTTAAATCAAAGAACTGCGCCGCCATATCGCTCTTAAATTTAGCACGTACATCTGCATTATATCGCTCGTCTGCAAGCCATATCCTGATAGGAACGATGAATCCGAGCTTCTTTCTGAACGCGATCTCCTCGGGAAGCACCTTTGCAGCTGCCGTTCTGAAAGCGACCTTGTTGGTTTCGTCGTTTACCTTGTATTTTGACGGCATACGAGAAGCTATATCGAATATCCTGCGGTCGGTAAGCGGCATTCTTATCTCAAGTCCGCAGGCTGTGCTCATTTTATCAACATTGAGGTAGATATCGCCCTCAAGCCATATCTGGATATCAACATCTGACATCTTTGTCAGCGGATCAAGCCCCTCTGTCTCATCATAGATATATTTGACAAGATCTATCGGGAGCACATTCGGGTCATAATGCTTGAGTATACGCTGCTTTTCGTCCTCTTTCATTATGTTTGTATTGCCGACATAGAAAGTTTTGAGGTTTTCGCCGTATCGCCCGGCGTTGCGGTACATATTGTATCCGCCGAAAAACTCATCAGCACCCTCGCCCGAATAGCAGAGCTTGGTATGCTCGGCAGTAGCCTTGCAGCCAAGTGTAAATACGATCGCTGAAGCGTCGCCGAGTGGCTGCTCCATATTGTACATTACAAAAGGAACAATATCAAAGAAATCCTTTGGCTGAATATTCGCGACACTATGCTCAACGTTAAGAAGTTCCGCTGTCTTGGCGGCAACACGGGATTCATCGAACCTTTCCTCGTCATAACCGCAGGAATCCGCTCTTTTTGCGTCGGACATTGCCAGAACGTAAGAGGAATCGACTCCGCCTGACAGGAAAGATTCAGCAATTTCGTCCTCGTCCTTGACTTCAGGGAAAACGCCCTTTAATGTCTCATGGATCTCGTCTGCCCATTCATCAAGCGACTTTGATTCGTCAGGCTTGAATGTAGGCGTCCAGTAGCGCTCAATTGTAAGGACGCCGTCCTTAAACTCAAGCCAGTGACCGGGCATGAGCTTTTTGACGCCCTTGAAGAAAGTATCCTCTCCCGCAACATAGGTGAGAGTCATATATATCTGGAGCATATCAACGTTAAGCTCCTTGACAAAGCCCTCTTCTCCCATAATTTTGCTGATATTTGTTCCGCAGAGAAGCTTATTGTCCTTTGTTATGTAATAATAGAAGGGCTTTGTACCGAAATGGTCTCTGAGGCAGAAATACTTATTCTCATCGGTATCAAAAAGAGCAAAGGCAAACATTCCGTAAAAATGGTCTGCCATTTCTCTTCCCCATTTTTCATATGCCCTGATGATTATCTCTCTTTCCCTGTTTTCCCTTGAAAGCTCTTTATTGATGCCAAGTTCGGTGCAAAGACCGCGCCAGTTGCGTATATGTCCTCTGTAATCGCAGATATTGATCAATTGAGTTCACCTCTTGATTAGTGTATGTTATTATATTTCTTCCGAGTTAAGCGGACGGTTCATAAGCGCACCGAGAGCAAGTCTAACGTCACCGCCGTTGAAAAGCACTTCGTTGAGCTGTTCGGTTATAGGCATTGAAACGCCCATTTTCTTAGCAAGCGAATAAGCCGCCTTACAGCAGAAATAGCCTTCTACGGTTCCTACGCGCTCAACAGCCTCCTCAGGGGATATTCCCTGTCCTATGAGAATGCCGGCACGTCTGTTTCGGCTGTGCATACTTGTACAGGTAACGATAAGGTCTCCGATTCCCGTAAGGCCGCTGAAAGTAGCCGTATCGGCTCCGCAGGCTTTTCCAAGACGAGCTATCTCGTGTATTCCCCTCGTCATCAGTGCAGCCTTTGTATTGTCACCGTAGCCGAGTCCGTCGCATATTCCAACGCAAAGCGCGATTATATTCTTCAATGCTCCGCCTATCTCACAGCCCTTAACGTCGTCGTTAAGATAGATCCTGAGGTACTCGTTGCCGAACTCACGCTGAACATACTCGGCAGCCTCATGATTATGAGAAGCTGCAACTATGGTAGTCGGGACACATCTTGCTACCTCTTCTGCATGGGAAGGACCTGAAAGCACTACCATCTTGTCGGTCTTTATCTCTTCGCAGATGACCTCGCTGAGAGTTTTAAGACTTCCCTCTTCAAGACCCTTTCCTGTATTTACAACGACCATTTTATCGTCAATATACGGCGCCGCAGCCTTTGCTACGTCCCTTACGAATGACGAAGGAATGCCGAAGAACAGCATATCGCAGCCCTTTACGCATGAAATGTCGCTTGTCATTGCAATACTCTCGGATACAGGCACTCCGGGGAGCTTCTGAACGTGTTCGCCATGTGAACGGATATCGTCTATCTCAGACTGAAACTTTGACCACACTGTTACCTTATGCTTGCCGCAGTGTTCAGCCATTATTGCCAGGCTGAGACCAAAGCCGCCCGAACCAAGTATAACTATATTTGCCATACCGATCAACTCCTCTCAATATCTCAGTCTCTGCTTATTTCTATGCGGTTAAATGAAAATTTATTCTCATTTCCGTCGATAAGTCTCTGCATATTTGAGCGATGCATCCAGATGACCATTGCCGCCATGGGTATCGAGAGAATCATATACAAAAAGCTCCGGCCTGCCGAATATTCGTCAACTATAAGAGACATGAGCAATGTTGCGAGCGGACAGTACGCCGTAGAGATAATGGACGCAAGTGAAACATACCTTGAAAGTGCAAGCATTACAACAAAAATCGCTAAAAGGGCTATAAATACCTTGTAATCGACTGCTATAAACGAAGCAGCTCCCACAAGAACGCCCTTTCCGCCCTTAAATCCGTAATATATCGGAAAAACATGGCCGATTATCGCAAAAAAACCTGCGATATATCCGATATAATGAGTATCATTTCCGGGCATCAAGCCTGCCTGCAAAAGGTGACAGAAAAGCCTTGCAAGAGCAACTGCTATAATGCCCTTTAAAAGATCGCCTACAAGCGTGAGCAGAGCGCAGTTCTTTCCTGCACATCTCAAAGTATTTGTAAGACCTGCATTCTTGCTGCCCATATCACGGATATCTCTGCCTGTCATCATTCTGACGACGATTATGGAGAAATTGAGACTTCCAAGAAAATAACCTAGACCTGCACTGATAAGTATTGCTAAAAACACCTTCATTATTTATCATTCCCTCCTCTTTCACGGACTATGAAGCGGACAGGAGTTCCCTCAAGTCCGAATGTAGAGCGTATTTGATTTTCAATGTATCTTCTGTAGGAAAAATGAAACAAATCTGCTCTGTTTACAAATGTAACAAATGTGGGTGGTTTGGTAGAGGGCTGAGTCATATAGTATATCTTCAGTCTTCTTCCCTTATCCGACGGAGGCTGTACTCTTGTTGTCGCATATGCAAGGACGTCATTAAGCATACCTGTCGAGATCCTCATACTGTTCTGCTCATAGACATACTTGATAAGCTCATAGAGCTTGTTGATACGCTGTCCTGTCTTTGCAGAAATAAATACAAAAGGAACATATGACATAAAGCTGAAATCATTTTCAAGCTTTGTACGGAATTCCTGCATTGTCTTGTCGTCCTTTTCCACAAGATCCCACTTGTTTACAGCAACGACACAAGCCTTTCCCTGTTCGTGTGCATAGCCTGCAACCTTGGAATCCTGCTCGGTGAAGCCCTCGGAAGCGTCAAGCATTATAACGCACACATCTGCACGGTCAACAGCCATATAAGCTCTGAGAACACTGAAATGCTCAACTTTCTCGGTAACTTTAGACTTTTTGCGTATTCCGGCAGTATCGATAAACACGAATTTTCCATATTCGTTCTCGATAACGGTATCCGTTGAATCACGGGTTGTTCCTGCAATATCAGAAACTATAACCCGCTCTTCGCCTGCAATTTTATTGATAAGAGAGGATTTTCCCGCATTAGGCTTGCCTATTACAGCGACCTTTATATGGTCCTCGTCATATTCGGTCTCTTTGCTGTCAGGCAGACTTTCATAGACCTTATCCAGCATATCTCCAGTTCCGTGACCGTGTACAGAAGATATCGGATACGGGTCACCGAGTCCGAGATTATAGAATTCATAAAGCTCCAACGGTGGGTCTCCGAGATTATCCACCTTATTTACTGCAAGAACAACGGGTTTACCGCTTTTCAGAAGCATCTGCGCAACTGCATAATCGTCAGCTGTTACTCCGCAGCGTATATCTGTAACAAATACGATAACGTCGGCTTTTTCAATGGCAAGCTCGGACTGCCTTCGCATTTGTGCGAGAATAACGTCGTTACTGTCAGGCTCGATACCGCCTGTATCTACTACCATGAACTCCTTGCCGCGCCACTCGCATTTTGAATAGATACGGTCTCTTGTAACGCCCGGAGTGTCTTCAACTATTGAAAGACGCTGTCCGATGAGCTTGTTGAAAAGCGTTGATTTGCCAACATTCGGACGTCCTATAACAGCAACTATCGGTAATGACATTGCTTTGCACTCCTTTCTCTCTTTACTTCATTAAAAATCTGAGTATCACTGCCAGCCATAAATGGGCAGGATAGAATATATAGAAAAACCACTTTGAAAACTTCGGGAATCTGCCTTTTTTGCCGTTGTAAAAGACAGTCATCAGCACATAAGCCGCTGCAAAATCAAAAATATGCACAACTGTCGTTTCAAGCTTGATAAGCGAGAATCCGTCCATATACAGCGGAATATTCGTCGTAAGAAGATATACCGTCCATACAGAAGCATACCATATCAGCCTTGCCTTTGGCTTTTCGCGGAAAATATGAAGCCCAAGTACTGTCAGAGGTCCGAAAATCAACCATTCGGAAACAAGCGCCGCCGTTGCTCCGCATATCAGCACAATAAGGGCGATACGCTGCCACAGTTTGAAACGGCTCTCCCATGCACACAGAGTAAGAAGCGAAAAAAACAGGGTGAACATGATATTCGCGCCCCACCAGCCATTTATTGGCCCCCACAGCATAGTGAACGGCACCTGCGTTACACAGGCGAATATAAATAGCCTCTGCGCGTATTTCTTAACTGAACGGGTATACTTATACCCGTCGGCTATGAAGAAAAACATAACAGGCGGCGTCAGTAAACTGAGCTCGATGAATATCCTCTGCCATAAGGGGCAGTCCGCAAACAGTCCGTCAGGCGGAGTATCGCCGACACTTAGCCATGCAAAAAGATGACCCCAGAACATGAAAAATATAATGATATATTTTATCATATCCCGGTTTATGACTCTGAACCTGCTGTCTTTTTCCATATTCCCCCCCTAATAGCTTATTCCCATTATAGCGTCCAGCAGCTCATAGCCGTCGCTTGGCGTTGTTCGTATCTCTGTACCGAGTGCTTTCTCTACGTCATCTATAGTAAGATCGTCAAGAAAGACATCAGAATCACGCCTTATCATAGCCTGAGACAGAAGAAGATTGTCCCCAAGCACTTTCCCGCTTAGCTGAGCAATGAGATCCTGAGCTGTTATAAGCCCTGTAACAGTGATAGTTTCGCCGAAAAAGTCGTTTCTGATACGATAAACGTTGCATTTCAGCAGCGGGAATCTCTCCTCCGCCATTTTTGCAAGCATACTTATCGTACCGTGGGCAGAATAGCCCGTAGCGATAGAAACAAGACGTTCTCCGCCCTCCCATTCAGCGATATCGAGAGCCTTTTCAAACTCGTCGATAAGTGAACGAAGCATTCCCACGCCGTTTTCATACTGTGAGAAGTCCTCATACACTTCCATAGACGGGAGCTCCCTTTCCGCAATAAGATAGAACTCATCTGACGGGAATACAGTTCGCGTACCGAATTTTTCGAGGAATATCTGCTGAAATTCTTCGATTATATCGATAGTTTCCCCTGCGCCTTCCTTATCAAACGGTACAAGAGGATAAAGCCCCTGACGGAATTTTGTAACTCCAACGGGAACGACAGCCATACTTGTGATATTAGGCATCAGCTCGCCAAGATCCCTGAGAGACCTTCTCAGCTCGTCACCGTCATTGAGCCCGGGACAGCATACTATCTGACAATTGAGCTTTATACCGTTTTCTGCAAGCTGTCGGATAAATTTAAGCTTTTCTCCGGCAAAACGATTATGCATCATCTTGACTCTGAGCTCGGGATTGGTGGTATGCACGGAAACATTGATATTCAGCTTCATCTCGATGATCCTGTCGATATCCTCCTGTTTCATGTTGGTAAGAGTAACATAATTTCCCTGTAAAAAGGACAATCTCGCGTCGTCGTCCTTAAAATACAGGGTCTCTCTCATACCCGGAGGCATCTGATCTATAAAGCAGAAAACACATTTATTGCTGCACGACTGCTTTTTATCCATGAGAAAAGTCTCAAATTCGAGACCAAGATCGTCATATTCATCTTTCCAGAGCTCGATAGTAAGAGTATCGCCCCCACGCTCAAGCTCAAGAGAAATATCCGTATCGGCAGCATAATACATATAGTCAAGGACATCCTTTATGTCATGACCGTTTATTTTGACGAGAGTGTCGCCGCTTTTCACTCCTGATCTCTCAGCAGGAGAGCCATGCATAATGCCGTTGATCTTAACCATATATCTTCTCCACAAAACTTAAAAAGGAGAGAAGGTCCATTCCTCCTCTCCTTCTCTTTTATCGGATCAAGCCGATTATTCAGCGTCGATCTTAAGGACCTCAACGCCCTTATAGAATCCGCAGTTTTTGCAAACCTTATGCGGAGCCTTATATGCGCCGCAGTTGTCGCACTTTGACATTGCGGGTGCTTCAAGCTTCCATACTGCAGAACGTCTCTTGTCGCGTCTTGCCTTGGAAGTTTTTCTCTTCGGTACAGCCATTCTGGCACCTCCTTACAGAGCTTCACAGCTCAGATTAATTTAGATGATCGCACTGTTTTTCATTTAGATCACAGCCGCATACCACACAAAGACCTTTGCAGTCATCCTTGCAGAGTATCTTCGTTGGCAGGCTGAGAAGCATATCAGTCAGCGCAATTTCATTCAAATCAATGCTCTCACCGTCTGCAACGATATAATCATCGTTATCTTCATTGCTGACATAAGGAACAACAATATGGTCGAAAGAAAGGTCATAATCCCTTGTAAACTCCTTCAGACATCTGTCACAGGTAAGAAGGAGCCTGAAAACAACAGAGTAATCAAGATAAACGACTCCTGCCCTGTTATGCAGTCTGCCGCTTATATTCACAGGCGAATCAAAGGTATATCCCTTTATTTCGCTGAACTCCTCCGCAGGGATCTCATAGGAAAACTCTTTTTTCTCACCGACTATACTGAATATCTGCTTTAAATTGATCTTCATATTTTAATCCTTCAGAGCACTATAAAATATATTATACACCAAACGCTATAATCTGTCAATAGCTCAATGTAAAATTTTATTTTTCAGCAGAAAAATTACTTTATAAACTGCTTAACGCTCTCGGGAAGCTCAGAAACGTCAGCCGAAACTGTAAATACTATTGTAGCTTCCTCGCCTGTGAGCTTGTCCAGCTTCTCAAAGAGACCGCCGAGTGCATCATAATCGCGGCCGACTATCTTAAGGATACCGTCAACGAAAACGTCCTTGATATCGTAGTTTCCTGCGAGCATACCGGCTACAAAGCCATAGAAAGCGTCAACGCCCTCGATAGCAAAGCTCTCTGTATCACACCATCTTACTCTGAAGCTGATAGAACGTCTGATATTGTCGCCTTTTTCGATACATACAAGATTACCGTTTGTTGACTTTACAGCGTCATTGATCTGGTCGATGAGTATCTTGGTTTTACCTGTACCTTTTTTTCCTGTAATAAGCTTAATCATAATTTACTCCTTCCGTGCCTTGCGGCATTTGTGACGTATTATATTTTGTTTAAAAACTAAACGGACTATCAGCCGAGTTTAGCTTCAAGAGCAGCCTTAGCGCCCTCATATCCAGGCTTTCCGAGAAGTGCGAACATATTTGACTTATAGCTCTCAACGCCGGGCTGGTTGAACGGATTTACACCGAGAACATAGCCTGAAACAGCGCAAGCCTTCTCAAAGAAGTAGATCATATATCCAACGCTTTCCTCAGTTGTATCGTCAAGCTCAAGTATGATATTCGGAACTCCGCCCTCTGTATGAGCGAGAACTGTTCCCTCGAATGCCTTTCTGTTAACAACGGACATATTCTGATTTGTCAGGAAGTTGAGTCCGTCAAGGTTCTCAGCGTCAGCCTCAAGGAAGAGGTCTGTCTTGGGCTTCTTGATGTCTACAACTGTCTCAAAGAGTATTCTTGCGCCGTCCTGGATATACTGGCCCATTGAGTGAAGGTCTGTTGAGAAAACAGCTGCTGACGGGAAGATACCCTTATTGTCCTTGCCTTCGCTCTCGCCGAAGAGCTGCTTGTACCACTCGGACATCATTACAAAGCTCGGGTCGTATGAAACAAGCATTTCAACAGACTTGCCCTTTCTGTAAAGGATATTTCTGAGAGCTGCATACTTGTAGCAGTCATTATTGTCAAAATCAGCGCATAAATCAGCCTGTGCCTTTGCAGCACCCTTCATAAGAGCGTCGATATCACAACCTGCAACAGCAATGGGAAGAAGACCTACAGCTGTGAGAACCGAGAAACGGCCTCCTACATCATCAGGGATAACGAAAGTCTCGTAGCCCTCAGCGTCTGAAAGGTTCTTGAGAGTTCCTCTTGCCTTGTCAGTTGTTGCAAAGATACGGTTCTTTGCTTCCTCCTTACCGTACTTGTCCTCAACCATCTTCTTGAAGATCCTGAAAGCAAGCGCCGGCTCTGTAGTAGTACCTGATTTGGATATTACATTTACTGAAAAGTCCTTGCCCTCACAAAGAGCAATGATCTCATTAAGATATGCAGGGTTGATGCTGTTTCCTACGTAGTAGATGTCAGGCGTGTCCTTCTTGATATTGTTGTAAAGGGGCGATCTGAGAAGCTCGATCGCAGCTCTTGCGCCAAGATAAGAACCACCGATACCAATAACGATAAGAATGTCAGAATTTGCCTTTATTCTCTCAGCTGCAGCCTTGATACGTGCAAATTCCTCCTTATCATAGGCAGTAGGAAGATCTACCCAGCCTAAAAAATCATTGCCAAGACCAGATTTTTCATGAAGAGACTTAGCAGCGGCTTCTACCTGAGCCTTGATACCGACCATTTCATCGGCATTTACGAAGTCCTTCAAATATTTGGTGTTGAGTTTCAAAGACATTAGAATTTACCTCCAATATGTATGATAAGTCATACAATATAATTTACCATCTTTATGATACTATATTTTCGGATTTTTTTCAAGTACCTTTACGTAACATTTTCAACATTTGTGCATTTGTTACCATTTCAACAATATTATTCTATCATTTTCAACAACATTGACCTAAAAACAAAATTGAAGCTAAGAGCAGGAATATCCTTTTTTGCAACAATTTCAGATTCATAAACAAGAGTATCGCCGCTGTAGAAAGCAGCGCTGCCAATTGGTTGACCAATATGTACAGGAGCATTAATATATTCGGGATAGACGACTTTCGTTCTCAGGTCTCGCTTTTCCTTTTCCACCGTCACTTTTCCCTGGATAGCAAGCCCGGTTTCTACAGCTGATTCAGTACCGCCTATTACCGCCAACGGTTTAAGCATTTCATCAGGGAACATAGTTAACGTGACTTTATACTTTCTAAAGGCTTTTTTAAGAAGTGTTTTCACTGTATTATATGAGATATCTTCATTTTCAGCTCCCAATGATACTGCTATGAATGTATCTCCGCCGTCATTTCTTCCGCATTCCGCGATACAGTATCCGCTCTCATCAGAATGACAGGCCTTAAAGCCTATATGAAGCCCGTAGCTTTTAGTAAGCTTGTTCTCGTTTACAAGCTCCACCTTGCCGTTCTTGACAAAATCACGCCAGGCCGAGAAAAAAGGCGTTAAAAAAGTATACTTAGCAAGCTCCGAACATACAACAGCTATATCACGCGCCGTTGTATATTCTTCATTGCAATAATAGCCATACGGCGCGGAATAAAAAGTATTCCTCATTCCGAGATCAAAGGCTTTTGCATTCATGTCCATAACAAAAGTATTTATGTCTCCCGAAGCACTTTCCGCAAGAACAGTAAGCGCGTCATTGGCATTTCCGATAATTACGCTCTTCAGCAGCTCCTCCACAGAAAGTTTGTCGCTGCTCTCAAGCCAGATGACAGAGCCTTTTGTGTTTTTTACGCTTTCGGAAGCCGTAAGAATATCCGACATCGAAAGCTCCCCTTTATCTATCTTTTCAGCAATGAGGAGAATGCTCATAAGCTTTGTCAGGTAGCCTGCATTCAGTTTAAGGTCGGAATTATGCTCTTCGAGAACAGCTTTCGTTTCAGCTTCCATAAGAACATAAGCTTTCGGCTCGCTCCTGAGTGCTTTTCCTGCACCGAGTAAAAACAATAACGAGCATAAGCACAGTATAAAAGACAAAAACAATGCAAATCCGCGCATATATATCACCTCAGAATGAGTATATGTGCTGAAGTCTCCGAAAATGAAAAAGAGCGGCAAAAAGCCGCTCTGAAATTCAGTTTTTGTGGATAGTTATGATAAACGAGTCGTTATTGTCGCCCGAAAGCTCATAGCTGCCTGATATGGGAACTCTTGTAACGAGCTTTTCTCCCTCTCCTGTAGCGGAGTATACCTGATAGCCATCGCCGTTGAACGCAAAGGTATATGGGTCATCAAAGCTGTACTGCTTCAAAAACTCAACATATTCCTCAAGGCACATGTCTTTCTGTTTCATGATAGCAGAGTTGATCTCTCCCACATATCTCAAGTGCCAGGGGCAGTAATCACTGCCTGTCTGTGCTTTCTTTCCTTCGGGGCATCTTACAATAAAGCCGTATTTCCAGCAATTATCAACTATCCAGCCCTCATAGTCATTACCGTCATATGTCAGTACAGAGCCGTATGCATTCAAAGCCAAATCAACGGAATATCCAGCCTTTGATTCAGAAAAAGACTTTGGGCAATACGAATCCGGACCTGTATAAGTATCTGTCGTGCCATACACTATGAAATCAGCAAGAGCGGTGGAGTTTGCATAATCCTCCATCATGCTGTTAAGCGCGTCTGCTGCGCCCTTCTGCAGATATACATGCTTGTCAACGAGAGAATAATACTCGTTCTTCTCGTCCGAAAGATCGACCATTATTCCCTGATCTGATTCATGTGCAGGCTTGTCTTCGGTATAAACAGCCAAAAGGCCTGTTGAAATATCATCCATGTAAAGTTCACGCTCGGAATAGCCCAGATTCTTCAAGCCGTCAAAGGCTGTAGTGAACTGATCCGTCGTGCTGTATGAAAGGCTGTTTCCGGTAGAAGCTTCGGTTACTGCCTCCGAGTTGCGGAATTCGCCTTTAATTGTTATATTATTTGGCTGTTGACTGGCGAGACTTCTTCTAAGACCGTCAGCACCAAAGAGAGTACCGACAATTATACCCATAGCGAGAAAAACGCGGTCTGCTCTGAGCCGGCATTTTTTCGTCTCCTTCATTATTCATATCCTCCGAGATTTGTTCTACATCACTGAAATTATATATCTGTGTTTTTATTTCTTTATCTTTTTCAGGTTATTTGTTTATTTCTACACCTGTTATATATAAAACGCTGTCCGCGCTGTTATGTACAATATATGTCAGGATCAGCCTTAAGCGGTTTGTCTTTGATATCTATCATGAAACTTGTCCGTTTCTGAAATAAATAAAAAGACACCGCCGTTTTCTCATGCCTGTTCTTTGTTATATTGCGGAAATAACATATAATCTGTAATAAGCCCCTAACAGAATCATCAGCTGAAAACAATACGTTAAATGCGCTGACAATGGCGGCTTATTTCTTTAATTCCGAAAATATTTAGAACTTGAAAGAAAACTGCTGTGCCTGCAAAATACAAGTTTAGCTTTTATTATGTTTCCTTCTTTTGTTCATTCTACACTTTTAATATATATCTCTGTATCTATCATTATAATACAAATCAATTTACTTGTCAATATAAATCTTAAAATCTACAGAATGCACAAACTTCACCATAATAATTGTAGGAATATCACAAAAGCAGTTTTTACTGCACAGAAAAAAGCTCTTCGACATAATGCCAAAGAGCCTTGTATATCAAATATCTGCCTGTATATAATCATGAAGCTCAAAAGAATAAAGTATGGCTTCTTTGACTTTTTTGCCGGCAGTCAGTTCCACTGCCGCTTTGTAAAGCTTCAGCTGCGTAGAATAGCGCTCCTTCAGCTTTTGCAGGGATATTCCCCTGTCAGACTTATAATCAAGGATAACTATTCCGTCATCTTCCTCAAACATAAGGTCGATTATGCCTTTAATCATGCCGTCTGAATTTCTTAGCTTTTCTATCATATCGTCCTCAAGCTCAAGTTCACGAACAGCTACCATGAATTTTTTCTCACGGACATAATGCAACGAGCCGCATATTCGGCTGTAAAGTTCACTTTTGAAGAATGCCGCCGCATTCTCCGCGTCTATCGACTCCGCGTCCGCAGCACTTATATAGCCTTTTTTGGCGACCGCTTCTATCTCGGATACAACATCAGAAACTGCCTTATCAAAGTCGCAGTACTGAAAAAACGTGTGTATAGCCGTTCCTCTTTCAGCTCCTGTTAGCTTTGATCCGGCCGACTTGAAACGCGGACGTTTCAGCTTGAAGTCAAAAGCCTCATCACTGTCCTTCAGTTTCTTCGTTATCTGTGTAACGCTGAGCTTTGCAGGCATTTCCGAAAGGGTTTTATCATAATTATAAGAGATTATGTCTCTTAAACGTGAAACTATGGCTTCATCAGGACTTTTCTCATGCTCTTCGCTAATTTCTTCGGATTTTTCACGGGTTATCTCTTTAACTATTTCATAATCCCACAGTTTACGTTCCCTCTTTTGATCCAAACACAGTTCATTTGTATCAATTCCGAGCTGTTCTGCGACCTGAGCAAACACAGGCTCACGGATCATTCCGAGCCAGATCCAGTCGGAAAAGCTTTTCGCCTCGCTGACAACTTCATCAATATCACCATTATGCAAAACACAGTCCTCTATAAGACTCCCCAAGCGTTTCAACGCCTTTTCGCCGCATTTCAGATTGATGAACAGCTTTTGCTGCGCTCTTGTAAGTCCTACATACAAAAGCCTCATTTCCTCGCTTCTGGTATCCTTTTCCTCCTCAGAAGCAAGCATTGTCTGCTGGAACGTCTTGTATTTTCTGTATATTGCCGGATCATACAGTACATAGCCTATCCTGCCGTCAGGACTGCACATAACGGGCTTTGAATCGAATTTGAACTTTACGGAAGTCTCGGCAATGAACACAAAGGGATATTCAAGTCCCTTGGAGCGGTGCAGAGTCTGAACACTGACGAACTCCCCTGCCGACGCCGAGACCTTTCCCTGTGCGTAGTCGCCGTTTTCCATAACCCTGTCAATATGCCGCAGAAAACCGCTAAGTCCGCCTGAGCCGTCATGTGCAGCCATGCTTTCATAGTTCTCCGCATACAGGATAAGTGCACGAAGATTGGCTCTTTTCTTCTCGCCGTCATCGTAAAGCTGCATGACTGATATAAAATCAGTTGAGTCGTATATTTCGCCGATAAGCTCACCTATGGTCATGGTAACGGAATCAAGTCGGAAGCTGTCGATAGAATCAAGAAAATCCGCACAGCGCTCCCTCAGGAACATATCCGTACATTCGGGATATTCTCCGTCGGCAAGTCCCCTTATTATAGGGAAAAGCGCTCTTTGCCTGTCATAGGACTTGATAACGGCAATATCCATGATACTGAACATATACATCGGCGATGTCATTACCGCTGCCATTGGGATATCCTGCAAAGGATTGCTGATTATCCTCAGCAGGTCGATAAGAACCGCTATTTCACGCGATCTCAGGTATCCTGTCTCCTCGTTTCCCTTGGCAGGTACGCCTATCCTGCTAAGCTCGTCAACGTAAACGTTGATATATGAATTGTTCCTTACAAGTATACAGAAGTCCGACGGAAAGCAGGGACGTCTTTTTCCGTCCTTTTCAATGACTTCGGTGCCGTTTTTCAGCATTTCCGATATCTTTGAAGTGGTAAATATAACCTCGTTGTTGATATTCTGCAGCTTTTCCTCATCATCGCTGCTTTCCTCCGTATCCTCGCTGATAAACGCAAAATGAGCAATGCAATCGGAATCGCCGCATTCGGAATACTGCTGCGCTCCGAAATAGAGCATTTCATCCTGAGTATACTCGATATCGCCGCATTTTTCCGACATTATCTGCGAAAACAGATTATTTACAAAGTCGATGACATGACAAGAGCTTCGGAAATTCCTGTTAAGCATGATATACTGATTTTTACTTTTGCTATCACGGCTGTATCTGTCTGAATACTTCAGAGTATTGATGAAATTCTTCGGATTTGCCAGTCTGAAACGGTAAATCGACTGTTTTACATCGCCTACAAGGAAAACATTATCGCCGTAAAGCGGAGCCCCATTGCTGTCAGTTCTATAATTCTTTGATATGAGCTTGAAAATGAGATCCTGCTTATTGTTGGAATCCTGATACTCGTCTATCATGATTATATCATAGTATTCGGATATTCTCCGGGCTGTCTCCGACTGCCTGATACAGCCGTTTTCATCTGCGGAGATAAGCATTTCAAGCGCCAGACGCTCTCCGTCGTCAAAGCTGAGCGCATTTTTCTCGCACTTTTTCTCCCAAAGTATCTCATGATACTTTTTCAGCATATCAACAAGAACCCGTGTTACCTCTCCGCATTCAACATAATCGCTTTCAACTGCTATTATGCTGTTAGCCGCTTTCGCAGCCGTTTTCTTAATGTAATCCCGCTTTTTCCTGTATATTTCCCTTAAAGGCTTGTTGTGCACGGTCTTTCCAACTCTTACAAGATCGGAAAAAGCAAGGGAAGCTTCCTCTTCTGACGGAAGTCTGCCGCTGTTCAGAATATCTAAAAGTCCGGAAACGATATCATGATCCTCTTCCGCCTGCACAAAGGATTTTTCAGCTGCAGCTGCCGACATATCTGGAAATATCCTGCTTATCATGCCGATATTCTCGTCTGCGGCTTTCAGCGCCTTTTCCAGCTGGATACGCAGGCTTTCTACCAGTTTTTGGTAATACTCCGAGCAGCTGAACTCTCCGCTGTACAACTCAACTGCATTTTCCAGCCATTTATCCCGCAACGCAACGGAAGAAAGAAAGTTATCGGCTCTTTCGATGACCTCAACAAGTCTCTTTTCATCTTTTATGCAGAAACGGTCAAATAAAAATGATATCTTATCGTATTCATTTTCACTGAAATAGTTTATCAGCTCTTCGAGAGCTTTGGCCTTCAGGACCTTGTTGTCTGTGTCGTCAAGCACGCCGAAGCCTGAGGTAATGCCGTTTTCGCCAATATTATCGCGAATAAGGTCAAAACAGAAGGAATTGATAGTGGATATCTTTGCATTCTGCAGTAATATCTGCTGTTTCAGAAGATGTCTGTCCTTCGGACGTTCACTTATCAGCAACCTTATTTTGTTTTCAAGTCTTTTTTTCAACTCCGCAGCCGCGTCGTTTGTAAAGGTAACAACTACTATCCTGTCTGCTCTTACTCCCGAATCCTTATCGGCTATGAGCTGTACGAGCCTTTCGGTCAGAACGGCGGTTTTTCCGCTTCCTGCAGCGGCTGACACGATAAGTGAAGTTCCTCTTGCGTCAATCGCACTCTGCTGCTGTTCGGTCCATGCCACTGTCAATCCCCCCTTTCACTGTATTTATTGTCAAGTATAGCCTGAGCTTCTGCGATATCAGCTTCTGCAGGCTCTCTGTATCTCGTCATTTCGGAGTTATCGCATATATTGATATAATCGCAGTATGTGCATGGCATTTTACCTCCGAGTGCAAGGGGAACAGCTTCAACATCGCCGCCGAACAGCGATTCAGCCATACCTGTCAGTTTTTTGTAGGTGTAATCCTTCAAAAGTGCCATTCCGTCTGCCGAAATGCACTCCGAATTTTTATCGGGAACGCCGTTTTTATCAAGCTTTACAGGGATAAACTCTCCGTTTACGCTCTTTTCCATAGCCTGCAGTACTTCCATGTCTCCGAGGACAAGACCGCTTGTACGAAGTGCAGAATTGACTGCGCTGCTGTTCTTTGTCTCGATCCTGTAGGCTTCAAGATGAACGTCTGAAATACGTACAGGCGAGTACAAAACTCCCGCAGGAGAATACTTCTCGAATAGTCCTCCATTGTCCGTAGCAGCAAACAAATAAAGTAACATCTGCATATTTATTCCGCATGAAAGAGTTTCTGCGGTAATTTCCTTGTGACTGCTCTTGTAATCGATTATCCGCAGATAATCCGTATCTCCTACCCTGCAGACATCGGCTCTGTCAACTATTCCGCCGAAGCTCAGCTGCTTGCTGCCTGCAAACGGAAGTATGACCGAGTGGCTCTCGCGCAGATCAAGCTCAAAGCTGTGCGGAACGAACTCCGAAGCCATAAGCGAATGCTGAGTATACATAACGACCTCAGACATACGGTCAGTGAGCTTTTTGAAGATAAGCTCAAATTTCGCGTCCTTTCCGAAATCGCCAGCAAGAGTCTCATTTTTGTATTTCTCAGCACAGATACCTATCTCACGCTTTACGTCATCATAAGACATACTCAGAAACTCCTGCTTTGAACGCGAACCGAGTATCCCGAGAAAACATTCATGTGTAAGCTCACCTGCTATCCTTGTATCAAGCTCGACCTTCTCGTTTATCCTGAGTTTCAGGCATTTGTCGCAGAAATACTTGAAATGGCAGAGATTATACTCCTCAAATCCCGTTGAAGAAAGTGTGAGCGGCTCAAAGCTTTGAAGCTTTTCCATTGTATCCCTGTCTATCTGATAGTTCTGAGTATGATATCCTCTGCTGAACACATAGGAAAGACGCCTTTTATACTCGCGGTCGCTCATTAAAATGCTTTTTATGGAAGCTACAGAAGAATTTGCCTGATCGCGCTCCTGCATATAGTGGTAAAAAGCTGAATGGAGCGTCACCGCATAATAATCAACAGGTATATCCTCATCAGTTTTTCTGACTGTCTGATCGTCAAAAAGGCTGATTATACGGTCGATTATCTGTGCAGGATACTTCGCCTGTCCCGAAAGATCGGAAAGTGGATATGTGATGTAAAGCTTTTGGGAGGCAGCAGATACCGCCTTGTATACCACGAGGCGCTCTGAGGCTATGAGCTCAGCTACAGGAGTAGAGATAACTATGCCGTTTTCCGCAAGCTTTGACCTGTCCGCCTCGGAAAACAAGCCATGTACGCTGACCTGATTGGGAAAATCTTTATCATTGGCTCCCATTACAAAAACTACTCTCGGCGAATCCAGCCTTGCATTCCGCGCAGAAGCAGCTGTTACGGAATCGAGGGTCTGCGGAGGCATTGAGTATTTTATCATTCCGATCATAGAACGTATGAGCCGCGCAAATTCTGAGAAGCTTATCTCACGTTCACCCAGTGTATCGTTTATGCAGTCAAGCATATCTATAAGACAGCCCCATAATCTCTTGATCTCAGCAGCTTCATAGTCCTTGTTCTGCCTGATGAGTGCAGCCATGAGCTTGCCTGTGTTCTTTTCGGCATGGCACTCCACAAGATGCTCGTAAAGCATAGCACATATCTCTGAAGCAGTATTTTTTCGCCTGATCTTCTTTTTCAGCTTGATAACAGGAGCTATCACCTTATTTCTTACTCTTTCGATAAGCTCGAGCCTGATATCGCCTGCAGTGAACTCTTTTTCCCACGTATCGCCCTCTATGTCCCATTTATAGCAGTAATTTTCAAGAAGAGCCGTTTCAGTGAGCTCTACATCAAGCAAGCCCGTCTTCAGCATCCTGAATATCTGCTCCGAATGCAGTTTCCGGCTGCTGAGAAGATCAATGAGAGTTGTGAAGAATACCATAACAGCCGTATGCTCTACAGTCTTTTCAAGGCTCAGGAAGTACGGGATATCGTATCTTTTGAACGCAGCCTTCAGTACGTCGGAATACCTTGCGACATCATTTGAGATAATTGCTATGTCATTATAATGTAGCGTATTATCCTCATAAAGCAGATGTTTTATTGAGGCGCAAACATATTCTGCTTCGCTGTACATATCTCTTGCTTCAAAAATACGGATATTCTCGGCTTTGGGAGCTTTCCTGGCATCAACGGGCAAATGGCTCAGAGCGTTTCTGCTCACATATTCAAGATCCGGCGAACTGAAACGGTATATGTTCCTACACGGGATTATCCTCATTTCTTTGCCGAGTTCACGGCAAATGCCGTTAATTTTCCTGTAGGTATCATTTACGGACTCAAAAAGCGTGTACTCCCCTGCACTCACGTCATCAGTCCTGAGAGTAATGCATACATTCTCGGCAGATGATATCATTACACGTAGCATTTCGTACTGATCTGCGGTAAATCCCTCAAATTCATCTATAAAGACAGTCTTTCCACTGAAATACCTGTTCAGATTTGCTACGGCAGCTGCCGCACGGATATTGTCGAGCTCGTCCTTAAAGCCATATTCCGCCATTAGGCGCTGATATTCAAGGTAAACAGCCGCAACGTCACGGGTCTTGTCCATCAGTCTTCTGTCAAGGAGCTGTGATCTGTTCAAAAGCTCGTCGGCAGTAACTCCCGAGCGCTTGATATCGCGTATAAGATCAAGTATCTCCTCAGCAAATCCGTCGTATGCGCTTTGTCTGCGAAGACTGCTGACCGCTTCGGGGCGCGACAAAGCAGACTCAACAGCCTGATAAATGAGTATCATCTTAGCCATTTCGCCTGCAAATTCACCGCTTCTGCCGGGATCACCGTATAACTGAAAGAGCTGTCTCGCAAGTCCTGTAAAACTCAGGGAGAAAAGCTCGTTAAAGTTTGAAGCGCCGAGGTAAAAATAGAGTTTTTTATCAAAATTCTGAGAAAACTGCTCGGGAACTATGATACATAGCTTGTCAGCTTCTGTACATTCAGCTTTTATGCGTTCAAACATCAGCGTTGTTTTTCCGCTTCCGGCAGGTCCTGTAATAAATTCAATCATAAAGACTCCTGTTATATAAAATATGCATACCGCAAAGAAACGGTATGCATATACAATTCAAATATCAAAAACCGTTAAGATGTGCTTCTCTCATTATGCCAGGGAAATTAAGATAAGCATAATTACAGTTGACTGTTCCGTTTATACCGTCTATCTTGGCGTCAGAAGCATACTGCCACATATTGTAGCCCTTCTTGAACGCAGGCCTTGAAACGCCGTAATGCGCTACCCAGACGTCATATTTTGAATAAACGGACTCGTCAAGCCTTGTATTGAGGAAATTCGCATAGCTCTTTATTCCGACATAATAGCCTTTTTCCTCAAGTACAGAGCAGAACGCCTTAACTATATCGGTAAGTTCCTGCTTGCTCAGGTCTGCAAGGCTCTGATCCTCGATGTCGAAATATACAGGATAAGCAAACTTATGGTTTTTTATGACCTCATAGCAAGCCTGAGCTTCGAGAGCGGCGTCCTCGGGAGAATCAGCATAGCTGTACCAGTATACTCCGTAATCAAGGCCTGCCTGTTCAGCTCCCTTGATATTATCGTCGAAGTACTTGTCCCTCTGAGTAGGAAGATCACCGTAACCAGCACGTATCATCGCATAGTCTATGCCGGATTTGCCTACCTGTTCCCAGTTTATCTCGCCCTGCCATACAGAAACGTCGATTCCACAGGCAACGCCCTTGTTAACGCTTACGGGGAACAACGAATCACAGTTGCCTGATTCTGTTCCGTCAAAAACGTATGTATCAGGCGAAATTATGTAAGGATAATTGATATAGCAGTGATCTCTGTCTATATCGCCCTTTATACCGTCAATTGTTCCTGTGCTTGTATACTGCCACGAACCGTAGTCCTTGAAGTAGGACGGCGCTTCAACATTAAAATGAGCAACCCAGATATCATATTTATCAAGGGTCTCCTCATATACTCTTGTAGTCAGGAAGTTTGCAAAGCTGTAAATACCAACATAATAGCCCTTTGCTTCAAGAGTTGAGCAGAAAGCTTCTATAATAGCGGATATCTCGGCAGTTGAAAGCCTTTTCTGACTCGGATCCTCAATATCGAAATATATGGGATACTGGAAATCATAGTCCTTTATGACCTGATAGCATACTTCAGCTTCCTTATATGCGTCCTCAACAGACAGAGCATAGCTGTACCAGTATGCGCCGCAGTCAAGTCCCACAGACTGAGCGCCATTCATATTTTCATCAAATTTAGGATCCTTCTGATATAATTCCTTGCCAAAGCCTGCTCTTACGATAACATAGTCGATACCCGACTGACCTACCTTCTGCCAGTCTATGTCACCCTGCCATTGTGAAACGTCAATTCCCTCGGTCTTTTTGTACATATAGCTCTTGTCGCCCGAATGGGATTTTGCATAGGACTGATGAGCGTCATAAATATCAAAAACATTGAAAGGTGTTTCGTCAGCAGCTTCAACAGTCTGTCCTTCAAACTCTGTTGAAACCGCACCCACTTTACTTTCTGTCTCAAATATGCTATCATATGTATAAGAGCCGTTATTTTCAGCCGCAAATACAGCAGAGGCTGTTAAAGCCGAACCTGCACCAACGGAACAGGCGATCAACAGTGAAATTAAGCTTCTGAATATCTTCATAACTGATCGTACTCCTTCTGTTTCTTGACCGTCAGAAAAATGAACTTCTACGGTATGTATTTTGTTCATTATAACATAGATTTAAAGTTTTTGCAACTGTTACAGCCCATAAAACAGGTCGGAGAGCTTATTTTTGTCAGGATTGAAGAATTTTTTGAAATCTTTTTGTAACTTATAGATACAATTATGTAATTTTTGAGGTATAATTAAATGAAAAAATTTATTATAAATGAGAACGACAGCGGGCAGAGAATAGACAAATTCATCACAAAAGCACTGCCCGAACTGCCGAAAAGTATGATGTACAGGCTTATCCGCAAGAAAGATATAAAAATTAACGGAAAGAGATGCGAGATCTCTTCCCGTCTTGTGAGCGGAGATGTTGTTACTGTATACGTCAAGGACGAGGTTTCTGCCGAAAAGAAGCATGATATGAGCTTTCTGGACTCCCCTGCTGACATAGAAATTATATATGAAGACAAAAACATAATCATCGTAAATAAGCCTGCAGGTCTGGATTCACATTCAAACGGAAGTCCCATGACCGATACCATGATAGACCGTATCAAAAAATATCTCTACGACAAAGGTGAATATTCTCCCGAAAGCGAAAGTTCCTTTGCTCCGGCACTTTGCAGCAGGCTGGACAGGAATACCAGTGGACTTATAACAGCTGCCAAAACTGCCGCTGCCCTGCGGGAATTAAATGAAGCTATACGAAGCGGAAAAGTCCATAAGATATACCGCTGTATAGCAGCAGCTCCACTGCCTAAAAACGAGGACATTATAACTGCGTATCATCAGAAGGACGAGTCGAGAAACACCGTAAAAATCGCTGACCAGCCCACAGAGGGATTCAAGCAGATAAAAACAGGCTATCGCGTTATCAGTTCAAAGTCGCCTCTCTCCCTTGTGGAAGTTACACTTTATACAGGGCGTACACATCAGATAAGAGCTCATCTCGCCCATATCGGCGCGCCTGTGCTCGGCGACGGCAAATACGGCATAACAGCCGTAAACAAGCGTTACGGCGTGTTCAGACAAGCTCTCTGTGCATATTCTTTAAAATTTGAATTTGAGGAGACTTCCGAGTTCTTTTACCTCAATTCTCTCGAAATAAACGCTCCTCGGCCTGATTTTGAAAAACGATTCTTTTAGTTAGGCTGACCGACTCTGTGGCGAAGGTTCTCTTCCTTGAGCTCTCTGCCCTCTGCAATAAGCATTCTTAATCTGTCAGCGTCGCCGTTTTTCAGTGCTTCGCTGTACTTATTAAGGTTAGAAATAAGAGTATCAAGCTCATATTGCAGGTTTTCCCTGTTCTGCATGAATAGATCTGCCCACATTTTTTCATTCATCGTTGCAATTCTGGTCATATCCTGAAAGCTGCCGCCGCTGAATCCGCATTCAAGTCCAAGCTCTGGGCTTTTTACGTAAGCACTTGAAACGATATGTGCAAGCTGAGAGGTATAAGCTATCATTTTATCATGGTTTTCGGGGCTCGTTACAACTATCTTGCCTGCGCCGATCTCCTTAGCTACATTTGTAAGCAGCTCTATATCCTTTTCGCTGCTGTCAGCAAAAGGAGCAATTATAAAATTAGCCTTTACGAAAAGATCGGCTGTACTGTTGTAATATCCGCCGAACTCTTTTCCTGCCATCGGGTGTATGCCAACATATCTGAGTCCGACAGACTCGGATATTTTTTTCATTCTGTCGGAAAATCCGCCTTTTATACCGCAGACATCTGTGATAAGAGTTCCTTTTTCGATCTCGGAAGCGTGTTTTTCAAGAAATTTTTCAGAAGCTTCCGGAAAAAGTGCTATAACAATAAGATCGTAGCCTTTATAGCTGCCGTCAAAGACATTATCAAGGGCAACGTCCCTGAGAGCCGCATTTTCGATATCGTGGTTCAGGTCACAGCCCGTAACAGTATGATATGTGTATTTTTTCAGCGCTTTACAAAGCGAACCACCAATAAGACCAAGTCCTACAACAAGAATATTCATAAAAACTCCTCCTGTTCTTTTATCATTTAAAGTATAACGCTTTAAACGCAAAAAGTCAAGAGGATAATTGCATAAAAATAACATTAATTTCCGTTCGGCATAAAATAGTAAAGAGAACTTTCTCAAATCCTATGAAAGGAATTTTTTTATGCCAAAGGTATTTTTAAGTCCCTCAACTCAGGAATGGAACAAATACGCAACGAGCGGCAACGAGGAGCTTTACATGAACCTGCTTGCCGACAGAATTGAACCCTACCTCAGATCCTGCGGTATAAGCTTTGTAAGAAACGATCCGGACAGAAATGTCACGGGCGCAATCGCTGATTCAAACGCAGGCAGCTATGACGTACACCTTGCACTTCATTCAAATGCCGCTCCAAACGATCTTTCAGGAAGATTACGCGGAATAGATATATATTTTGCTCCCAAAAGCGCTCTGAGCGAAAAGCTTGCCAATATCATAGCAAACAATCTGAAATCAATATATCCGCTTCCCGACAAGGTCATGGCTGTGCCGACATACAGTCTCGGAGAAGTCCTGCGAACCAAAGCAGTAGCTGTCCTTTGCGAGCTTGGTTATCACGATAACTACGCAGACGAAGCATGGCTAAAAAACAATCTTGAAAACATCGCCCGAAATATCACAGGCTCTTTATGTGATTACTTCGGTATCCCGTTCGTCCCTGCCGGAGCTGTCCGCTGGGGAACTGTTACCACAAACGGCAGCAACCTTAATATCCGCAGCTATCCCGGTTTATCCGGAACTATAATCGGGTCGATCCCCGACGGTGCAACAGTCATGATTAACGGTCATACCAACGGCTGGTATGTCGTAAATTACAACGGTATAGTCGGCTATTCAAGCAGCGACTTCATCACATTATAAAGCAAATACCGTACAGGTCAACTGTACGGTATTTTATATTACATAAATTTTTTATTCTTCGTCCTCAGGTGGAAGTCCCCTTCTGCGCCTTGCCTTGTCATCGACCTTAGGTACAGCGTAGATCGGTTTCATCGGCTTTGATTTGCTCTTGAAAACTATATACGAATAAATGCATAGAATGATATAGATAGCGCAAAGAAGGAATGAAATAAGCAGAGCTTTATGGAACCACCGCGATTTCGTGAACATTTTCGCCGCATAGATATTATACTTCGATGTTGAACGCTCAACATTGTTTACGGCGACTATCTCAACAGTTCCCAGCTCTTCTCCCGAATATTCGAGAGTTACCGTACCAAGCGGCTGTCCTTTTGCCACGGGAGCCTGAAGCGTATTCTTATACCAGACCACCTTATCACGGCTTATAGTCGATATATCAACTCCGTCATACCATAAGAGTGTAAATTCCTCTTTCGGGCGAACGAGCACATAGTCGTTTCCCTCGGCAAGCTCAACAGGAAGCTCACCTACCTCAGCAGTATCAGCAAGTATAACCTGATAGGAAAAATGGTTGAATGCCCATTTGAACAGCGTCATAGCGTCGGTAATATGATAAAAGGTAATTTCTCCGCGCTCATCGTTCAAAGGCGACTTCAAAAGCACAGAAAGATACTTGTTTCCGTCACGGCTTGCCATAATAACGCTGTTTCTGCCTGCGACCTCAAGATTTGCCGTCTTTATTCCCTTCGCACCGCTGAAATTATAGTCGCCGTCAGGTTCCATCATTACATTTGAATGAGTCCAGTACCACTCTTCCTGATCGGGGTGGTTCTTAGCATTCGGGATAGACGGGGTGTATGTGTAGGTAGTAGCTATTTTCTCAAATCCAGGAACTCCAAGCGCGTATACCGTAAGCTTTGCAAGATCATCTGCCGTGGTATACTGCTCCTTGTCGTAAACTCCTGTGGCATTTGTGAAATTAGTGTCCATAAGTCCGAGTTCGGCAGCTTTCTCATTCATCATTTCAACAAATTTTGAAGCGCTCTTGTCACCGATCGTATAAGCGATAGTTTCCGCAGCTTCGTATGAAGAAGTAAGCATCATGGCATAGAGCAGATCGTTGATCGAAAGTACGTCGCCGTCCACAATGAATCCGGTCCTCAGATCCTCGGGATACTGGGTATTGTAAAGGTAATCATATACTTCTTCATCTATAGTTACCTGCTGGGAAAGATTCTTGCAGTTTTCAAGACAGACTACAGCCGTCATAATATTTACCAGCGGTCCCGGAGCCTGTCTCCTGTCCGAATTTTTCTGATGAATGACCGTATTTGTATCAAGATTTAGCAATACTGCCGATTCGCTCATTATACTTGTATTAAGCGGAAAATTTACAGCTTCTGCTCTGAATGTACCAAGAAAAGGAAGCGCAATTATCAGCGCTGAAAGCAATGACAATACTCTTTTCATTATAACTCCTTTATTGCAAGCGGTCTTGCCGCGTTGATCTCATATTCCGATAAAAAATGGAAGTAAAATAATCCATACCATATTATTATAGCAGACTTTTTATAATTTTAAAAGGGGTTTCTAAAAAATTTTATTTTTTAAAATTTTTCATCTGTACTTTACCTTTTTTGAAAAATATGATAAAATAAAAAAGTAGACAAAAAATGCAGCACAGAAAAAAACAGCTGCTACAAAAAGAACAAAAGAACAGAACGGAGGTTTTTAATGTGATCTTTGTTACAGGAGATATGCACGGCGACATCACACGCTTTAAAAGCCCTGGAATGAAAAAGCTCTCCTACGGTGACACCTTGATCGTTGCCGGTGACTTCGGCTTTATCTGGAACAATTCAAAGGAAGAAAAAGCCAATCTGAAGAAGCTTGCGGAAAAAAATTTCAGGATTGCTTTTGTTGACGGCTGCCATGAAAACTTCGATATTCTCGAGAAGTATCCTATCGAGACCTGGAACGGCGGGAAAATTCGAAAGATCGAGAAAAATATCTTTCACCTGATGCGCGGACAGGTCTATACCATTGAAAAGAAGAAAATATTCACATTCGGCGGCGGTCACAGTCAGGACAAGGATTTCAGAGAAAACACTGACTGGTGGGAGCGCGAACAGCCGGATCATCAGGAAATACTGGAAGGTATAGCCAATCTCAAGGCAAACAGGTATGATATCGACTATATCATCACTCATGAGCCTCCTGCGTCGCTAAAGGACTGCCTCGGGGTCGATGTTCTCCAGAGGATTGAATTGCACGCCTTTTTTGAGGAAATGATAAAGGTTTGCAGATACAGAAAGTGGTTTTTCGGTAAATGCCACATCGATAAGCACATCCCCCTCAGCTTTTATGCTGTTTTCAACAGCATTATCCCTTTAAAATAAATATAAGCTGCATGATCATAGTTCCATGCAGCTTTTTTATATTCCGAAAAAACGTTCGGTATTCTCTTTTACTGCCGCTGTGAGTTCAGCTTCGTCCACACGCATATTCCTTGCAAGCTCAGCTGCAACATATTTTATGTTCTGAGGCACATTAGTGCGGTCAAGTCCCTTGATATTGCGAGGAGTAAGGTAGGGTGCATCAGTCTCTATCATAACACGGTCCAAAGGTATCAGCTTAACGGCTTCACGAAGCGCTCCGCCTCGCCTCTCGTCGCATATCCAGCCTGTGATTCCTATATAAAAGCCCATATCAAGATACTTTTTCAGAGTTTCCTTGTCGCCTGTAAAGCAATGAACTACCGAACGGCTGCATATGTCGCTGTGCTTCTTAAAACGTGCGATAAAATCATCAGCAGCATCCCTTTCGTGAAGAAACAGCGGCTTCCCGAGTTCTTCCGCTATTTTTATGTGATGTTCAAAGCAGCGTATCTGATTTTCACGTGCAGAAAACATCCTGTCGTAATCAAGTCCGCACTCTCCCACCGCAGCTATCTTATCATTGACAAGTATTATCTCGCGTATGCGCTGAAAATCCTCAGCCTTTGCACTGTCGGCGCTGTGCGGGTGAATTCCGCAGGTGCCGAAGCAATTGTGGTCTTTTACAAATCTGTTCACGCTTTCGCTGCTTTTCATGTCTGAACCTGTGAGGATACAGCCAATATTTTCAGCTAATGCGTCATTTATAATTTTTTCGGGCTCCCTGAACTGTTTACAGAACAGATTCAGCCCGATATCGTAGTATTTTATCATAACATCTCCTTATATAGTTTCCAAAGCAGCCCCACGAATCTCATTGGCTGCTTTTTTTATGTCATTTGCTCCGAAAACAGCAGATACTACAGCGATACCGCTGTGTCCGCAGCCTTTTATCTCCTTTACATTTTCTGCTGTGATCCCGCCGATAGCTACAGCAGGGATATTTACACAGCTGCATATCTCCCTGAGTTCCTGCGGAGTTATCCTTACAGCGTTTGTTTTTGTGGGAGACGGAAAAACTGCTCCGACTCCGAGATAATCTGCTCCCGAACTCTCTGCAAGCTTTGCCTGTTCCACTGTTTTCGCTGTAGCTCCGATTATGAAATTCTTTCCTGCGATACGCCTTATCTCGGCAACAGGAGCATCTTCGATCCCCACATGGACACCGTCGGCTCCGCATTTCAGTGCAGCTTCATAATCATCGTTGATTATAAGCGGTACATTGTATTTATGGCATATTTTAAGCAGCTTTTCGGCTTCACGGAGGAGCTCGTCCTCCCCGATATTTTTCTCACGGAGCTGAACTGTTCCAACACCGCCGAGTATAGCCTGTTCCACAGCTTCTTCAAGGCTCATGCCACGGAGACAGCCTCTGTCGGTAACTCCATAGAGCAAAAGATCCTTCTTTTCTATTTTCATTTTTATCACTTCCTGTCAAATTCGCTTATAAATGCCGACGGATCGTTACAGCGCATAAAACCGCTCATCACGCAGGCTCCTGCCGCACCGCATTCGCGGACAGAGCCTATATTATCGGGCGAGATACCGCCTATGGCATAGACAGGTATATCAACGCTGCCGCAGACATCACGAAAAAAATCAAGTCCCCTCGGCGCAAGCCCTTTCTTGCAGTCGGTTGCAAAAACATGACCTGCCGTTATATAAGACGCCCCCAGCTTCTGCGCTTCCATTGCGTCCTCAGCGGAATGGCAGGATACACCGATACGACGGAAACAGCTTTTATCAGATTCAGTAAGGGTGCGGAAAATGTGGAGAGGCAGATGAACGCTGTCAGCTCCGAGAGCAATTGCAGCTTTCCAGTAATTATGCAATATGAGATCTGCCTTATTTCTGCATATTCTTACAGCTTTTTCAGCCAAAGCGGCATATTTTTCCTCATTTAAATCCTTTTCGCGAAGGATAATGAATTCCGGCTCCGCCTCTGCTATACGCTCAAGCTGTTCTAAAAAATCGGTACGGCACAGCTTTCTCGCCGTCACACACACTATATCAGACATAAAGATAATCATTCAGCACGGGCTGAAGTCCTTCAGCTGACATATCCTTGTACATCTTGTCAAAGCTGCGGCTGTCGTTTATCTCAAACTGCTCGTCACCCTCTGCGGTTTCATTTTCTTTTCCTGTATACTTACTTTCGTGGTCGCCGATACCTGTTGAAACTCCTGCTGATATCTTTGTAGCAGCAATTTTTACGATGCCGTTACGGAAACTCTCACTCTCACGGGAAGAAACTGTTATTCCGCAGAAAGGCAGGAATATCCTGTAGGCACACAGCACCTGACAGAGCTGCTTTTCATGAACATCGAGCGGATTTATCTCCTCATTATTGATTATGGGACGAAGTCTCGGACAGGAAAGCGATATCTCAGCCTGCGGATACTTCCTCTGCAGGTAGTAAACGTGGAGCGCACTTGCAAGGGCGTCACGTCTGAAATCAGAAAGTCCGAGAAGAGCTGAACAGGCAATTCCTCTCATGCCGCCCATGAGAGCTCTTTCCTGTGCTTCAAAGCGATACGGGAAAACTCTCTTGTGTCCGAGAAGATGAAGCTGTTCATAACGGTCGCTGTTGTATGTCTCCTGGAATACTGTAACATAGTCAACTCCGCATTCGTGAAGATACCTGTACTCATCGGTATTAAGAGGATAGACCTCTATTCCTACCATACGGAAGTACTTGCGGGCAAGCTTGCAGGCTTCGCCGATATACTCAACACTGCTCTGTGCGCGACTTTCGCCTGTGAGAATGAGTATCTCTTCCATGCCGCTGTCTGCGATAACTTTCATTTCATGCTCTATCTGCTCCATATTCAACTTCATGCGCCTGATGTCATTATAGCAGTTGAATCCGCAGTAAACACAGTAGTTCTCGCAGTAATTCGCTATATACAGAGGTGTGAACAGGTAAACAGTGTTGCCGAAGTGCTTCTGGGTCTCAAGTCTTGCCTTTTCTGCCATTTTTTCAAGGAATGGCTCTGCGGCAGGAGAAAGAAGTGCCTTGAAGTCCTCAACGGAGCAGTTTTCATGGGAAAGCGCTGCCCTGACGTCGGCAACTGTGTACTGAGAATAATCGTAATTCTTCATCTCAGTAAGGACCTTGTCCATAATATCAGACTTTATACGCTCCATGCCCTCCATGTACTCCATATGATCTGTACGCGAGGACGGATCAGTCTCAAGCTCATGTTTCTTTTTCAGAGCAGCCTCGGAGAGCTTGTCCGAATCCACAAAATAATGATTTTCCATTAAATTACCTTCTTCTTTTCTTACTTCTTCCTTTAACTTATCAAAAACAGCAATATTATCGCTGATACTCCTTTGTCCGCATTATCAGTCGCGGAGGAATCCGGTAAGAGTATCCGACGGAGAAGCACCTCTTGTAAGAACTCTTCCAAGTCCTGATAAATAAGCTTTCCTTCCTGCCTCTATAGCCTGTCTGAAAGCTTCTGCCATTACAGGCAGATCACCTGCAGTTGCAAGAGCTGTATTGGACATAACAGCAGCAGCTCCCATTTCCATAGCTTCACAAGCCTGAGATGGTCTTCCTATGCCTGCGTCTACGATTATAGGCAGATCTATCTCGTCGATGAGTATCTGTATGAAATCCCTTGTGGCAAGTCCCTTGTTTGAACCGATAGGCGAAGCAAGCGGCATAACCGAAGCTGCACCGGCGTTAACAAGGTCACGGGCAGTGTTCAGATCTGGATACATATAAGGCATTACTACAAAGCCTTCCTTTGCAAGTATCTCTGTTGCTCTTACAGTCTCCTGATTATCAGGGAGAAGGTACTTTGTATCACGCATGATCTCTATCTTAACGAAATCTCCGCAGCCGAGCTCACGGGCAAGCCTTGCTATACGTACTGCTTCGTCAGCGTTTCTTGCTCCCGAAGTATTTGGAAGAAGCGTGACCCCTTTGGGGATATAGTCAAGGATATTCTCATGCTCCTTTGAATTCGTTCTTCTGACTGCAAGGGTGATTATCTCAGCTCCTGCGTACTTCACAGCTGCTTCGATAAGGCTGAGGGAATACTTCCCCGAACCGAGAATAAAACGTGAAGAGAACTCGTGTCCTCCTATAACAAGCTTATCATCTTTCATTGTTATTACTCCTTATATTTCATATTCGCCTGCAATTATCCTTATTACGGCATGAGCCTGATGAGCGGCGCATATAAGCACACGCGACGAAACAAGTCCCATACCGTCGGCGATATCGCTTACTCCGTCGCCGCAGAGATAAAAGCGCTTAGTGATGCGCTTTGTCTTTATCATATTCGAGGGCGCAAGTCCTGC
The DNA here is from genome assembly GCF_017549005.1 of Ruminococcus sp. Classification (GTDB taxonomy): domain Bacteria; phylum Bacillota; class Clostridia; order Oscillospirales; family Ruminococcaceae; genus Ruminococcus. Next base: position 53,663 of record NZ_JAFYYT010000007.1, read on the forward strand.
CATTCCCGAGCCTGCCACAAGGTACTTTTCGGGCATATTCTCAAGGACAAAATTCACAAGCATAGCTTTCTGGTCCGCCTTGTCGAAGGCTTCCACAATAATGTCCTCGTCCGACAAAATATCCTGCATATTTTCCTCGGAAAGCTTTATATCGTCCTTTTTTATCTCACAATACGGAGCAATCCGCTTCAAAGTATCAGAAAGGGCTTCTGTTTTCGGCTGCCCAAGCTGTTCGGGAAAATACTGCTGACGATTGAGGTTTGAGATATCAACTCTGTCAAAATCGATTATGTGCATCTTCCATACCCCTGCCCTTGCAAGAGCTATTGCTATATTTGAGCCAAGTCCGCCGAGTCCGCATACCGCGACTGAGGCTCTGCTAAGCTTTGCCTGCAGTTCCGCGCCGTGTCTTTCGGCAAGTGCCGCATACATCTCTTCCCTGGAGGGAATACTCATATCAGCCGCCTCCTACGAAACGAACGACCTCTACGCTGTCGCCGTCCTTGAGGATAGTTTCATCATATTTTGCCTTCGGAACTATCTCCTCATTGAGCTCCACAGCCACTCTCTGACCGCTTATACCCATTTCGGACAATACCTCCGAAACGCTTTTTCCGTTTTTATCAAGCATTTCGCCGTTTATCTTGACCATTCCGCTCACTCCCTTTAAATAATACAGGGAACCGCCGAACGCAGTTCCCTGAATGTATCTTTTTACATAACAGACTCCCTACGCTGGCATTACCCAAATCAGGTCAAAGGGTCGAAGGTAACGCCTTCCTCTCAGCCTGTCACACAAGCTCCCCTGTTACACTTTCTACATTATAGCACCTTGTGCTGAAAAAATCAAGTGTTTTTTATACTTTGATATTATTCATATTCATAATAATCAATAAGTTCCGGATCAAAGTGGTTTTCTTCAAGAAAAGCCTCTATTTTCTGACGAGTCTCCTTGTCTGACTCAGAATATTTCACGAAAACAGTCTTTTCCTTTTCGTTTTTTGCTTCATCAACATAGTACATGGTTGCAGGAATATTATTTTCAAGAATATAATAGAATAGCTTTTTACTTATTTCATTTACCTCTGAATCATCATCAAGATAATAAGGTATGGATTTTATGACAGAATCATCGATATCATTTTTCTGAACAAAACCCGTAAAACGCAGCACATCGTCGGTATTGTAGCCTTTAGTACTCAGGAATATGTAGCGGTCAAGCAGTGATTCAGGCATTTGTGACGCAGGAACTACTGAAAAGCACATATTATTCTCGGTAAAGAAATCCGAAATCTTTTTCCTTATGCTTTCAAGAGAAGATATTGTTTCGTCCAAGCCGAGAAGCTTCATCTGTATTGCCTGAGCGTCGCCAACAGTCAGTCCGTCACCGTCCACATCGGCATTCAGAATACCAAGTCCTGTAAGATAACGCGGATGTGAACCATTTCTACCGTACTTGTTAGGATTTGCGAGAGCCTGCATGATAAGGACTGCGTCTGCCATATCCACCTGTCCATCAAGGTTCGCGTCGCCCTTTACTATTTCGGCAGTTTCAGAGAGCACAGCAACCTTTTGTATGTTGCTGAACTCACCCGGAAATGTCTGACAAATACCACCTCTGTAGGTGACCTCAAGCTTCATGCCCACAGCTGGTGTGATATTGCTGTCAAGCATATTAACAGGCAGGGTGAGAACATCTCCACGACCTCTGGCACCCATTACCAGCAAGCTCCTGCCAGTTTCCAAAACTGTGACTGTCATGGTATAATCGGAGGTCATGATAAGGGAACCATTTATAGAATCCCTGAGCAAATCTACCTCATAATCACCGTCGCGTGAAAGTATAACGTAATCGGGCTTTCTTCTGTCAGCCACACCGCATATCTCAAGAGCATATCCGTCCCCGAACTCAAACCGCCAGATATTCTGACCCGAGCCAATGTCTCTGCCTTTATAATCCTCAAAGTCCGACCATGTAAGGTCATCGCCTTTTTTAGCAAGCTCCTTAACATCATCAAGTGTCATATCATTTGTGCCTTGCAGGGCAGCAGAATCAACCGGAATTTCTGTAGATGATACATTTTCATTTTCATCGTAAATATACGGACGCGTATTTCCATAAAACGCAAATTGATCTTCGATTGTACCAAAATAATTTATGCCATAAGGATTATCTGAATAATAATCACCTCTTACCAAATCATAGGAGTATTCAAGTCTTACGTATTTCTCAAAATCAGTAATAACGTCCATTGGAACATCGACCCTGTATTCATGCAGCTGCCGCTTATATTCCGGGAAAGGCTCATACAATCCGTCATATACTGTCAGCTTCCAGTCCTTCGGATAGCCAAAAGCATCAGCTGTGATATCAGCACTCATTTCTTTATATCTGTCAACATAAAAAACAAGATAAGGTGATGCTTTTCCGTTTATAAACTGCTTATACGCATAATACCTTGGTTCCTCGAAAATATCATTTGCAAAAGTATCAGGAATAATATTAGCATCAGAAAGATCGAATTTTGTAATATCAGAGGATTTAAGGTAGTTTTCAAGCTTTATCTCGTCCGAAACTTCATTGTTTCCGAACATATAACAAGCATAATCCTTACCTTTCTGCTTTTCTGCAAGCTCTAAAAACTCATCATCAGTCATTTCAATCAATTCGTTATAAGTATATGTTTTGGCTTTGTTTTCCTCTGCACAGACGCCCGAGCTGCAAATAAGCGAAACTGTACATACCGTTGACGCAATAAATGATATTATTCTCCTTTTCATAAAAAGCACTCCTTTGCTAAATGATATATTTTTTCCCTTCTATATCTATTAAACCAGAGTTCGTCAACTTCATAATATCATATACGCAGCATGAAATCAATACCGAAAAAAAATACACATTATTCAAACATGATTTAACAATAAAAAGCAGCCTGTAAATACAGACTGCTTCGACAAACATATTATTCAGTGCTATCGCACCTGTGAATGACCTTTGAAGGACAGGCTTCCATGCATATACCGCAGTTGGTACATAAGCTGTAATTTATGGAAGCGTGGAAATTATTGACGATTATCGCCTCGTTAGGACACTTTTTCTCGCATATCTTACAGCCTATACAGCCGTTTTTGCATACAAGCTTGGTCGCCTTTCCGTTATCTCCCGAGGAGCACATAACGTCCATTCTCTTTGCAACAGGCTTTATAGCAATAAGCTGATTGGGACATACTGCCGCGCACTGTCCGCAGGCTCCGCATAAAGCAGGGTCGACCTTTGCAACGCCGTTTACTATTTTGATAGCGTCATGCTCGCACTCCCTTACGCAGTCGCCAAGTCCGATACAGCCGTACTTGCACATACCGTTTCCGCCGTAAAAGCGCTTTACTGCCCTGCATGACTGCAATCCGTCAAAAATGAAAGCTTTATCGGTAGCTTCACAGTCTCCGCTGCAGTGTACTACCGCCGTCATGGGAATTACCTCCGCAGCAGCTGTTCCCAGTATAGCCGCTATCTTGCCTGCCGCGTCTGCACCGCCAGGGCGGCACAGATTTGTAGCCGCACCCTTTTGTATTATAGCAGCCGCATAGTCCGCACAGCCTGCAAATCCACAGGCACCGCAGTTTGCCTGCGGAAGGGACTCGCTTATCTTTTCGATCCTTTCATCGACCTTTACATAAAAGACCTTCGCCGCAACGGTAAGAAGTACGCCTGCAAGTATTCCGCAGCCTCCGAGGATAAGGGCAGGAATCAAATAAGTCATTATCCCCACCTCCTCAGTTGAACAGTCCCGAGAAGCCCATAAAGCTTACGGAAACTATTGAAGCGGCAATGAGAGTTGCGGGAACTCCCTTGAATGTCTCGGGAATGTCTGCATACTCCAGCTTTTTGCGGACTCCCGAAAAAATAACGAGAGCAAGCATGAAACCGAGTCCTGCGCCAAGAGCGTTTATAACGGACTGGCCAAAACTGTATCCGTTGTCGATATTGAGGACAGTAACGCCAAGCACTGCACAGTTTGTTGTTATGAGCGGAAGATAAACTCCCAGCGACTTATAAAGCGCAGGGACGCATTTTTTGAGGAAATTCTCAACAAGCTGTACAAACAGCGCTATTACAAGTATAAATACAACCGTATCGAAGTATTCGAGATGATTGGGAACAAGTATTCCGTGATGTATCGGATATGTTACCATAGTCGCGCATATCATGACAAAGGTAACTGCTATTCCCATTCCCGAAGCGCTGTCAAGCTTTTTTGATACTCCAAGGAAGGGGCATATTCCCATAAACTTTGAAAGTACGAAATTGTCGGTCAGCATTGCCGAAAACATTATAACAAGTATAGTTTTCATTTGCACTCACCAGCCTTTCCGCAGGCTTCCGCATTCGGACAGCCCTTACAGCCGATCTCCCTCGGTGGCTTTTTGTTTGTCAGCTTATTTACAACTGCGATTATAACTCCGAGAGTGAAAAATCCGCCTGCAGGCATTATAAACAGCAGCATAGGATTATCGCTGAGAACAGGAAGAGTTATTCCCATCCATTTTCCCGAGCCGATTATCTCGCGCACAGAGCCCATGAGGAAGAGAGCAAGCGTAAAACCGATTCCCATTCCTACAGCGTCAAAAGCAGATGCAATAACTCCGTTTTTGCTGGCAAACATTTCAGCTCTGCCGAAAATAATGCAGTTAACAGTGATAAGAGTAAGATAAATACCGAGGCTGTCATAAAGACTCGGAACAAAGCCCTCAAGGAGAAAACCGATGAGAGTAACGAAGCTTGCGATAATAACAATGAATGCAGGGATACGTACTTTATCGGGTATCACCTTTCTCAGCGCAGAAATAACGATATTCGAGCCGAGAAGAACGAATGTAGTGGCAAGTCCCATACCTATTCCGTTGAGCGCCTGAGTTGTTACAGCAAGAGTAGGACACATTCCGAGAAGCATTACAAGAGTAGGATTCTCCTTGATGACGCCCTTTGTCAGTTCCTTTACAAGAGATGTTTTATTTTCAGCCACCGAGGATCGCCTCCTTGTTTTCAGTGTAAGCATTAAGAGCAGTATCAACTGCACGTTTCATTCCCTTTGAAGAGAATGTTGCTCCGCTTATAGCGTCAAATTCCTTCTGAGGATGTTTAAGTCCGTAGAACTGTTCACGGAAGCCTGCCTCGTCGCGGACCTTTGATCCGAGACCAGGTGTTTCACCGAGCGAAACGAACTCGATCCCCGAAACAGCTCCGTTTTCGTCGATGCCTACGAGGATATTTATTCCGTCCTTTGCATAGCCGTCGGTGCAGACCTGTATAACTGTCTTTTTGTCGGGAGTGACTGCTATTGTCTCGATATCCTCAAGCTTGCACTTCAGCGATACTATCCTGCTTTCAGTCTTGCCGAACAGAGACTCAACACAGGTATTGAACTTATCCGCTTTCTGTTCATCAATCCTGTCCTTTGTAAGCTCATAAGCAAATGTAAGCAGCAATGATGCAATAATACAAATGACTGCGAGGACAATAGTTGGTTTTATTTTAGCCTTCATTCTTCGCAGCCTCCTTTGCACCGAGCACTTTTGTCCTTGTAAGCTGCTCTATATAAGGAGTCAGCACATTCATAAGGAGTATCGAGAAAGACACGCCCTCAGGATATGTACCGAAACGCCTGATAACAAAGGTAATTATTCCGCAGCCGAGACCAAATACGATCTTTCCCTTTGTTGTTATGGGAGTTGTTGCGTAATCAGTCGCCATAAAGAATGCGCCGAGGAAAAGTCCGCCTGCAAGTATCTGATATACAGGATCCTCTCCTCCGAGCCAGCTGAGCAGGAAGACACTTCCGATAAACGATACCGGAGCTGCAAGAGAGATTATTCTTCTGAACGCAAGATAAAGTCCGCCTATAAGCAGTCCGGCAGCACATACCTCGCCGAGACAGCCTCCCGTCTTTCCTATGAAAAGGTCAAGATACGACGGCAGCGAATCGCCGCTCTTTGCAAGAACAAGCGGAGTTGCCGAAGAAACGGCGTCATAATCATACTCCAGCGGCTTTATCCAGTGAGACATTGTCGGAAAACTAACCATAAGCACAATACGCGCAGTAATGGCAGGATTGGCAAAATTCTGTCCAATTCCGCCGAAAAGCTGCTTTACAACAACTATCGCCACAAAAGAACCTATGACGCCCATCCAGTACGGAGCTGTAACGGGAAGATTCATGGCGAGCAAAAGACCTGTGACAACTGCTGACAGGTCGCCGATGGTATTCGAACGCTTCATCAGTAAGCGGCAGAAGTATTCAAAGAATATACAGCTTCCGATACAGACAGCTGTAAGCGGTATAACTCTCATGCCGAAGAAGTACACAGCAGCTCCCCATGCAGGAAGCAGAGCTATTATAACATTCAGCATAATCGTAGAAGTCTTGGTGTAATTTTCATCGTGGGGGGACGGTGAAACGATAAGTTTATCCATTAACGGTCATTCTCCTTACTTTCTGGGGATAAGAGCCTTTGCAAGCTGATTTGTCTCCGCAAGCTTTCTGTTTGCGGGACATACATAGGTACAGCTTCCGCAGTTCATACAAAGCATGACCTTAAGCTTTTTAAGCTCTTCAATATCCTTGATCTTATAAGCTCTGTCGATATCGGCAGGCATAAGACCGAGAGGACATACTCTGACGCAGCGTCCACAGCGAATACAGCCTGACGTCTGACGCTCGTCATAATGATCAAAAGCAAGAAGGGCATTGGAGGTTTTAACAACAGGCATATCAATATCGGGAACACTCATTCCCATCATAGGACCGCCTGCAATGAGCTTGATTACCGACCCAACGTCAGCCTTGCAAAACTCAAGTATTTCTCTGAATGAAGTTCCGATAACCGCACTGACGTTCTGCGGCTCTCTGACAGCATTTCCGTCTACTGTGAGCCTGCGCGTAACAAGGGGCATTCCCGTCTGCATATAACGGTAAAGGAAGGCAACTGTGGAAACATTCATTACGATAACGCCAACATCGGCAGGAAGGCTGCCCTCGTTGACGATCCTTCCGGTGGAATTGTAGATGATCACCTTTTCAGCTCCCTGGGGATATGCCGACGGAAGTGTGATTATGTCTATGCTGTCATCATTATCAGCCATTTCTGTGAAGTTCTTTATTGCCTCAGGCTTATTCGACTCGATCGCAAGCTTTGCAGTCTTTATACCGAGCTGAGATTTCACCATATTGATACCGTTTATGATATCCTGAGGATTTTCCATCATTTCGCGGTAATCCGCAGTAATATACGGCTCGCACTCGGCGGCATTGATTATCAGCGTGTCTATCTCATTTTTGGGGTTAAGCTTTATATGAGTCGGGAAGCCTGCACCGCCAAGTCCGCAGGCGCCGCTCTCCCTGACAGCCTTAATGAAGCTTTCCTTATCGGTAACAACAGGCGGCTTTACATCATCTGAGACAGTCTGCAAACCGTCACATTCTATCTCAACCATTTTACAGACGACGCCCATTGCATTGCGGTAGTCCGTTATAGCTTTCACCTTTCCGGAAACGCCCGAATGCACAGGAGCGCTGAAAGCGGCATCGGTATCGCCTATCTTCTGTCCTACTCTGACCTCGTCACCAGCTTTTACAAGCGGCTGACAAGGAGCTCCCATAGTCATCGACATAGGGATACGGACAGTTTCAGGAACAGGGAATTGAACTGTTGCGCTGTTTTCCGTGTTTTTACGGTGCTTCAGCTTTATTCCGTTCAGTTTTTTCATATAGATCTCCTTGATAAGCAGAAAATCAACAGATTATACTGCATTAATAACTATTTTCTTAAATCCGAGCCAAAAGCCCATACAATATAATTATATATTATTTCGCGATAATATTCAAGAGGTTTTTACGAAAAAAATAATATTCTGAGAACAAATTATATCATTAACGAACAAATGTCAAGTTTTATGTAAGAGCATAACATAAAAAATGCTTTAAAAATGCCAGTATAATGAAAAAACGCTTCTTCAAAGCGAAGAAACGTACTCTACACAAAATAAAAAGCACCTGCTTTTGCAAGTGCTTAGGAGAGGCGCCACCCAGATTTGAACTGGGGATCAGGGTGTTGCAGACCCACGCCTTACCACTTGGCTATAGCGCCGTCTTTGGAGCGGATTACGAGGCTCGAACTCGCTACCTCCACCTTGGCAAGGTGGCGCTCTACCAGATGAGCTAAATCCGCATAATGGCGACCCCGAACAGATTCGAACTGTCGACCTCCTGCGTGACAGGCAGGCGTTCTAACCAACTGAACTACGAGGCCAAAGAATTGGTGGGGACTACAGGGCTCGAACCTGTGACCCTCTGCTTGTAAGGCAGATGCTCTCCCAGCTGAGCTAAACCCCCACGCTTTCTTCCGTTCATCGGTTAATCAGTTCCGACGACTTTAATATTATACCACGACATTGATGACTTGTCAAGCCTTTTTTTGAATTTTTTCAAAAAAATTTCTCCTCATTTTTTTAGCCGCGGTATTTCGGGCATAATAGCGCGAAATATACTTTTAAATGATATAAAACCATGTCTCGTCAGGGTCAAGATCAGAACTGTGTACAAGATTTGACGAGTCAAAATTAAAGCGAAGCTCCTGATTTTTTATGCTCACCTTTGCTCCGGCAGGAACTGAACGGGTAATAAATGCATTACCTCCGATAACAGCGTTTTTGCCGACAACCGTTTCACCGCCGAGGATAGAAGCTCCTGAGTAGATAGTAACATTGTCCTCGATAGTAGGATGACGCTTCTTGTTGCGGAGAGACTGTCCCCCTCTTGTTGAAAGAGCACCGAGCGTAACTCCCTGATATACCTTGACATAGTCCCCTATCTCCGTCGTTTCACCGATAACTATGCCCGTACCGTGGTCTATAAAGAAATATTTTCCTATAGTAGCTCCAGGGTGTATGTCGATACCCGTCTTACTGTGGGCATGCTCGGTCATTACACGTGGTATGAGCGGTACTCCAAGCAAAAAAAGCTCATGTGCAAGACGATTTACAAGTATAGCGTACAGTCCCGGATAAGAATAGATTATCTCATCCTTATTGTATGCGGCAGGATCCCCGTCGTATGCAGCCTGCACATCTGTTTCGATAAGCGCTCTTATTTTCGGAATCTTGCCGAGAAACTCAAAAGTTATACGCTCGGCAGCTTCATTTACTTCATTTTCGCTGAGAGAAACATATTTTTCATCATATCGGAGCACAATGCTTATCTGTCTGATAAGCTTGAATATAACGTCCTCAAGTATCATGGAGATATTGTTTCTCACAGTGTAGACTCTATAGCTGCGGTTGCGGAAATAGCCCGGAAAAACTATACGTCTGAGGGCTTCGATTATTTCAACTATATCTTCATTGTCAGGGTGATCGAAGGTCTTGACCTCGTCGATAGTTCTGTTATCCTCATAATCCGCAAGTATCTCTTTAGTGAGTGAGTTTATATTTTCTTCAAGCTTATGCATTAGCTCCACCTCATTTTTATTGTATTACTGCATATTTATTATACTGTATTTTTCATACATAGTCAATAGGCTTTATATGTAACTTGCCAAAATAGGGCTCTCCGTCTTGACATACTTGATATTTCGCTGTATATTTAGTATATAATATGAGTAAGGCGAGGATTATTATGAACAACAGTATAGACGATTCGATCACTGGCGAGTTCAGCAAATGTATATGGTCTAAGTTCCGTAAGGGTATCGAGGAATACAGACTGATTGAAAACGGCGACAGGATCTCTGTCTGTATCTCTGGCGGCAAAGACTCGATGCTTATGGCTAAATGCATACAAAGGCTGCAAAAATACGGCGAAATAAGCTTTTCTGCCGAATATACCGTCATGGATCCGGGATATACAGCAGAAAACAGAGCAAAAATAATCAGTAATGCCGAAAAGTTAGGGATACCGATAAAAATATACAATACGCGCATTTTCGAGTCCGCCGCAAAAGAAAAGAAGCACCCCTGTTTCCTTTGCGCAAGGCTCAGGCGCGGCTGGCTGTACAAAAACGCTCAGGAGCTGGGCTGCAACAAGATAGCTCTCGGTCATCACTTTGACGACGTGATAGAAACGATACTTATGGGAATGCTCTACGGCTCACAGATACAAACTATGATGCCTAAGCTCCACAGTGAGAATTACAATGTGCAGCTCATACGACCTCTGTATCTCATACGCGAGGCCGACATCATCAGGTGGACGGAATATAACAGTCTTTCTTTCATACAGTGTGCCTGCATGACTACAAAAGACGAGGGAAGCTCAAAAAGGGCGGAGATAAAGCAGCTTCTCAGGCAGCTCCGAGCGGTAAATCCCGCAGTGGATATGAACATTTTCAGAAGTGTTGAGAATGTTAATCTCCAGACACTCATATCATACCACAGAGGCGGAAATAGTCATCACTTTCTTGACGATTTTGACGAGGGGCTCAGCATAAAAGGCACAAACAAGTTCTCTGACAAAACGCTAAAGGCTGATATTTTTTAAAGAAAAGACCTGTGAGAGCACTTAATCTCTCACAGGTCCTTATTTTATCTGTTATTATACATTGTAGATAATCTCGGAATATGCAGGTATAGGCCACTTAGCCGCAGGCATATTGAGCTCAATCTCGTCGGCAATGCTTCTCATTATATCCATTTCGGCAAGAACCACATCATGGAAGAACTCTGCCTGTTTCTGAATGCCTGAAACTGAATTTGCTTCTGTAACACGAGTTTCAAGGCGCTCTATGGACTCATAGAAACGGTCCGCAAGCTCATTGAGCTTCTTTGCTATCTTTTCATCTGTATTGCAGGTAAAGCCTATCTGCTTCTTTGTGGCAATAGCCTCGCAGAGAGACTGAACATAGTCCATAGTTGCAGGAAGAAGCTGCTTCCTTGCCATTTCTATCATGGTACGTGCCTCGATACGAACAGTCTTTGAGTACTTTTCAAGGTGTATCTCTGTTCTTGCTGCTACCTCATTCTGGTTGTATATCTCAAACTTGCGGAATATACGTACATTTTTCTCGTCCATATAATGAGGCATACAGTCAACAGTTGAAGCATAGTTGGGAAGGCCTCTTCTCTCAGCTTCCTTTACCCACTCCTCGGAGTATCCGTCACCGTTGAATATGATCCTTCTGTGCTCCTTGATAACTGTCTTTAACAGCTTTCTTACCTCTGCGTCAAAGTTATCCTTGCCCTTGAACGGTTCAAGTATCTCAGTGAACTGGCTGAGCTCCTCGCAGACGATAGTATTTAGAAGAACATTGGGGCAGGCAATATTATCGGAAGAACCAACCATTCTGAACTCAAAGCGGTTTCCTGTGAATGCAAACGGCGATGTTCTGTTTCTGTCAGTTGAATCCTTCGGGAATGACGGCAGAGCGTCAACGCCTATCTTGAAGGCACGAGCCTTTGTCTTGTATACTGCGTCGTCCTCAATAGCCTGAAGAACCGCTTCAAGCTCTTCGCCGAGGAACATAGAGACGATAGCAGGAGGAGCTTCGTCCGCACCGAGTCTGTGATCGTTTCCGGCTGAAGCTGCAGAAAGTCTCATAAGATCGGCATACTCGTCAACACCCTTGATAAGGGCACAGAGTATGGTAAGGAACTGTAGATTATCCATAGGAGTATCGCCGGGGTCGAGAAGGTTCTGTCCGTCATTTGTGGACATAGACCAGTTATTGTGCTTACCCGAGCCGTTTACTCCCTCAAAAGGCTTTTCATGGAGCAGACAAACAAGACCGTGCTTGAGAGCGACCTTTTCCATGACCTCCATAGCAAGCTCGTTCTGATCTGTTCCGAGATTGGAAGTAGTAAATATAGGAGCCATTTCATGCTGTGCGGGAGCAACTTCGTTATGTTTTGTCTTTGAATAGATGCCCAGTTTCCAGAGTTCCTCGTCGAGCTCTGCCATATATGCGGCAACTCTCGGACGAAGATTTGCAAAGTACTGATCGTCGAGATCCTGTCCCTTTGGCGGCTTTGCACCGAAAAGAGTTCTTCCCGTAAGAATAAGATCCTCACGCTGATCGTACATCTTCTTATCTATAAGGAAATATTCCTGTTCAGCTCCGACTGTTGAAGTGACTCTTGTTACTCTGTCGTTTCCGAAAAGCTTGAGGAAACGAACGGCAGTCTTGCTGAGTGCCTGCATTGAACGGAGAAGAGGAGTCTTTTTGTCAAGAACTTCTCCTGTATATGAAACAAATACTGTAGGGATATAAAGGCTTCCCTCTTTTACGAAGCAGTAGGATGTAGGATCCCATGCCGTATAGCCTCTTGCGGAGCTTGTTCTTCTGAGTCCGCCTGATGGGAAGGATGAAGCGTCAGGCTCGCCCTTTACAAGCGCCTTGCCTGAAAATTCCATTATCGCCATACCGTTCGGCGCCGGACTTATGAAGCAGTCATGCTTCTCGGCTGTTGAGCCCGTCATAGGCTGGAACCAATGAGTATAATGAGTTGCGCCTCTTTCGATAGCCCATTCCTTAATGGTGTTGGCTACAACATCGGCAGTTTCCATATCTGCCAAAGGCTCGTTGTTCTGCATAGTTCTCTTGAGAGCTCTGTAGACATTCTTCGGCAGTCTCGTCTTCATGACATCTTCATTGAACACATTGCAGGCAAAAATCTCGGGAATATTTACTGACATATATTTTCCTCCTCAGAGCTTATTAGCTCATATAAACAATACTCCATCATAATTCAAAATTATACCACTGAGCCGCCGCTTTGTCAATATATACTCTCTGCACTGAAACGTATTTTTCATCTTGGTACAAAATATCACAGTTATAGTCAGTAAAAAGGTGTATTCTGACAACAGCGGACATAAAACTGCTGCCGTTCAGATGAACGGCAGCAAACTGATATTTTTGTATTTTTTCATTAAGCCGACTCAACAACACTTTCGAGCTTTTCGTTTCTGAGCTCCTTGGTGTTGAACTCTTCGGGAGTCGTAAATGTAGGTACCATTGAATGAAGCGCAAATACTGCAAGGGCTTCGTCATTTTTCAATGCCGCGTTACGAAGGTCGTTCAGACGCATCGGGAATGAAGCTTCATCTATCTCAATCTGCTTACCGATAAAGATAAGCTTATTTGATGTCTTCTGAAGTCCTTCTTCATTCATTAGAAGCTCTTCCTTTATCTTTTCACCCGGACGAAGTCCTGTAAATACGATATCAACATCCTTGTAAGGCTCTTTTCCGTACATACGGATGAGATTTTCCGCAAGAGTAACTATCTTCACGGGCTTGCCCATGTCCAGTACGAATATCTCGCCGCCGTTTGCAATAGCAGCAGCTTCCATTACAAGATTGACCGCCTCAGGTATAGTCATAAAGTAACGGATTATATCAGGGTGAGTAACAGTTACAGGTCTTCCCTGCTCTATCTGCTTCTTGAAAAGCGGTATCACAGAGCCGTTTGAACCGAGAACATTGCCGAAACGTGTGGTCACAAACTCTGTTCTGCCCTCTTTCTGCTGTGCGAGATACTGAACTATCATTTCGCAGCATCTCTTTGAAGCTCCCATGACATTTGTGGGATTTACAGCCTTATCCGTGGATATCATCACGAACTTCTCAACATTGTGGAACTGTGCAAGGGTCGCAACATTGAAAGTTCCGATGATATTATTCTTTATAGCCTCCATAGGCGAAGATTCCATAAGCGGAACGTGTTTATGAGCAGCTGCATGGAAAACAACATCGGGCTTGTATGTACAGAATATCTGATTCATGCGGTAATAATCCCTTACCGAAGCAATGAGAGTCACAAGTGAAAGCTCGTCGCCGTACTCCATTCTGAGCTCCTGCTCGATATCGTAAGCATTATTCTCGTAGATATCCACAATTATAATGCGGCTCGGGTCGTACTTTGCTATCTGTCTCACAAGCTCGGAGCCTATACTTCCGCCGCCGCCTGTAACCATGCAGACCTTGCCGCCGATAAAGCTCCTGATATCCGTGTTATCAAACTTTATCGGATCACGGCCGAGAAGATCCTCGACCTTTATATCACGTATCTGATGGATTATAGTCTTGTTCTCGTCGTCAAACACAAGGTTTCCGATAAAAGGAACTACCTTTACGGGCACATCTGTTTCAGTACATATGTCAAGGATACGCTTGCGCTCGTCCTCAAGACATGACGGGATAGCAAACAATATCTGCTCAATTCTCTTGTCTTTGACGAATTTGCTGATCTCAGCCGTAGTTCCGATGATCTCGACACCTTCTATTTCAGTGCCTATCTTATCGCGGTCATCGTCAATGATGCAAACAGGATCAAAGACAGTTACCTGCTTATCATCCGAATAGGGAGAATGCTTTGCATTGTATATCTCTTTCAGGATAGTCCTGCAGGCTTGTCCGCCGCCGATGACCATTGTGCGCTTGCCTTTCAGTGATTTACTGTCGGATATGGTTATCATCGTTCTCTTGAAAAGATAACGGAACAGGCAGATCGCACATATGAAGATCCCCATGTGGAACAGCGAGAATGCAGGATAGAATGATTCATCTATCATATAAACTATCGCAGACGAAGCAACAATACCTATTACTGCTCCGTACACACAGCTAAGATAATCCCTGCGGTTAAAATATCTCCAGAGCTTGCTGTACGCGCCTGCTATCATCAGACCGCCGATACAGCACATCGAACTCACAGCGATCAGAATAACAAGAGCCGCTTCTTCAATGTCAAGTCCCCGGAAAGAGAGTATAAAATTAGCGATAAGTGCCGATACCCCAACAAAAAAAACGTCCGCTCCTGCAAGAATCAACTTTCTGATCTTAAAAATACCGAGAAGTTTCTTCATAGTATAATCCCTCCAAAATCACAAAAATAAGTGATAAATAATACTTCGTATCAAGGAAAGACCATAGCTGCAAATAAGACCAAAATTTATAAGAAATATACGAAATATTTTATGCGTATATTACGCCCTTCTATGTTTATATGATTTTATTATACTTACTGTTTCTTTAAAAATCAATATAAAAAAAAGAATCCATAAAAATCGCAAACAAAAATCAGCAGAATAAACAAAACGCGCATATCATTTAAGTGGTTTATATATTAATATGTTCTATCACATTTTTATCACAAGTATAACACATTCAGCATTTTACGTTCTGTTATTATTTAAATATAAATCTTTAAGCATTCATATTACATAAAAAATTCTATATATATGCAAAACCATGTCATCTATTTACTATTATAGCATCTCACATTACTTATTTCAAGCTATATCGTTAAATTAACAGAAAGTACCAGCGCTCCTTAAATAAAAAAGTGACAAATGTCACTCCTAATGTGACAAATATCATCTATCAAATCATTCGATGAAGTGTTATTATGTAATCACAGTAAAGAAAAACAACATTGATCTCTTAGAAAGGATGATATAAATGTTACGCATAACCCTGTTGATCACATTCCTTATCGCTGTCCCTTTTGCAGTCCCGTTCATTGTTATCGGACTTGTAAAACAGTCTGATAAGCAGAAGAGCGCTCAGAACGGAGGTAATCCGCCTCAGGCACAGCAAAAACAGATCAAAAAGCACGACATGACTGTTTCCAATGTTCTCTTCCTTATCGGCACTATATTTGTAGTTCTTTCGGGGCTTGCATTCGGAGTTGCCAGCTGGGTTCATACCACCCATACAGGCAGAGCAGCGATAATAGCTGCCGCAGCAGCTGTTTCATACATTCTCAGCGCTGTTATCGGAAAATTTCTCAAACTTTCGGGAACTTCCATTTCATTTTATATGCTCGGCACTGGTTTTACCGCAACAACGCTCCTCACAGCAGGCTATTACAAGCTCATGGGCGAGTGGCTGTCATTCAGCGGCGGCGGACTTTACGCCCTCCTCGCTTTAGCTGCAGTTACCACGACTATCCTGCTCCTTACCGGCTTCGCTGTATTCAAAAAGAACGGCCTTGTTTACGCAGCTCTTTCCACTGCTGCATATTCGGTATTCTGCGTAGTATTTCAGTTTTGCAGCACTTTTGAGAGCAAAGGCATGGCTTTCATTATAATTTCATCAGTAATACTTGCGCTCCTTTACGGAACCAAAACATTTAACGGCAGGAAGTTCGAGCTCCCGTTCAGAATAACCGGCTCCGTCACAGCATTTGTTTTCGGCTCGGTTTCTGTGCTTTACGTTTTCTCAAGTCTTCGCCATCCGACAGCTTCAAGCTTCATCATAGTTGCTCTCATAATCGCACAGCTCGTTATCTACGGCGTTAAATACCAAAATATCGTCCTTATCGCAAGCGAATCTATATCCGCAATTCTACTGGCTTACATGATCACAATGAGCGTTCTCGAAACAGCAGATGACAGGTATGGTATCGTGATTTTTGCTGTCCTTTCTGTAATTATCTATCTCGCACACCGCTTCACAAAGCTTTTAAACAATATCGCTACAGAGTCAATCACTCTCGCAAATATGGTAAGTTCAGCATTTATTGCAATTTTCTCAGTAACAAAAGCACATTTTGTACCCGAGATCATCATCGGTCTTGCAGTATCAGCTCTCATCACAGTCTATGTGTTCCACAAGAATATTATCGTACAGAGGATCGCAGGCATCGCAGCTCCCTTATTTGCCTGCTGTAACGCTTTCTCGGCAATGAAGATAATGCCTTCCGGCATGAAGCATTCAGATTCGATAGTCGCTTCAGTATTTATATCCGTGATCCTTGCTGCAACAGCACTTTTCATCTTTCTTCCGAAGATTGCTTTCAACTTCCATGCAAAACACCCTCGCAGAAGCGACGCTATACTTTATGCCAACCTTGTTGCAACAGGAATATTCCTCTATGAAATGGCAATGTACGATACTCTCTTCATAATCACTCTCCTTCTCTGCATTATTCATTTTGCTCTCTCAAACAGAGTAAAATCCAATATCACAGCTCTTATTCCTTCAATTTCGGTTATTATAACAGTTTATGAGGCACTCAGCCGCATCTGCGGCAGGGACAGCTTACAGTTCGTTCTCGGACTTATGGCGCTGGCTATAGCTTATATGGCGATATCAAGATTTGTGTACCACGACGGTATATTCACAAAGAAAAACGACAAGTTCATACTTGACCCCATGATAATGACTGTATGGCTTGCTATCGGATGTATGTACCAGCCCGTCAGAATGAACGCTTTCTTTGCCCTCATCGCAACTGCAGTATATGCAGCTTCATTCATCAAAAAGAACACCTCCAGGCCTATGGCTGCTATTCTCCTTACAGTTTCATCTGTACTCGCAGCAGCAGCTCTTATGACAAGGCCTTATCTCGTACCTGATTCAAAGGCAGTTTCAAGCAAGATAAACATCGCGATAATCGCTCTCCTTGGTATTGCCTGCCGCTATATATGGAGAGAGTTCAAAAACGCTTCAAGGTTTGCGTCCGAAAGCATATTCATCACATCGATAGCAGCTCTGCTTTTTGACACCCTCTACTTCGACACGGCAGCAAATACTATCTTCTCAATGTCGGTTATGCTGGTGATACTCATAATCTCCATCAGCACAAGGTCAAAGACCTGGTTTGCAGCGGCTTCAATCTCACTTTTCACAATCACCGTCTATGCAACAAGAGAATACCTCATGGCTCTGAACTGGTGGATATACCTCTTTATTGCAGGAATAATCCTCATCGGTATCGCAGCAGGCAACGAATACTGCAAGAAGAACAACGAGACCATAAAATCATCGGTTGTAAAGAAATTCAGTGGCTGGACATGGTAAAAAATCGGCGCTCCGCAACAGTGGGGCGCTGAACTTTTGCAGTTTTATATTGTTCAGTATTATTAATAACACGTTAATTTTTTATATTAATGTTGCAATCTTCCAATTTATGTGATATAATGTTCGTAAATCGAACATTATTTACAATTTCAACGTCACTACAGATATGCAGACCTTAGATCTGCTCCCTGCAATCGGACAATTATATCATATAATTTAAAGTCTGCCTATACTGCGAGGTGTATTATGACTGCAAATATTATTTCGGCTGTATTTCTTACACTTGGTCTGTGCGGTATGCTTGGTTCCGTCACGTGGATACTGAGGCGCGGAAACAGGAACAGACTCACTCACCTGTTTATTAGCTGTCAGCTTTCTATTGTACTGTGGCTTATTTCCGAGCTCCTTATCCTCTGGTCAGTCAATACCGAACAGCTGTGGGGAAGCTACCTTATAGGAAATATCGGCATAAGCTTTTTCGGACCTCTTTGGCTCATGCTTTCGGCAGAATATGTCAGCGCGAGCAAAAAGCTCAAACACATCATGCATATACTTCCTCTTGTCTCGCTCACCTCTATTGCCCTGATAATTGCAAATCCCCGCCATCATCTGTATTATGCCGAGTTTGACATAAGCAAGGTCACTTACGGACCGCTTTTCTACGTTTTCCAGGCAATATACTACATATGCATCATCACAGGAATTACCATGATATGTCTCAAACATACACGCAGACAGGATCAGATCAGCAAACAATCATTTCTTCTTATATTGTCAGCGGCTATACCTCTTGGCATCAATACTCTTACACTTACAGGAGTTTTCAAGTCATCAATAACGCTTACTCCCCTGTTTTTTGTTTTTTCTAGCCTGCTGATACTCATTGCCCTGGGGAAATACGGGCTTCTCAATATAAACAGCATAGCTATCCGCGATACTATACAGAATATCAACAGCGGAGTTGTTATTTTCGATATAAACGGAACTGTTTCATATAAAAACAAATTCGCGGAAGCTCTTCCGTTTCTCAGGAATATTCTTACTCTGAACGACTTCCTTAAAGAGATTGAAAAAATAACTAATGAGACATTCGACAACGACTTTGAGTCGATAGAGCTTGTCTACAAGGATGAATTCTATAATCTTAAACAGTCCAACTGCGAAAACAAATCCGGAACCAAAGTTGCAAGAGTCGTGACTATCAGCAACGTCACAGAATACCACGAGCTTGCTTCTGCTGAAAAAAAGCTCAGTCTTGAACAGGAACGCAACAGAATAGCTCAGGAAATGCACGACTCGGCAGGTCATACCTTTACAATGATAAGTTCCCTTGCAAAGCTCTTAAAGCATGAGGCACAGCAGAAAAAGCCCTCTTTTGACAAGATGCTGGAAAACATTTCCGAGATAGACGGCTTGTCACGAAGCGGCGTTACCCAGCTTCGCTGTACTATTAACAATCTCCGCGACGATGAATTTATGACTTCTATAACAAAAGCCGTACAGACGGTTACTACAGCTGTAAGAGGCGTGGATATAGAGCTCTGCATACAGGGCGAAGAGGACAAACGCTATAAATTCTGTATAAAGGAAATGTATGATAACTGCCGCGAGACCGTCACCAACGCTCTGCGGTATTCCGAAGCTTCGAGAATAGATATCATACTGAAATTCCTTAACGACCGCGTTGAGCTATATATTCTCGACAACGGCAGGGGCTGCGGCCATATCTCCGAGCATAACGGTCTCAGAGGCATACGTGAAAGAACAGAAGCTCTCGGCGGAACTGTAAGATTCAGCTCTATCGAGGGAGAAGGCTTCAATACCATGATAAAAATACCCGTAAAAGAGGTGCAGATATGATAAAGGTTATATTGGCAGACGACATTCAGATACTGCGCGCAGGTCTGAGTACAGTGCTTGAAAGCGACGATGATATCAAAGTGGTTGGTCAGGCTTCTGACGGCAAGGAGGCTTACGAAATGAGCGTAAGGCTAAAGCCCGATGTCGTTCTCATGGATATGAGAATGCCCGACTACGACGGCGGATACGGCACAAGGAAAATAAAGGATACTCTTCCCGATGTTAAAGTTCTTGTGCTGACCACATTCGACGATAAGGAAACTGTCGACAAAGCTATTGCCAGCGGTGCAGACGGCTACATACTGAAGGAAATGGACAACGACAAGATAATCGGCTCTATCAAGGCTGTTGCAGGCGGAATAAATGTTTTCTGCGATAATATCTTCAGATCCATAAAAAAAGACGTTTATATGCAGCAGGACGCCAGGAATTATGACCTTACAGAGCGCGAGATCGACCTGCTTCGGCTCATTTGTGACGGAGCCGACAATAAAGAGATCGCCTCAAAGCTTTTCCTCGCGGAAGGAACTGTAAGAAACGGGATCTCAAGGCTCCTTGAAAAGCTAGGCCTGAAAGACCGCACCCAGCTTGCAGTCTTTGCTATAAAAAACAACATATTATAACGAAAAGCGGAAGCAATTGCTTCCGCTTTTTCTATGTAATATCCCTTTTATCCCTGTTCATACAGTTAATAAGCTCCCAGATTCACAAAGCGTGACATCAGTAAAGCCAGTACCGCTCCTGCTGCGATGCCCGAAACTATCTGCTTCGTAGTTCTGTACATAACAACAGCCGCAGCAATGAAGATTACGGTATTTACGGCACTCGTTAAGCCGAAGTATAACCAGCCCACTGAAAAACAGCCCTGCGTGAGAAATGCAAATATCAGCGCTGATATTGCAGAAGAGACTAAAGTCGGTCCCTTACCGTACCAGCATATTACCGCCAGCAGCGGCGAAACAAGTGTAAGCCCGTACCATATCATCATATAGCTGCCCGGGTCAAAGCCGCAGAAAAATATGGTATATACATGATATGCCAGGCACATTCCCGCGAAGAAAACAAAGGTATTAACTGCTGCTTTCAACGGCGTAAAACTATATACCGATATGATAAGCGCAATAAGTATCCATACAGGCAGGCATGACAAAACATTTCCGAGGTCAAGCCTGTCTATGAGTTTTCGCCACCATATATCCGAGCCGTATGGAAGCCCGTCCAGCCACTTGGCAATAAATCCCATAGCCAGACCAAAGATACCTATCAGTACTGTATTGCGTACCGAAGCCGCTTTATTCGTTATTGCCAAAGGTTCTCTTACTTTTCTGAGCTTTTCTTTCATTTTACCACCATTTTCTTTATCGGCACAGGATATCAGAGATTTTCATTTTTAAGAGCGTCGATAGTATTGTCCTTCCTGATCTTGCCCATAGAATACATCATCGTTACAAACACTACAAGGAAAACGCTAAGGACCGCGATACCTACAGCCTTCCACGGCATTGTGAACGGAGTGTCTATTCCTCTGTTTATCGCACGGTAAATAAGGTATGTAACTCCTGCCGATGCAGGTATTCCGTACAGAAGTGCCTTTGAACCATAGAGCAGACACTCGAAATTCAGCATTTTTCTCATACCCTTTCGTGTCATTCCCACTGATTTGAGCATTGCAAATTCTCTTCTGCGAAGATTGATATTCGTTGTGATAGTATTGAATACATTCGCAGCCGCAATAAGTGAGATAAGTACGATGAATCCATATGCGAACACCTTTATGATAAGCGTTGCATTCCTGTCATCTTCTATAGACTGTGCGTAATTGTACACGAATGTCTCATCTATCTTCATTTGTTTTATCAAATTTTGCAGTTCTTCATAGCCCTTATCTGTATCGTCGGACTTCATGAAATAGATAAGGCTGTAGGTCTCTTCAAAATTTCCGACCCTCATTTTTTCCCTGAAGCTGTACGGGTAAACCAGTGAATTATCGTATTCTCCTATAAAATAAGGTCTGTCGGGCAGGACCTTTCCTATATTGAGCTGAATGTCATGAACGCATTCTTCGGTCGGTACAACTTTTTCGTCAGTACCGTTGGAATATACAACATAATCACCTTCGTTACTCAAATATGGATATCCTTCCTGCTCATCAAATGCTTCGGTTATCAACGATACATTATCCTTGTTGAAGATGTTGAGACGCACTACTCTTCCTGTTTTTTCGTCAAGCATCATACCGTTGTCAAATGCAACGCCGAGAGGAGCTTCAGCATTATAGAACGCTTCTTCCGAAAGCCCGTACTGATGAAGCATATCGACATATGTTGCGTCATCTATGAATAAGATCGGTGTAAAGAACATCTTATATTCCTCACGCTCCTTATCTCTTTCTTCATAATTATTGAGTGCTTTCGGGTCTATATCATCTTCTGAGACATAGACATCCTGAAATGCTCTGAAAAGATACGACACATCTGTGATATGCTCTGTATTTCTGATAGCTTTCAGAATATCTTCCTGATCTGTGCCATTGCTGACTCTGTTACTCGTATTCCAGTACAATTCATAATCAAAGCTCGCACTGTCGAATGCGTCAGATGAAGCTGCCGTAAGGTAATTTGTGAATGCCGACGCCGAAACAAAAAGCAATATGCTCATAAAGAGGCTTATTATAGTTGCTCTGTACTTCTTTTTGCTACGCTTGAAGTACTTATGTGCGAGAACACCCGGAAGTCCGAAGAGCTTGTATATGAATTTGGGAGTCCTGATGTGCTTTGTCTGCTTTATGTCGGTATTCTGACGGATAGCATCAACCGCCGAGACCTTTGTCGCTCTTTTTGAGGGAATCCATGCAGATATCCTGATAGTTACAAAGGCTATAACAGCCGCTGCGATAAGAGCTGCAGGTGAAATGCAAATACGCAGTTTCTCCGGATAAGAATCATCAGTAAATACCGAGAATCTGCTGCCGAGAGCAAGGAAAGTTATCCACATACCTGCGATTCCGAGGAGTATACCGAGCGGTATACCTACAATGCTTAGGGCTGTACCCTCGAACCTGACCATTTTGCGGAGCTGCTTTCTTGTAGCTCCTATAGAGGAAAGGAGTCCGAACTGCTTCGTTCTCTCGGAAACCGATATTGCAAAAGCGTTATAAATAAGCATTATCGAACCGAACATGATAAGTCCTATAACTATGCAGAAAAGTGCCAATATCACGCCATAGAACGATTCATACCTTGAAACTCCCTTGAATAAGAGAAGCGATGTATTGTTCATGCCTTCAAGAGAATTTTCCTTCTTAAACCCGTAAAGCTCCTTTGGATTATTCATGCGGTAGTATAAATCAAATTCAGTATCATTGCCATATTCATCAGGAACTGTAAATGCTGTATATCCCGGAGCGGAATAGTCTTCCAGGTTAAACGAACGCTTATAGATTCCGACTACAGTGTACTGTCTTTCTTCTCTTACATCAAGGTATTCGGCAGCGAGAACTTCACCGTCATCGCCGTCTGTCGCTCTGAAAGGATTGTTCTGTATGAGTTTAATTCCCTTTATCTCTGATATTCTGTCTCCAACCTCTCCCGCAGTTGACATACCGTATTTTATAAGCTTGACTGGATCGAGCTTTCTGTCGCCGATACCAAGAGAGATACTGTCCCCTTCTTTTAGGTCCACATCGCCGTTCTGTGAAAGATGATCCGGAATGATTATCTCCGTATTGTCCTTCGGCATTCTTCCCGAAATAAGATGAACAGGTATCATGCCGTCCTCATCCTCTTCAAATCCAGAAATATAGAGATATGGCTTGTATGCGTTGGAGCTTCCTATATCAGCATAACCGATATAGGAAAGGACGCCCATATCCTTGATCTTATCTGAATCCTTCAGCTTCATATAAGTGGAATAGTCCGCACTGTCCTCGCGGCCATGCCACTTTCCCTCGGAATACTCCATAAAGCCGATAGCATACTGTCTTACTGAGGCAAAAGATGTGGTTACGGCACATATAAGCGCCGTTGAAAGCATTATGCCGATGATCGTGACAAGAGTCCGTATCTTGTTCTTTTTGAGCGATTTGACCGTGACCTTATCGAATATGTTCATTTGCGTATCACCTCGTCACGAATTATCCTTCCGTCCTCGATGGCAAGTATCCTGTCAGCCTGGAGAGCAATGTTTTCATCATGTGTTATTATTATAAGAGTCTGATTGTACTTCTGATTTGAAAGCTTCAGCAGCTCAACTATCTCCTGACTGTTCCTGCTGTCGAGGTTTCCTGTGGGTTCGTCTGCGAGAACTATTGCAGGAGCATTCATAAGAGCTCTTCCGATAGAAACTCTCTGCTGCTGACCGCCCGAAAGCTGATTGGGAAGATGTCCCTCGCGGCCTTTGAGTTTCAATGTTTCGAGCAGCTCGTTAAGTCTGTCATTATTCACCTGCTGACCGTCCATAAGCACGGGAAGTGTGATATTCTCCGTAACATTGAGCACGGGGATAAGATTATAGAACTGATATATCAAGCCGACCTGTCTGCGGCGGAAAATAGCAAGCTGATCGTCGTCCTGAGCGTAAACGTCGCTGCCGTCCATATATACCTTGCCCGATGTAGGCTTGTCAACTCCGCCGAGAATATGCAGCAATGTGGACTTTCCCGAACCCGAAGGACCGATGATAGCTACAAATTCTCCCTTTGTGACAGAAAAACTCACATTGTCCAGAGCATGGACTTCATTTTCACCGCTGCCATATGTCTTGCATAAATTCTCAACTTTTAAGATCTCCATAATAATTACTCCTTTTCTGAGTTTCTGTGTTTATTCTACCATGTCAATATGACTTTACGGTGACTCGAAAATAACAAAAATGTCACAAAAGAAAAAGCGGAGATATTTCTCCGCTTATACCGTGCTTTCGTAAAATCTTAAAGTGAACAGAGCACCTCCGTCGGGAGAATTCTCAGCCTTGAGAGTACCATTCTGCTCGGTGATTATCGTTCTTGCAAGAGCAAGTCCGATACCGAATCCGCCTTTATCCTCGGAATCCTTGCCCTTATAGAACCTTTCAAAAATGTGCGGCAGATCCTCGCTTGCTATGCCGCTTCCGCTGTCGCTTATCCTTATTTCGGAATACAGCGGATTATGAGTGCCGACAACGGTTATTTTACCGCCTTCGGGAGTATGCTCCATACAGTTTTTTACGATATTTCCTATAGCCTCGCAGCTCCATGCGATATCGCAGGACAATTCGCCGTCAGACTCGATTTCGAGCTGCTGACCGCGAAGCTCGATAGGAACGCGGACAGGCATACACGCTTTATCAAGAAGATCGTGCATGGCTATGTGTTCCCTGTTGAATCTTACCGTACCTGCGTCAAGCTTTGAAAGCTTGAGGAGCGCGGTTATGAGCCAGTCGATGCGTGAAAGCAGACCGTACAGCTTCTGAACTGTCTGCTCGCGCTTTTCATATGTCATATCAGGCTCTGACAGCATGGAAACAAGAATATTTATAGATGTCAGAGGAGTTCGTATCTGATGTGAGATATCCGCAAGAAGGTCCGCAAGATACATCTTGTCGTCCATGAGCTTTGATTTCTGCTCTCTCAGCATTACAGTCATTTTGTAGACCTCAGTGCTAAGAAGCGCAAGCTCCCCTTCGGAACAGTTTTCGATACTTACGCCTTCATCGCCGTGAAGTATGCTGTTTATCTTCCCGGAAAGATCCGTTATCTTTTTATACCTGTACCAGACAGTGATAAAATGAGTAATGCAGAAAGCCAGACAGACGCAGAGAACAGCTATTACGAGCCGTTTATCATATATCCATGCTGCAATAATCGCGATAACTGATATAAGCACGAAAAATTTCAGTGAATTCAGTACTTCTTTGTTTCGTAAGAGCTTCATCATGCGTCCACCTTATATCCAAGTCCCCTTACGGTCTTGATTATTTCGGGATTCTGAGGATCGTCCTCTATTTTCTCACGAAGCCGCTTTATGTATACGGTAAGCGTATTATCATTGACAAAGTCCCCTGCAATGTCCCATATAGACTCAAGGAGCTTGGTCCTGGTCATAACAGCGCCCCTGTTGTTGATAAATACAAGCAGCAGTCTGTACTCAAGGGCTGAGAGGAAAAGATCCTTTCCGTTCTTGCTTGCTGTTCCCTTTACGGTATCAACCGTAACATCGCCGAGCTGAGTTATATTTCCGGCAGTTCCGGTTAGTCTTAGTACGTTCTTGATACGCGATATGAGTTCGCGCGGACGGAAAGGCTTGGCTATGTAGTCGTCAGCTCCGAGATCAAAACCTGTTACCGTACTGAACTCATCACCCGAGGCAGTCAGGAAAATAACAGGCAGACAGGTGCTTGACTTTATTGCCGAGCATACCGCAAAACCGTTGCCGTCTGCAAGGGAAACATCGAGCAGTACAAGGTCAAAACTCTCCTTTTCAACGAGCTCTATTGCGGCAGTCTGTCCTTTGGCGTTTTTTACGCTGAATCCCTCTTTTGAGAGAAATTCTATGAGATTGTCAATTATTTCCTTATCGTCTTCTACAAGCAGTATCCTGTACAATTAAATTCAGCTCCGTTCAAAAAAAGTCTGACAGATTTCCCCTTATAATATGATAATTATATCATAATTCAGGATAAAATGCAACGAAAAAAGGTCTTTCCGCTGCAATTCAGTATTCTATACCCTTTCTTGCGGTTATTCCCTTCTGATATGGGTGCTTTACAGCTGTCATTTCCGTGATATAGTCTGCGGTTGTCATGAAAAGCTCTGTCGGCTCCCTTCCGGTTATAACTATCTCGGCTCTGTCTGAAAAGCTCCTGATAAAGCTTTCCGCAAGTTCTGTATCTATGAGCTTTTTGCCGTATGCGTCGAGGAACTCATCAAGAACAACAAGCTGAACTTTTTCGGTTTCTACGAGTTCTGCAGCTTTTTTCAGCATATCGGTATGTACAGCCGTTATCAGCTGCTTTTCCGCGCTGTTCATCTGAAAGGTAAACTTTGTACACTCTTTGCAGCAAAATACCGTATTATTCTCAAGCTTTTCAAGAACTTTTATCTCGGAAGATGAACCGTTTTTAAGGAACTGGAAAAAAGCAGTCTTCATACCCGAACCGCAGGCACGGACAGTCAGTCCGACAGCGGCAGTAGTCTTCCCTTTTCCGCTCCCATAATAAATATGAAGCACTTCTGTCACCTCATTCTGTATTCAGATATCAAAATCATTATATCATGCTGAACAGGTTTTATCAAGGCTTGACATTATTATCACAAGGTAATATAATGATTATTGTATGAAAAAAGGAGTGTTTTAATGAGTTCGATCATATTTTTTGACATTGACGGAACTATCGCCACAGAGGACGAAAGATCACTGATACCGCAGAGTACAAGGGAAGCAATAGCCCGGACGCGGAAGAACGGTAATCTTACATTTATAAACTCGGGCAGAACTGCGTTCAATATCAGTCCTAAGATCAAGGAGCTTGGCTTTGACGGCTATATATGCGGCTGCGGTACTTATATCGAGTACGGCGGTAAGGTGCTCTTTTCACGTACCATCGAACAGAGCGAATGCAGAAGCATTGCCGCTCTTATGAGAAAATGCCGTGTCACACCTGTATACGAGCATACAGACGGATATTTCTTCGACGATAAGGCGCCTAATTGTGAAGGCCTGGAGTCATTCATGGAAGTCTTTGTGGACAGCGGTATCGACATCAGCGGCAGAGTCGAGGACGAGGATTTCGGCTTTGACAAGTTCGTAATATGGACAACCCCTGACAGCAATATGGAGCTTTTCAGGAGAGAAATAGGGAAAAACTTCTCAATTATCGACAGAGGCGGCGGTTTTTACGAAAACGTCCCATCAGGCTACTCAAAAGCTACGGGTATTGAGTTTATACTTAAAAAGCTCGGGATACCTATGGAAAAAGCTTATGCTATCGGCGACAGCATGAACGACCTGCCAATGCTCGAAGCTGTTCCGAACAGTATAGCAATGGGCGGCGCTGAAAGAATATATCCCTATGTTTCGTATATTACAACTCCCATTGAAGAGGACGGCATAGCAAATGCCCTTAAACATTTCGGACTTATCTGAGTGACCAATAATTGCTGCTCGCTATGCATTTATTGCTCTTTTGTTCAAATATTGCGATTTTGACTTGAATTATTTTGGCGGTTCTAATTATTGATTTAGCCGTTTCTTCTGTGATATAATTAATGTGTACTCAATAACCGCCGTTAGGCGGTTATTGCCCTGAACTTTGTTCAGGGAGCGCAAATCCTTTTTAAATTTGGAATTTGCGCTGCACATTTCTTTATGTTATGCTCATTTTGCCCTTTCGGGCAAAACAAAGTTCAAGAAAAAATTCTTTTTTTGCACTTTGACAACTTAAAATTGACTTTATTATACATTTTACAGTGAATTTTAATTGTTGAGCAAACATTAATTATATTACAGCCTGAAGGCTGATCTTATGGGAGGAACGGCTGAGTTCGGGATATTACTCAGTCATGGAATTGAAAATATGAATATTGCTGTTGCACAATCAGGAGGTCCTACCTGCGCCATCAACGCTTCTCTTGCAGGAGTTTACAGCGCAGCACAGCGCATTGACGAGATCGGCAAGGTCTACGGCGTGCTGAATGGTATCGAGGGAGTTATCAACGATGAAATGGTAGATCTTTCCGAGAAGATCACAAGCGACGTAAGCTATCAGCTGCTTCTGAGAACTCCTTCCGCAGTTCTCGGGTCATGCAGGAGAAAGCTTCCCAATCATATGGAGAATTCCGGAATATTCGAGCGAATTACGGAAGTACTCAGGAAACGTGATATAGGAATGTTTTTCTATATCGGCGGCAATGACTCAATGGATACTGTAGCGAAGTATTCCGCATATCTCCGCGATAAAGGGATAGACGACATAAAAATGATAGGTATCCCCAAAACTATCGACAACGACCTGTGCGAGACCGACCATTCCCCAGGATTCGGCTCTGCTGCGAAATATGTTGCGGCCACAGTTCAGGAGATAACCCGTGACAGCAATGTTTACAGCATACCATCTGTTACGGTTATCGAAACTATGGGACGTCACGCAGGCTGGCTTGCCGCAGCTTCCTGCTGTATCAGAGCCAACGGCGAAAGCGCTCCGCATCTGATATACCTGCCTGAAACAACATTCAGCATCGAGGGATTTTTGTCCGACGTAAAGGAAGAAATGAAGAAGCACAGAGCCGTTATCGTCGTTGTTTCCGAGGGAGTAAAGACCGCAGAGGGCAAATTCGCCTCCGAGGAGTATCAGTCAGGTCTCAAGGACGTGTTCGGTCACAGCTATCTTTCGGGTATCGGCAAGTTCCTTGAAAAGCTTGTTGCTGCTGAAATAGGCTGTAAAGTGCGTTCTATCGAGCTTAATGTAATGCAGAGATGCAGCTCGCATATAGCTTCACTCGAGGATATCCAGTCCTCAGAGGCTATCGGAATGGCTGCTGTAAGAGCAGGACTTGAGGGTAAATCAGGCTGTATGATGACATTTGTCAGAGAGTCAAATATGCCTTACAGCTACAGGATAGACACTGTAGACGCTGCGAAAGCCGCCAATTCCGAGAAATTTTTCCCGAGGGAGTGGATAAATGAGGTGGGAAACAACGTTCTTGCCCCTGCATATGACTATCTCATGCCTCTGATACAGGGCGAGCTCCACGCAATAATGAAAAACGGTATGCCTTTGAATTTTGTGATATAACACAAAATCTACTATAAACAATGTTGTTCTCTAAAATCACATAAATCTGTAAAAAGAGCCACTTTTCAATGAAAAGCGGCTCTTTTTACGTATCGTTCAGTGTTTTCCTTACAGGAAGATTTACAATGATTATTCCTGCCGCTACAAGCACAAGTGCAGCAGCTGTACCGAGAACGCCCGACGGACTTTTCTCGGAAAGTATGAGATATGAGAGTATAACTCCGAATACAGGGTTCATAAAGCCGAAAACCGATACCGTTGATACGTTATTGTACTTTATCAGCGTTCCCCATACGGAAAAAGCTGTTGCAGACACAAATGCAAGGTAAATGAGCATTGAAACTCCCTCAGCGTTTATAACGTTTATCCTTCCGCCGAATACAAAACCGACAAGCGTCATAAAAGTTCCTCCTATAATGAACTGCCAGCCGCTGAGCAGAACAGGATCCTCGTCCTGAGAATATCGCTTTATCAGCGCAGATGAAAATGCATACGAAAGAGCTGACAGAAAAACAAAGCCCTCACCTGTCAGTCTGAATCCGCCGCTCATTCCGCTCAGATTCATGAGAAGTATTCCAGAAAATCCTACTATACAGCCGCATATCTTGCGGAATGCAAGCTTTTCAGTCCTGAATACAAGCGCTGCCACCATTATTGACATAAAAACATTTGAAGCCGTGATAACCGAGCTTTTCATGCCTGTACTCCGTGATAATCCGATATAGAAAAAAGTATACTGCAGTATCGTCTGGAACAAAGAGAGCCTGAAAGCCTTATGCAGGGAGCTTTTCTTGATGAGCAGAGGCTTGCGCGCAGCAAAGCTCCCGATAACAAGAGCTAAAACGCCTGCCAGGATAAAACGCAGACCTGCATACAATATCTGCGAAAAAGTATCATCAGACGCTATATGCGAGAATCTGCAGCCAAGCTTTATGCAAGGAAAGGCGCTCCCCCACAGCAGACAGCAAAGCATTGCAAGCAAAAAGACTACGGCTCTGTTTTTCAGTAATTCCTTATTTTTCATCAAATGCTCCTTCAATAAGCCTGCCGGCCCTTTCAGCTTCATTCAGAAGCTCACGGCATGGCTCGTTCATAGTACCGAAGCTCTCCGCGGCACATATGACAGACTCGCACTTGCTCATTATTTCAAATGCTTTCCTGTAACTCTCCTCCGAGATCAGCTCGAAAGCCCTTTCTGTGACGAGTTTTGCCGCAAGAGCTGAAGCTACGGGATATTCTATATCATTTTCGTGAATGATACCTGCGGCAAAAGGTATACCGAGCCGCCTGAGCTTCCTGTAAACAGCTATGCCGCTTCCTCCGCCTCCAATGACAAAAACTCTTGGCTCACCGTCGCACCCAAGAAGCTCGGGAGTTCCGTAATACTCGCATAAGCTTCCCTTTTCAATGCCGTAAAGCTCCTCTATATAGCCTCCTGTGAATATCTCCTCGGGACTTCCGAAACGTTCGGGACGGTCGCCTTTTATGCAAAGCAGCTTATCTGAAACGCGCTGTGCAAGGTCAAGCTCGTGAAGCGACATTATTATTGCAGTATTGTTCTCGGAAGCAAGCCTTTTCAGTATGTCCATGAGCTCAAGCTTGTACTTTATATCGAGGAATGTTACAGGCTCGTCAAGTATCAGTACCTGCGGCTCTCGGCAGATAGCTCCTGCAATAAGTACTCTCTGACGCTGACCATCGCTTACTCTGTCAAAATCACAGTCGGCAATGCCTTCAATATCAACTTTTTTAATTGCTTCTTCAACCTTTTCCCTGTCGTGAGCGGATAAAACGCCAAGTCTGCCGGTATAAGGATATCTGCCCATTTCGACAACGTCCCTGCAACGCATATACTCAGTCCTAACCCTGCCTGTCAGCAGTACAGCAGCAGACCTTGCCAGTTCGTTGCCGCTGAGCTCCTCAAGCTTGTTTTCACCGATATACACAGTTCCACCGAGAGGTGCAAGCTGTCGGCAAAGTGTTTTCAGAACTGTGGATTTTCCTGCACCGTTAGGTCCTATGAGAGTGAGTATCTTTCCACGCTCGGCAGATATCTCTATTCCGCTTACGATAAGCTTTTTACCATAGCCTACAGAAAGTTCGCGTGTACTGAGTCCTGATTCAGCCATTTTCCTTCCACCTCTCTCTGTTCAGAAGCATATATATGACCACAGGAGCGCCGAAAACCGATGTGACCGTACTTATACTCAGCTCAGTCGGTGCAAAGAGCGTTCTTGTAACAAGGTCGCACATCAGACAGAAAACAGCTCCTCCAAGAAAGCTTGCAGGAATAACGATTACAGGCTTTGCTGTCCTGAAAGCGCTTTTTATAAGATGAGGAACGGCTACTCCAACGAACGAAACAGGTCCGGCAAACGCGGTAACGCACGCTGCAAGCAGACTTGAAAGGAGAATCAGGGCTATCCTGAATGCCTTTATATGGACTCCTGAATTACGGGCGTATTCCTCGCCGAGCTGATATGCGCTCATAGGCTTTGAAAGCATGAATGCACACAGGCAGACAGGAATAATTATACAGGCTGCCGTTATCACTTCCGTGGAACCTATGCCTGAAAAGCTGCCCATTGACCAGTTGTGAAGATTGACGATGTTTGAATCGTCCGAAAAATTCACAACGAGATCGGTTATCGACGAGCATATGTAGCCGATCATTACTCCGCAGACGATGAGAACCGACATACGCCGTACCTTTGAAGAGATAAGCAGTATAAGTCCCATTGAAATAAGCGAACCTGCAAAAGCCGCCAATACCATTTCGGCGGAATTCGCGGCAAATCCGTGTGAAAGCGAAATGACCATGAGCAAGGCTACTGTTAGCTTCGCCCCCGAGGATATTCCGAGGATATAAGGTCCTGCGATCGGATTCGCAAAGAAATTCTGAAGCAGAAATCCTGCAACGGCAAGCGCTCCGCCAAGTATCGCAGCCGCAGCTGTACGAGGGATACGCAGTCCCGTTACTATGTTATAAGCTACCTTATCGTTTTCGGGAAAACGCAGGGCGTTCCACAGTCTTTGCGGCGGTATGTCAGCGCTTCCGACGCATATATTCAGGATGACAAGTGCGATAAGCAAAGCAATCAGTATGATATAGCCTATCGCAATACGTTGGCGCCTTGAATCCATTACTGCTCCTCCAGACGGTAAATATAATCCATTTTATCCTCAGCTTCACCGGCAAATATTCTGTGAAACTCCTCTATCATTTCGGCTGCTCCGGTAGTCTGCTGAAACATGTTCTTTTCTGTGCACCACACCTCGCCGTTTTTTACAGCTGTAAATTCCTTCAGCATAGGGTATTTTTCAATAAGCTCGGTAAGTGAAGCTATCTCGCCAAGGATAGTGCTGTTATAGATAAGAATGTCAGCGTCCCATGCCTTTTCGCAGAAAACCTCGGGCTGGATCGTCATTGTTGACAGGGAGTTTTCATCAACTCCGAGATCACCACTGGCGAATATATAGTCTCCGCCAGCCATTCTCATCATCTCGGGAACATAGTCGCCGGGCTTGCGTATAACTACTCCGCCGGAGGTGTTTATGTAAAAGAAGGCGGCTTTTTTATCAGTTTTATCTGCGGACAGAATGTTTTCAAGCTTAGATATCCTGCTGTCGAAAAGTTCGTTTGCCCTGTCCTCACAGCCGAAAAGGATACCATAAAGCTTTATCCATTCCATTCTTCCGAGAGGATCGCTTTCATAGCTCGAACGCTCCACAAGCACGGGTATCCCAAGTTCTTCAAGCTTTTCCTTGACCTCGGGGCTGTGATATATCATAGTCGATTCTATGGCAAGTGAACAGTCAGCTTCCATAAGAGCTTCATAATCAGGAGCGCTGTACTTGCCGACATAGTATATTTCTCCGCTGTCCATAGCATTTTTTACCGAGGGAAGAGCCCAGTCATCATACTTTGTGGACGTCATCATTACCTTTCCAAGCGCGCCTGCGCCGTCAATGAGGTCCATTGCGGAAGATGCGGCGTTATAAACATTCTCCAGAGGCTGCTTTATCACTGTTGAATCCCCTGTATCGGAAGGCACTTCCGCATTTTCGGGAACAACAGTATAGCTGTCCGCACCGATAGTAACGAAAATACAGCCATTATCAAGGTATTCCGCAGAAAACTCCTTTGCGTATCTGAGTTCAAGTCTGTTTTCAGCGGTCTTATCTGTTTTTTCAGCGTCGAGTCTTGTACAGCCGCATAAAAATACGGCTGCAAAAGCAAATATTAGCCTCTTCATTTACTTGTTTACGGACGATGAATCAAAGAAAAGCGTATACTCTATCTCATGCGGAGTGCTCATAGCCGTTGTATCAGCGGCAACGCTCATTTTATAGTCAAAACCGTCAACAGGTATCTCAAATACCGAAAACTCTTCCATGCTTACAGGCATTATTTTTTCCCCGTCAACCACCATATAATCGTACTTGTTGCTGCTCCAGATGATTTCTGCAAAAGCCTTTCCGTCCTTTATCTCAAGTTTTGCAGGAGACTGCACTGACGCCTTTCCCGAACCGCCCTCAAGCTTTACGTCCACCTTGTATTCTCCGTCCTCAAGTGAAAGCGAGTCAACTGTCACGAACATATCCCCGGAAAAAGCTTCTTTCGGAAGAGAATCCGCACGGAAAACCAGCTTTCTGCCGTACCACTGCTCCTTGCGCCTGCTGAATGCGGCACAGTCTGTCTCTTTATCAAGAGCTTCAACTGGTACAGTGAACTCAACTGCCTCACCTGCGTTTTCTGCAGCTATCCTGTCACTTTCCGCAGCTTTTGCAGCTTCTTCCTCCGTACCCATGTAAAGATATTCGTAACCGCTTCCGCTCATTGTCATTTTTGCAGTCATTTTGCCGTCTTCAACTATGAGCCTGCAGGCGGTTATCTTGAACATTGATGAGCTTGAATCAACTTTTATGTCGTATTCTCCCGGCTTTACAGACTCGGCCGGAACAGCTTTCATTCCCTCATATCCGACTTCAAGCTGAGCCGCTGTTACCTTTTCGGTCGCAGTTTCAGTTGTAAGCTCGCTTGTAGTTTCGGCAGCTGTTGTCTGCGGCGCTGTAGTAGTCTTGCTGTCGGAAACGTTCCCGGAATTGTCCGTACATGAGTAAAATACAGCAGAAAGAAGAACGGCGGCTGTAAATATTGCAACTTTTTTCATATTATCACCTTTTACAGAAGCAGCCGACACATGGTCGGCTGCATATTTATTACTTTAATGAATCAATAGCTTTCTGAGTATGCTCTGTGTAAAGAGTTCTGATATTCTCATTCTCGCCAAGACCTCTGAGGAGGCACTTTACTTCAAAGCCCTCAGCTTCAAATGCTGACTTCCATGAATCCTCTTCGTCACCTGCCATGTCATTGTTTGCATGATCGCCTGCAACTACCATGAGAGGCTCAAGAACAACCTTCTTGTAGCCGCCCTCCTTTACCTTAGCGATAACATCGTCAAGTGAAGGCTCAGCTTCAACTGTACCTACATAATAGTTCTTGAAGCCGTCGTTTGCGAGAAGGTCCTGCATTTTCTGATAAACTGCATTTGAATCAGCCTCTGTACCGTGTCCCATGAAGCAGATAGCTGTCTCTCCGTCATCGTACTCCTTTGTCCAGTCGGTTATAGCAGTTTCAACTCTCTTGAAATCATCATCGCTTGTGAGGAGAGGCTCGCCGATCACTACCTTTTCAAAAGCGTCAGAGTAATTAGCGACCTTGCTTGTGATCTCATCGTATTCAATACCATTCATAAGGTGTGTAGGCTGTACTACAAGATTCTTTACATTGTTGTCTACGGCTCTCTTGAGGGCTGCGTCGATATCATCGATAAGTATGCCGTCACGTCTGTTTACGTGATCTATAACGATATTTGCTGTGAAACCTCTGCGTACTGAGTAATCGGGAAATGCCTTCTCAACAGCGTCCTCGATAGCTCCTATCGTAAGTCTGCGGCTGTCATTGAAGCTTGTACCGAAGCTGACCACAAGTATCTCGTTATCGCCGATCTCGTCCTGATTACGGACATTATCGAGCGAAGCGTCGCCTGTTTCGTAGTTTTCCTCATCCTCTTCCTCCTCAGCCTCTGTTGTTGTCTCGGCTTCGGTAGTATTCTCCTCTGTAGTTGTTACCTCGGCAGTAGTTGCAGCTTCGGTAGCCTTTTCCGCAGTACTGTCCTTAGTTTCGGTTCCGCAAGAATAAGCACAAGATGTAAGTACGAGTGCTGAAACAGCTGCAATAATTCTTTTCATATTCATTTTCTTTCCTCCTGAAATGTGGAGACATCATGTCGCGCACAAAAAACACCCTCCGCAGAACTTGCGGAAGGCATGACAAAAAAGCCCATACAGGGCTTTGGTACGATCAATGCCTCGTGATTCGAGCTTTCGCTCTGTACCGATAAACGGCAGGTTTCCTGACTAACGGATAGTAACGCTGTATTCCGCCTTCCCGATTTCTCAGTGGCTGCAACATATGCATGGATACCGCTCTCCGCTCACAGTGACGAGATCGCGCGGGACTTTCACCCGCTTCCCTTTTAACTCCCCTGTACATAAGCACGAGGAGCACCGTTTACCTTATTTGATTATAATATTCATGAATACATGGACTATTATAGCACAGTTTCCCGAAATTTCAAATAGTTTGCCGTAAAATCGGAAAAATCCACAAATCAGCATTTACAAATGAGGACAAATATGTATATATGAAAGTCAGCATATTACTGCCGACTGTTTTCTTCTCCGATTTTTTGACAAAAAACCAATTTGTAACCGCTTTTAACTTGACATTCTCTTTTAAAATGTGTAAAATGTATTTGTATGCAGAAATAATGTCTGCGAAAATGAATATTAATGGAGGTTAATATGGATCCTAATCAGAACAGGCCGCAGGGCAGACGTAAAAACGTCACATCAGGCGGCAGCGGAGCACATAGAAGAGGCGACGGCCTCGGCACAGGCCCTGTCGGCTCGGGAAGTTATTCCGGAGGCCCT
Organism: Ruminococcus sp.; assembly: GCF_017549005.1. Classification (GTDB taxonomy): domain Bacteria; phylum Bacillota; class Clostridia; order Oscillospirales; family Ruminococcaceae; genus Ruminococcus. Next base: position 90,091 of record NZ_JAFYYT010000007.1, read on the forward strand.
ACAGGCGGCAGCGGCGGCGGAGCTAAAAGAGCAGCTGCAGGCGGCGGCGGTCTTATCACAATTATTATAATTGTCTTTCTTATAATGAAGTTTATGGGCGGCGGTGCCGGTCTCGGAGGTGCCGGAAACGGCAGCGGAAGTACAGGAGGCGGCCTCGGAGACCTTTTAGGTTCGTTCACGGGCGGTTCAGCGCCTGCGGGATTTGATTTCAGCCCCGCAGACACAGCAGAAGGCAGTGAAACAAGCGACAGCACAGTCGATACCTCAGTCGCTACAGGCTCACGCGAAAAGCGCACAGTTATCAAGGGAAACGGCGAGGACGTTGTTACTCTTATGATATATATGTGCGGTACAGACCTTGAGTCAAAGTACGGCATGGCTTCTTCCGATATGCAGGAAATGGCAAGCGCCAAGTACGGCGATAACGTAAATGTTGTCATCTTTACGGGCGGCTGCTCGCAGTGGAAGATAAGCGACATAAGCACCAAGAAAAATCAGATCTATCAGATAAAGGACGGCAAACTCGCAAGACTTATAGAGGACGCCGGCAATAAGCCAATGACCGACCCGAGCAATCTTGCTTCATTTATCCAGTTCTGCTCAAAGAACTTCCCTGCCAACAGAAATGAACTCATTCTCTGGGATCACGGCGGCGGATCTGTAACAGGCTACGGCTACGACGAAAAGAACAGGAACAGCGGTTCAATGACTCTTGCAGGAGTTAACGAAGCTCTTAAAGCGGGCGGCGTGAAGTTCGATTTCATAGGCTTTGATGCTTGTCTCATGGCAACTGCCGAAACAGCTCTCATGCTCAACGAGCACGCTGATTACATGATCGCTTCCGAGGAGACCGAACCCGGTATCGGCTGGTATTACACAAACTGGCTCTCAAAGCTTGGCAGCAACACTTCAACTCCTACTCTTGACATCGGCAAGAATATCGTTGACGATTTCGTTACAGAGTGTGCAAAGAAGTGCAGAGGTCAAAAGACAACGCTTTCCGTTATCGACCTTGCAGAGTTTTCAAATACTGTTCCGAAAAATCTCTCTGCTTTCTCTAAGTCTATCAGCGACAAGATAGCAAAGGACGATTATAAAGACATATCAAACGCAAGATATGCTACGCGCGAATTCGCTGAAAGCACACGCATAGATCAGGTAGACCTGGTAAACCTTGCTGAAAATGTAGGAACTCCCGAAGCTAAGGCTCTTGCCTCATCACTGAAGAACGCAATAAAGTACAACCGTACATCTTCAAATATGACGAACGCTTACGGTGTTTCCATCTACTTCCCGTATCAGCGCGCTTCATACGTAGATAAGGCTTGCAGCACATACTCACAGATCGGTATGGACTCCGAGTATTCAAAGTGCATCAAGCAGTTTGCAAAGGTCGAGACAGGCGGTCAGATTGCTGCCGGCGGTACAGGCTCAGTTCTCACTTCACTCTTCGGCGGCGGAGCTTCATCAGGCTCTTCAGGCAGCGCTGATATGATAGGCTCGCTCCTTACAAGTTTCCTCGGCGGCGGTGGCAGAAGCATTGACGGCCTTGACAGTTCAAACACCGACTTCATGAAGGATACGGATGTAAGCGATACTGCCGAGTACCTTTCAACTCACTACTTCGACACGTCTAACCTTATCTGGGAAAATAACAACGGCACATATACCATGAAGCTCCCCGAGTCACAGTGGGAAATGGTGCATAAGCTCGACCTCAATATGTTCTACGATGACGGCTCGGGTTACATCGACCTCGGTCTCGACAATGTCTACTCATTTGACGACAACGGCGACCTTGTTGCAGATACCGACAAAAACTGGCTCTCTATCAACGGAAATGTAGTTGCTTATTACCACACAGATACAATAAAGAGCGGAAATGATGTAATCATCACAGGTTATGTCCCTGCTTTCCTCAACGGTGAAAGGGTAAATCTCATAATCCAGTTCACAAACGATGATAACGGCGTTATCACAGGAGCTTCCACAGATTATGTCAACGGCGAAACAGAAGCAGTTGCAAAGAACCTCACAGAGATCAAAAACGGCGATACTCTCGAGTTCATATGCGATTACTACACTTATGACATGGAGTATCAGGACAGCTATCTCATCGGTGATAAGGTCACTGTTACAGACAATATGACTATCAGCAATACAGATGTTGGAACAGGCGAATGCCGCCTCCTCTACCGTTTCTCTGATATCTACAATCAGAATTACTGGTCTGAACCGATAGTTGTTAAGTAATATCCCCAAGAGCAGCCTTCGGGCTGCTCTTTTACTATAGTAAAAAAATAAAAATACTTATATAAAAAATATTTACACTTGACATTATCCCCCGTTTGTAGTATAATATTATTGCTGTCGAGGTGTGGCTCAGTTTGGTAGAGTACTACGTTCGGGACGTAGGGGCCGCAGGTTCAAATCCTGTCACCTCGACCAAAGGCGGTATACCGTCAATTCGGTATACCGCTTTTCTTGCCGCTGTGGTGGAATTGGCAGACACAAGGGACTTAAAATCCCTCGGTAGCAATATCGTACCGGTTCAAGTCCGGTCAGCGGCATTATAATGAAAGTTTATCGGTTCAGTAATCCTGAGCCGATTTTTTGTTTTCAGAAATGTTTGCTTCATATAACCACATATTTTTCTATTTTTAGCCGTTTATTGAAAAAAGACTATTGACATTATTATAATAATATAGTATAATATTACACGGTAATCACTTTATTCATTTAAAGCTTTACAAGTTTATGACATAAAAACTGTAAAGCATAAGAAAGGTCGCGATATCAATGGAACCTAAAACCGCAACATTCATTATACTTGCCATCTATGTTGCTATAATGGTAAGTATAGGAATCTATATGTCAAGACGAACCAAATCCTCCGAGGACTTCATGCTCGGCGGCAGAAGCGTCGGTTCATGGCTGACTGCTTTCTCCTACGGTACTACCTACTTCTCGGCTGTTGTTTTCATCGGCTATGCAGGTCAGTTCGGATGGATGTACGGTGCTTCCGCCTCATGGATTGGATTAGGCAATGCAATAATAGGAAGCCTTATCCCCTTCCTCCTCATCGGAAAGAGAACTCGTCTTATGACAAATCACCTCGGCGCAAAGACAATGCCCGAGTACTTTGAGCACAGATTTGACTCCAGATCTCTTAAAACAATGTCAGCTCTCATCGTTTTCATCTTCCTTATCCCTTATACCGCTTCGGTTTATAACGGACTTTCACGTCTTTTCGGAATGGTATTCGATCTCGGAGATAACGGAGCGACCTACATAATCATCGCTATGGCTGTTCTTTCAGCTGTCTATGTAACTCTCGGAGGCTACAAGGCTACAGCTCTCAACGACTTCTTCCAGGGCATCATAATGCTTATCGGTATCGGTACAGTCGTAGCTCTTACTGTTCAGAAAAAGGACGGTCTTTCGGCTGCTATCGACGCTCTGAACAATATTTCCGACGCAAAAACTCCCACAGGCACACTCGGTTCGCTCTTCGGACCTGATCCTATAAACCTCCTCGGAGTTGTTATACTTACATCTCTCGGTACATGGGGACTTCCTCAGATGGTCCAGAAGTTCTACGCTATCAAGGACGAACAGGCGATCAAAAAAGGTGCTGTTATTTCCACATTATTTGCTGTCGTAGTTGCAGGAGGCTCATATTTCATGGGCGGTTTCGTAAGACTTTACTGCACGCTCGGCGGAGACCTTGACAAGACTCACATTGAAGAAGTAAACGGTAAGCCGGTTTACGATACAATGGTCCCTGCACTTCTTCACCAGGCTCTTCCGAATATACTTATCGGACTTGTTGTAGTACTTGTTCTTTCAGCTTCACTTTCAACTCTTTCATCGCTCGTTCTCACATCAAGCTCAACCCTTACAAACGATCTTATCAAGCCTCGTATCAAGAACTTTGACGACAAGCACCAGGTTCTCTTCATGCGAATATTTATCGCAGTATTCCTTGTTATCTCAGTAATTATCGCCTGCAACAAGAACGCTTCCATCTCAACTCTTATGTCTTACTCATGGGGAGCTCTCTCAGGCGCATTCCTCGGACCTTTCCTCTATGGTCTCTTCATGAAGAAGGTCTCAAAAGCAGCCTGCTGGACAAGCTTTATCACGGGCGTTGGCATAAGCGTTGTACATATGCTTCTGTTCAGCCTTAATATCGAAGCTTTCAGCGGTATCAGACAGTCGATCATTGACCTTAACTGTCCGCTTTCACTGTTATCGCCTATCAACGCAGGTGCATTCGCAATGATAATTTCACTTATCATTGTACCTATCGTAAGCTTATTTACAAAGGCTCCCGATAAGAAGATCGTTGATAACGCATTCAGCAGTCTTACAGCAAACAAGTGATAAACGAATAAAAACTTATCCCCTCATGCAGTGGGTTTCCGCATGAGGGGATTTTTTATAATACTTATTCAGTTTAAAGCGAACACTGATCTTTTGACATTTTGCTTCTGACTTCGGGGAATGAACTTATCCTCCTGCAATGTCAGCTTCATTCGTATATCCTGACCGTTTCTCGAAACAGTTATGGAAACCGTATCCCCTGCTTTGAACTCGTTTTTGATATCGTTGAGCTCTTGGGCAGTAGATACAGCCTTTCCGTCGATGTCGATAATGATATCACCGATCTGCACTCCTGCAAGTGCAGCCGCACCGCCCTCCTGCAGTGACATTACATACACTCCCACAGGAACGTTCCAGTAACGTGCTTCTGCCTCAGTAATATCTCTTGTGCTTATAATACCGTGATTAGGCCTTCCGGTAACGTAACTGTAGTTTATAAGGTCGTCGATTATGACCTTCGCTTCTTTAATCGGTATTGCAAAGCATAAGCCCTCAATACTTGCAGAACTGCTGTAGCTTGATGACATTTTCGCGGAATTGATACCGATAACTTGTCCGCAGCTGTTGAGCAGCGGTCCGCCTGAGTTTCCGTTGTTTATGGCAGCGTCTGTCTGGATAAGGTTCATTTTCTTTTCGTTAATATCAATTTTTCTGTTAAGAGCGGATACGATACCGCTGGTAACAGTTCCGAAAAGGTCAAATCCGAGAGGGTTGCCGACAGCTATTACGAGCTCTCCGACCCTGAGTTCATCGCTGTCACCGAGAACAGCAGGTTTAAGCTTTGTTTCGTCCACCTTTAAAACTGCAATATCAGTCTCAGGATCAAAAGCGATAATATTCGCTTCGTGCTCAGTCTCATCACTGAAAAGCACCTTTACTTCAACAGCTTCTCCCGAGTCATAGGACTCGTCATAGACAACATGGGCATTAGTAACTATATATCCGTCATCGGTTATAATAAATCCCGTACCTGTTTTTCGTATCAGTTCGGTCTGCGGCTCTTCGCTCCAGCCCCATATACTGAAAGTCTGACGAGGAGTATACTCAAAGGAAGAGGCAACTCCCACGACTGAGGGCATGATAGAATCCACGATATCGGGTATCGGCTTTGCGTCCGACCTTGCAGCAAGCTCGATAAGACTCGGAAGCTCGTCGTCTATTGGTTCAGTGCTTTTTTCATCAGGAGGGTCGGGAATATTCCTTGCAACGCTTTTTACGTTGTCGCCCGAGAACTCAATAAGCTCATTCTTCGACGCATTTAGGAACTTATAGACCTTGACCACACCTGCGCCAATAACAGCAATTGCAAGAGCTGCAACTGTACATTTCAGCAGCAAATTCGCTTTGCCCTTATGTCCTGACTTGCTTGACGCTTCAGAAGCAAACGAATACGAATTTGAATCATATCTTTTTTCGTTGTCCGCCGAATACTCAGACCTGCCTTCATCAGTGTAAGAAGTACTTGTCTCACGGCCGTTGTTTTCGCCGAAAAGCTCGTCTGAGCGATAATTATCATTGTTATTGTAATTATCCTTCATTCTGTTCATCCTTTCAGATATGATTCACTATATTATATTATAAGCATTTTTGTGATAATTATATGATAAAGCAGGGAAAAATATATTTTCCTTTACATTTTTCTCCTAAAAACAAAGCCCCGACTCACGTCGGGGCAGTTTGTCATTATTTAATTTTTAAAGCGACTTTCATCACTTAGCTAAATTACCCTTTGGACTCACCCTTTCGGATCAGATTTTAAATGTGTACCTCGTTTTCACTGTACATCATTCCTTTATATAAAGTAATCAAGCAATTCAAAAATTACTCCATCGGAATCACCTATAAAATTGTATTTGTCCGAAATCTCGAACATCATGCAAGTTCATAAAGCAATAACCTATTTTCTCATTGGACTCAACCTTTACTAAAGAATTTTTCGCAATATATCTAAAGACTTATTGTCGAAATTTCAGATAACTCTGTATCCAAATTTTCTTCGCATGAAGCCGTTTAGATCAGCAAACGTCAGCCTCATAATTGAATTGCCAAGCCTTTTTGAGCTCTTTTCAATGGAACAAGCCCGAAGCCTATATTCCCTCTTAATGAAATCCAATTACTCAGCAAGCCCGCCGGCTTCACGCTGCTGTGCGAACTTTCCTTCCATTGGACTCACTCTCCCTTCCGCGTATATTCATTTACATTGAGGTCACCCTCAGTCCAAGTAAATGCAGCTCGGATTGCTCTCATGAGCTTTCCTTTTCCTTGATTATATATTACCATACTTTGTGTGAAAAGTCAATAGAAATAATCGCTCTATCACAATATTTTCATGCAAATCGGTATATCTAACAAAGAATCAAGCTATCAATTGTTTAATATCACAATAATATCTTCATGTATATTCCTCTTGATTTTTGAGCGGCTTTAGTGTATAATATAGCTATAGAAAAGGCTTTTGCCGGATTGGAGAATGAATATGTCCGAAATGAATGAATATACTCCCGACTTATTTGAACTGATAGACGAGGAAGGCAACAAGAAGCAGTTTGAGCTTTTCGACGCAGCAGAAATTGAGGGCGAGCAGTATTATGCCATGCTCCCTGCTGTTGAGGATGAAGATTTTCTCGATTCAGACTGCGACCTTGTTATACTCAAATCTATAGAAGAAGACGGTGAAGAGATACTTGCATCAATAGATGACGATGACGAGTTTGAAATGGTATCGAAATTCTTCCTTGAACGCCTTGACGGCATCATGGACGACAGCTTTGACGACTAATTTTTTCCAATTTTATACCATTTTACATAATTTTGCTATTGATTTTTCCGAATGATTGTGCTATAATATATATAGAAAAGAAAAAAAGCAAAATTTCTGCCTTGTGCGGGTAATTATAGTTTTTATAATCCAACACATAATTCAAGGGAATTCGTCTCCGTATGTGGACTGCAGACCTCCCGCCCTGCGGAAGAAGGGAGCGAGAAGCATAAGGGCGTTTACCCACCTGCTTAGTGCGGGTTTTATGCACTATATGACGGCAAGGCGGATTTTTATACTCAAATGGAAAACGGTCTCCGATTTCGGAGACCGTTTTTTTCTTTTATTGCTGATAGTGATGGCTCTGTTTCAAAACCATGTCCTTGACCTTCATAAGTGAGGTCGTTGTACTTCTCTCGTTTTCAGAAAGCTTCATGGTTATGAACTTGATAGTTTCCTCATAATCAGGGATCATTATATGCTCAAGCGCATTTACACGGCGACGGGTCTTTTCGATCTCGTCAGCCATGAGCTGACACGACTTCTCTATCTCAGCAAGGCGTATCATCTTCGGAAAGACCGCGCTGAGAGAGCTTACAGCTCCGTCCAGATCTATAGACGTGAACGCCATGCCGTATGAATAGATGTCATTGGAATCACCCGAACGGTATTTCGTCTTGAACTCGGGAATATACACGCTCATCACGTTTTTTTCGCTCACTTCCAGCTCTACCTCCTGCTTAGGGAGCATAAGAGCCGTTTCAAGCACCTCACGCTGCATTACAGAACCTGCAACTGCCATATATCTGTTTGCTTCCTTTATTGCAGCTTCAACTTCGGTGCGGAGCTGACGGTTCTCCCTTATAAGGTTCATGAACTGTCTCATGAGCTCGTCACGCTTGTCTTTAAGCAGTTTATGGCCTCTCCGTGCGGAAACAAGCTTCTTTTTCAGCTTGCTGAGTTCCATTCTGGTCGGATTAACATTCAGTCTTGCCAATCAGCCCACCTCATTTCTGAGTATCATAATACTTAACAAGGTATTCCTCACGGATTCTTCTGAGCTCGCTCCTCGGAAGCATTTTCAGCAGCTCCCAGCCTATTGCAAGGGTATCCTCGATGCTTCTGTTGTTCTCGAAGCCCTGAGAAACATACTTTTTCTCAAATTCGTCCGCAAATTTAGCATAAATAAGGTCCGTAGGAGTAAGAGCCGCTTCGCCGAGGACTACCATGAGTTCCTTTGCGTCCTTTCCTCTTGCGTATGCGGAGAAGAGCTGGTTCATGGTGTCGGAATGATCTGCACGGGTCTTGCCCTCGCCTATACCCTTATCCTTAAGACGTGAAAGTGAAGGAAGTACGTCAACAGGTGGATTTATTCCCTTTCTGTAGAGCTCACGGGAAAGAATTATCTGTCCCTCTGTGATATAGCCTGTAAGATCGGGGATAGGGTGAGTTTTATCGTCTTCCGGCATGGTAAGGATAGGTATCATTGTGATACTACCCTCCTTGCCGTTCTGACGGCCTGCACGCTCATATATAGTCGCAAGGTCGGTATACATATATCCAGGATAGCCTCTTCGTCCCGGAACTTCCTTACGCGCTGCCGATACCTCACGAAGAGCGTCGGCGTAGTTGGTGATATCGGTAAGGATAACAAGAACGTGCATACCTTTTTCAAATGCGAGGTATTCTGCGGCTGTAAGAGCCATTTTAGGAGTTGCAAGGCGCTCGATAGCCGAATCGTTTGCAAGATTTATGAAAAGTACCGTTCTGTCAAGAGAGCCTGTGCTGCGGAAACTCTGTACAAAGTACTCGGATTCCTCAAAGGTGATACCCATTGCCGCAAATACAACGGCAAACTGCTCGTTCTTGCCGCGTACCTTTGCCTGACGGGCTATCTGAGCCGCAAGCTGTGCATGAGGAAGTCCGCTGGCAGAGAAGATAGGCAGCTTCTGGCCTCTTACAAGGGTGTTGAGTCCGTCTATAGCGGATACGCCTGTCTGAATGAACTCCTGAGGATATCTTCTTGCAACAGGATTCATAGGAAGTCCGTTTACGTCAAGACGCATTTCGGGGATTATCTCGGGACCGTCGTCTATAGGTCTGCCGAGTCCGTCAAAAACTCGTCCCAGCATATCCTCTGACACGCCAAGTTCCATCTGATGTCCCGAGAAAACAACGCTGCTGTCCTGTAAATTTATACCTGCTGCATTCTCAAAAAGCTGAACGAGAGCGTTCGTGCCGTTTATCTCAAGTACACGGCAGCGTCTTTTCTCACCGTTTTTTAGTCTTATCTCAGCAAGCTCGCCGTACGTTACGTTCTCAACGTCCTTTACAAGCAGCAGAGGACCTGCCGCTTCTTCGATAGTTCTGTATTCTCTTGGCATCAGTCTTCCTCCTTGTCAAGCAGCTCATTGAGCTCTGAGGAGATCTCCACTGAGAGCTTTTCAAATTCTGCGTCTGTATTTTTTTCTTCGATATACTTGAAACGTCCTATCTTTTCCCTGACTGTCAGGTTTGCGACGGCTTCGATATCTGCACCCTTCTTGATGCTTTCATAAGCTTCGTCGTTGAAATTAAGGATAAGCTTCATCATATAAAGCTGTTTTTTCAGGCTCGTATAGGTATCCACCTCGTGGAAAGCCAGCTGGTGCAGGAAGTCCTCACGTATGGAACGTGCAGTCTCCATTTTCAGTCTGTCATTGGGCGAAAGTGCGTCCATACCAACGAGCTTCACTATTTCCTTGAGCTCAGCCTCGTCATGAAGGATCTCCATAAAGCGGGCTCTGCACTTCATCCAGTCCTTGGATACATTGTTATTGTACCAGTCTGCAAGCGAATCAGCATAAAGCGAGTAACTCGTAAGCCAGTTTATTGCAGGGAAATGTCTCTGGTATGCAAGATTGGAATCAAGTCCCCAGAAAACCTTTACGATACGGAGCGTTGCCTGGGATACAGGCTCGGATATATCACCTCCGGGAGGCGAAACTGCTCCGATGACTGAAAGAGCACCCTCTCTTCCGTCAGAGCCGTTGGATATAACTCTTCCTGCACGCTCATAGAACTGTGCAAGACGGCTTCCGAGGTATGCAGGATATCCCTCATCACCGGGCATTTCCTCAAGACGTCCGGACATCTCACGGAGAGCCTCTGCCCAACGCGATGTGGAGTCAGCCATAAGAGCTACGGAATAGCCCATATCACGGTAATATTCTGCAATGGTGATACCTGTGTAAACAGAAGCTTCACGGGCTGCAACAGGCATATCAGATGTATTTGCTATAAGAACTGTACGCTCCATAAGTGATTTGCCTGTATTCGGGTCTATAAGCTCGGGAAACTCGTTAAGAACGTCCGTCATTTCGTTTCCGCGCTCTCCGCAGCCGATATATACGATAATATCAGCCTCCGCCCACTTTGCAAGCTGGTGCTGAGTTACAGTCTTGCCGCTTCCGAAAGGTCCGGGGATAGCCGCCACACCGCCCTTTGCAATCGGGAAGAGACAGTCAACTACTCTCTGACCTGTTACAAGAGGCATTTCGGGCGATAACTTCTTCTGATACGGTCTGCCTCGGCGGACAGGCCATTTCTGGATAAGAGAAAGCTCCTTGTCGCCCTTTGCGGTCTCAACTACGCAAACTGTATCGTCTGCATGGAACTCACCCTCGGATATGGATTTAACAGTTCCCTCAATGCCGTTGGGCACCATTATCTTGTGGGTAACGATGTCTGTTTCGGGAACGGTTCCGATGATATCCCCGCCGATGACCTTATCTCCCTTTTTGACCGAGGGAGTGAACTTCCAAAGCGGTTCTCTTTTAAGCGACGGAACTTCAACGCCTCTTTGCAGATTGTTTCCGCAGACCTTTCTTATGTCATCGAGCGGACGCTGTATACCGTCGAAAATGCTTCCGATAAGTCCGGGACCGAGCTCAACGCTCATAGGTTCGCCTGTTGATTCAACGCCCTCGCCTGTTCCGAGACCAGAAGTCTCCTCATATACCTGTATTGAAGCACGGTCACCGTGCATTTCGATTATCTCGCCTATAAGACGTTTATCACTAACACGGACAACGTCGAACATATTGGCGTCTCTCATACCTTCAGCAACTACAAGAGGTCCTGATATTTTTACGATAGTACCTTTACTGTTCATTTCTGCTTATCCGCCTCTTTCTTAATTTAATATATCTGAGCCGACAGCCTTTTCAACTGCCTCGTGGAGCGCTCTCATACCGTCTCCCGTATTGCCCTCTATTGCAGGGATAAGGACGATGGACGGCAGCTTGCTGCTCCTGTATTTATTTATTGTATCCTTTACAAGCGCCGCAGCAGGCTCTGTGATGTATATCACAGCAAAATCATTGGCTGCGAGTCTTGAAATGAGCTTTGTTATCTTTTCGGGCTCTGTCTCACGGAAAACGGAAAGCCCGAGAGCTGCAAAGCCTGAAACGCTTGCACTGTCGCCTATTACAGCAGCCTTATACATACAGCTTTCTCATCCTTTCCGTGATAGTTTCCTTGTCTGCGCCAAATTCCTTGCATACAGAAAGTATCCTGAGATTCTTTATCTCAGCTTCCTTTGCGATAAAATATGCAGCTAACGGCTCAGAGCCGAAAGCCTGCATTCTTGCGGTCTCGGCAAGCTCCATTATAACGTCGTCGCACCACTTTTCATACTGTGCAGCCGACTCTTTGAGAAATGCCGCACCATTGCTGTAGGGTGTAATTTCAAGGAAGGCAAAAAGCGATTCTGTACCGCCAAGCGCAGCTTTGACGAGCTGCTCCTTATCAAGGTCACTGCTTCCGCAAATAGCATTTTCCATGAACTGTGCCGATTTATTCAGCAGGCTGCACCTATAGGCAGTCTTTATGTCGGCACAGGCTGTTATGAGCTGAGAATATTTCTGCATGAATTCGCCGCCAAACTCAGCGGAGCTTTTCTGCATTGCCTCCATTGAAGCCTTGTCTATGAGTGAATCCGACAGCTGACCGTCAAGGGTGTTCGTTACGAGCTCATAGGCTTCTTCAGCCGCTTTCTGCATATATTCCGGCAGAAGGCTGTAATCCTTCCTGCTTATGGCGTCAACGAGCACGGAAAGCTCTGCATTTGACGGTGAAATATAGTACTGTGACGGTTCTCTGTTGGATATGACCGCTTTCAGAACAGCTTTAAGGTTATGAAAATCATTCCTGTAAAGGAGTATTTCCAGTTCCTTGCAGTCAGGGGCATATTCATGGAGCATTTCCCATACCGATACCAGCGTTTCACCGCTTGATGAACCGCTTTTTGAAGCGATTATGGACTCTCTCTCCGCCCTGCCCTTTGAATTGATGAGCTGTTCGATATCGTTTTTTGAGAGAAGAGTGTTCTCCATAACTCTTACAGCTCCGACAGCATTTGCATACTTTGTTCCGTTCATAGTATCACCTACCCGAACAGTACTCTTGCAGCCGTATCGCGTACAGCTTCTTTTTCGGATTCAATAATGGAGCGGAAGCTGCAGTTTTCGGATATAAGTCCGTATGTCAGAATGAAGCCGTCGTCTATATCAGCTGCTTCCTTTGACAATGCGATCTCTCCGCCCTTTTTCTTTGCAAGGTCATTCAGTCTGCTTTCAAAATCGGCAGGCAGTCTGGCAATATCCTTGCCGCCGAATGAGATAACGCCCTTGCCTGACTGAATGTGACTCTCCGTAAGCTTTGCAATCAGCTCAAAATACTCCTTATCGGGAAGCTCCCTGAGCTTGCTTACGGTCTTTTCCACAGCCTGATCTATGAGCTCCACCTTGCAGGCGAGTATACGGCGCTTCATCGCAGCGTCAGCGGAATTGCAGGAGTTTTCGTAATCCTTTTCCGCCTGAGCTGTTGATTTTTTCATAAAATCGTCGTATGCTTTCTGAGCTTTCTTGTCGCCCTCTGCTTTTATAGCATTGGCTTTGTTTACAGCTGCCTTTATAAGAGAATCTTCCGTTTGTTTCTGCTGAGCTTCAATGAGGTTAAGGATCTCGTCAAGTCCTGACATATCTCCACCCCCATTATACGCCTATGTTCAATATCATGAGAACTGATATAAGAAGTGCAAGGATAGCATATGTCTCGACCATAGCTGCCATGATGATAGCTTTACCGTTGTGATCAGGCTTCTTAGCAGTAATGCTTACGCCTGCCGCAGCTGTTCTTCCCTGCATGATACCGGAGATAAGTCCGACTATAGCAATAGGAAGCGAAGCTGCAAGGAAACCGAGTCCCTGCTGAACTGTAAGCTCTGCTGCGTTTCCGCTGAGAACATTGGTGCGGATAAGAATGAACATTGCAGCGATAAGTCCGTAAAGTCCCTGAGTACCGGGAAGAAGTTCGAGAAGGAGCACCTTGCTGAACTTTGAAGGGTCAACGGAAACAACTCCCGAAGCTGCCTCACCCACGAGGCTTACTCCCTTTGCAGAACCTATTCCTGCAAGAAGCGCTGCAAGTGCAGCTCCTATTAAAGCTAATACTAATCCGTTAGTCATTTGTATTTTCCTCCTTGAATTTGATATACTTAGTATTTACCGTAAGCGGTGAAAATTCACGTCCGCCGCCGGTGTAGAATTTACTGAAAAGCTCAACGAACTGCAGTCTGTCTGTATGGACGTATGCTCCGAGCAGATTGATCGCAAGGTTCGCAAGATGACCGACCACAAATACTATGATCAGTGCGATAAGCTTTACTATTTTGTTTTCCGGCATTGTACCGATAAGATTTATAACGCTCGCAATCGAACCAGTTGCAAGTCCCAGTGCAAGCAGACGGGAATATGAAAGGATATCTCCGAAATAGCCCGTAGCTGTATTGTAAAGTGCGTACAGGCCGCCGAAAAACTTGCCGAATATGGATTTCGACGTTCTTCCTGCCGTAAGTACAAGGATCACTACGCCTGCGATAAGCATATAGAGTCCTATGTCAGTTAGCGTCTTCGGAACAGTCACAAACATTCCCGCACCAACAGGTGCAATGCCGAGAACTATAAGATATATAGGCAATGCGTCGAATATTGCGTCAAGCTTTTTGCCTGTATCCCATGTCATCTTGAACGAGACCGCCACACCGAGCAGAAGGTGGAGTATGCCAAGTCCGAAAGATACCAGCAGGAGCTTTACAGGATCTGTAAGAGGCTCGAACCAAAGGGCGATACTGCCGATCTCCTTATCAAAGAAGTTCCTTGCTACGACCTGTACGATATCGCCGAACCAGCTGCCGAAAAGAGCTCCCCAGAATACAGTGGATACGCCGCAGTTACGGAACATTGTCAGCGTTTTCTTCATAGTGGTCTCAAGCTTGAACTTCTTGAGGGCTATTGTTGTTCCTATGACCATAAGCAGTCCGTATCCTGCGTCGGAAAGCATCATTCCGAAGAAAAGATAATAGAAGAACGACATTATGGGAGTAGGATCCACATCGCCTTTTCCGGGCATGGCGTACATCTTCGTTATCTCCTCTATAGGCGTTGAAAACTTGCTGTTTTCAAGCAGGACAGGCACGTCCTCGTCCTCCGACGGATCGGTAAAGGTTATAGCCGCAGTGTACTTTGCTTCTATCTCATTTTTCAGGCTCTCGGTAAACTTTTCAGGGATATAGCCGTTCAGCACAAAGGTATTCTCGGTAAAGCCGAGATCGCTGAGTGCGTCGTACTTTTCCTTTCTCATTTGCAGATAGTCTATAACAAACCTGAGCTGCTGCCTGTTTTCGGCAAGCTTTGTGATATTTTCCTTTGCTTTTTCAGCGTCTGAGTTAAGCTTATCTATCTCATCGCTGTATGCCGAGATAAGCTCTTTCGGAGTCCTGCTTTCCGGCTCGGAAATGTGAGCAAAAGCAAGCTTCCTGAGCGTATCCCCTGCCTCATCATAAGCTTCCTTGCTGCAGATGATAAACACATTGGTCTGATCCTTTGTGGAACTTATGACCTCAACGCTGCAATTCTCCGGGAGCTTTTCTTCAAGCTCCTCCGCAGTAGTAAGGTACGGCAATGTGCCAATATACGCAGAGGTCGTGGCAGTTCCCCTGAAATTCAGCGGAACGTCAAGAGGCTCCCATCGCCCGAGCATATCGCATTTTATCTGAAGCTGCGAGGCTGAATTTGCGGAATCGTTTATCATTCGCTGATTTTTGATTATTTCGTTTGCTGCTCCCATGACCTGTTCCATGTGCATGGCTTCTTTTCCGAACTCATGCTTTTCGACCTCGGTCTTTCCGCCGAGCAGGTCTTTTATTGAAGCTTTCTCGGGAGCATAATTGTCGATTATCTCAAGCGCCTGCACAGCCGTGTTCCTGAACTTGTCAAACTCGCCCACAACTGCCGTAACGTTTGTATTTTCCAGCTCTTCGTCGTCGTTTTCGGTTATTTCAACAACGCCGCGCCGCTGAAGGAGCTCTATTATCTTCTTGCTGTCTGTCAGCATAGCTATGAGCTCTATTTTTTTCATTTTGAGCTTCGCCATTTATTACATCACTCTCCTTTACAAGGTCGGATTTCAGAAATAGCGGTTGATTATCTCGTCAACAGCCTTACCCATATTTTTTTCGGCTTGCTGTCTGATACTGTCGATCTTTTTCTGACACTCGGCTTCGGCATTTTTCTTGTATTCCTCAAGCTTTTTATCGTATTCCGATTTTAGCTTTGAAAGCTCCGAATGCGCGTCACTGAGCTTTTTCTGTATAGCAAGCGACGATTTCCCCGAAGCAGAGCTGATTATATCGTCACGCTGCTTACGTGCTTCGGCATTCTTTTTGTCAGAAAGAGCCTCAGCTTCAAGGATCTTTTTTACAGCTTCCGACGCCATAGATACGCCTCCTTAAAAATGACCAGCGGTCATTTGATGATTTGATTATAGCATTCTTTCTGTGAATAGTCAATAGCTATCCGGTTAATAAAGCCTAACAATAAAGACAAAGGGAGCTAACCTACAGACAGCTCCCTACAAAATTATTAAACCTATAGTTAATATTATACTACTATTCAAGAAAAAAGTCAATAAAAATCTTTGAAATATTTTGTTTTTTTAGGCTGATTAAACCCCGAATATCTCATATTCCCCTGCTTTAAGGGAAATAGACTTATAGTCACCTTTTTCGAGAGTATTTTCACAGTCGTTTATATACGCATTAAGTATAGCACGACTCATATTGGTTATATCGCTGCGTTTTACAGCCTCCTCAGGAGTGAGGAGAAGTACCTCGCTGTTTTCATATCCGTCGGAATGAGGCTCGCCCGATATATATTTGAGACGAAAAACGATTATCCACTGCTCTGCGCGGAACTGAACTGCAAAAACAGACTCAGCAACTGCATTTACGCCTGTTTCCTCAAGAAATTCTCTTTTGACCGCGTCAGACGGCAGCTCGCCTTCTTTCAGATATCCGCCGGGAATAAGGATACGCTCCTTTGCAGCGCCGTATGTATGCCTTACAAAAAGTATCTTCCCATCGATATCGAGTATTCCGCAGACAGCGTAATAGCGGTTACTCATCTTCTTTTTTCACAACGCTTATGCCGAGGACCTCAAGGCTTTCGTCGTCAACAGCAGACGGACATTCTGACATAAGCTCGCTTGCGTTCTGTACCTTCGGGAATGCAGTTACATCCCTGAGGCTGTCAGCCTTGCACATTATCATTGCAAGACGGTCAAGACCGATTCCCATACCACCGTGAGGCGGAGCGCCGTAGCGATATGCGTCAACAAGGAATCCGAACTTTGCCTGTATCTCCTCGTCTGTCATGCCGAGAGCTTCAAACATCTTCTGCTGGAGCTCGAAATCGGTGATACGCATAGATCCGCTTGAAAGCTCTGTTCCGTTGAGAACGAGGTCCCACGCCTTAGCACGTACATTTGCAGGATCGGTGTCAAGATATCCGAGACACTCCTCCATCGGCATAGTAAACGGGTGATGTGCGGCAACCCAGGTATTGTTTTCATCGTCGTGCTCAAAGAACGGCATTTCTGTGATCCAGAGGAAATTATACTGATCCTCGGGGATAACTTCCATTCTCTTGCCGCAGATAAGTCTTATTGCACCGAGAGTTGCAAGGACGGTCTTTGTCTTGTCAGCACAGATAAGAACAAGGTCGCCCTCATGTGCATCAACGGCAGCGCATATCTTTTCAAGGTCGCCGTCAGCAAGGAACTTCTTGAACGAGCAGTTAGGCTCTTCAGCCCAGCGTATATAGGCAAGTCCCTTTGCTCCGATACCCTTTGCGTGTTCGACGAGCTTGTCGATCTCCTTACGTGTATATGTAGCAGCACCGTTCTTTACATTTATAGCACGTACAGAACCGCCTTCTTCGATAGCATTCCTGAACACAACAAAGTCAATATCCTTTACGGTATCTGTGATATCCTGTATCTCAAAGCCGAAGCGCGTATCAGGTTTGTCGGAGCCGTAACGGTTCATAGCGTCCGCAAATGTAAGTCTCGGGAGCGGAGTGGGAACATCAACATTTATGACTTCCTTGAATACTCTCTGAATGAAGCCCTCAACACACTCCTGGATATCCTCTGCGTCAACAAATGACATCTCAAGGTCTATCTGAGTGAATTCGGGCTGACGGTCTGCTCTGAGGTCTTCATCGCGGAAGCAGCGTGCAAGCTGGATATATCTGTCATATCCAGATACCATAAGAAGCTGCTTGTAGATCTGAGGCGACTGAGGCAGAGCATAGAACTTGCCCTGATGAACTCTTGAAGGGATAAGATAGTCTCTTGCGCCCTCGGGAGTTGACTTCATCATCATAGGGGTCTCTATCTCAAGGAATCCGTTCTCATAGAAGTACTCACGTGTCACCTTTGCGATCTCATGGCGCATGATGATATTCTGCTGGAGCGGTGCGCGTCTGAGGTCAAGGTAACGGTACTTGAGACGGAGCTCGTCGTTTACCTTTGTTTCGTTTACTATCTCGAAAGGAGGGGTCTGAGCCTTTGCAAGTATCCTGAGGTCGCTGACAAATATTTCAACATTGCCCGTCTTCAGCTTGTCGTTCTTGCTTTCACGCTCACGGACCACGCCCTTAGCCATAAGAACATACTCGCTCTTGCAGGTCGCTGCCTTATCGAACAGTTCGCGGTCTGTCTCATCGTTGAACAGAAGCTGTACAACGCCTGTCCTGTCTCTGAGGACGATGAAGATAACGCCGCCCTTGTCCCTTATTCTGTCAACAAAGCCGCCTACTACGACTTCTTTTCCTATTTCGGTCACATCTCCGCAATAATGTGTGCGCTTGAGACCTTTCATACTATCTGCCATTTTATTTGTCCTCCCCTGCGAATGAAAACAACGAACCTGATTCATCGTCCATTGTATCGAGCATTTTATTAAAGTATTCGTTTTCAAAATTAGCGGTAAATTTATCATTGAGAAGAAGCTCTGTTTCATTGCCGCTTTCCATTTCCTTCAGCTTGGCCTTTCCGCTTGCAAGCTCGTCATCGCCGATGACCATAGTATAAACAGCGCCGATCTTGTTAGCGTACTTCATCTGAGGCTTTATTCCTCTGCCCATAAGGTCAAATTCTGCACGGTAGCCGAATTCGCGGAGTCCCTTTACAAGCTCCATAGCCTTAGTAAGTGCAGCCTCGCCCATAGTTGCGAAATAGATATCGCAGGTCTTGGGTGTAAGGAAATCACACTCCTGCTTGTCCATAACGAGAAGTATCCTCTCAAAGCCCATACCGAAGCCCAGTGCTGGAACGTGCTGTCCGCCAAGCTGTTCGATAAGGCCGTCATATCTTCCGCCTGCACAGACAGTTCCCTGTGCGCCGATCTCGGTGGTTATGAACTCAAATACCGACTTTGTATAATAATCAAGTCCGCGGACTATTTTCGGATCGACGATATACTCGATACCGAAGCCCGAAAGGTATTTCTTGAAAGCTTCAAAGTGCTCCCTGCATTCATCACAGAGGTAATCCAGTATGAGCGGAGCGTTCTTGCCTATCTCCTTGCATATCGGGCTCTTGCAGTCAAGCAGTCTCATAGGGTTCTTGACGAGTCTTTCCTTGCAGGTATCGCAGAGCTCTTCCTTATGGGGCTCAAAGTAAGCGCGGAGCGCCTCGTGATACTTTGCACGGCAGGCAGGACAGCCTATAGAGTTTATGTGGAGTTCGATATTCCTGAGTCCGAGCCTGTCAAGTATAGTCTTGGCAAGAAGGATGACCTCAGCGTCTGCGGACGGAGCGGCGCTTCCTGCCATTTCGATTCCGAACTGGTGAAACTCGCGGAGTCTGCCTGCCTGAGGGCGCTCATGACGGAAGCATGAGAGCATATAGTATACCTTCTGCGGCAGAGCCTCGTTGAGAAGTCCGTTCTGGAGCATAGCACGGATAGTGCCTGCCGTACCCTCGGGACGGAGCGTAAATTCGGTCTCCTTAGCCTTAACGGTGTACATTTCCTTCTGAACGACATCGGTAGTTTCGCCGACAGAACGCAGGAAAAGATCCGTATTTTCAAAGGTAGGAATCCTTATCTCGGAAAATCCGAAGCTTTCAGCAGTCTCACGGGCTATTTTTTCAACGGTGTGCCATTTATAGACATCCTTTGGCAGAACGTCCTCTGTTCCGTTTGGGCGTTTGATATTATTTGCCATATATTTCAAGCCTTTCCTGTTTGTTTTTACATGAAAATTGTCCCTTTAAAAGGGACAATTGAAGTTTTAGATACTCGGATTACCGACTTCACGCCAATCCAGGTCGCCTCTTTCGAGGGCAAGGATGAGCGCTTCTGCGGTAGCGATGTTTGTTGCAACAGGCACGTTATGAACATCACAGAGTCTGAGAAGATTCATTCCGTGAACGTCTGCTGCCTTCGGATTTATAGGATCGCGGAAGAAGAGAAGAACGTCAACTTCGTTGCAGGAAAGAAGCGCGAGTATCTGCTCAGCTCCTCCCTGACCGCTGAGATATCTCTTGATGGGAAGTCCTGTAGCTTCGCTTACCTGCTTGCCTGTTGTATTTGTAGCAATGAGAGTATGCTTTGAAAGGATTCCGCAGTAAGCGCTGCAGAATTGTACCATAAGCTCTTTTTTCGCATCATGTGCTATAATTGCGATTTTCATTTTTATACCCTTTCCCCGCTGAGCGGAATTATTTCATGTTTTAGACTGTCTTTACTGTAAGCGGAACAAATTCTCCGCCGAGACGTTTGGATATAGCGTCGAAAGCCTTGAGTGCTTCACTGTCTGTCGGTATCGGATTGCCCTTTCCCGTAGCGACTGTCATCTTGAAGTCGTCGGGGATCACGCCGATAAGCTGAACTCCCACCTTATCAATGATCTCGTCGAGGTTGGAGATAAGCTCTGCGCCGATTATCTTCTTGCTGATCTTGTTTATGATAAGACGCTGGCTCTTGTTTCCTCTGTTATAGAACTCGTCGGACATCAGACTTGCATCTCTGATACAAACAGGATCGGGAGTAGATATCACAAGGATAAGATTTGCCTGTTCAACAATATCGAATACGTGTGAGTTGATACCCGCACCTGTATCGATAATGATATACTCGAAATATTTCTTTACAGAACGGCATATCTCTACGATCTGCTCAGCGCTTACGGCGGTAAGCGTTTTGGGAGCGCAGAGGATATTAAGGTTTGAAGCCATAGGAATCTGGGCAACAGCTTCAAGGGCAGTCTTTTTGCCGCTGAGCACGTCGCCAAGATCATATCTGATATTCTCTTCGACGCCGAAGATGATATCGAGACATCTCAAACCGAAGTCCAGCTCGATAATGAGCGTTCTGTGTCCCTGTTTTGCAAGAGTGTAACCAATTCCTGCACAGACGGTAGATTTACCTGTTCCGCCTTTTCCTGAAGTAACAGCAATTATTTTAGACATTTTGATTCCTTTCCGATATCCGAAAGCCAGAGCAGCACAGCTGCACAGAGGGCGCGGAAGTCTTATAATTACTTATAATATTAATCCTATTGTACATTATAACACACAATCTACTAAAAGTCAAAGCCATTTTTAAAGCAAAATATAAAATTGTGCAAAAAGGACTTTTTATCAGTCGTTGATTATGCATTGTTCACAAATAATTATGAAGTTCATTGATAATTTTATTTATTGTTTTCTCAACATTGCAGCCGTTTTCGTCAATGATAATATCGGAATATTTCTCATATAAAGGGACACGTTCCTTGTAAAGACCGCTGAGGGACTGTCCCTCTCTTATGACTACTCCCCTGTTTTTTATGTTTCCGAGCCTGTATTTCAGCTTACCGTAATCAAGCTTCAGATAAACGATAATACCGTTTCCGGAGAGATTTTTCATAGCTTCGCCGCCATAAACGACGCTACCGCCAGTGGCAATAACAGCTTTTTCGGCTTTAAGTCCGCTCAGAATGTGGTTTTCGGTTTCTATGAAGCCGTCTATTCCCTTTTCGGCGATGATCTCCTTCAGAAGCTTCTTTTCATGCTCCTGAATGACGATATCGGTATCTATAAATCTGCAGCCCAGAAGCTTTGCAAGGATAACTCCCACCGTGCTTTTACCTACTCCGGGCATACCGATAAGTACAATATTTTTATCCACAGCTTTTTACCTCTTTTTTGATACTCTTTTATTTTAACTCACTTTGTGCAAAATGTCAATAGATAAACAAGCCATATATTGCGATATTATTTTTTGTACACTAATTATTGACAATTATTAATGAATATGATAACATAATTTCACAAGGAGAGATAATATGAAAAGGAGTCCATTTGAATTTTCCGACGACAACAAGCGTTATCATACACTTAATTATTACAACAGATCTCATTATGGTCATAAAATATATAAAGCCGTCCTTGACTGCGGCTTTTCATGCCCGAATATCGACGGAACAAAGGGTACAGGCGGCTGTATTTTCTGCGACGGCGGAAGCGGATATTTCACACACGGCGGCTGCGATATAATCTCACAGCTCGCAAGGGAAAAGGAAAGGATATGCGGCAAATACGGCGAAAGCGCACGATTTGTAGCATATTTTCAGGCAAATACAAACACCTACGCTCCTGCCGAGGTCCTGCGTAAGCTGTATTACTCAGTACTGGATTTCCCGAACGTATGCGGTATCTCCATAGGAACACGCGCAGACTGCCTTTCCGACGAAATAGTCGGATTACTTGCGGAATTAAGCTCAAAGACCGACCTCACCGTCGAGCTTGGTATGCAAAGCTGCCACGAAAGTACAATAAAGCTGATAAACCGCTGCTACACTCATGAGGAGTTCTGCGAAGGCTTTTACAAGCTCAGACGCAGAAAGATACGAACCTGTATACACATTATCAACGGGCTCCCATTTGAAACTCCCGAAATGATGCTAAAAACCGCAGCAGAAGCTGTAAGGCTCGCTCCCGAAGCAGTAAAGCTGCAAATGCTTCATGTAATAAAAGGTACAGTTCTTGCCGAAATGTATGAAAGAAACGAATTCGAGCTCCTTGAAAGAGACGAATATATCGGCATTATCGCAAAACAGCTCGAAATACTTCCTCCCGAAACGGTGATCGAACGTATTACCGGCGACGGAGACAAGTCAAAGCTCATAGCTCCCATGTGGAGCGCAGACAAGATAGCCGTTCTCGGGGGTATCGACAAAAGACTTGCCGAGCTCGATACATGGCAGGGAAAAAAATACGAAAAAAAGGCATGAAAGAAGGATAATCACTTCTTTCACGCCTTGTTTTTATATATCGTTGCGGATAATGTCGTCAAGAGTTTCTCTCTTGACCGCTATCCTCGATTTTCCGTTGTTAACGAAAACTATCGCAGGCTTCTGGAGCCTGTTGTAATTGGAGGACATTGAATAATTATAAGCTCCTGTTGCACAAACAGCGATGATATCGCCCGATTCAGCGTGCTGGAGCGGCATATTCTCACCGATAAGATCACCGCTCTCGCAGCACCTTCCGGCAATTGTGACTCTTTCGGTTCTTTCCTCCCCTGCTTTATTGGCAACAACAGCGTCGTACTCGGAGCCGTAAAGGATATATCTCGGATTGTCAGCCATACCGCCGTCTACAGAGACATAAGTCCTTATATCCGGTATTTCCTTGCGTGCGCCGACAGTATAAAGAGTTATACCGGCAGGTCCTGCGATGGAACGTCCCGGCTCGATAAACATCTTAGGAAGGTCGATACCGAGAGACTTGCATTCGTTTTTTACGACTTCCGAGACTTTTTCGAGATACAGCTCAAACGGCTTGGGGTCGTTATCGTCAACGTACTTGATCCCGAAACCGCCGCCGAGGTTGAGTCCCTCGATCTTATAGCCGAGCTCATTCTTTATTTTTGCGATAAATCTGAGCATTACCTTTGCAGCTTCCTCAAAGGGAGCGATATCGAATATCTGTGAACCGATATGGCAGTGAAGTCCCACAAGCTTTACATTCTTGCAGCTTACCGCCTCTTTTACAGCTTCAAAAGCTTCGCCTGTTTCAAGAGCGAAACCGAATTTACTGTCGATCTGTCCTGTTTTTACAAAATCATGGGTATGGGCGTCAATGCCGGGCTTGATACGGAACATTATCTTTGGCTGAGAATTGCTCTTCTCGGCTATTATTTCGAGCCTGTGAAGCTCGCTTATATTGTCGACGATAATATGTCCCACACCGACCTTTAAAGCGTATTCAAGCTCCTCGTCGGTCTTGTTGTTGCCGTGGAAACCCACTTTTTCCATTGGAAAGCCTGCCTTGACTGCTGTGTAGAGCTCGCCTATGGATACAACGTCAAGTCCGTCGCCCTCGCTTGCGACTATCCTGCACATCTCCATGCAGGAAAATGCCTTGCTGGCGTAGTGGACTTCACCTTTGCCGTCGTAGTATTTGTTCATACTGTCATGGAAACGTCTCAGGCTGGTTCTGACTACCTGCTCGTCCATGACATAGAGCGGAGTGCCGTATTCTTTGGCAAGCTCCACCGTGTCAGCTCCGCCGACAGTGAGATGTCCTGCGGAATTGACGCTCAAATTTTCGGATACAAACATTTTTAACATCCTTTCAGGTTTGTTTTATTATGCAACGACGTCATTGTCGTCAGCAATGTCTTCAACTATCTGCCTGAGTTCTTCCACTCCCTCAAAGGTCTGTGATGAAAACGGTATGGTATGGATATCCTCAAAGCAGGGTATCTCGCTCCTGAAAGCCTCCATGCGCTTTTCGCGCTCGGTCTTGCCGAGCTTGTCGGCTTTTGTAAGCACAAGAACGAAAGGCATTTCCGTATCAATAAGGAAATTTATCATATGTACGTCATCAGCTGTTGGAGCATGGCGCATATCTATGAGCATGAAAACAAGTCTTATATCCCTGTCAGAGCCGAGATAACCCTCGATAAGTCCGGCCCATCGTTCCTTTTCAGACTTTGCCACCTTTGCGTAGCCATATCCCGGAAGATCGACAAAATATATATTATCGAGCCCGTAAAAGTTTATTGTAGCTGTTTTGCCCGGGACAGAGCTCACTCTTGCAAGGTTTTTACGGTTAAAAAGCTTGTTTATCAGCGTTGACTTGCCCACATTGGAATGTCCCGCAAAAGCTATCTCTATCCTGTCGGAGGAGGGTATCTGCGAAAACTTTCCGTATGCAGCCGTAAATTCAGCCTTATTGTAATTAAGCTTCACTTGGACTTCCTCCCTGGTCACTTGATAAGAGCCGCGTCAAAAACGTCCTTGAGGTCGGACGCAAAAACAAATTCTATTGCGTCCTTGACGACCTGATCAACTTCTTCAAGATCAGGCTTGTTCTCCACGGGGATTATCACTCTCTTTATGCCTGCCTTGTAAGCAGCCATCGTCTTTTCACGCAGACCGCCTATGGGAAGCACCTTTCCGTGAAGTGTTATCTCGCCTGTCATAGCCACATCGGACCTTACCTTTATGCCAGAAAGCGCCGATAAAAGCGCTGTTGTCATGGTAACGCCCGCCGACGGACCGTCCTTCGGAACAGCTCCCTCGGGAGCGTGTATGTGTATATCCTTATCCTTGTAGAAATCAGGATCTATCTTGTACTTTTCCGCGATACTTCTTACGAAGCTCACAGCTATCTTCGAGCTTTCCTTCATAACGTCGCCCAGTGAGCCCGTTACCTCTATCTTGCCCGTTCCTTTCATTATCAGAACTTCTATGGGCATGAGAACTCCGCCTACGGAAGTCCATGCAAGACCGTTTACAACACCGACCTGATCTTTTTTCGACGAAAGATCGCCTGTATACTTTCTTATTCCGAGGAGCCCGTTGAGGTCCTTTGCTTTTATAGTAGTTCTCTTTATCTCATCGGCAGCTATCTTCTTCGCAGTCTTCCTGCAAAGGGAAGCTATGCATCTTTCAAGGGAACGCACGCCCGCTTCCTTTGTGTAGTACTGTATGAGCTCGTTTATAGCGTCATCAGCTATTTTCAGCTGTGAAGCCTTAAGACCGTGCTCCTTGAGCTGCTTTGGCACAAGATGTTCCTTTGCGATGTGGAACTTTTCTTCCGCAGTATAGCTCGGGAGCTCTATTACCTCCATTCTGTCCAGCAGAGGTGCAGGTATAGCGCTGACATTATTGGCTGTAGTTATGAAAACCGCCTTGCTCAGGTCAAAGGGAACTTCTATGAAGTGGTCTCTGAAAGCATAGTTCTGCTCCGAGTCGAGGACTTCAAGCATTGCTGACGAGGGATCACCCTTTATATCGCTGCAGAGCTTGTCGATCTCATCGAAAAGTATCAGCGGATTTGCGGAGCCAGCCTGTGTTATGGCAGTGATCACACGACCCGGCATAGCTCCTACGTATGTCTTTCTGTGGCCTCTTATATCGGCTTCATCACGAACGCCGCCGAGAGAGACCCTTGCATACTTTCTGCCCATAGCCTTCGCAATAGATTTTGCTATCGAAGTCTTTCCTATACCTGGAGGGCCTGCAAGACAGATTATCTGTCCCTTTATCTCGGGATTGAGCATATGTACGGCAAGGAACTCGAGTATGCGCTCCTTGACTTTTTTCAAGCCGTAGTGGTCTTTTTCGAGTACAGCTTCCGCCTTGTCCATGGAAAGCTTCGCCTTTGTGTACTTTCCCCACGGAAGATCGAGGACTGTATCGAGGTAATTCTTGATAACAAATGCCTCCTGTGACGCAGGGGGCAGCTTTGTAAGCTTGTCAGCTTCTTTAAGCAGCTTTTCCTTGCTCTTTTCGTCCAGTTTGAGGTCCATTATATCGTTGATATAGCCGAATGCTTCTTCGCCTTCGTCCTCGCCGAGCTGCTCCTGGATAACTCTAAGCTGCTCACGGAGATAGAACTCTTTCTGACCCTTGTCTATGCTGTTTTTCGTCTGTTCGTTGATAAGATTTTCAAGCTCGAGTATCTCCACCTCTGATGTAAGACAGGCGAAGAGCACGGAAAGCTTGTTTATTATATTAGTCTCCTCAAGGAGAGTCTGCTTATCACGATAATTGAGATTGCAGTTGAAGGTCACTGTCTCAAAAAGCTTCAAAGGAGAATCCTGAGTCATTATGGAGCTTAGCAGTTCCTTTGGCATTTTCGGGAAAAATGAAGCATATCTCTCAAAAACGTCCTTGATAGAGCGCATGAGCGCCTCAGCTTCCACCTCGTCGAACTTTGCCCTTGAATACGTGGGAGTATGCTTTACCTCCGCTTTCAGAACTTCCCCGTCGTCGATGAGTCTTACAAGGTTAGCTTTGTAGATTCCCTCAACAAGAACTTTCATCACATTGTCGGGCAGCTTCAGAACCTGCTTTATCTCAGCGACAACGCCTACCTTGTAAAGGTCTGAAGCTTTTGGATTGTCAATGTAAGCCTCATGCTGAGTAACAAGGAAAAGCTTGCCGCCCTCCTTCAGTGAGCGCTCGACAGCCGCCATTGACTTGCTGCGCGAAACGTCAAAATGCATTACCATTTTCGGGAATGCAACAAGACCTCTCATGGCAACCGTATAAAGAATATTGGCTTCCTCTATATTTTTATCACTTTTAATGGTTTGTTCCATAAAATCACCGCATTTCTTCTTGTATCATATCCTCGTGAACAAAAGTGTTCTAAATCATTATACTATAAAACAAACAAAAATTCAACCCCTGTATTACAGAGATAAAATGAATTTATCATATTAAACAACATCTGATTAAATGCTCATACAAATTATACGCTTTAACAGTTAATTGACGTGAATTATTGTTGAAATACACGAAAAGTTGTTATTATTTGGTATGTAACGCCAAATTTTTTAAAAATGAGAAATATGTCTTTACTTTTTGTTAAGAATGTGGTATGATATACACAAAGGTGTAATTTACTTCTTATTATATATTTATTCAAGTTCCGGGTAAATTCTTTTAAACAAAAATTAGGACTTTACTTTTACGGAATAATGTGTTAAAATGTAAAGTAAGAAATTGTCAGATTATGCCTTTGAGGCAGATTGGAGTATTAATTATGATCGGTAAAATAAAATCTGAAAGCATGGATCTGCTTTTTGAAGCTATCCTCACACTCGAATCAGTTGACGACTGCTATAAGTTCTTCGACGATCTCTGCACAAGCATCGAGCTCAAATCATTTGCTCAGAGGCTTCATGTTGCAAGACTTCTCGACGAGCACCGCGTTTACAACAGTATCGTAACCGAAACAGGCGCGAGCACAGCTACCATAAGCAGAGTCAACCGTTCTCTCAAGGACGGAAATGACGGATACAATATTGTTTTTGACAGACTTAAGGGGAAGAATCTGCTCAAATAAAACGTGAAAAAGAACTTTGTCCCAGGCAGGACGGAGTTCAAAAAAATTACTCTTGAAAGGAAGATTTTAATGGACAAGGCGAAGATACTCAAAAAATCATTAGCCTGCCTGTCTGCTGCTGCAACTCTTATGACGAGCAGTATAGCAACAGGCGCAAACGCCGAGGTTATCACCGAGGGCAAGACAAACAATTACCACAACTACGCAGAAGCTCTGCAGCTTGCACTGTGCTTCTACGACGCAAACAAGTGTGGTGATGAGGTCGCTGACGACGGCTACTACTCATGGCGTTCAAACTGTCACGTTATCGACGCTGAGATTCCGCTCCAGCCAATGAGCCCGATGCCTACAGTCGGCAAGGGCAAGACTGACGATCAGCTCAAGGAAGATCAGGGTCTCGGACAGGGCGACAGCGGTAAGGCTAAGCCAAATCTCGGCGACGACGATCCCGACCTCTACGTCGGCGTAAACATGAGCTCTTCATTCATCGAGAAGAACAAGAAATATCTCGATCCCGACGGAAACGGCACTCTCGACCTCACAGGCGGCTGGCACGACGCAGGTGACCACGTAAAGTTCGGTCTCCCCGGAAGCTACTCTGCTTCTACAGTAGGCTGGGGTTATTATGAGTTCCGCGATTCTTATATTGACCTCGGACTTCAGAAGCACGTTGAAGACGAGCTCCGCTGGATCAACGACTATTTCATGAAGGCAACATTCCTTGATGACGACGGAAACGTAGTTGCTTACTGCTATCAGGTCGGAGAGGGTAACAACGACCACAACTACTGGTGTCCGCCTGAGCTTCAGCAGGATAATACAATGGTTGCTTCCTCATCATGCGCTGTTAAGCGTCCTGCTTACTTCGCTACAACGGAAATGCCCGCTTCAGACCAGTGTGCAGGCGCTTCTGCTTCACTTGCTATAAATTACCTCAACTTCAAGGATACTGATCCTGACTACGCTGATGAGTGTCTCAAGTACGCAAAGGCTCTCTATGACTTTGCTGTAGAGACTCACGTTGAGGAGTGGAAGCCCGGTATGGTTCCCAGCAACTCAAGCCTTGGTTACGATGGCGGCTTCTATACATCCAGCTATGACTACGATGAACTTGCATGGGCTGCTGTATGGCTCTACTACTGTACCGAAAACTATGATTATATAGACGATATTATCGCAGTTGATACTTCCAAGCCGATTTCTGACAGCGGTTCATATGATGAACAGGCTCAAACCGGTCAGCAGCCTTCTTACGCTTACACAGGCTATATGAAGCGTATCATTACTGATACAGGTAACTGCTGGCAGAATATCTGGGTTCACTGCTGGGATACTGTTTGGGGCGGAGTTTTCGCAAAGCTCGCTCCTGTAACAAACCTCGCACGTGACTGGTACATCTTCCGTTACAATCTCGAGTTCTGGTCAGGCTGTTCAAAGACAGAAGACTGCTCAAACTGGGGTTATGAGCCTGTACACAGTCATAAGTATTTCGGCAGAGACGATTATCTCTGGAATATGCCGATGACCTGCGATAAGATCCCTGATCTTCCTGACAGCGAAACAAGCGGCGACTTCATCGCTAAGTCTCCTTACGGCTGGGCAGTTGTTTCAGGCTATGGTTCAGCTCGTTACAATACAGCTGCAGGACTCTGTGCATGCGTATATGCAAAGACCACAGGCGACGATACATTCCTCCCCTGGGCAAAGGCTCAGATGGAATACATCCTCGGAAACAACCCGATGGGTTACTCTTACGAAGTAGGTTATGAGTACAACTTCGCTTCACATCCGCATCACCGTTCATCACACTGCTCAGCTACACAGAGCATGGATGATCCGATAATCCAAGTACACACCCTCTGGGGCGCTCTCGTTGGCGGTCCTGACCTCAAGGACAATCACGTTGACGAAACAAAGGACTACATCTACAACGAGGTTACTGACGACTATAACGCAGGCTTCTGCGGAGACCTTGCAGGACTTTATCACTACTACGGTGCAGAGGGCAAGGAGTACGAAAAGGAAAACTACATCATCGAAGATTTCAATATGTCTGAGAACGCTATCGGCTACGATCAGGTAGACGAAGACGGCGATCCACTTCCTGTTGGCTACTTCGTATCAGGCGGTAAGGCACAGGAGAAGGCAGACGGTATCCAGCTCAAGCTCGTTCTCCACAACAGAACGATCAATCCTCCGAGATTCGAGTGTGATGTCAAGGCAAGATACTTCTTCAACATCTCAGAGCTTCTTGAAAACGGATACGATGTTGACTATCTTGTTCCGCGTATCGACTACGATCAGGAAGCAGGATACACAAACAACAAGTCACACGCCACACTTTCCGATCCTGTCAAGTATGACGACAAGGGTACATACTATGTAGACGTTACATGGAAGGACTGCAAGTTCTACGGCAGCCGTGTATACCAGTTCGCTCTTACAACAAAAATGGATCCTGAGACAAATACTTACCCTGAGTGGGATTCTTCAAACGACTACAGCTACGCAGACCTTGTAAGCTTTGAAGACGATAACTCAGCTGCTGCTATCACTGATAAGGTAACACTTTACGCAGGTGATAAGCTCATATGGGGTACAGAACCTGACGGAACTACAGCAGGCGGCAGCGAGTATGTTGTTGAAAAGGACAAGGATAAAGAAAAAACAACTACTACCACAACAAAGCCTTCTGTAACAACTACAACTACAACAAAGGACAAGACTGTCACAACAACAACTACTGACAAGACGGGTCAGAGCTCAAACGGCAACGGCGCTGCTGCTTCTAACGATAATATCGTTTACGGCGACGCTAACTGCGACGGTCAGGTAGATATGTCTGACGCTGTTCTTATCATGCAGTCGCTTGCAAATCCGAACAAGTTCGGTATTGACGGTACAAGCACAAACTGCATAACTAAGCAGGGCAAGCTCAACGCAGACTGTGATTCAACTGAGGGCGTTACAACAAATGACGCACTTACGATCCAGCTCTTCTTATTGAAAAAAGGCACAATGCCTGCTAAGTAATAACATAAAAACGGAGAACTTATAAAAGTTCTCCGTTTTTTATTTATGGTATAAATTTATCACACTAAATCCTTCAGCTCATTCACAAGAGCGATATCCTCGGAATTCACCCTGAAATTTGTAACGATAGTCTTGTTTTCGGGGGATATAACCTTGATCTCGATAACGCTCCCCTCCCGTACAGTTCCTGCCGCTGCCTTGAAGAAAAGCGGCACCTTCGGATGATTATCCTTGAATCTGTCAAGAAGTCCCTTGAGCTTAAAAACATTCATCGGATTCATTATTTCACCTCTTTAATGGTATTCAAACATCGGAACGCTTTTCAGGCAGGTCGCGCTTTAACAGCAGCTGAGCACATATACCTGTAAAAGCTCCGGCAATACAGCCCGAAATGATAAGTATGGGATAATACGAAACTACTGCAAAAGAACCGACGACCAATACTGCAACTATTATCTGTCCTGTGTTGTGCAGGATCGCTCCGACCACGCTGCTGAGCCATATGTATCTGTATGGTATCACCTTTTTAATAAGCAGCATACCAGCAAGACAAAGCGCCGCACCTGCGCCGCTGTACATCAATGCCGAGACATTTCCGCCGAAAAAAGCGCCGAGAATCAGTCGTGCAGCAACTATAAGAGCAACTTCCTTAGGGCTGTACTTGTACACCGCATAGACCGTTATAATATTGGCAAGTCCAAGCTTGACTCCGGGAAGCGGTATCAGATTCGGAAAATGCAGCTCAACTATAAATATTATTAGCGCCAAAGCTGTAAGAAGAGCTAATCTCGTAAGTTTTCCTGCTTTCATGTCAGCTGCTCTCCTTATCCGAGAACCTTATAACAAGCTTATGAGGCAGGCATACGATAGGAACTCCCTCAGAGCGAAGATATCCCGTATGGACACAGGTCTTGTCAGGGCAGTCTGCATCGACAATACATATTCTGCCGTCCTCTATCTTTACATCATTCCAGCCGCCCTGAGGAGATTCGATACGAAATGTCCTGTCCTCTTCCTCAGAGAGGTCAAATGAGTATATGACCTCGTTATTCTGCAATATACTGACATACGTATTATCCGACTCCCTGAAATTAAGTAGCATAGCTATAACAGAGCCTATAAGCAGCAACAGGACAACTGCTCCTATTATCTTTACACCTTTAGTCAAACGCTATCACCTCGGCAGGCATTGAGCTTATATTCTTAAAATGCTCTGAAATTCCCTGTGTAAAATGTATTTTTTCATCGTCCGTTACGACAATGAACTCATAATCCGCAAAATCTCTCATTATTTCGGGAGCTTTTTCCGTTCCCGCAACAAAAACAGCAGTTGAAAGCGCGTCGCATACGATGCCGCTGCTGCCAATGACCGTAACAGAAACATAACCGTTATCAGCAGGATAGCCGTCAACAGGGTCAATGATATGGCAGTACCTCTTGCCGTCATCGCCAATAAAAAAGCGTTCATAGTTTCCCGAGGTTATTACCGACCTGTCTGAGGTCTCCACAACGCACATATCTGTTTCGGGTTGAAACGGGTCGCGTACAGCTATCTTCCAGTCAGAACCGTCAGGCTTTTTCCCGAGAGTCTGAACATTGCCGCCGAGATTTATTATCGCCGACCTTACATCGTAAGAACGCATTATATCGAGTATCTCATCACTGGTGTAGCCCTTTGCGACTGCGCCCAGGTCTATCTGCACATCCTCGGGGAGCTTTATGCTTTTTCCCTCTTTTTTGACATTAGTATAGCCAACTTTGCTTAACAGTTCATCAATTTTGGCTTTTTCAGGGATCCTGTACTCCCCTGTTGTAAATCCCCACTCCTTAAGGATGGGGTAGACAGTGATATCAAGGCAGCCATAAGTCTTTCCGCACATATCAAGCGCTTCTCCTATAAGTTCGGCTGTATCCTCGCTCATTTCAACCGCTTTTCCGTCTGAATGGTCAAGCTTCCATATCTCGCTTGTATCAGATGTGGCTGAAAGCTCCGATTCAAGCTTAAAAATGCGCTTTTCGGCTTCGTCAAGAGCTTTTTCGGCATTTGCACCATATACTGTCATATTCATATATGTGTCCATTGCAAACACATCACGGGTACCCGACACAACATTTTCCTGTTTTGAAATTGTTTTCTCTGCTTTACAGCCGCCAAAAGGCAGCAAAACACATATCAAGGCTGCAATTTTGATTCCTTTGTAAGACATATCTTATCTCCTATGACAAACTTTAATCATTATAGCATATTCTGTTAGTATTTGCAACCATTGAAGTTAACCTTATGTAACAGAAAAGCGGATCAGCTGATCCGCTTTTTTATTATTTCTTCAGCAAGCTCTTTCCTGTCATTTCAGCAGGCTGTGGAACTCCCATTATATCAAGCATTGTAGGTGCAAGATCTGCAAGTACGCCGCCTTCGATAAGCTCTCCCTCAACGCCTACGGCAATAAGCGGAACCGGATTCGTTGTATGAGCTGTGAACGGGCTTCCGTCGGGCTCCATCATCTTGTCGGCATTACCATGATCGGCTGTGATAAGAGCTGCACCGCCCTTTGCAAGAATCTTTTCTACCATGCGTCCAACGCAGGTATCTGTTGCTTCAACAGCCTTTACAGCTGCGTCGAAAATACCAGTATGACCTACCATGTCGCAGTTTGCATAGTTGAGTATGATAACATCATACTTATCAGAATCGATAGCCTCGCATACAGCGTCGCAAACCTCATATGCGCTCATTTCAGGCTTGAGGTCAAATGTAGGAACATCAGGCGACTTTATAAGTATCCTGTCCTCGCCCTCGAACTGCTTCTCCTCGCCGCCGTTGAAGAAGAAAGTAACATGAGCGTACTTCTGTGTTTCTGCGATACGAAGCTGTGTCTTGCCGAGCTTTGAAAGATACTCGCCCATTGTCATTGTAAGCTGCTCCGGAGGATATGCAACTGTTACATTTGGCATTGTTGCGTCATACTGAGCCATGCACACAAAGTTTACAGGGAAGAAGCCATTTCTTCTCTCAAATCCGCTGAAATCGGGATCAACAAAAGAACGTGTGATCTGTCTTGCTCTGTCAGGACGGAAATTGAAGAATATAACGCTGTCGTCAGCCTTTATCTGAGCTCCGCCGTCAATAACGGTAGGAAGCATGAACTCGTCAGTAACTTCATTAGCGTATGAGTTCTTTATAGCCTGAACAGGATCGGACTCCTTAACACCCTCGCCGTAAACGAGTGCAGCATAAGCCTTTTCTACCCTGTCCCAAGCATTGTCTCTGTCCATAGCGTAGAAACGGCCTGAAATGGTAGCAACCCTGCCGAGACCGATCTTTTTGAGCTCTGCAACCGCCTCTTCCATATACTCAGCAGCCGATGAAGGCGGAACGTCTCTTCCGTCAAGGAATGCATGGATATATACCTTGTCGAGACCGTTCTTCTTAGCCATTTCAACGATACCATACATATGCTCCATATGGCTGTGAACGCCGCCAGGCGAAAGAAGTCCCATAAGGTGAAGAGCGCTGCCCTTTTCTTTGCAGTTGTTCATAGCGCCGAGAATAGCTTTGTTATTGAAAAATGTTCCGTCCTTGATATCCTTGGATATCTTAACGAGCATCTGATAAACAATGCGTCCCGCACCGATATTTGTGTGACCTACTTCTGAGTTTCCCATCTGTCCGTCAGGCAGACCTACATCAAGTCCGCTGGCACCGATGATAGTATTGGGGCACTCAGCCATGTATTTGTCAATGTTAGGCTTCTTTGCGGCAGCTATAGCGTTGCCGTATGTATCGGGATTGTAACCGAAGCCGTCCATGATAATAAGTGCTACAGGTTTTTTTGACATATTTATCCTCCTATAAAACTTTTTAAATACCAATCGCTTTTATCAACATAATAATTTATGCCGTTTTTTTCACACCAGTCAATGATCTTCTTCAAGGAGTATTTATCCTCGAATATACGATAATCCGTAAGATTCTGTCCGCCGTCATCGACAGTTCCCCAGAACCAGTTCAGAAATTCCTTTTCATCTGTTATACTTTCAAAAAACTGTGCCGGCTTTTTACCGAATGTCTTAGTATATGCTTTTTCGGCTTCGTTTTTTTCAGTGAACGGAAACGGTATGGGATCTTCTATAAACTCGGCCTCATCACTGTCCTTATCAACGATAAGGTAAGTATATGGATCAAACCAAAACTGTTCAGACTCAGCTCGGACAAGTTTAAAAACTTCATAATCTATTTTCAGTATCATATCATAATGCGAAGTTAAAATAGGGGCGGATAAAATCCGCCCTTCAGTTTATCTTAGCCGTTTACAGCAGCCTGAACGATCACGTTGAAGTCTTCAGCCTTGAGTGAAGCTCCGCCGATGAGACCTCCGTCGATGTTGGGCTTTGCAAGAAGCTCTGCTGCATTCTTAGCATTCATAGAACCGCCGTACTGGATAGTAACAGCATCAGCTGTAGCCTTGTCAAAGAGCTTTGCAAGCTGTGCACGGATAAATCCGCAAACCTCTTCTGCCTGATCGGGAGTAGCTGTAAGACCTGTACCGATAGCCCATACAGGCTCGTAAGCGATAACTACGTTCTTTACCTGCTCTGCTGTGAGTGACCAGAGGTCAAGCTTGATCTGACGAGCGATAACTTCCTCTGTGATGTTGCACTCGCGCTCCCACTTGAGCTCACCAACGCAAACGATAGGCTTGAGACCTGCCTCGAGAGCTGCAATAGTTCTCTTGTTTACAGTCTCGTCTGTCTCGCCGAAGTACTGTCTTCTCTCGCTGTGACCGATAACAACGTACTCAACACCGAGCTCTGTGAGCATATCAGCAGAAATTTCGCCTGTGAAAGCGCCGCTCTTTTCAAAGTGAACGTTCTCAGCACCAATCTTTACGTTGCTGCCAGCTGTTGTATTGATAGCTGTCTCGAGGTTTGTGAAAGGAACACAAGCAATTACCTCGATCTTGCCCTCTGCATTAGCTACGAGAGGCTTGATAGCCTCGAGAAGAGCCTTAGCTTCGGGACGTGTCTTGTTCATTTTCCAGTTTCCGGCAATAATAGCCTTTCTTAATGACTTGTTCATTGTATTTGACTCCTTTTATCAGAATTTAATTTCGTCGTCATCGTAATACGGGAGCATACGCGCTTCCTTTTCGTAAGTCTGGTTGCCGTTGTTGCAGCCTATCTTTACGCCTTTCTTTATGGGAGAAAGAAGAAAACCAACGATGACGCCGGCGAGAAAGCTGCAAACAGCAAACAGCCATATTGCAGTATTGCTGCTCTTGATCTCCTCGGTAAATTTACAGTTACAATCACATTTTTTCATAATGGTTTCCTCATTTATTGCAATTAGGGCGAATATCTCTATCCGCCCTATTATTGATATGATTACTTTTCAGCGATAGCTGCAACGCCCGGGAGTACCTTACCCTCGAGGTATTCGAGTGAAGCGCCGCCGCCTGTTGAGATGTGGCTCATCTTGTCTGCGAAGCCGAGCTGGATAGCAGCTGTTGCAGAGTCACCGCCGCCGATGATAGTTGTTGCGTCAGCCTGTGCAAGAGCCTCACATACAGCAACTGTACCCTTCTTGAGTGTGGGGTTCTCAAATACGCCCATAGGTCCGTTCCAAACAACAGTCTTTGCAGACTTTGCAGCTTCTGCGAAGATAGCAGCTGTCTTGGGGCCGATATCGAGACCCATCTTGTCAGCAGGGATCTTGTCAGCGTCAACATAGTCTACTGAGATCTCTGCGTCGATCGGATCAGGGAATGAACCTGCGATAGCTGTATCAACAGGAAGAAGGATCTTCTTGCCGAGCTTCTCAGCCTTTGAGAGCATTTCCTTACAGTAATCGAGCTTTTCTTCGTCAACGAGTGACTTACCGATAGAACCGCCCTGTGCCTTTATGAATGTATAAGCCATACCGCCGCCGATGATAAGTGTATCGCACTTCTCAAGGAGGTTGGAGATAACGTTGAGCTTGTCAGCTACCTTAGCGCCGCCGAGGATAGCAACAAAAGGTCTCTCAGGAACCTCTACTGCATTTCCGAGATACTGAATCTCCTTCTGCATGAGGTAACCTACAGCAGTTTCCTTAACGAACTTTGTAACGCCTGCTGTTGAAGCATGTGCTCTGTGAGCAGAACCGAAAGCGTCCATAACGAATACTTCGCCGTCGATAAGATCAGCAAGCTCCTTTGAGAACTGCTCGCCGTTCTTTGTCTCCTCGTCGCCGCGGAAACGAGTATTCTCGAGAACAACGATCTCGCCGTCGTTCATTGCAGCAACTGCCTTCTTTGCATTTTCGCCTACAACAGTATCGTCAGCAGCAAAAGTAACCTTTGTATTAACAAGCTCGCCAAGTCTCTTAGCTGCGGGAGCAAGTGAGAACTTAGCCTCGGGACCGTTCTTCGGCTTGCCGAGATGTGAGCAGAGAACTACCTTTGCGCCGTTCTCAACGAGCTTATTGATAGTGGGAAGAGCTGCCTGGATTCTGTTATCGTTTGTGATAACGCCGTCCTTCATAGGAACGTTGAAATCAACTCTGACGAGAACCTTTCTTCCCTTAACGTTAATGTCTTCTACTGTAACCTTGTTTAATCCTGCCATGGGTATGACATCCTTTCGTTATAATAAATTACATAATTTGATGTTGTTATAATATTAACAACGTACATTTCTATTTTACACTATTTCAAGATATTTTGCAAGCATTTCCTCAATATTTTTCATCTTAAACATGAAAACTTTTTGTTACGGAGCATAATATATCAAAAATGCCCTGTTCTACGAAAAGAAATCCATGCTGAGGTCATAAAAGCTGTCGGAGTTGGTAATGACAGCAGGGTGATCTCCGTTTTCAAAGAGGTACATTCTGCCGTTTGGTATCTGTTCAAGCATATCACCGTATACTTTTTCGTAATAATTATCGGAAATGCTGTACATGAAACTGTCTTTCCTGCTGCCAGTAAGCAATATCTCAGCTTTAAGCCCGCAAAGCGGTCTGTGGAAAAAGCTGACTATCTCGTTTCCGTGCCTTATGACCGCCGATGTATCATTGACAACAATCTGCTCCCAGTCATCTCCGTGCATATAGGCGTAGAAGCCTCTTGCGCCTTCATCATTCATGGCTTTTTCCCTGTCTGAAAACAGATTGTCATTAAATCTTCTGTCAGCCTTTTCTCCCTCAAAGCTGTCGGCAATGACCTTTTCAACGAGCCCGGGAGCTTCCAAAGCCACATTTAACGCAACGAGCGCTCCGCCGCTGCTGCCAATTATGTTAACTTTTTCATAGTGTTTGTATCTCAGGAAAGCTATGACCTGCTGTGCTTCAAAAAACCAAAGATCAGCAGGAAATTCACTGAGTCTGTCAGAGTTCCCGTGTCCGAGAAAATCTATCAGTATTACCCTGAAGTATGGAACATATCTTTTTGATATCTCGCCGTACATTTTTGATGAAGCCGTATTTCCGTGCAGAAAAAGCAAGGGCTTTCCGCTGCCGAACTCCTCGTAATATATATTTTTGCCCTCAAACGTAAAAAAGCTCATGTCACAACCTCCTTATTTGCATTTCTGAAATGATTATACATAATATGATGCACCATGTCAGCAAAAAAGTCATAGAATTCTGATATTTCACAAAATTCCATGACTTTATATAATTTATAAACTACAGTGAATCATCACTTGAATACTGCAAGCAGGAATCCTGCTGCGATAGCTGAACCGATAACGCCTGCAACGTTCGGTCCCATAGCGTGCATGAGAAGGAAGTTTGAAGGATTTGCCTTCTGACCTTCCATCTGTGATACACGGGCTGCCATAGGTACGGCTGAAACGCCTGCGGAACCGATAAGAGGATTGATCTTGCCGCCTGAAAGCTTATACATGATCTTTCCGACAAGAAGTCCGCCCACTGTTGAGAAGCAGAATGCTGTAAGTCCAAGAACGATTATCTTGATAGTCTCAAGCGAGAGGAAACGCTCGGCAGCTGTTGTTGCACCGACTGAGATTCCGAGGAATACAGTTACTATGTTCATAAGAGCATTCTGTACTGTATCTGAAAGTCTCTCCGTAACTCCGCACTCTCTCCAGAGGTTGCCGAGCATAAGGCAGCCAACGAGAGGAGCTGTTGACGGGAGAAGAAGTATAACGAACATTGCAACGATTACAGGGAAAATGATCTTCTCTGTCTTTGATACAACACGGGTCTGCTCCATTTTGACTTCTCTTTCCTTCTTTGTTGTGAGAAGCTTCATGAGCGGGGGCTGTATCATAGGGATAAGCGCCATATAGGAATAAGCTGCGATAGCGATAGGTCCGAGAAGATGAGGAGCAAGTCTTGTTGTAAGGAAGATAGCTGTAGGACCGTCGGCACCGCCGATGATTCCGATGGAAGCTGCTTCATTACCAGTAAATCCAAGGCAAACAGCTCCGAAGAATGCAAGGAATACGCCCATCTGAGCGGCAGCTCCGAGGAGAAGGCTCTTCGGGTTTGAAATAAGCGGACCGAAATCTGTCATAGCTCCGACGCCCATAAATATGAGTGACGGGTAGATACCTGCCTTTACGCCGATGTAAAGGATATCGAGAAGTCCGCCGTTACGCATGATCGCGCCATAGCTGTGATAATCAGGGTGATCGTGATCGAGGAAGTTGTCCCACAGATCAAGGTGATAAAGAGCATCGGTAGAATCTGCACCGAAATACGAAAGGTTTACGAGCAGACAACCGAATGCGATACCTACGAGAAGAAGCGGTTCAAACTTCTTCTTTATTCCGAGGTAAAGAAGAACGCATGATATGAATATCATGATAAGATTCTTCCAGCCCCCGTCAACGAAAAAGCTTTGGAAACCCGAATCGGTCCACAAAGTTTTCAGGGTCTCAAGAATATCCATCTATGTGCCCTCCTTATGCTATAACAACAAGAGGAGTGCCAGTATCTACAACTGAACCCTTGCTTGTAACGACCTGAGCAACTGTACCGTCCTTAGGAGCTACGATCTCGTTCTCCATCTTCATAGCTTCGAGGATAACGAGTATCTGTCCTGCCTTTACTGTGTCGCCCTGTGCAACGTCAACTCTGATAATATTGCCTGGCATAGGAGCTGTAACAGTCTCGCCTGCTGCAAGGTTTACGGGAGCAGCCGGTGCAGGTGCAGGAGCAGCTGCGGCAGCAGGAGCAGCGACAGCAGCCGGTGCAGCGGCAGCGGCCGGTGCGGGAGCAAGTGCCTCATATTCATCGAGAAGAACAGCCTTTCCCTGCTCTACCTCTACTTCGTATGTCTTACCGTTAAGTGTAACTTTATACTTCATGATTATTTGACCTCCTTAATGGAAATAAAGTGCAGCTCATTGAGCGGCTTCTGCATTTTATCGGCAACTATAGCCATTATCATAGCAGCTTCCTTATCAGGAACGTCAAAGAGCTTAACATGACCTGCTGAACCTGGTGCCAGCGGAGCTTCTGCCTTTGTCTCAGGCTGTGCAGGAGCTTCCTTCTGTGCTGCTGCTTTAGCTGCATCTGCGGCAGCCTTAGCCTTTGCATCCTTCGACTTGAAGTATGCACCTGTGCAGTAGAGCAGTATCATAAGGATAACAAGTCCCGCAAATACTACAGCATATCCAAAAATAGCTGTAACAGCAGCATCTCCGATAGACATTTCTTTTACGTTTTCAGCAGCGGCAGAAAGAATCGCATTATCAAACATTTTTCTTCCTCCTTACATAGCCTCGATAGTATAAACTGCTTCGTTCTCTTCCTTGGCTTTACGATCCTTGAGGAACTTTATTGTCTGATCGGGATAGCAGATGTAGCTCATTACATCTTCCTCGCTGCGGCAGAGATCGCCGAGAGCTTCTCTTGCAGCTGTGAACTCCTCGCCTGTGCGCTTCTGATCCTCGATACGGCAGTCAACAGCCTCGCCGTCGCCGAGTACCTTTTCAACGAGCTCCTGTGCGATAGGTGCGGGAGGATTACCGTACTCACCCTTTATGTAGTTCTTTATCTCCTTTGAGATGTTCTTGTATCTCTCACCGACAAGTACGTTTGTTACAGCCTGATTTCCGACCATCTGCGAAAGAGGTGTAACAAGCGGAGGATAGCCCATATCAGCTCTTACCTTCGGGATCTCGGCAAGTGCGTCGTCGAACTTATCCATTGCGTGCATATCTGTAAGGTTTGCGATCATGTTTGAGAGCATACCGCCCGGAACCTTATATACGAGAGCCTGAGCGTCAGTAGCAAGACTCTTCGGATTGAGCTGTCCGTTGTCGATGTACTTCTGCTTGATTGGCTTGAAGTAATCGTTGACCTTATTGATGATCTCCTCATTGAGACCGCTGTCGATGCCATACTGGCTGAGAGCGTAGTACATTGTCTCTGTTGAAGGCTGTGAAGTACCGCCTGAGAAACAGGATGTAGCACAGTCGATAACGTCGATACCCGACTCGATAGCCTTTGTAAGAGTCATGTAAGCCATGCCTGTCGTGCAGTGAGTATGGAGAATGAGAGTCATATCACCGATAGCGTCCTTGATTCCCTTGATGAGGTGCTCAGCCTCGTATGGAGACATTGTACCTGCCATATCCTTGAGGCAGATAGTGTCAAAGCCCATTGTCTTGAGCTCCTTGCACATCTCGATGTACTTCTCTACTGTATGTACAGGGCTCTGTGTGTAAGAGATACAGCCGGAAGCTATAGTCTTTTCTGTAGCGTACTTCTTTGTAGCGTTGAGAGCTGTCTCAATATTTCTGAAGTCATTGAGAGCGTCGAAAATACGGATAACGTCGATACCGTTCTTTATCGAGAGCTCTACGAACTTCTCAACCACGTCGTCATGATAGTGCTTATAGCCCAGGAGGTTCTGACCTCTGAGAAGCATCTGGAGTCTGGTATTGGGAAGATTCTTTCTGAGATTGCGAAGTCTCTCCCACGGATCTTCGCCAAGATAACGCAGGCATGAATCGAATGTAGCTCCGCCCCAGCACTCGATAGAATAGTAACCTGCCTTGTCCATATCGGAGAGGATACCCTCATAGTCCGCATATGGAAGACGTGTAGCCATCAGCGACTGATTGGCATCACGTAAAACGGTTTCTGTCAGTTGCACTTTTTTCATGTACAAGCCTCCTCAAAATATAAATCTGCATAGCAGAAAAAATATACATTGTTTCCCGAAAAGGGAACAAGGATCATTGCATTCCTGCAAAAAATCCAATCAAAGACAATTATATCATATTGAATCAGAAATTTCCAGTATTTTTCTAAATTTTATATTTATTTTTTATATTAAACAAATTACTGTAAAGATAAAACAAAAAGACCTGCGTTATGCAAGTCTTTTATTGCTATTTCATAGAGCCAATATACTCTTTTATTGCGTTTTCGGCTGCAAGCCACCTTTTCCTGAACTCGGAAGCCGATATCCTCATTGCTCCGTTTCCGAGAATGATCATCTGCTCGACGCCGTCGGAGGTGGCAACACGAACCCTGTGATTTTTTGACAGGGTATGTGTTACTCTTTCTATGTACGTATCCGCAGTTTCCGACTCCTTAGTGTATACAATACTGATATTGCAGTACTTTTCCACGTCTCTGTGCCTGCCCTTGACCTTATATGCGTCAAAAACGAGTATGAGCTCACAGCCTGCGTAGCCCTGATAGTTGCACATTCTGTGTATTAGCTCTCCCCTTGCGGCGTCAAGGTTTTCTTCCGCAGTCTTTTTGAGGTCGTCCCATGAAAAAATGATATTGTAGCCGTCAACGAGAAGATAATCAGGTCCCTCATATTTCGGGAGCCGAATATTTTTGTCCTCAATATTCACAGCCTTAGTCTTTTTGAATGCACGGTTTGGCTCGCGGTCTATTTTACCGTATGTCATCTCGAAGATCGCCATGAGTTCTTCATCGCTTACGGCTTTTTCGATATATTTCGCTACTTTGAGCGACTTCTCCTCGGCGGTTTCCCCGTCATCATCGGTATCGGAGGCAAGCGGAAGGTGCATATGCTCATATACATCGTTCCACCTGACATTGTAGCCTGCCCCGTGGGAGCAGAATATGGAATCTGCGCTGTTTTCGATATCTCCGTCGCAGTCGTAGCCTGTCTCGGCTATGACTTTTTCAGCATTATGGCATTCCCTGTAGCCGCACATATTCAGTGATAGCCTTCCCCTGCCGCGTGTGTATGCGATGACGTCCTTCTGGTAGCTGTTGAGCTCTGAAACAGGTGCTGTTCCACTTATCACTGACATTTCACCGGCAGTTTCGGGACTTCCGAACTCTGCCGACATATACTGCAGATCTGCAAGCGCCCGACCAACGTTTTCAGTCGGAATTTCCAGCTCATATTCGTAATAGGGCTCAAGAAGCACAGACTCTGCATTTCTGAGTCCCTGCCTTACAGCACGATAGGTAGCCTGTCTGAAATCTCCGCCCTCAGTATGCTTCAGATGAGCCTTTCCTGCAACGAGGGTAAGCTTCATATCGGTGATCGGCGAGCCTGTAAGCACGCCGATATGCGTTTTCTCGCTCAAATGGGTGAGAATAAGCCTCTGCCAGTTCCTGTCAAGCTTGTCCTCGGAGCATACCGTATCATAGACCAGTCCGCTGCCTGTGGGGAGAGGCTCAAGAAGTATATGAGCTTCTGCATAATGACGCAGGGGCTCATAGTGTCCCACACCCTCAACGGGAAAGCGAATTGTCTCCTTATAAGCAACGGCTCCGTCGCAGAACTCCACATTATAGCCGAATTTCTCGGATATCTCCCTTGTAAGGACTTCAAGCTGAACAGCTCCCATGAGCTGGATATGTATCTCTCGGTTCTGCTCGTTCCATACAATATGGAGCTGAGGATCCTCGTCCTCAAGACGTCGCATATCTCTTAGAGCGTCATAGATGTTCTTTTCGGCAGGTATAATTACACGGTAAGTCATTACAGGCTCTATATAAGCTCTTTCGGAATTCCTGATACTTCCTATTCCCTGACCTGCAAAGGTGTCAGCAAGACCTGTCACAGCGCACACCTCTCCGGCATATGCCGTTTCTGCATTTCTGAACTTTTCTCCGGTGTAGAACCTTATCGAGCTTATCTTTTCGCTTTTTTCATTTCCATCCGTGTCTGTATATGTGATCTCGTCGCGCATATTGAGCTGTCCGCCCATTATTTTCATGTGAGTAAGACGTGTTCCCTTTGCGTCGTAGGATATCTTATACACCTTTGCGCCGAAATCCTCGCCGCGCTGAGGTTCGGCAGTATATTCGCGCAGAACGGAGATGAACCCGTCGATACCCTCTGTTTTAAGC
This sequence comes from Ruminococcus sp., assembly GCF_017549005.1. GTDB lineage: Bacteria > Bacillota > Clostridia > Oscillospirales > Ruminococcaceae > Ruminococcus. The sequence goes on from NZ_JAFYYT010000007.1 coordinate 134,310, forward strand.
GCGGAGCCGAAAAAGCACGGGAATACTTCTCTGTTTCTTATGGCTTTTGCGATATCATCCGGGCTTACCGACTCGTCGGCAAGGTATTTTTCCATGAGAGCCTCCGAGCATGAAGCCGAGCTTTCGGCAATATCATTGGAGGTTCCTGAAAAATCAACGCAGTTCGGGGATAATCTGCCCTGAAGCTTACTGATAAGAGCACTTTTGTCAGCTCCTATAAGGTCCATTTTATTTACGAAAATGAAAACAGGGACTTCATATTTCTGCAAAAGCTTCCATAAGGTATGGGTATGGCTCTGAACTCCGTCTGTACCGCTGATTACAAGTATTGCATAATCAAGGACACGCATTGTTCGCTCGGTCTCAGATGAAAAATCAACGTGTCCTGGAGTATCGAGCAAGGTAAAGCGCACATCATCGACAGTAAACTCTGCCTGAGACGAAAAAATGGTGATACCCCTTTCTCGCTCGATAGAGTTGGTATCAAGCGCCGAATTTCCGTTGTCAACTCTTCCGAGCTTACGAATAACGCCTGTTTTATATAAAATAGCCTCGGCAAGAGTGGTCTTTCCCGAATCAACGTGTGCAGTTATGCCGATAGTTATGTTTTTCATGCCTTTTCACCTCGCTCGCAAGTTAGATATATTGTAGCATAAATTTTGATTTTTGTCTATATGCGCTCGGAAGTTTCGTTATTTTTCACCTTTTTGCCGAGTTCCGTTATCTTTTCGGCTATCTCTCTGAAAACGGGAGCTGCTGCGTCATTTCCGTATCCGCCGTTCTCAATAAGGACAGTAACCGCGTATTTCGGCTCTTTGGCAGGGAAAAAACCTGTTATCCACGCATGGCAGAGCTCCTCATCGTCATCGTTATAATGTCCCGTCTGAGCCGTGGAGGTCTTTGCTCCTACACTGACTTTGCGGCTTTTAGCTTTTGAACGCTTGTTTTCCCTGACTGCAAGAACCATCATGTCGCTTATCTTTTCCGCAGTTTTTTCGCTCATTACCTCCGATATCTGAGGTCTTTTCTCTACTACGGGCTTTTCACCGTCGGGAGTCAGACCTTTTATCAGTCTTAGTATCGGCATTTTTCCTTTGTTCGCTATGGCGCAGGTCAGCTGCGTTATCTGCAGCGGAGTTGCCGTGAGCTTTCCCTGTCCGAATGAAAAGTTCGCCAGCTCGGCAGGCACAGACAGCTCCTTTTCAGTAGGAAGGACTCCTCCCGAGCCTATAATCCCCGAGCAAAGATGAGCCTCCCTGCCGAAACCGAGATATGTCGCCATACGCCTGTATTCCTTAATATCAAGACTCCTTGCAAGGTCTATGAAATAGGTGTTGCAAGAATTTGTCATTGCCCCCGCCATGTCCTGCAAACCGTGTCCGTCAAGCTTGTGGCAGTTGAAGTTCCTTCCCTCAACATCAATATTTCCGCTGCAGTCATACATATGCTTTCCAAGTCCCTGTTCGAGTGCCGCGGAAGCTGTCACAAGCTTGAAAACAGAACCGACACTGTAAGAATATAGGGCACGGTTAATAAGTGGACTTCTTTCGTCTTTCAGCGCTGCTTCAATGTTTTCCGGGTCATAATCGGGGAAACTCGCCATTGCAAGTATATCGCCGTTTGTTATGTCAGCGCATACTATGGCTCCCGTATCTATCCCACTTCCGCATTTTTCGCATATATCCTGTATCTCCCCGTCTACCGTCAGGACAACTCCGCTTTTGTAAGCGTTTGTCCGCAGGACCTCCTTGCTGCCGCCCGTTAATATGCGCCCGAATCCGTCAGTAGTGTAGGAAACACTGTTGACCGGGAAATTGCTCCTTAGTATCGAATCATAGGAGTATTCAATGCCGTCAGCTCCCCTGCCCTCGGACAGATAACCGATAATATGCTGCGCTTTCTGAGTACGTGAGTAACGAACAGGCACTTCAAAGACCGTAAGTCCATCGGATTCAAGGGTTTTATCGCTGCATCTGAACACAAATGGCTTCCCGTTTTCAAATTCCTTGTAAAAACTCTCCTTATCAATGGCATATTCCGCTGTTTTGTCACAGTCCAGCAGAGCAGGAACAGCAACGGCTCTCAGCTCCTTTTCCGAGTTTATTATAGGTTTAAGGTCGTGGTCATAGATCGTTCCCTGTGTTTTTCCCACTTCTATTGTAAAAGTATGCTCAAGCTGCGCTGCCGAAACATTTTTCTGCTGCCACGCTATGCTGTAATACCTGAAAATAAGTATGACAAATGCCGTGAAAAACAGCGCCGTGAGTATAATAACGCCGTTTTCTCCGCGCTTCCGTACCATATAATCACCTCAAAGGAAGTTTTGACGGTATTTCAGCTTTTATGCATATTCCCGGAACGGCATAAAAAACAGGTCCGTGAATCCACACGGACCTGCAGTTTTATTCAAGTATAAGTGTAAACGGACCGTCATTGAGGAGCTCCACCTTCATATCCGCGCCGAAAGAGCCTGTTTCTACGCGTTTTCCCTTACTGCGGAGATAATCCACAAAGTACTCGTAAAGCTCGTTGGCTTTCTCAGGCTTTGCAGCCTGTATGAAATTCGGACGGTTACCCTTGCGGCAATCCGCATACAGTGTGAACTGCGGAACTACAAGGAGCGAGCCGTCAACAGCTTCCAGGTCGAGATTTATCTTGTCATTTTCGTCTGAAAAGATCCTCAGTCCTGCTATCTTATCCGCAAGTCTGCGGCATTCCTCCTCTGTATCCTCATGTCCCACTCCGAAAAGGAGAAGAAAGCCTTTTCCTATACTTCCCACGACTTCTCCGTCCACTTTCACGCTGGCGGAAGTCACACGCTGCAAAACTATCCTCATTTATACCTACTTTCTGACAATTTCCATGTCAAACGGCTTTAAAGTGAACTTTTCCCTGTCGCCGCCGTCTATTATGCTGTACATAGCCTTCGGGAGCTCAATCTCCGCGTCCTTGCCCGAATTATTGAAGAAGAAAACATAATCGTCAAGTCCGTTTGTACGGGTAGTTACCTCAACGCCCTTCGGAAGATCTTTAAGGCGCGGTATGCCTGTCTGCTTCATAATGTTTCCCGCAAAGCTCTCATAGAACTCCTTATCGCAGACCGTTCCAACATAGTAAGCAACTCCGCTGCAATAGCGGTTCATGCTGACCGCAGGGCTGCCGCTGTAGAAGCTGTCCTTGTATTCGGCATAGGCACGGGCTGTGTTGAGCTCCAGTATATCGCACCACTGACTGCATTTGAATTTGTTTCCTGCAAAATCTGTAATAGTCTGCTCATGATCGCCTATCGGGTCGTACTCCTTTACCTCTGCTCCGATCATCTCCCTGTAGACCGTGGGGAGCGGCTCAGGGATACAGTTGTTGAACTGATCCTTAACTCCGCTTCGTGCAGTCATAACCACAGTTCCGCCCTTTATGACATAGCGGTAGATGTTTTCAGCTGCATTTTTCTCGTAAATATACATGGCAGGAGCAATTACAGCCTTGTACTTGGTAAGGTCGGCTGAAGGCTGTATAACGTCAACATTTACTCCGTAGCGAGTGAACGCGGAATGGAAAGCTCTCAGCTGACCGATATAGTCAAAGCCCTCGGTCTGAGGCTGTATGCCGAAAGCTCGCTGCGAATCGGGCGAATAGAGTACAGCCACCTCCGAAACGAGTTCGGTAGTCTCTATAACGCTGAGCTTCTGAGCTGTATGGCACAGGTCGGCAAACTCAATGAATCTCCGCGACGGAACATTGCTGTGGTCAATAAGTCCGTGCCAGAACATCTCTGCGCCCTTATTGGCAGTCCGCCAGCGGAAGAACATTACGGTATCAGCTCCATGAGCCATAGCCTGCATAGCGAAGCCCTTTATCTGCCCCGGTCTCGGAGTCGGAGACATATATGTCCAGCTTCCTGTTGCGCCGCTGAGCTGCTCCATGATCCAGAAATTCTTCTGCTTGACGCCGCGTATCATATCCAGCTCAAAGGCATGGGATACCTGCTTTTCGCCGCTATCCGACAGAACTACAGGCGGATAATTATCATATGAAGCAAAATCAAGGCAGTCAAAAAGTCTGTAAAAATCAGGCTGATCTGCACTGAAACAGATATTTGTGGTCACTTTGGCTCTCGGATTTTCGCGCTTTATGATCTGAGCCATATCATTTACGAATTTAGCCGCGGAATCCGAGGCAAATCTGCCGAATTCAAGGCATAGTGCAGGGTTCTGCCAGTTTTTTGGATAGGCAGTCGGCGGCTTGATCTGTGAAATATCGCTGTACTCGCCGCTCCAGACACTGTTTCCGAAAGCTGCATTGATGTTTTCAAGGCTGTCATGCTTATCCAGGAGCCAGTCCCTGAATTGTCCGCGGCAGACCTCGCAGGTACAAGGATAGGCTTCTATCTCATTGTCTATCTGCCAGGCGGCGATAGCGGGATTGTTGGCATAACGCCTTGCCATTGCCTCTGTTATGCGCTTTGCATAATAAAGGAACATGGGCGCATTTATACACCTGTGCCCTCTTATGCCTGTCTGTATGCGCTCTCCGTCGGGACCGCAGCGTATAATATCGGGATAGGTCTCATACATCCATTGCGGAGGACAGTTCGTGGGAGTACATAAAACTATTCCGATCGCATGACGCGTAAAGCAGTTTATCGCTTCGTCGAGCCACTGGAAATTGAACTGCCCGTCCTGGGGTTCGAGGCGCGACCATGCGAAATCCCCCAGCCTGACAAGCTTAACTCCTGTTTTCGCCATAAGATCTGAATCTGCCTGCCACATTGATCTGTCCCATTGTTCGGGATAATAGTCAACGCCTATTTTCATGTCATCCCCTCCTGTCAGTCGGTATTATATTCTATAAGTCCGCAGTTATCAATGAACCAGCCTGAAAACTGTTCAGTTGTCATATCGTTGAAATAAGTTTCTATAACACGGCAAACTCCGCCGTGACACACTATAAGAACATTTTTATCGTGATACTTTTCGATAATGTCATCAAGAGCCGAGTAAACTCTGTGGGCCAGCTGAAGCAGTGATTCACCGCTTTTCCCCATTTTTACGCCGAAATTCACCTTATTGTCGGCAAAACCTTCAGCTGTACGCGGCTTTCCCTCAAATTCGCCGTAGTCCCACTCGCGGAGCCTATCATCGGTGATAATGCTGATCCTGCACTTTCTCGCCACAGTTTCGGCAGTCTGAATCGCACGTTTCATGGGCGATACTATCATTATGTCGATATCTCCCATAGCAGCCGCTTTTTCGGCAAGCTCCTCCGCCTGCATCTCCCCCGTGCTGTCCAGCGGGATATCCGTCGTACCAAGGATTATTTCCTGTTTGTTGTATGCTGTCTGACCATGTCTGGTCATGTATATCTTCAAATCAGTGCCTCCATTACAGTCCGGCTGCCTTTTGGATCTCCGCACGTGCGTTGTCGAGCATGAGCTCACTCGGGGCGTCGCCTCCCATGATACGCGCTATCTCGGAAACTCTTCCGTCCATATCAAGCTGCATAACGTGAGTTTCTGTGCGGTCGTCAACTATCTGTTTCTCGATAAGCAGATGATTGTCAGCCATAACAGCTATCTGCGAAAGGTGGGTAACACATATTACCTGACGAACTTTTCCTATCTCACGGAGCTTTATACCTATTTTCTGAGCGGCTTTTCCGCTTACTCCCGTATCGATCTCGTCGAATATCATCGTTGGGATAGAGTCCTTGTCCGCGATAACGCTTTTTAGCGCAAGCATTATCCTTGAAAGCTCGCCGCCCGAAGCTATTTTTGATATGGGTCTTGGCTCCTCGCCTTTGTTTGCGGAAATAAGAAATTCCGCAGAATCCATGCCGTTTACGGTCAGCTTTCCCTTTTCGTGGCGCACTTCTATTATTACGCCTTCCATATTGAGAAATTCAAGCTCTGCGGTAACGCGCTCCGTAAAGCGCTCCGCCACCTTTTCACGGTATTCGTAAAGAGCCTTCGCCTGCTCGGTGACCTTATGGAGCAGCTCTTCGCGCTTTGCCGTGAGCTCCTTTATCTCGCTGTCCGAGCTTTCAAACTGTATTATCTCGCGGCAGGCGTCGTCGTAGAGCTTTATCAGCTCATTACAGTCCGCCGCATACTTTCGTTTTAACTTGTTGATACTGCTGAGACGGGTGCCTAGGTACTCAAGACGCTGACCGTCCAGCTCCACCTTTTCAGCAAGAGCTTCAAGCTCCGAAGCTATGTCCGAAAGCTCTATCTCAGCCGCAGAAAGGCGCTCGTAAAGGGTATTGAGCTGCTTGTCCTGTTCGGTATAGCCTGATATCTCGGTCTCCGCCGATACAATCATATCATTGGCAGCTTCTTCGCCCGTAATGGCGTTAACTGCATTTTTTATTGCAATTATGGTCTTTTCTGAGTTTCTGGCAGCCTCATACTCCTTTTCAAGCTCCTCGTCCTCGCCCTCGCGGAGCTCAAGCTCCCCGATATCGTCGATTATGCCGTTAAGGTAAATACTTCTCTCAACACGGGACTGCTCCAGCTTCTTGAGCTCTCCGAGCCTGCGCGCAGTCTGCTGCAGTTCGCGGAAAGTAACTCTGTATTCGTTAAGAAGTGTATTGTCACCGCCGAAATCATCAAGTATCTGCAAGTGCCTGTCGCTGTCAAGAAGTATCTGATTATCATGCTGTCCGTGGATATTTATGAGCATCCCGCCTATTTCTTTGAGAAGTGAAACCGGCGCTGTCCTCTGATTGATACGCGAAACACTGCCGCCGTCTGCGCTTATCTCACGTGTAACCGTAATCTCTCCGCCGTCGTGGGATATTCCAAGTTCATCGAGCTTTTCGCACACTTCATCGGAAAGCTCCGTGAACAGGGCAGTTATCTCTGCCTTATCACAGCCTGTACGGACTATGTCTTTCGTGCAGCGCTGACCGAGAACGGCATTTATGCCGTTTATAAGAATGGATTTTCCTGCGCCTGTTTCGCCTGTGAAAATATTAAGCTTTTCATTCAGCGGAATGACCGCTTCTCTGATAACAGCAAGGTTGCGGATGTATATTTCTTTTAACATTCTGAGCTGTTACCTCCTCGGAAAAAGCTCGCTGCGAAATTTCTTTGAGAGCTTCTTTGCGTCTGCTTCACTGCGGACAAGTATGAATATCGTATCATCGCCTGCTATAGTTCCGACAATGCCCTCATGCTCAACAGAGTCAATGGCAGCGCAGGTTCCCTGCGCCATGCCTGCACGGCATTTGAGGACTATTGTGTTCATTGCATAGTCAACAGAGACTACCGCCTCTTCAAACAGTGACTTCTCGGCTACTGCCGCCGCAGGCAGAGAGTAACGGTAAATTCCGTGCTCGTCCCTCTGTTTTACAAGTGAGAGCTGCTGTATATCACGGGAAAGCGTAGCCTGCGTGGTCTTTATGCCCTTTTCAGCAAGCAGTCTGATAAGGAGCTCCTGCGTGGCAACAGGCTGCTCCGTGATTATTTCGAGTATTGCTTCATGTCTGCGATTTTTCATTATCGGACCGCTCTCCTTACTTTATGGGCTTGCACATCTTCTTGCAAAGGGACTCATGGAAAGAATTGCCGATGATATCTATGAAGTTGATATCGTTCTTTCCGCGGCATATCTCTATACTGTCGCCCTTTCTCAGACTTATGAAATGCTCTCCGTCAACATTTATCACCATGCTGTCATCACGTACTGTCGTATCCTCAAGTCGAAGCTTTCTTCCCGGAGAAAAGAGCGTTGCCCTTGAAAACAGGGAATGTGGGCATATCAGCGTCATTTCAATACATTCAAGGTCAGGCTCGATAACAGGGCCTCCTGCCGACAGGGCGTATGCCGTGGAACCCGATGGAGTACTGAAAAGAACTCCGTCCGCTCTGTATCTGCCGACAAGGTAATCGTCGGAATATACCTCGAAATCACATATGCGGAAGCTGCCAGAGCGCGCGGATACTTCATTGAGCACTGTAGCCGTTATATCACCGTCCTCGCTGTGATATACCACATCAAGGGTCATGCGCTGAGATATGTCGAACTCTCCCGTAGTCAGAAGACTGAGCTTGTCGAGCTGGTCGGCTTCAAGACCTGCCATAAAGCCGAGAGTTCCCGTATTTATGCCGAGAAGCTTTGTATCGCTGCCGATGAGAAGCTTCGCACAGCGCAGGATAGTTCCGTCGCCGCCTATTGCAAGCACAACGTCAGCAGTTTTTGCCGACTCCTTGATATCCTCGAACCTGATATGAGGCTTATCCGAAAAATCATTCCTGAATATCTCGCTTACCGAGACCTCTATACCGCATTCCGCAAGCACATCGCAGGCCTCGCGGGCGCAGCTGAGCGCATTGGGCTTCTGAAAATTAGGGTACAATGCTGCCTTCATAAACGCACTCCTTAAAGTTTACTGAATGAGCTGTCTATAAGCTCCTTAAAATCGTGTACTGCAGGTTCTCCCACTGTTTTGCGCAGCTTGACGAGGTATTCTATGTTGCCGCTGCCGCCGCGCACAGGAGAATATGTATATTTTTCCGTCATAAAGCCTATTGACCGTGCAAAGCTGTCGATCTCCGAAAGAACGCGCAGATGCACTTTTCTGTCCTTAACTATGCCGTGCTTGCCGATATCGCTCCTGCCTGCCTCGAACTGCGGCTTGATGAGCACTGCTGCGGCTGCTCCGTCCGCAAGGAGCTCATATACCTTGGGAAGTATCTTCGTAAGGGATATGAACGAAACATCTACAGATATGAAATCCGCATTTCCGCCTATGTCCACGGAATCGAGCTCGCGTATGTCAGTTCCTTCCATATTGATGACTCTTGCGTCCCTCCTGAGCTTTTCCGCAAGCTGTCCGTGTCCGACATCAACAGCGTAGACCTTTGCAGCTCCGCGCTGTAGCATAAAATCGGTAAAGCCGCCTGTTGAAGCTCCTATGTCAAGGCAGGTCATGCCGCTGAATTCAAGTCCGAATACTTCCGCCGCCTTTTCAAGCTTCAGAGCGCCTCTGCCCACATATGCGTCATTCTCACAGGAAACTATCTCGTCGTCCAACGTTACCTCGTCTGAGGGTTTCTTTGACGTTTTTCCGTTGACGGAAACGCTTCCCGAACGTATCATTTCCTTTGCACGTTCGCGGCTCCTTGCAAGTCCCCTTGAAACGAGCTCTATGTCAAGCCTCGGCATCGTTTTGTCTCCTGTTTCTGATGTATGAGACCATTTTTCCGCTTGTAAGTCCCAGTTTTTCAAGACATGACTTCACGGAAGCCTGCTTTACAAAACCGTCGGCTGTCACTCTGCTGTAATCGCCGCAGTAACCGAGTTCGGAGAGCATATCCCCGACTTTTTCGGAAATACTTCCCTCGCCCATTGACTCCTCGAAGAATACTACTCTCTTATACTGAACTATCTTGCTGCCAAGCTCTCCGTCAAGAGGATGTATCCTTGTGAGCTTGAGTATATCGCAGCTTATATCCTCCTTCAGCAGCTTTTTCTGCGCCTTGAAGGCTTCATTATAGAGCCTGCCGTATGTGATGATAAGAGTTTCGCTGCCGCATACCTGTTTGAAAAGCCAGTCCTCGGTGATGTCCGACTGGTCAAATTCGACTTTTTCAGCACCGCGGGGATAACGCACCGCAGCAAGTCCTTTATCTTCGTATATCGCCTTTCTCATGCACATTTTCAGTTCCATGTAGCATGAGGGCGAATAAACCACAGTATTCGGTATGGAAGTAAGCATGGGAACATCAAGAAGTCCCTGATGAGTTTCGCCGTCCTCACCGACTATGCCTGCACGGTCAACTCCGAGAACTACATGAAGCTTTCCGATAGCAACGTCATGTATGAGCTGGTCGTATGAGCGCTGCAGGAATGTGGAATATACCGCAAAAACAGGTATCATTCCCATAGAAGCAAGTCCTCCCGCGAATGTGACGGCGTGCTGCTCGGCGATACCGACATCGAAAAATCTGTCGGGATACTTGAAATGGAAGAACTGAAGTCCCGTACCGTACTTCATAGCGGCAGTTATGGCACAGAGCTTATCGTTTTTGTCGGCAAGCTTTACAAGCTCCCTGCCAAAAACAGTGGAATAGCTGTCGGCGGCCGCTACCTCGGGATTTCCAGTAGCTATGTCAAACTTAGAGATACCGTGGTATTCGCCTGGATTCTCCTCAGCAGGGCGATATCCCTTTCCCTTTACGGTCTTGACGTGTATGAAAACAGGCTGATGATAGGACTTCGCCATATGAATTACCTCTTCGAGCTCCGAAAGGCTGTGGCCGTTAACGGGGCCGAGGTAAATAAAGCCCATATCCTCAAACATCGTACTCTGCTCGAGAATGTTGGATTTTACAGAATCCTTTACGTTTTTGATACCCTTTGCCACACTTGTTCCCACAAGAGGTATCTTGCCGAGACCTCTCTCAACAGCACGCTTGGTATTGAGGTACTTCTCCGTATTTCTCAGGGAAGTAAGATATTTAGAGAGCGAACCAACGCTCTTGGAAATAGACATATTATTATCGTTAAGGATAACTATAAGATTGCTTCTCCTGTCTCTTCCGCAGTTATTTATAGCTTCGTAGAACATACCGCCCGTCATTGCTCCGTCGCCGATGACAGCCACCGCATAGTTGTCCTTGCCCTGGAGCTTCATAGCTTCGGCAATGCCGCAGGCTACTGAAACAGAGGTGCTGCTGTGACCGCTTATGAACGTGTCATGCGGCGATTCCTCGGGCTTGGGGAAACCAGATATTCCGTTTTCCTGACGCAGCGTGGAAAACTTGTCAAGTCTGCCCGTGAGTATCTTATGGGTATAGGACTGATGTCCCACGTCCCATACTATCTTGTCCTCGGGAGAGTTGAAATTACGGTGCAGAGCCATTGTGAGCTCCACAGCGCCGAGATTTGACGCAAGATGTCCGCCTGTCTTTGAAACAGTCGAGATAAGAATATTGCGTATCTCCTTGCAGAGTGCGGAACACTGAGTGAGAGAAAGCTTTTTCAGGTCCTGCGGGAGCTGAAGCTCCTCAAGCCTGACCTTTTCATTCATACTTGTATTTTCCTTCATTTTTTACGAATGCGGAGTATCGTCCGCAGCTCCTTATGTTAATTCTTTCTTTTCAGAAGCGTCTCTGTGAGCTCCGTGAGGAATCCGTCGCTGCCGAATATTTCAAGGCAGCCGAGAGCTTCGTCCGTTACTGCATTAGCGATCTCCTGTGCTTTTTCGACTCCGTAAAGAGTTACAAATGTGGTCTTGTTTTCCTCCACGTCGCTTCCCACAGGCTTACCGAGCTCCTCAGTCGTACTGGTAACATCAAGAATATCGTCAATTATCTGGAAAGCAAGTCCGAGCTTAAAGCCGTAATCTGCTGCTGCCTGTATCTTTTTGTCGTCAGCACCTGCACATATGCAGCCCATCATACACGAAACTGCAATGAGCTGTCCTGTCTTGTGTCTGTACATATTGCGGAGATTTGCCTCATCGACGTCGCTTCTTTCCTCGTTTTCCATGTCGATGACCTGTCCGCCTATCATGCCTTCCCTGCCAACAGCCCTTGCAAGACATGAGATTATCTTGACCTTCTGCCCGCTGCTGAGCTCCTCTGCATTTGCTATCAGCTCAAATGGGAGAACAGACAGCGCGTCACCTGCCAGGATAGCCATAGCCTCTCCGAAAGCCTTGTGACAGGAGGGCTTTCCACGGCGGAAATCATCGTTGTCCATTGCAGGAAGGTCGTCATGGATAAGCGAGAATGTATGTATCATCTCAATAGCAGCCGCAGGAGCGCAGGCTTTCCTGTAGTCTCCGCCGAGAGCGCTGCAGAAGGCGTAGACAAGCACGGGACGTATCCTCTTGCCGCCTGCCTCAAGGGAATAATTCATGGCGTCGATAAGATTTTTCTGTGCCGTCATACTGTCCGAATGTGCATTGTATTTTTTGAGGTTACCCTCTGTAAATTTTATATATTCGCTGAATTGTTCTTTGAAATTACTCATTTTCTGATTCTCCGCCATCCTCTGTTATCTTTATCTTAGCCTTGTCAAGCTGTTTCCTGCAGGCTGCCGTGAGCTTAACTCCGTCGCCGTAAAGCTGTACAGCCTTTTCAAGGGGAATATCTCCCTTTTCGAGCTCAGAAACTATCCTGCCGAGCTCGTTCATATTATCTTCAAATGTAGCTTTTTCCTTCATTTTATCACCATTTATCTTTTATCTCGGCTTCTGCGCCGCCGCTGCCGAAGGTTATCCTTATACTGTCGCCTTTTTCAAGTTTTCCCGAGGAGTTGAGCAGTTTTTCACCCTTGTATACAAGAGAATAACCTCGAGAAAGCACTTTCAGGGGACTCAGACTGTCAAGCCTTGCAGCCTTTTCCGCAAGAGCCCTTTCAAGTTTGTCAATATACCTGAGAAGTGCGGTCTCACTGCGCTTTTCAAGCGCTGAAAGCCGCTCCTCCGTGAGTTTCAGTCGCTTCTCGGGCGACTGCGCCAAAAGCCGCGCATTGAGCGCTGTAAAGCGGTCTGTAGCCTTGTCGAAACAGTTCCCTGCCGCTTTTTCAATGCGGCGCTCCATGACCGAGAGCTTCACGTAAAGCAAAGCTATATCCGGAGCTGCAAGCTCTGCCGCCGCCGATGGCGTAGGCGCTCTGAGGTCTGCCACAAGGTCGGCTATGGTGAAATCGGTCTCATGACCGACAGCCGATATCACCGGCACTTTGCAGTTGTATATGGCATAAGCCACCTTTTCTGTGTTGAATACACTGAGATCTTCGCTGGAACCGCCGCCTCTGCCTACGATTATGACATCGCAGCCTGCCGCCTCTGCTCTGATTATTCCTCTGCACACTGAGTCAGCCGCAGCTTCTCCCTGAACAAGCGCATTTACGGCATATATCTCACCCAGCGGATAACGCCGCGATAATACATTGATTATATCACGCACAGCCGCTCCGCTGAGAGAAGTTACTGCGCCTATCTTTTTAGGCATTGAGGGTATAGGTCTTTTATGAGCGGTATCAAATATGCCTTCCTTCTGCAGCTTCTTTTTAAGCTGCTCCAGAGCAACATTGGCTTTTCCGGCACCCTCGGGGATAATATCATTGACATAGAGCTGATATGCTCCGTCGCGCTCGTAAACGCCTATACTTCCCGAAACTATCACGGACATACCGTCCTCGGGCTCGAATTTAAGGCGCATAGCCGAGTTTGCAAACATTACTGCCTTTATGGAGCTCTCACTGTCTTTAAGGGTAAAATATACGTGACCGCTGCGGAAATGCTTCACATAGTTGGATATTTCGCCGCGGACCATCACGCCCTGAATGTTCCTGTCGTTCTTTAATACCGAACCGATATATCTGTTTATCTGTGTAACTGTAATTACAGGCATGATTTCTCTCCTGTACTCTTCAAATATCCGTATATAGCAACTCCTGCCGCATTGTCGCAGGAGAACTGCGGCTCTGCGAAGCTTGCCTGCGGAAAGCGGGAAATTATCCTGTCGCGGATAATAACGTCCGACATTACTCCGCCTGCAAAAACAAGGGGAAGCTCACCATATTTTTCAACTGCATGAGCTGTCATGGCAATTATTGTCTCGGCAATGAAATCAAGGCAATACTTTGCGATATTCTCAGGCTTTTCGCCGCTTTTCAGCATTGCGCCGCATTTATTCTCAACTCCGGAGAGACAGCAGCTGCCGTCTTTCAGCACCGGCTTAACCTTAAAACTCTTATCAGCATTGACTGCAAGCCTTTCCAGCTCTGTGCCGCATGGAAAGTGAAGTCCAAGCATAAGCCCCGTGCGGTCAACAGCCTGTCCTGCTTTCAGGTCGATGGAAGTGCCGACTTCCGTTATCTTCATGATACTCTCGCTGTCAGGCTCACATAAAAGACAGTCCGTCGTTCCGCCGCTGACATGAAAGGCGATGAACCGCTCTTTCACAAGCTCAAGCCTGTCCGCAGAATAAAGAGCCGCAAGGATATGTCCCACCTGATGTGAGGTCGTATACATTTCCGCTCCGGTTACAGCCGCATATGAACGTGCAAATCCCTCGCCGCAAAGGAAACACGGCATATATGAGCCGTCGATATTGCGGGGTCTTGCTGAAGCGGTGACAACTTCCGGTATGCCTAAGCTGTTCTCGCCGAAAAGCTGCTCTATCATGTCCGGGAGCTGCTTTGTATGATGAAAAACAGCGTCGCTCTGACGGAGCCCCAGCTCGCCTTCCTTTACGGGAAGAAGCTTTTTCCGCTGGTATATCCTGTTCTCCCCACTTACGTAAACAGCTGCCGAGGTAGTATAATTACTCGTATCAACTCCGAGATATTCAGGCATTTTCTTTGTCTTCCTTCTGGGAATCCCTTGAAAAAGCGCCGAGAACGCCGTTTATAAATGCGGTATCCTCCTGATATGTATACATCATGGATAGCTTTATAGCTTCGCTTATAGCCGCATTCATAGGAGTATTATCGTCATAAATGGACTCGTACATAGCTATCCTGAGTATTGCGAGATTGAGCTTTGAAATTCTCGAAATGCTTCTTGACTTGCTGTATTTTGAGATGATACCGTCAAGCTCCTCAGCGTGCTCGAGAGTTCCCTCAACTATTTTCTTTACCTCATCGTTTACGGTTATCTCGTCGATCTCCTCGGCTATCTCGTAAAGCTCATTTATATCATCATCGCGCAGAAGCTGCTCAAAAACCAGCTTGAATGCGCTGTCTCTAATTTCACGTCTGGTCATTTATACTCTCCTTTTTTCAAAGGAATGATACATGAACACCATGTCGTCTATCCCTTTGAATCCGTTTTTTATATAAAATCTTTCACTTGGCTTGCCTTTTCCCGTCAGAAGCGCCATTGCAGCGACGTTTTCTTCTGCAAGCTCGTTCTCCGCATGGGCGAGCACAGCCGAACCCATGCCGCAGTGCTGCAAATCGGGAGCCACGCAGAACTCGTCTATCACGTATTCGGTGCCGTGCAGATATGTAAGCTTTCTGCCGCACAATACCGCTCTGATAACTCCGCCATCGGCATAAACATAGCCGACTGACTGCGGTGAGGACATAAGCTCGCTTATCCTCTTTGCTGCAAGCTCAATATCCCAGTTCTCATTCCAGGGCTCTCCCGCAAATGCAGAACGGAAAACCTCTGCCGCGCCTTCAAGGTCGTCAGCGGTATATCTTCTTATCATTCAAAAACTACTCCGCTGACTGTTACGTTTACTCTTGCAACAGGAACGCCTGTCATGTTCTGAACGTTTTCCTTGACTGCAGTCTGAACCTCCTGTGCAATATTGCAGGCTTTTTCACCGCTCTTTATGATTATTTTCATATCCACAGCCGCAACATCTCCCATCATGCTTATCTTGATGGGACCATTCTTTCTGAGCTTGCTCATTTTGCCTACTTCGCCGCCAAGCCCTGCGACTCCCTTAACATCGAGAGCTGCAAGCCTGGCAATGGCGATTATCACGTCTTCTGATATTTTAAGTCTGCTTGAGACCTGAGGCTTCATGTTTTCAACTTCCATAGCGGACCTCCGTCGGCGATATTTGAGTGTATCTTTTAATCAAAACTATGTATACACCCTTACTATTATATTATACCAAATAATTATTCTCAATTCAACTATTTCACCTCAAAAATTCTGATATTTTCTGCGGCGACCGATGTTTCTCCGAGAATAATCTCCTTTATGGATGCAGCCTGCGCCTTGTCAAGCCCTTCTGTCTTTACGACTACCTTGGCATTTTCGCCGTCAAGGTATGCAACACAGTCCTGAAATCCCTGTGCTTTTATAAGTGATTCAATAGTTCCCTCGCTCTCAATGAGCTTCGATACCTCGACTGCATCAAGAGCGTTTACAAGAACTTCGTCTTCTGTGACATCTCCGCCGCCTATCATGGTCTGTAAGGTCTGGACAGCTTCGTCGCGGTCTTTCATTCTGTCCAGCCTTGCCTGTGCGAAGTAGTCCCCTGCCATCGGCTCGGCTTCCGCATTTACAAATTCTGTCTCGCCGTATCTTACCTCATCCGAGCGGTCATGGAATACTGCTGAATCACTTTCCGTGCCAAGCTCGGGAGCTGTTGCGTAGTTTATATATACGGCAACTGCAAGCATAAGTGTAAGACAGGTCATGATTATCTGCTTCTTTCCTATTATAAGTGATGGTTTTTTCATAATTATTCTCCTCTATCTCATTTTTGTAACATAAATTCGTGCAGTCGGCAGGTCAAGAGCCGCCGATACAGCCTTGTAGAGCTGCTCCCTGACGTAAGGGCTGTCGCCGCCGCTGCATAAAATAACTGCTCCCGTGACCTTAGGGATCTCAACAGACTCGATAAGCGCATTTTTTTCGCTTCCGCTGCCTATCAGAACATATTTTTCTTCCTCCTCCGTTTTATTGTCACCTTTACTGCGTCTGCCCTCAGTGGCGTAGACATATCTTTCGCTGCTTTCCGCCGTGATATAAGCCTTTATCTCGCCTGCCCCGTCTATGCTTTCAAGAAAATCCTCGAGTCCCTTTGCCGTGCTCCTGCAATAGTCGCTTACCTCTCCGAGCCTCTGAGGAGAAGCCCTCTCAGCTTTCGGCGCACTGCTTTTATCAGGCAGCAGAGACGATATCATTATCAGAAGCAGTCCTGCAATACCGCAAACGGTCATAAATACAGCCCAGTTCCTGTTCTTTGCAAGCTCTTTAGCTTTTTCAATCAGTTTCATTTATGACCTCCGTTTCCTGTCCGAGACTTTTGCGGATAAGCTCTGCCGCTGCCGCAGGATCTGCCGACCTGACAATGACTCTACTAATATCTATGCTGCCGTCCTCTGAAATATTAACCTCAGTCTGCAATTCTTTTACATCTATCCCAGCGGCTTCAAGCTGAGAACAAAGCACGTCAGAAATATTCTCCGCAGCTTTTTCTGCTGCCTCTTTCCTGTATCTGTCAGCTGCCTGACTGTAGTCCGAGGCTTCATATTGACTTATTTCGGGAAGTTCAAATTCCATGAACCCCTTTATGACTGCTGAGGCGAATACCACAGCAAAAACGAGCTTCATCACAAAAGCTGCCTGTTTTTTCAGTCTTGTACCGTCAGTCACAAATCTCAGCAGAAATATCCCTGCCGAAACATAGCATACGCTCCTGACCGCTGTAAGCATATTGTCCGTATCATCACCCCGCATTCCGCAAAAGTATTGCTGTACACAGTATGAACATAAGTCCGTAGCAGATCAGCACGCTCTGAGCAACGGCAAGAGCAGAATCAAACGATTTCAGCAGCTTTGACATGGAGTCTTCGCCAAAAAGCTCAGCGACAGCAGCTCCCGTCCACATCACAAGGCGGAATATCATTATCTGTATCACAGGAGGCAGCATAATAAGTATTATCGCAAAGCAGCCAGCAGTTCCTACAGTTCCGCGTATTACTTCAAAGCTGCTTCGTACCGTTGCGTATGCGTCAGTGACAGCTCCCCCGACTACAGGAACGAGCCCCGATATCATAAAACGTACTGTTTTTGAAGCAGCTCCGTCCGCTTTTCCTGCCAAAGTGCATTTCAGTGTGACAAATCCCGTAAAAAGCAGCATTGAAGACGTAAGCAGCCACGTTACAGTTTTCTTTATAAGCTGTACCATACCGCTCATATCTGCACCCTTGAATACGCTTCCCGTGACTGAAAGCATTGCCGAAGCCGATAAAAGCGGCATAAGAAAGCTCCCCGAAAGCTGTAATATAAGCTCGGAAGCCGCAAGTACCGCAACATCATACACACCTGCCGTGGCTATACCCCCCGAAACAGCGGTTATCCCTGCAAAAACAGGTATAAAAGCCGTCAAAAATCCGCCGCCAAGCTTCACAGCTTCGAGAGTACGGGAAAAAGTGCTGAAAACAGGCGGCATAATGACAGCAGCAGCCGTTATGTTGCAAACAGCACTGTACAGCTCCGGGGAATCGTTGATAAAGCCGCTCCCTGCGCTTTTCAGCACTGCCGAGACTAAGGCAACAACAATTACAGTTCCCAGGAGTCCTAATACATTTTCCCTGGAAACTCCCGTTTTTTCCGCAGCTTTTTCCATAATTCCGCTGAAAGTAACATCTTTGATCTCCTCAGAGCCAAGATCAATATCATATTCGCTGAGAACTTCGTCAAGCTGATGATTATATTCGTCCTCAGGACTGTTTTCAACTGCATACACCTTTAGCTCGCCGCAAAAGCAGAAAATCACAGCGATTATCAATAATAATTTTGCTATCCTTATCATTTCTCACCTATAAAAGCTTGTCTATCAGCCCGATAAAGCCTCTGACTACAGGCAGACTTATAACAACGACCGCCGCCCGTCCCCAAAGCTCCGCAGCCGCTCCCATTGCGGATTCTCCGCTGTCACGGCACAACTCCGCTGAAATATGAGTGATACAGCATACAGCAAGAGCCTTGAACATTGCAGATATGTAGCTTTCATTAATACCTGCCGACAAAAATATATCCCTGACCTCGGATACAGGATATTCCAGCATTACCACAGCTCCGATGAACACTGAGGAGCAGACTGCAAGGGAAAGCACAAGAGAATGTTCGGAGCAGTACTGTTTCAGTATAAGTGAGAGTAGCGCTCCGCCAACACAGAAAACTCCCACAGTAAAGCAATTTCCTACCATAGTCCGAATACTGTTTTCACCTTGTCGAACAGGTCGCCTATTTCTTCAACGATGACTATGAGCACGACAATCAGTCCTGCAAGAGTGGTCATCATTGCCTGTTCTTCGCGCTCCGCACGCTTCAGAACAAGATTCAGGACAGCTACGATTATACCTGTTCCTGCAATCTTAAAAATCAGATCAATATTCATTTTTCATCCTCAAATCGCAATTATTCCCACTGTTACACCTGCAAGCAGACCGAGACTTCTGTAAAGTCTGCCCTTTGTTCTGTATTCTGCTTCCCTGAGTTCATAAAGTTCCTGCGCCCTTGTCTGATATACTGCCAGCGCCCTCAGCTGCCCCTCGCTATCGCTTGTTCCCAGTGAAGCCCCTATTTCAATAAGAAGCGTTTTCTCTTCTGCTGCAAAACCGGAGCATTTCTGCACAGAAGTACGCCATTTGTCATGGAAATCTCCGTTTTCTTCATAGCTTTCCGGAAGCTCATTCAGAAAAGTCAGCATACTGAGTTCAGCGGCTTTCAGCCTTGAAACTATACTGTATACTTCAGCCTCACAGCTGCGTATTGAAAACTCGCATATACGAAGCATTCTTCCGATCTCAAGACAAATGTCCCCTCTTTTTCTAAGCTTTTCCGAGCTGTTCATTCCGCAGAAGGCTCCGCAAAGAACCATGAGTATGACCGCAGCTGCTCTAACGTACATTTCCGAGCCTCTTGATCTCCCTGATCTTTGACGGTGCAGAAGCTCCCTCAAGCAAAACTATACTCCCGAAAAGCCCGCTGTTTACGAGAAAAGTGATGTCATCGCGCTTCATAATGTCGCTGTAATTGTCTCCGTGAGCTGTTACCGCAAATTTGACTCCGCAGCCTATGCCTTTCAGGATAGCCTCAGAATCCGCCATTGAAGATATCTCGTCACAGAAAACGACCTCGGGTGATAAAGTCTTGACAGCCGACATTATACCACCTGAACGGCTCAGGTTTACAATAACATCGGTCATAGCGCCGATATCGTTCTGCGGCTCGCCTCCGAGCATACAGGCTATTTCATTTCTCTCATCTATCAGGGCTGTTTTGCGGATATTGCCAGTAAGTCGGCAAAGTTCGCGTAATATCGTGGTCTTTCCTGAGTTCACTCCGCCGCAGATGATGATATTCTGATCGAAAGTTTCAGAAAAAAGCTTACCTGCACAGCCTTTCACACACCTCGGAATACGGAAGTTGAGTGACGCAAATTCATAGAGTACAGGGCTGTCCGCAGATGAATATACTCCCGAAACTCCGACTCTAACGCCGTTTTCTACAACAAAAAAGCCTTCTTCCAGCTGTTTTTTGCAGCTGTGTACTGAGAAATGACATAATCTTTCAACAGTTTCCTTTATGGCAAGAGCTCCGACATAATAGGCATCATCGGTATATTTCGCGGAAAGCCCGCCCTCCTTCTGCAGATATCTCACTTTATCCGGATAAACGAAATAAACAGGGCCGCCTGCGCGAAGTCTTACTTCTGTGAGTGCTTCAAGCTCACTCTCCTGCAACGCTGACATCAGACCGCGCATTTTTTCGGGGAGATAACTCAATACAGCCCTGTAGCTTGTACTTTCATTCATTTTCATCACTCCTTTACTTAATATTATGCCCGTAAGATCACTTATAGAACAAAAAAAGGCGCCTGAGCGCCCATAAAAAACAGCACACTTTCGTGTGCTGTTTTCTGAACTCATTCCTTTACACCGCCGAGTGCAACACCGGCAATGATAAATCTTGAAAGAGCTACGTATGCAATTATGATCGGAATAATAGAAAGCGCGATTGCAAGGTAGATAGTTCCGTAATCGTTGAACTTATCAGACGACTGGAGTGAAGATACCATCATAGGAAGGGTCTTCTTTGTAAGGGGTACGTTGATAAGGATCATGTTAGGATTATAGAAGTTGTTCCAGCTTGCGATGAAAGCGAATATAGCCTGAACTGCTATAGCAGGCTTCATCATAGGAATTGCAATAGATAAGAAAGTCCTGAACTCGCCGCATCCGTCGATACGAGCTGCCTCTACGATATCCAGTGGGAATGATGACTTCATGTATGACCTCATGAAGTATACTACCGCAGGAGCTGCAACGGCGGGGATTATCAATGGCCAGTATGTATTTGTAAGCTTGAGGTCTGCCATGAAAGCTACAAATCCGGCAGATGTTACCTGCATAGGTACCATCATAACAAGGAGTATTACCGTATAGGATACTTCCTTGAGTTTGAAATCATAAACATGGATTCCGTAAGCAGTAAGCGCTGAAAAGAATACTGTCAGGAATGTTGAGCAGCAAGTGATGAACAAGCTGTTCTTATAACCATGGAAGATGTTGAAAGCAAACTTGAACGCAGGTTCATTGAGGACCTTATTGAAGTTTGATTTCAGATATGTACTCGGTACAAAGCTGAGTCCGTTTGAGATATCCGTATGCGAACGTGTTGCATTTATAATAAGTATATAAATAGGAAGCAGACAGATTATCGTAAGAATAACGAACCACAGGAAGAGGATTCCCGATTTCAGCTTGATCTTGAGTGTATAATTGTCCTTGGCCTTGCCGTAGACAGATTTCATATTATTGCTCATAATCTGATACCTCCAAACTGCCTGCTTTCAAGCTTAGCTTCTTTAGCAGCCTTCTTACGCATCTTCTTCTTAGCGATCTCGTCCTTGTCACGTGTCATATAGAACGCGATAAGACCGAGTGTAAGAGTTACGAAGAAGAGAAGTACCGAAGCGGCACCTGCATAGCCCATCTTGTTTTCGTTAGCCTGAGCATGGAAGTACTGATAGATCATAACCGCAACTGTCTTGATATGATCTCTTACGTTCATATCCTTATTATAAAGGAACGGGATATCGAACATCTGGAGACCGCCTATCATGGAAGTGATAAGTGTATAAGCCATGATCGGGGTCAGAAGAGGCAGAGTGATCTTTCTGAACACCTGTCCCGAGCTTGCACCGTCGATGCTTGCAGCCTCGAACAGTGATGGGTTGATACCCTGGATACCTGACATGAGCATGATCATGGTATTACCGAACCACATCCATGTCTGGATAAACATGATCACTATACGCGACTCCCACTTGCCCTCAACAAGCTTTACAGTGTCGTAAAGTCCCTGACCGATAACGTCCTTGGAGACTATACCGAACTTGTGAAGAATGAGGTTGACGGCACCCGGGTTTGTTTCCGACTGTCCGCAGAGCTGGAGGAAAAGAACAGCTACAGAAGCAGCAGTAATGATATTTGGAAGATACATTACTACCTTGAAGAAGCCCTTTCCGGGGATCTTTAACTGAGCTTCCGTAAACCATACAGCCAACGAAAGTGAAAGTGCGAGCTGTGGGATAAAGTTACCTATCCACAGGATAAAGGTGTTACCGAGACACCTGAAGAAGCTTTCGTGGATAACACGGACTTTACGTCCCTCACCGCCGAAAAGGATATCCTTATAGTTCTGTAATCCCATCCACTCAGCGACATCCTTGCCGTTGCCGTGGAAGCTTACAATAAAGGTATTGATCAGCGGCCATAACTGGAAAAAGAAATAAACAAGAAAAAACGGTAAAATAAAGAAATAGCCATACTTAGCGTAGCTTACAGACTTTATCCGTCTATGCGCGTTAGATGACATAAAACACACCCTCTCGAATTAGTATAAACAAATATAGACCTACGGAATACATAAGTATTCCGTAGGCATATTTATTACGTTGCTCTGTTAATTAATCAGAGATTAGTCAACATCGAGATCAGGTGCAGCCTCAGCAGCCTTGTCGAGGAACTCTTCAACAGTTTCTTCCCAAGTTGCGCCGCCATCAAGGTACTTGTCCTTAACAGCGTTCTGGAAGCAGCCCTTAAGTGTTGAGTCGTAAGGTGTGATAAGGCCATTGAAGTTGATCTTCTTAGCGTTGTCAGCAAGAGCCTTGAAGTAGTTCTGGTTATCAACGAAGATACCGCTGATATCCTGGTTGAATACTGTATCGCTTGAGATAAGCTCATCCATAACCTTTGAGTTGTTTACATATTCAGGCTTCTTAACAGCGTAATCCTTCATAGCCGCTTCGTCAGATGTAGCTGAGAGGATAAGAGCCTTAGCCTCTTCCTTATTGTCAGTTGCAGAGTTAACAACCATCCATGTACCGCCCCAGTAGTAAGGAACAGGTCCCTGGCATACTGCCCACTTGCCGTATTGCTCGCCGCCTACGCCGCCAACAGCGTCCATGAAGAAGTTACCGAAGCCCCATGTAGAAACGAAGTAACCCATGCAGTTTCCTGTAACACCGGCAGCCTTCCACTCGTCAGACCACTGAGTATTCTTTGTGATACCGCCGCAGTCCCAGAGAGCCTTAGCTGTCTTAGCAAAGTCTTCACATGAAGCGTCGATCTCTACCTTGTTATCCTTAACCCAAGGAGTTGTACGTCCGCAAGCATATGCCTGCCAGAGACCGCCGAGTGTATCAGCAAGTGCAACGCCCTTGTTTGTCTTCTCAGAAACTTCCTGAGCAGCAGCAACGAACTTATCCCAGCTGCCGATCTTGTCCTGCATCTCCTCAGGTGTCTTAACGCCAAGGTACTCTTCAGCGAGGTCAGCTCTGTAAGCAAATCCGCCTGCAGCAGCCTGCCATGAGATACCTACACGCTTGCCAGCGTTTGCACCAGCTGTAGCCTTACCGATATCGTCTGTGTAGCTGTAGATGTTCGGGAATGCATCGTCGCCGATTCCGAGATCCTCGAGAGCCATTGTTCTTGAATCATCGTTGATATACTTGAGAGCCCAGTCAGCCTCGCAGAAGTAAACGTCGAGATCCTCATTGTTGTTGAACATCTGGTCGTACTTCTCAGCAGCCTGTCCTCCGCCTGTACCCATATCGATGAAGTGTACGCCGTCAACCTTGTCATCAGCGAGGTCGCCTACGATTGTATCGAAGCTGAGGCCCTTCCACTGAGCGATGAGGTAAGGAGCGTCATCGTGGTTCCAAGCAGCAACTGTGAATACCTTCTCATCCTTCTTGTCTGCTTCAGTAGTCTTCTCACCGTCGTCTACCTTTGCAGCAGTTGTTGTCTGAGCGTCGTTGCCCTTGTCATCTTTCTTCTCACCGCAGCTTGCGAGTGATGTAGCAGCCATTGCGAGTGTAGCCACTAAAGCTAATGTTCTCTTAAGTGTGTTCATTAGAATTTTCCTCCTTAAATATCTATATTATACATTTTCGTATAATATTTGCGTTAACAATCCTTTGCGGTATCATCGCGGTAACTATCTGTCCGATGATTGTCCTCACCGCCGACGACCTGCAACCGTTATGCATACCCCCTGCTTCTGTTCATTGAAGCTTTACCCGAGACTTTAGTCTCATTATTTATCTGCATTGCAATTTCCTCCGGAGCTTTTTTCAAAAGGTCTCATCTGAAGGCTGATGTCCCCCGCCCGCATTCATAAGCGCCTGAGAAAAAATATTTCCGAAGCCACAGTCTGCTGCTCATTTTGTAATGATTTTTATCATTTTCATATGTCAGTATATGACTGTGCAACAATTGCTCTTGCAGTTACAAATATACCGTATTTTGCGATTAAAGTCAATCCTTTGTATCGTTTCTTAATCTTCTTTAAACACATTGTACACTTTCAACACAGCGTTTTTGGAAGTTTTCACATAAATACGGGCTGTAATATCGAAAAGTTACAAATTGGTAAAAGCATTTTAGACACTTATTACACAATTTACTGCTCATTCTTTTATACCTATTGCCTAACGGATACAAAAGAAAGTGCTTCGGGCAGTTAATTTTTGACAATAAAATCAAACAAACGTTTCGTTGCCGCTAGTTAACTTTGTTGACTGATTTTTGTGAATAAATTACAAGTATCGCCGCAGCGTCTACAGCGTCAATAATGCCGTT
The DNA here is from genome assembly GCF_017549005.1 of Ruminococcus sp. GTDB lineage: Bacteria > Bacillota > Clostridia > Oscillospirales > Ruminococcaceae > Ruminococcus. The sequence continues at coordinate 158,891 of NZ_JAFYYT010000007.1, forward strand.
ATTATTCGTATCAGCGTATTTTCGCCTTTCATCGGGTATCTCTCCCTCTTTGCCTGTCGAAACAGCCGCATAATGCCTGAGGACCCTTGCCGCATCTACTGCGTCAACATAGCCGTCAGCGTTCACATCTCCCGTCTCATTCTCTACAGGCGGTATATACAGGGACTGTGATGCAAATGAGGAATCAGTAGCCGAATAGCGTATATAGCAGCCTTTCGACCTGTCTACTACCCTGCTCGACTTGTATTCCATACCGATGAGCCTGCTTACCTGCTCCTCAGTCACGCCGCTTCTTTGTGCCATAAGCCCGGTAAATTCCTCAGCGCTGTAGCCGTAGTCCTCGGCAAGTGCTTCAAGAGCCATCTGCGGAACATATCCCTCATAGGTTACCTCGCAGTCGTATACGCCGTTATATGTGTACCTTCCGTCGCTTACCCTGGAAATATCGTTGATATCGGGTTTTATTCCAAGAGCCTTCGGTATCTCGAACTTTACAGGCTCGCTTTCAAACTTTCCCCCGCCGCCTCTGACTATAAGTGTAAAGGTCTCGCCTGGGATCACATTGATATAACAGAGCCCGAAGGTATCGGGATCGACAGTATCACCCGATATCAGCCTGCCCTTTGCCTTAACAAGATCCATAAGCTGTCCGTGCTCTATCATCAGCTCTGCCCTTTCGGCAGCTTCTGCATCGAGCGGACCTATTGCCTCGCTTCTGAAATTAATGGAAATATTGGAAATATCATACCTCTCAGGCACCTGTACGGGTATCTCCACGCCGTTCTTTATGGCTGTGAGCTCCATGCCTGCATAATCGAGAACTTTGTCCATAACGGAAAGTTCCTTTCCGTCGGGAGCGATTATCTTATCGGCAATAGAGGAGCTGATCACGCCTTTTTCCTCATCAAAGCCGATAAGCGCCCTGTTTACATGGAACGTTACCGTATTTTCAAGGACGTTTTCACCCGATAGCTTGATAACAATATCGGTAGTGCCGAACTGTACGGGCACACTTTCTATCCATTCTCCACTTTTATACTTCTTTCCGCCGTATTCTGCGTCATATACCGTACCAAGACATAAGGAGAGCTTTTCCGTGCTTGTCGGGATATAAATACTGAACTCCTTCTCGGAAATACGCTCCGCATAGCGCAGGATACCGTTGTTCCTGTACGCCGTGGGGATATATCCTATCCAGTTGAACTCCGCGGTTTTCGGATAAAAACTGCGCTTTGAAAAAGCTTTTGCCCCCTCACATTCGCATATCGCACTGATAGTTGTATTTCCGTTTATTGCAAACGGCTCTTTGTACGCCTCTGCTTCACCGCCGTCCTTGAAACAGCGGATATTCTCAGAACTGCCTCCGTAGGAAATGCTCACCTTTTCGTCCAGCGGAACAGCTCCGCCATGATGCGAGAAGTTAACCTTGCCGACAGGATCGGTATATGCTTTTAAAGTAAGATTTCCCAGTCTTATTTTAAGGTCGCCTTTTGCAAAGGTCTCCTTGTAGTTTTTCTCGCTTTCGGCTGCTTTTTCGAGAAGTTCCGTATCAGTTTCCTCAAGTCCGTCGTAAAGCTGCTCAATAAAGGAGTCAAGCAGATCCTGCTTTTCTTCCTCGCTCAAAGTCACATCTTCATCAGTTACGTCGTTCCATTCCTTGCCGTCAGTGCTGAAAAAGCTCTGATTCTCGCCTGTATATTCCTTTATTTTCGAGTCCTTTGTGTAGGAGCTGAGGTCATAGTACTTCTCGTCGCTCTCCCTGACGTAAAGACTGCTTTCCAGCGGCAGTACAAAAGGAGAATCTTCACAGAAAAGCTTCACGACTACTGCAAATTTCTCGTTTTTGTCAAGGATAACAGGCTTTTCAAGGTCAAGTGTAAAAAATCCCGTATTATCACATCTGCCTTTAGTGACCTCCGAAGCCTTTCCCGAAGACGGATCAGTTCCGTCGGTCAGATCCGTATATATGGTTATTTCATAATCAGTTCCCGCATTATAGATATATGTGCCGACCGCGCTGAGCTGTTCATCTCTTTCAGCTGTAAAAATATCAGCCATATATGACGGTCCCTCTTCCTCGGGAGTATCATACGCCGAAAGCGTCTGTATCGGAATAAAACTGTCATACTGATAGATATTTTCGTGCCCGTCTGCGTCGTCAAGCTCAAAAACCGCGAAATCCTCAAGGGATCTGTCATAGTAGGATATCCATATATAGCCGTCCTCACCGTCATTTGTTCCCCAGCTGTTCTTGCACAGCCATGCGCCGTTTCCGTCGGGAGAGTTGCGGAACTTATCCGCCGGGAATGTATCGTCCCAGCCGACTACAGTCACAGCATGATTGGCAAAACGGGGCTTGCGCTTTGAATTCGAGGTGCTGTACTCTCCGTTCCAGTTGCGCTTTTTGTCGGACATATAGGAAACATCGACTGCGTTTCCCTTGTATACAAAGCCCTTTATCATGTTATTTATGTCGCCGAAGTTCTCTCTGTCCTTATCGTAATCAAAGCTGTAGGCATTTCTCATATGATAGTCGGACTGCCTCTGCATATGGTCGACCTCCGACGTATTATCGAAGAACCTGGTATTTGCATACGGAAGTCTGCTCTCATTGACAGGTCCTATCCACTGTGACCAGGCATTGGATACCATTCTCGAGTTGCCGCCCTCGCCGATAACGTCCTCAACGGCAGTTGAAGCAGAATACAGCTGATCAAATCCGTAATAGGGGTAATAAGCCGTGTGCAGCTCAGAAAGGTCGATATAAGGGACTTCCGACAAAAGACTGGTCTCCGCGCTTGCGATTGCGGCATGAGCCCAGCAGGTACCGTATGTGCCCTGAGATTTCACCGACGTTGAACCATAGACCGTTCTCATATCAAAGCTTTCGGGGAAAGAAACGCTGTCAGGCGCAGTTTTCTTATATGACGGACAAACCGCTCCGTAAGCCGCCATTGGTTCAAATTTACTGCCGTCGCCGCCTACGCATTTGAGCACAGGCATTGACAAAGAGCCGGACTGCGACTGCAAAGAAGCTCTTTTACGTCCGCTTTCACCGAGTTCCAAGCCTTTTAACTCTGCCGCAAAAGCAGAAAACGGTACAGAAGCCGCTGCAATGACAAAAGCTGCAGCCGCAGCCGTAAATTTTCCTGTCGGATTTCCCATATTATCTCTCCCTTCACCATCTCCCGCACTTCCGAGGAAAATACAAGTCAATTATACCACAAAAGCCTGTTTTTGTAAAGAAAAAAAGTGCCTTTGAAACAATATCCAAAGGCACTTTACATATTAACTGATATTATGCTGTAACTATGCTGTCAGCCTTGTGAAGCTTGAGCTTTTCAACAGCCTGTTCTCTCATCTTGTATTTGAGTATCTTGCCAGCCGCATTCATTGGGAAACCGTCAACGAAATCAACATATCTCGGACACTTGTGCTTTGCCATACGTGCGAGACAGAAGTCCTTGATCTCCTTTTCAGTAGCAGTTTCGCCGTCCTGAAGAATGATACACGCCATTATCTCCTCGCCGTAGTCCTCATCGGGAACGCCGATGACCTGTACGTCCTTTACCTTTGGATATGTATAGAGGAAGTCCTCGATCTCCTTGGGGTAGATATTCTCGCCGCCGCGGATTATCATATCCTTGATACGTCCTGTTATCTTGAAATAACCATCCTCGGAGCGGCGTCTTGCAAGGTCTCCTGTGTGGAGCCAGCCCTCGCTGTCGATAGCTGCGGCTGTAGCCTCAGGCATTTTATAGTAGCCCTTCATGATATTGTAGCCTCTTGCAACGAACTCGCCGTCAACATCGTCTGGGAGGTCTTCATTGGTCTCGGGATCAACTATCTTGCACTCAACGCCGAAGATAGGTCCGCCGACTGTATTTACGCGCTGTTCCAGTGAGTCGGTAGTCTTGCTCATAGTTGTTGCGGGAGAAGCCTCGGTCTGTCCGTAAGTGATGCAGATCTCGCTCATATGCATTTTTTCGATGACCTCTTCCATAGTCTTTATCGGACACGGAGAGCCTGCCATGATACCCGTTCTCATATACGAGAAGTCGGTGCTGTCAAAGTCCTTGTGACCGAGCATAGCGATGAACATAGTCGGTACGCCGTGGAAACAGGTTATCTTCTCCTGATTTATGCAGGCAAGTCCCTTTCTTGGTGAGAAACGGGTTATAGGCGACATGGTCGTACCATGCGTCATGGACGCAGTCATAGCCAGAACCATGCCGAAGCAGTGGAACATAGGCACCTGTATCATCATGCGGTCTGCTGTGGAAAGATCCATGCAGTCTCCGATTGCCTTGCCGTTGTTTACTACATTATAGTGTGTGAGCATTACACCCTTCGGGAAACCTGTAGTTCCCGAGGTGTACTGCATATTTGCAACATCGTGGATATCAATTGTCTTTCTGACGCGCTCTACCTCGCTGTACGGAACGTTCTTCGAGAGCTCGACAGCCTCCTCCCATGTGAAGCAGCCGTTATTCTTTGAATCAATGGTGATAACGTTCTTGAGGTAAGGAAGTCTTGCGGAATTGAGCTTGCCTGCCTCGCAGGTCTCAAGCTCGGGGCAGAGCTCCTTGATGATATCAACGTATTTAATATCCTTGATACCGTCTATCATTACAAGAGTCATGGTATCGGACTGTCTCAGCAGATACTCAGCCTCATGGATACGGTATTCTGTGTTCATAGTTACAAGAACTGCGCCTATCTTTGTGGTCGCCCAGAAAGTGATGTACCACTGAGGAACGTTTGTAGCCCATATAGCAACATGGTCGCCCTTCTTTACGCCCATTGCAAGAAGCGAACGCGCAAAGCTGTCCACATCGTCACGGAATTCGGGATAGGTCCTTGTATAATCGAGCTCGGTATAGCGGAAAGCGTACTGATTCGGGAACTGCTCGCATATACGGTCGAGTATGTCTGGGAATGTATAGTTGAGGATACGCTCCTTCGGCCACGGATACTGTCCGTCACCTCTCATATTGGTCTGAAGCGGGTGCTTGTGCTTTTTCTTGTAAGGAGCCATATACTCGGCAAACTGTGGTATAACGATACCTGCATCACTGAGGTCGCGTGCCCAGCGCTTTACCCATTCAAGGGAGATATAGCCGTTGTAGTTGATAGTGTCAAGAGCTTCTATCATAGCCTTTACGGGAATATCACCGGTGCCCATGATACGGTACTCGACCGTGCCGTCCTCGCGCATAACACTGTCCTTGACCTGTATGTACTTTATGTACTCGCCGAGATTAGCCACCGTAGTTTCGGGAGCTTCACCGTGATAGCGGTAGGGATGGTGCATATCCCACAAAGCTGCTACCTTGCGGCTCTTCACCTCGTCAAGAAGCTTTGCAAGACGTGCAGTATCGGAATAAACGCCGTTTGTCTCGACAAGAAGTGTAACATTGTACTCCTCGGCAATTGGAACAAGCTTTTTCAGAGCCTCTGCAACGTACTCGTCATCGACCTCGTCCACAGGATCGGGAGTAAGGTCAGCGAGTATCCTTATATATGAAGCGCCAAGCTTGCCTGCAAGCCTGGCATATGCCTTTATCTCGTTTTCAGCTTCCTGGTACTTGTCCTTGAATTTAAGGCAGGCGCCTGAAGAAAGACATGGTATCTCAAGTCCGAGAGACTGAAGCTTAGCAATAGTGGCAGGTAGCTGAGCCTCGGTAAAAGGCTGAGCCTTGACAGAGAATATCTCGTTACCGAGTCCTCTGATCTCAATTCCGTCAAATTTGAAATCCTTTGCCATTGAATAAATGTCTGTCCACGACCATTCCGGACAAGCAAGTGTTGAAAATCCAATTTTCAAAATAATCATTCCTTTTCATTATTGGTATTGCTACGTTTCAAATCATCAGTCTCGACCTGAAGTTCTTCAGCGCTGTAATCCTTTCTGTCAAAGCCCGAAGATGTCATATATGCCTCCGCCTGCTTCTTTGTGCGAAAGCGGCGGGCAAATTTACTGTTATATACCGAAAATCTCGGAGAAACCACAAACATTTCCTCTGGGATATGCCTTATGACCCATTTCACATAAGCTCCCTCCCTGTCAGAAAAGCTTGTAATACAATACTCCGAACCATTCTCTCACCCAATAAGTCGGCAGCAGGTACCACGCTGTCCTCGCCGAGATATTATGGGACTCTATTCCGGTTTTCTCAGCCAAGATGTCAGCTCTCAGCTGATGGAACCCGTCCGTCACTATAGTTATGTCCGCAGGAAGTCCGTTTTCGTCAATGATCTTCTTTGAAAAGCTGAGGTTTTCCTCGGTATTCACGGACTTGTCCTCCATGTAGATACGCTCCGGAGCTATACCGTTACCCACGAGCCAGTCCCTCATGCACTGAGCCTCGCTTATGGATTCGTCCTCGCCCTTGCCTCCCGAAACGACGACCTTTACGCTTTCATGTCCGGAAAGGTAATCATACGCGGCTTTAAGCCTGCGTGAGAGCATAAGGCTTGGTGCTCCGTCCCTTACCTGACAGCCAAGAACGACCAGCGTTGTATTCTCATTCTTCGGCCTGTCATTTGCAGCTTTTATCATAAATACGCTTATAACAGCGGCAGTTACCACGGAAACAGCTGCAACACCCCCGACAACTCCGACCAGGAGCTTTCCAAGAGGCTTTTCCCAGCAGCGTCCGACAAATATACTGAACCTGTTCCAGAACAGCAGTATCAGTACCATAAGCGCTGAAACTGCCATTCCAATGCCGTTGCCTATATTTATTATATTCCTCGATACAGGCAGCAGAAAGAGCATGAACAATCCGAAAAATGCGGCGGCAGAGATACATCTTGCAGCCATTTATGCTTCCTTGCTCCTTAAAGCGGCAAGCTTCAGTATCCTGTCAAGGTTTTCCTTTGTAGTTGTCTCGCTGCCGAGATGTGTCGGAACTTTATTGTACAGTCCGTGGAAGTCCGAACCGCCCGTTTCGATAAGATCATATTTCTTTGCTATCGCCTGAAGCTTCTTGCGGCACTTTGCGTCCGCTGAGAAATGTCCTACCTCGACGCCGTCTATCTTGCCGTTCTTTGCAAGCTCCTCAAGGAGTTCAAGGTTATCGTACTGTGCAGGGTGAGCCATGACGGCAACTCCTCTTGCAGTACGTATCAGATCAACGACAAAATTAACGTCGGGATACTCTCTTTCCACGTAACATGAACCATTTTCAGGGTTGAAAAGCTCGCGGTCGAGCTCCCCGTAAAATTCAAGCGCATAGCCGTAGTCTATGAGCGCACGCATGATATGCTGCTTGAAAATGCTCTTTGAAGCAGTTGTGCGCTTTAATATGCTTTCCTGGGTGATAGGGTATTTCGCCATGACCTTTTCGATCATTTCCTTCGAGCATTCCTTCCTTATCTCGCAGGATTTGAGACAAAGCCCTTCTAGTCGGTTGGGCTTTGACGGTGCATAGCAAAGAATATGCACCTTGCTGTTTCTTTCCTTGTCCCACGCTGAGAGCTCAACGCCGTGAAGTATCTTTATACCTGCGCGGTCGCCGAGTACATCGGCTCTTGAAAAAGACGCCATAGTATCGTGATCGGTTATTGACAGCCAGTCAATGTTCATTCGCTTCGCCTGAGCAATTACATCCTCAATACCAAGCGAGCCGTCGGAAAGCGTGGTGTGACAGTGCAGATCGCAAATCATACAGTACCTTCTTTCGCCGCCTAAAACGCGGCAGGATATTAATAAAATAGTATTGGTGAAACGCTTCTTTCAGAACATATTTGCAGCTTTTTGCTGCAACAGTCATAATAACGCTAATAATTATATCACAAATCATTTAAAATTTCAAGCTTTTTCACTAATTTTTACATTATTATCATTTTTAATATAAAGAAGTATACCGAAAAACCTACTATTTTACTGGAGTTTTGCGTAAAGCTCGCTCTTTCTGAAACCTGTCTCTTTTGCCACCGCCTTGCAGGCGTCCGTTGGCTTCTCGCCCATGCTTATGAGCTTATTGACCTGCTCCATGGCCTGCTCGACAGTTATATCACCGCCGCTGTTTTCCTGCGCTCCCTCGAGTACGAGCACGAACTCGCCCTTCGGCTCGTTTTCGCTGTAATAAGCCACAGCCTCGGAAAGAGTGAGCCTTAGGACTTCCTCATGAATCTTTGTGAGCTCGCGGCAGAGGGATATTCTGCGTTCTCCGCCGAAAAAACCGGCAAGGTCGGAGAGAGTGGTTTTCAGCTTGTGGGGAGCTTCATAGAATACCATTACCGCCGTTTCGCCGCGAAGCCTTTCAAGGCGCTCGCTTCGCTCCTTTTTCGGGACAGGCAGGAAGCCTTCAAAGGTAAATCGGCGCGTACTCAGCCCGGATACGGCAACTGCCGAAACAACGGCACTCGGTCCGGGGACTACCCTTATGTCGATATTGTTCTCGGCGCATAGCTTCACGAGAACTTCTCCCGGATCAGAGATACAGGGCATACCTGCGTCGGTAACGATACCGCAGCTCTCCCCTGCAAGAAGCCTGTCTATTATGCGCTGTGCATCGGCTTTTGAGCTGTGCTCATGAAAGCTGACGAGCTGCTTCTTTATCTCAAAGCGATTGAGCAGCTTCAGCGTGACTCTCGTATCCTCCGCGCATATGAAATCCACAGCTTTCAGCGTGTCGAGCTGTCTTATGGTTATATCGTCAAGATTGCCTATCGGAGTTCCGATAACATAAAAAATACCGCTCATACCTGCTCCTTTCCCGTGTCATATATCTTTTGCAGCTCCTCGGAAAAACCGTTCTCGCTGCGTATGTAGAGCTGCGGTTCGACCTTCATAAAGGGCTTGGAGCCTTTTTTGCCCTCTATCAGGAAAAGCCACGGAGCTTCATCGGAGTTTTTGGACACGAAGCGCAGCCTTTTAGGCTCGATATCATGGCTTTTCATGGCTAATATCACGTCGCTTAGGCGCTCGGGACGGTTGCATACGCATAGCCTGCCGCCGAATTTCAGCAGCTTCTGAGCCGCCGCGCATACGTCGTCAATGGTGCAGAGTATCTCGTGACGGGCTATTTTCTGAGCTGTGATAACGCTCTGAAAGCCTGCATTGTTCACCTTATACGGCGGATTGCAGGTCACAAGGTCAAGCTGCCCGAGCGGAGCGCCCTCCCAAAGCTCTTTCAGGTCGGCACATACAGGAACTATGCCCGTGGTCTCACTTTTTTCCAGTCCGAGACGGAGCTGCTCTACAGCGCCCTCCTGTATATCCACCGCGTATGTGACCTGCGGCGGCATTTTCTTCTGCATGATAAGCGGTATTATGCCGCAGCCCGTACCTAAGTCGCATACCTTGTCCTTTGCACGGTACTGCGAGAAGTCCGCCAGCAGAAATGCGTCCGTTCCGAAGCGGTGGTCGCTGCTGGCGCAGACGTATATCTTATCCGTAAGCTTTTCGTATTTATATTCCATTTTATTTCCCTTTTAGTTTTTCTGCATTCAGATAATTGGCATTGGCAGGTATGAACACGTTATTTATGTAACAGCGGAAATCATGAGAAATATGTCTGCCGAAGCACTGCCATGCCTCACTGTTGTCCGTAAGATACTCAAGAACAGACACTTCCACGGCGTTTACAACATCTTCATCGCCGTTTCGCCACATTTCCCCGATCACTTCACAGTAAAGCCTTATCATTTCATGCTCTTTATCGGCTTTCAGCAGTTCTGTCAATGGAATATTGATCATTTCGCCGACCAAAACGTGCAGCAGTACCTCTCCGTACATTTCCATATGCCCGGAATAAAGTCTTTTGCCATCCGGCAGCCTTTCCGCCAGCATTTTTGCACAGTCATTTTTGTCGAGTTGCAAAACGTTCATTCTGCCTTTTTCCTATCATATCAAATATTCATAAATAAACAATTATCTTCTCATCATTACAAGATATTCTGTAGTTCCTTCTTCCAATTTCCTGTTGTCTGTGAGATGGAAACCATGAGCTTCATAGAAACGTATGGCATCAGTATTCTTTTCAATTGTCCAAAGGAAACTTACAGGATAGTTTTCTTTGGCATATTCTATTAATTCCGAGCCTGTTCCCTGCCCCTGAAAGAAAAGATCAACATACAATTCAACGATCTCTTCTTTATCAATGCGGATAAGTCCTTTTATTATTCCGTCATCATACAGGAACATATTGTTAAGAAATCCGTTTGCAATGTACTTTTCAGCCACAGAAAGCACCTGAAGTTCACCAAACGAGTACACATCGTCCTTAAATATTGAACGATACTTCATTCGTTTTGCAAAAACAAGTATCTCCGCAATACGCGAAACGTCTTCTTCTGCCGCTCTTCTGATGATATGAGTCTTTTTAGTCTTAATACTTTTCAGCTCATATCTGTTATTCTGTATCATTTCAATTGCTTCCGCAATAGAAACGCAGTTTGCATACCTGTTTTTCCACATGAACTCGTTGTAATAGCGGTAGGTCTGTTCTGCCGTCATATGATCGTTATCAAATGTGGAATTGCAGTATTCGGGAACTATCACCTCGAAGCCGTGCTCAAAGCCGCATTTCACAGCGGCGTCTATGCAGTAATCCGTCTGCAGGCCCGTGATTATGAGCCTTTTCACAGCTTTTCCTCTCAGAAATTCAAGCAGTCCGCTGTCACGGAACGGGCTGTTCACGGACTTATCAAAGATACGCTCGCCTGCTTCGGGAGCAAAATCCCTGCACACATCAAAGCCCTCATTCCCCCTGGAAAGGGGCTGCCCCTCGCCGTCATCATGACGGACATAGATGACTTCGGTGCCGTTTTTGCGCGATTCCGCTATTAATCTGCGGACATTCCCTATGTATTTATCAAAAGCATAGAGCTTTTCGTTTGTTATGAGCTCCTGCGCGTCTATAACAAGAAGTGCGGTTTTCGTCATTTTATAGTACCTCCGCCGACTACGACATCGCCGTCGTACAGCACTACAGCCTGACCGCATGTTACCGCCCTCTGCGGCTCATCAAACTCCACTCTGTACTCGCCGTTCCCGATATATGACACAACAGCAGGCTGTTCCTTCTGACTGTATCGGGTCTTTGCCGTAACTCCCATGGGCTCTTCCAGCTTTTCAACGGAAATAAGATTGAAATCGTCGGCAATAAGGCTTTTTGTGTATAGGTCGGCTTCATTGCCGATAGTGACAGTATTTGCTTCGGTGTCCTTCTTTACAACATATGCAGGGTGTCCGAGAGCAATGCCCAGCCCCTTGCGCTGACCGATGGTGTAGTTGATGATGCCCTTATGCTCTCCGAGAACGTTTCCGTCCATATCCACGAATTTGCCGCACAGCGTATCGCAGCCCGTAAACCTGCGGATAAATGCAGCGTAATCACCGTCCGGCACAAAGCATATATCCTGACTGTCGGGCTTGTTGGAGTTAACAAGCCCTGCCTCCTCAGCAAGCTCTCTCACCTGAGTTTTTTCCAGTCCGCCCAGCGGAAACAGTGTATGCGCGAGCTGCTCCTGAGTTAGAGAATAAAGCACATATGTCTGATCCTTGCTGCGGTCTTTGGAGCGTTTCAGCAGATAACGCCCTGATTTTCCATCGTATTCCACCACCGCATAATGTCCGGTTGCGATATAGTCATAGCCGAGCTCCTGCGCCCTGCGCAGCATTTTGTCGAACTTCACATGACGGTTGCACTCGATACATGGATTGGGAGTTCTTCCGCAAAGATAGCTGTCCGCAAACTGCTTCATAACGTGCTCGCGGAAGTTGTCGCGGAAGTTGAAAACTATATGCTCAAAGCCCAGTCTGTATGCAACGCTCCTTGCGTCCTCCACATCGGAAAGCGCACAGCAGGTCCTGCCTTCTTTCTGCGCTTCGGAGATATCCTCGTCGGAAAAGAGCTTGAGAGTAACTCCCATTACCTCATAGCCGCTCCTGCGGAGCAGCATTGCAGCTACGGAGCTGTCAACTCCGCCGCTCATACCAACCATAACCTTTTTCATTTATCTGCTCCTCCCGAAAGTTCAAAGGCGGACTGCTCCGCCTCAGACAATGTCAATTATCTCGCCGATATTATTTACGTAATAGTCAGAAAGCTCGATTATACGGCTTTTATCGGCTTCCGCCACGCTGTCGTAAACACCGCATACGGTAAAGCCTGCAGCTTTAGCCGTTTCTATGCAGTGGAGCGAATCCTCCACCACAAGCACTTCTTCAGGTGCGGCTCCGAAGCGCTCTGCACCGCCGATGAAGATATCGGGAAAATTCTTCCCTGCAGGATATTCCACATCAGTGAGCAGAAAACGGAAGCGCTCATAAACTCCGCAGCGCCTCAGTGCAGCCTCCGCAAGCCTTTTGTATGTAGCCGTTGCTATACCGTATGGTACGCCGCGGCTGTCAAGAGCGTCAAGAAGCTCCGTTACATGAGGCTTCAGAGGTATCTGCTTCTCATAGCGCTCCCTGACCATATCCTCGATACGCCATATAACGTACTCTTTCGTACATTTCAGCCCGAATCTGTCGATAAAGTACTGCGACGACTCGTCAACAGTCATTTTCTTCACAACGTCCGAGACCTCGGGCGGCGGATCGGTTATTCCGTTTTCTATGAGAAATTCGCAGTCAATGCTGCTCCATACGGTCATGGAGTCGAGCAGAGTGCCGTCAAGATCAAAAATTATTCCCTTTATCATTTATTCTCCCGTTTTTATTCCATATCTATCATTATTTTTGCCCTGTAGTCCTTTTCAGCGGAGGTCACTGTCTCAAGGGCGAGCCCGTAAATATCGGAGGCTCTTATCTCAAGCTCCGCAAAACGCTCCGCAGTATCGCTGAGCTGCGAAAGCTTTGCGATTGACGAAGCAAACGGTATCTTTGCCCTGTCCTTTGCACGGGCAAGTACTTCCCTGCCCCTCTCGTTGAAAGCAAGTATCCTGCCGTAGGGCGGAAGCTGCTTCATGTCCTCCTTGGTCACGCCGATGAGAAGGTCAAGCATTATGCGTCTTATCCGCGCCATAGTGTATCTCTTCGTCTTAACGGTAAACAGCAGCTCGTCTATTGAACCTACCATTCTTGCGCCGTATATCCTGTGCTCGAGCCCCTGCCCCACATCGCAGATACGCTCTATTTCCTCAATCGTACTGCTTCTCAGCTTATAGAGCATTACACGCTCCAGTCTGCTGAGTGAAGCAATCTCACCCTTTGATACAGCCGTTTTTACCGCCTGTGCCCACTCGGGCGTGGTGAACTCGTCCACGGGAACTCCCCGATCTATCATATCGCGTAGATTTGAAGCGCTGGCAAAGCCGTTTTCTGTTTCCGTACTGTCATGATGAGCGTTTACGCGCTTTACGGTGAAAGGCTTCATATCAGAGCTGAACTTCTTCAATGCGCGGAGATATTCCACAGCAAGAGTATTGTTCGGCTCTGCAATTATCGCCGCTGATTCTGCATCATAGCCGTTTACAACGGAGTTGAGAGCTCTCGGGTATGTATAGCCCTTTTCCATTATGCTTTTTATCTCTTCTGCGTGAGTTACAGCCGCAGTATCCACAGTTTCCATAGCTTTCAGCAGCTTTTCCGCGCCGCCGCATTCGCTGCCGAACGACAGCTCGTCAACAGCTCCGAGAGAATCGAGAAGATACACTGCGCCCGAAGCGAAGTTTTCCGCGGAGGCAAGGCAATACTGCACGGGAAGCTCTATAACGAGATCCGCACCTGAACGTACTGCGAGACGGGCTCTTTCAAGCTTGTCTATAACCGCAACGTCGCCGCGCTGAACGAAATTGCCGCTCATTACCGCAACAACGTGTGTAGCTCCGTTTTCACGGGTCTTTCTGATATGGAAAAGATGTCCGTTATGGAATGGATTATACTCGCAAACTATACCGCTGACTTTCATTTTACTACCTCTCCTGTCAAATTTCAATGATTTGGACTGATTTTTTATTTCCTCTACATATTATTTATGGATTTTTCATCTGTTTTGGGCGATTTGTTAAACGAAAACCTCATTTTTTGCTGTATCCGAAGCATAAAATGCTCATTTTTCACCTTATCCTGCCCGTTTATTACCACCTTTTCAAAAAAAATACTTGCATTTTTCCAAAAATAGTATATAATAATATATGCAAAATATTTTTTGAAAGGAATTTTAATATATGATCATCTTAGTTGTTAATGCGGGAAGCTCTTCCCTCAAGTATCAGCTCATCGATATGAGTGACGAAAGCGTTATCGCAAAGGGTAACTGCGACCGTATCGGTATCGACGGACATATCAGCCACAAGACTGCCGACGGCAGAAAGCTCGATGAGGACTGTGCATTCCCTACTCACACAGAAGCTTTCATGAAGCTCGTTGAGTGTCTCACAAAGGGCGACGCAAAGGTTATTGACAGTATGGACGCTATTTCTGCTGTTGGTCACAGAATAGTACAGGGCGCAGACGTTTTCGACAAGTCTGTACTCGTTACCGATGAAGTTATTGATAAGATAGACGAGCTCCGCGAGCTTGCTCCCGTACATAATCACGCTCATGCCCTCGCTCTCAGAGCCTGCAAGAGCGTTATCCCCGCAAACGTACCTCAGGTAGTTGTATTCGATACAGCATTCCATCAGACAATGCCTCCCAAGGCTTTCATGTTCGGTCTCCCATACGAGGACTACGAGAAGCTCCACGTAAGAAAGTACGGCTTCCACGGCACATCTCACAGATTCGTATCCAAGGCTCTTGCTGAAGCTATGGGCAAGGATGTTAAGGATCTCAAGATAGTTTCATGTCACCTCGGAAACGGTTCTTCCATCACAGCTGTTGACGGCGGCAAGTCAGTAGATACATCTATGGGCTTCACACCTCTCGACGGTGTAGTTATGGGTACAAGAACAGGTTCTGTAGATCCTTCTGCCGTTACATTCGTAGCTGACAAGCACGGCTTTACTCCTTCGCAGATGAGCGAATACATGAACAAGAAGTCAGGCTTCCTCGGAGTATCAGGCGTTGGCTCTGATAACAGAGACATTCAGGAGGCTGCAAACAACGGCAACAAGAAGGCACAGCTCGTTTCAGATATGCTCGCATACGAGATCCAGAAGTACATCGGCGCATATGCTGCTGCAATGAACGGTATCGACGCTGTCCTCTTCACAGGCGGTATCGGCGAGAACTCATGGGAAGTAAGAGAGCAGGTTTGCCAGAACATGGATTACTTCGGAATCAAGATCGACGAGGCTCTCAACCGCACTATCAGAGGCAAGCTCACAAAGATCTCCACACCTGATTCAAAGATCGAGGTATGGATCGTTCCTACAAACGAAGAACTCCTCATCGCAAGAGATACACTTGCTCTTATTTCCAAGTAATTATATCACATATTTCTTTATAAAGCAACAAAAACCTGCACTAAACTGTGCAGGTTTTCTTATATATCATGATAAAAAGGCGTTCGAAATGAACGCCTTTTGGTAATTATATGCTTTGTCTCACGAGCTCGTCGTGACAGATTATCGTTGTACACGTCGGGTCTACTTTATCCTGCTCGAGGATAACAACTCCGATAGAATCGGCTTTGATGATTCCGCCGCGCGGATTTCTCACACTGTCGATATTTCCGATTATCTCAGCATTAACTACAGAATACTCAAATGCAAAGGAAGTATTCGGGAGCTTGCAGTTCTTCATCATAAGATTGTCTATGTAACACATTCCTTCACGGCTCTCAACGGTGCAGTTGATAAGCGATACATTTTTTGAATTCCAGCCGAAGCACTTGCCCTTTATAGTGGAATTGTAAATAACTATATTCTCACTGTTCCAGAAAGCGTCACGGCAGTCAATAACAGAATCGCGCACTGTTACGTTTTTTACTCCGTCGAAAGCGTATGCGCCCACAAGTTCAAGACCGCATATCTCCATACCGTCGCAGTCCATAGCGAAATAATCGCCGTTTACCTTGACTCTGTCAATGCGGACATTGTTGCACTTCCACAGTACCTCATCGCCGTTGGGAAAGCTCACATTTCTTAGGCTTATACCGTGGCAGCGGCGGAAACACTTGGGCGCTTCAACGATGATATCATCGGCGCTTACGTCCTTTGAGTACCATATAGCGGCACGTCCGTCCTCAGTCATCATGCAGTTTTTCAGCTTAATCATATCGCTGTGCCACAGTGGGAACTTGCAGGAAAAAGTGCTGTCCTCAAGTCTTATGTAGCTGCTGCGTTTGAGAGGCGCTTCTCCGTAACCGAAGGAAGTTCCGCCTATTTTGAGTCCGTTTGCCTGGTAAAGAGCTCTTTCCCCCGAAAAATGCTCATTATGGATCTCTTTCATAAATCTCACTCCTTATTCTATATCATTAAGACATTAAAATATCTAATGACCTCATATTGTATTATATCATACATTTTGTCTAAAAGCAACATTAAATCTAAAAATAAAACTTAACTAATTGTGAATGGCGCAAAAGAGCTAACAATAACGTTTTTGTTTTACATTTTTATTTTCCTTGTCATGCAACACTTTACATATGCTCTCCGTATGTGTATAATGAAAGCAGAACGTATACGCAAAGCTTTTCCGCAAGGGGGAGGTGGGACGATGAATGAAAAAGAGATAAAAAACGCCATGCAGAGGTCGAAAAGCGACGGCTTCCGCGTAATGTTCGACGAATACTGGAGCTATGCTTACACTATCGTGTACAATACTCTCCGCGGCGTGGCAAGCCGCAGCGATATCGAGGACTGCACAGCTGATGTTCTCAGCGACGTGGCTCTCAGCTACAATGCCGAACGCGAAGGCTCCCTCAAGGCATATATAGGAACTTCCGCCAAACGTCGGGCAATAGACATGAAACGCT
Source organism: Ruminococcus sp. (assembly GCF_017549005.1). GTDB lineage: Bacteria > Bacillota > Clostridia > Oscillospirales > Ruminococcaceae > Ruminococcus. The sequence continues at coordinate 175,711 of NZ_JAFYYT010000007.1, forward strand.
CTCTTTCATCGAAGAAAAAAGTTCCCATTGACGATGAAAACTCTCCCGAGTTCCCCTCAGACGTCGATCTCGAAGCAAAAGCTGAAAGCTCCAGCATATCGGCTATACTGCTAAATAAGATCGAAGAGCTGGGCGAGCCCGACTCCTCGATAATCATACAGAAGTATTTCTACGACAGGAACTCCGCCGAGACCGCAAGGATACTCGGAATGAATCCCATAACCGTTAGGAGCAGACTCCGCAGAGCTCTGAAAAAGCTGAAAGCAGCCCTTACGGATATGGATATCACACTGTAAAGGAGGATAATTATGAAAAAGAGCATTTCAGATATACTGCATAACGCCGATGACAAGACCATTGAGCGCATTGCAGGAAAAAAACAGGCTGCCGACAGCAGTACTTCCGAGCGTATTTACAATAAGTGCCTTTCACGAATCGATTCCGATTATGAACAGGTCGAGCTCATGAAGGCTGAGCCTGTACGCAGAGCTCCAAGGTTCTATCCGGTGCTTGCTGTTATGTGCTGTCTTGTGATAATAGGCGGAAGTATGGCTGTATTGCTTAAAACGAAAGAAAATATGACTCTGCCGACAGATGATTCTCAGGACGTTTTGGCTACGGTAACAGCCAAAGCACAGGCAACTATTTCAGAAAATGAGCATTCATCTTCCGAAACCACCGTTGTCACGACAGCTTCTGACAGTAAAAACGGAAAAGATACGGAAAATTCCGAAACAAAAACAACTGTGACTAAAGCCTCGGCAAAAAGCGATCTAACGCGCCCAACCGTAAAGGCAGGTCCGGGAGCGTATTTTACAAACACAACAAAAACCACAGCTGCAAAAACTGATACAACCAAAAAGACCACCAAAGCAAATACAACTACCCACGTAACTACTGAAAACCCGTACATCGCCCAGCCAAAGGCAAAGATAATGACAACAAAGGATATCATTGCACTTTCCGCAAAGAAGGACGACCTGACATGGTCGGATTTCGAGGAGTACAACTACACGGACATCGGTTCGGGACTCTATATATGGCAGTTCTGCACAAATGAAGGCTATACTCTCAAAGTGGGCGGAGGCGATCTCTCGGAAAAGCCCATTTATATCAAGCTTTTCAGAGATTCTACGGGAGAAAGCATTGATATCCGCAGCAATAATGTTGAGGAATTTTTAAACGCGGCACAGGTGCCTGTTTCTATAATGCAGGTTCTCCGCGATAAACTGATGTGTGGAGACTCACTCCATCCTGACGGTATAAAAAGCATTGAGGTGTCAAGCACAGCCTTGTCAAATATCACTCCCGAAAAGCTTACATACGATCAGATAAAGGAGATATGCCCGCTTATCGAAAATATCAGGCTTATCGCAAAAGGCGGCAATTATGCTTCGTCGAGCATGAACTACACAAACATTGTAATAACGGCTAATAACGGAAGAACGGTTAAGCTCGGCATCAAGGGAGCGGATTTCGGCATTAACGACTTTGACAGCTATGAGGTAGAATCCAAAGGACTGAAAGCCCTGAATGATTATGCGTTATCTGTCCTGCAAAATACAGTAAAGCCCGTAAAAATCGATGTAAGCGGTGATTCCGTTTATTGCTGGCGTAATTTCTGGAACTCAGCAGATAGGTATAATTACGGAAACTTTTCTGAAAAGAGAATAATTTCTGCATTCCCCGATGTTGTTTTCAGCTGGAAAGGACATGAGTACACTATTTCTGTTGAGAAGAACGGAACACAAATAACTTCGATCAGTGGAATGCCGGTGTGGAACGCCTATTTCACAGATATCAACGGCGACGGTTCTCCAGAGCTTTGTATGACAGTTTCATTCGGCAGCGGCATCATTGATGAACACATAATCGTATACGACCTGCGAAACGAAAAGGAATATACTCTTTGGGACAGAATGGAATACGATTACATTCTTTTCATGGAAAACAATGAATTGTTTGTCCGTAAAACCGACTATGAAAGCGTTTCAAACAGCAACTGGGCAGAAAATATGAGTATGGGCGAAAATGGCAGGCTCAGAATAGAGAACGATAAGCTTGTATTCGTTCCCGTTTCATAAGACAGTATAAGCTGCAGAAAAGCTCCGCACTATGCGGAGCTTTCCTGTTATGATCATTAAGGGGCTGAAACTTTCTGTGTTCTCACATTTATGTTATATCTTTATCCCTCATTCATGAGAAGTCGAAACTTGTGCATAGTAAGCAAGGATATTGGAAGCGTCAACTGCGTCTACCATTTCGTCGCCATTGAAGTCCGCAGCTCTCTGCGTATAAAGCATAGGTATTTGGACATTGAAAATATGAATTTTCTGTAAACTATTCAGAAGATGTAAAAGTATGCATTTACTTTTTCATTTGCAAGCTTTATAATATTTTTAAGATAAACGAAGGCGGTGAATTATGAATACTCTTGAGATCAAAACCATTACGACGTCAAAAGGCTATGAAAACGATGTTTTTCTAATAGATAAAAAGCCGCTCCACGAATATCTCCGCAGAGCTGACAGTGAGCTTTCCGACGGACTTGCAATTACGTGGAACGGTGAATTTGAAAACGACGGCGACGCCCGTTTCATGCGTTTCCTGTTGCAAAAAGACAAGCTGAACCTGCCGATACTGTCCTGTCCCGAGGATATGGATTTTTCCTGCACAGTAATAGTCGCAGACATGGAAAAGACTGAAAACACCGTCAAATGGAAGCGTATCGGCAGAGTAAACCACTCGGTCGAGAGCCATAAGGAACAAAAAGAGCATGGTATCGTCTTTGTTGACACATTCTCCGACGATGACTGGATAACTTACAGAGACGCCGCTTTTCTTGAAGTTGACAGCTATGAATGGCGCGAATGGATCTCTGCAAACTGGTCGGAGGAGCTCTATCGCAGACATATCAACTACACTTTCCCCTGCTATCAGAACGAGGAAAATATCGACTGGCTATCAGAGTGCAGCTGGTGCTTTGACAGGAAAGAATACGAAAAAATCGCGTCATCATGCAGACCACGCCGGGTAATGGATAAATAAAAAAACAGCCATAAAGGAACAATTGCTCCTTTATGGCTGCTTCTGTTATAATAAGTTTATTACTTTGCGCTGCGATTATCGTTCTCAACGATAGCCTTGAGACCAGTTGCAAGTCCTGCAAGTCCCTGTATCTCGCTCGGGATAATGATCTTTGTAGCCTTGCCGTCAGCTGCCTTTGCAAAGGATTCAAGCGACTTGAGCTGGATAACTCTGTCGTTAGGATTAGCATTGTTCAGCTTTACGATACTTTCAGCAAGCGCCTCCTGTACCATTTCGATAGCCTTTGCTTCACCGGTAGCCTCGAGTATCTTCTGCTCTCTTACAGCGTCGGCTCTGAGAACCATTGCCTGCTTCTCAGCCTCTGCTTCGAGGATCTGAGCTTCCTTCTTAGCCTGTGCGCGGAGTATCTGAGACTCCTTTTCACCTTCCGCAACGAGGATCTGAGACTTCTTGTCACCCTCTGCCTGAAGTATCTTCTCACGGCGCTCACGCTCAGCCTTCATCTGCTTCTCCATAGCGTCCTGGATCTCACGGGGAGGAAGAATATTCTTGAGCTCTACGCGGTTTACCTTGATACCCCAGCGGTCTGTAGCCTGATCAAGGATAGAAGTGATCTTTGTATTGATGACGTCTCTTGAAGTAAGAGTTGCGTCGAGTTCCATTTCACCGATGATGTTACGGAGAGTTGTTGCCGAAAGGTTTTCGATGGCTGCGAGAGGTCTTTCAACACCGTAGATGTACTGCTTTGCGTCAGTAACCTGATAGAACACAACAGTATCTATCTGCATTGTAACGTTATCCTTTGTGATAACAGGCTGCGGCTTGAAGTCTACGACCTTTTCCTTGAGTGATACCTTGCCTGCGATCCTGTCGATGAAAGGAACGAGGATATGAAGTCCTGTCTCCCATTCAGCGTGGAACGAACCAAGTCGCTCAATAACGAAAACGTGTGCCTGAGGAACTATCCTGAAGCATCTGATGATGATGAAAAGTAAGAAGATTATAACCAAGAAAACAATAAATACGCCCGGATTATCCATTTTTAAGTACCTCCAAATAAAATAAATAGCGATATGTAATTACTTTTCGGGAGCAACAAGCAATTTTGCACCCATGACCTTTTTTACGATAACGACAGTCCCTTCTGGTATGACCTCGTTCTCGTTTTCGGGAACAGCACTCCAGTTTACCCCGCTTAAAGTGACTCGTCCCGTACCTTTGTCACAGTTTATTTCTTCAATAACTGTGGCGTGCCTGCCGACGTCAAGATCGGCATTTGTGGCAACTGCCCTGCTTTTCTTCCGCTTTTTTATAAGCGGCAGGCTCATGATAAGGAATACAGTCGAAGCAGCTATGAATACCCCCAGCTGCTCGATCCATGACAGCTCGAAGAAATAGGTCATAAGCAGCGTTACAAGCGCGCCTGCCGCAAACCATATGGATACGAGCTGTATCGTCAGTACCTCTGCGATCACAAAAGCGACAACAGCCAATGCCCAGAACAGTATCTCCATGGCGAGACCCCCTTTCTGCAATATTTGTAGTAATCCCTACATAAGAACATTATATCATCAAAGTATGAACTTTTCAAGTATGAGCGGCAATATTTCGGCAAATTTTTTTATACGGAAAGTACTGTTTCCGAGACTTGTTAACAGTTTGTAAATAAACAGGATATTCAGGCTGCTCCTCTTAACGGAAAAGCGGGCTACCGTGCCGTAAACTTACGTTACAAACAAAATAACCTGTGAATCCGCCAAAGGAGTGCACCCCCTTCATATACTGTTTTTAATCCTGCTAATGGCTCCTTTTTCCAGCCGCGAGACCTGCGCCTGTGATATGCCTATCTCACCGGCGACCTCCATCTGCGTTTTCCCGCAGAAAAACCTGAGATAGAGGATATTCCTCTCGCGCTCGTCGAGGTCGCGGATAGCGTCGCGTATGGCAAGCTCGTCCATTCTGCTCTCAACGTCGTTCATATCGCTGACCTGATCCATGATATACAGCGTATCCTCGGAATCGGAATAGACAGGCTCGTAAAGCGAAACAGGGTCGCTTATGCTCTCGAGGGCTATGACAACGTCGGAGCGTTTTTCATTTATTTCCTTTGCGATCTCCTCCGTATTCGGCTCGCGGCAAAGCGAGACCGTAAGTCTCTCCTTTGCCTGTATGGCTTTGTAAGCGAGGTCGCGCAGTGAACGGCTCACCTTTACATGGCTGTTGTCGCGGAGATAGCGTCTGAGCTCGCCGCTTATCATTGGTACGCAGTATGTCGAGAAGCGGACTTCCTTTGAAAGGTCAAAATTGTTTATCGCCTTGATAAGCCCGATAACGCCTATCTGAAACAGGTCGTCTATGTCCTCTCCCCTGCCTGTAAACCTCTGTATGACGCTGAGGACCAGCCTGAGATTGCCGTTTATCAGCTTGTCACGGGCAGCCTTGCTGCCTGTTGCGCGTATTTCTTTCAGTAAGGCTATTTTTTCCTCTTCCTTCAGTACCTCCAGCTCCGACGTATTTATCCCTGCAATTACCACTTTATTATATGCCATGATATATCCTCCGCGTTGAATTACAAGGATATTATTGCCGCTGAGCTGCGCGGTAAACACAGGGAATAAATGGTATAAAAAAAGAGCAGCTCACGGCTGCTCTTTCACACTATCAACGGGAGCTTTGTCCCGTGTTTTTTATTGAACTTGATTATATATGTCCTATTGAACGCTGAAACGGCTTTTTTGTCGCTCAGATACTCTTTTTCAGGGAGAGCCTGCAAAATATCGGCTATATCATATGCAGATCCCGTGCTGCCGTCGTGGAGAGCTTTCCGCAGCTCCTTTAGTGAAGCAAGCACAAAGGCAGTTTCCGCGTTAGGAACGCACTCCCTGACTTCAAGCTCCCTGTTCAGCAGACCGGATATAACGTAAACGGCTTCTTCCATAGGGATACTGCCTTCGGTCATATCTGCAAGGGCGTCGGCAGCTTTCACAGCTTCCGCAGAACCGGCATTCGCCCTGATAAATACGGCTGTAAGCCTTATAATATCTGTCATGGCGCTTATTTCTCCCTGACGTAGCCTATGAGCTTTCCGAGGCATAGCTCAAAACAGCTTCCGTACCACGTTTCTTCAAGCTCGGGTACCGTGGCTTCGATACAGTCGAGAGTAAACTTCACGGCTATGTCAAGGCATTGCTGCAGTCCCATACCGAGAGCGCAGGCTCCCGTAAATACGCTGCTGAAAATATCTCCCGTACCGTGAAAACGATAATTCACATTCTTGTCGAAGGAGAAGTAAAACTCGTCCTTTTCGGAGTCGTAAGCGGCAGCTCCCTGTTTTTCGTCGTCATAATGAACGCCTGTTATCACCGGAACTTTGCAGCCGAGAGCGGCAAGTCTACGTAAAACGTCCTTGACGTAATCCTCGTCATAGACCTCAGTATACGGAATACCAAGGAGAAATGAGACTTCCGTCATATTCGGAATAATAAAATCTGCTTTCGCACAGAGCTTCTTCATTTTTTCCACAAAATCAGCGGTAAAGCCTGCATAAAGCTTTCCTGCGTCGCCAAGAACGGGATCGACGATTATCACGTTGTCAGATCTGCCGAAGTCGTTGAAAAAGTCGGAAACTATCTCCACCTGCTCGGGCGAACCGAGATAGCCCGTGTAAAGCGCGTCGAATTTAAGCTCCATGCTTTTCCAGTGCTTTGCAATGGCAGGGATATCGCTGGTGAGGTCGCGGAAAGTGTAATCCTTAAAGCCCTCGCCGGTGTGAGTCGAGAGAACTGCTGTGGGAATTACCGCCGTTTCTATCCCCATTGCCGAAATTATCGGCAGAGCCACTGTCAGCGAGCATTTCCCGAAACATGATATGTCCTGTATCGTTACGATTTTTTTCATTATCATCATTCTTTCAAAAATAATGTTTATCAGCTTTTAATTATACAGCAAACAGGCTTTTTTGTCAACAAGTATAGAAGTATCGTGCTGTACACTTCCATCGTTAATCATTATATTGTAATAAATATGTCATTAAATTGCTTGAAATATCATAAAATTACTATAAACAGTTTGACACCTTTGTGCTATCATGTTAGAATACAAACAGAGATTTTTACTGCCGGTTATCAGGAGGAGCGGTTTTATGAGGATAGAAAATATTACTTCAGATCATAAAAGAGAGCGTATTTTCAGCTTTGAACGCAGAGAGGGCGCAGGCTTATGGCTGCTGCTCGTTGTCAAGGCAAAGGCTGTATTCACTATCGGCGAAAAGGAGATCCCCTCTCCCGAGCATTCTTTCGTTATGCTCACTCCAGAACAGCCTTTCAGCTATCGGAGCGATGATATAAGCTTTATCGAGGACAGTATCAGCTTTATCCCCACTTCCGAGGAGATACAACTCATAAACGACCTCAGCATACCGCTCAACAAGGTCGTTCCTGCCGCCGATCTTTCACAGATGTCGTCGCTTATCCAAAGCATGAGCCTTGAATACTACTCCACAAACAAAAACAGGGAGGAGTCCGTTGACCTCTATTTCAGGCTGCTTCTCCGAAAGCTGAACGAGAGCGTTTCTGATCTCAGAAGATTCAACACCGTCCATGAGGGACTTTACGTGGAGAAGCTCCTATGGCTCCGCGAAAGCATTTACCGCTGGCCGTCAAGGTCATGGACCATCGACGAAATGGCAGCGGATATATCCCTCAGCCGCTCAAGATTACAGCACCTCTACTCCGAGACCTTCGGTGTCAGCATATCAAAGGATATCATCAACAGCCGCCTTGACAAGGCTGCGGAGCTCCTTAAAAAGCCCGAGTATTCCATAAATAAGGTGGCAGAGCTGGTCGGATATCCAAACGCTTCGTATTTCAACAGGCAGTTCAAGAACGGTCTCGGCATGACGCCTACGGAATTCCGCAGGGAATGGCAGGAAAAAGAGGCCATATAATACAAATGCACAATCCCCTTGCTTTCGGCAGGGGGATTTTTCAGTTTATGCAGCAGCGCCGAAACTATGAAAAAAATGAAAATCTCTGTCTTTTCCTATTGCAATTGTTTGGATATTGTTGTATAATTAATATAATAGCATAAAATATGCTTTTATAAAAATCAGATAACAAAAATATATAAAATTTATGATTTTTATTGCTGCGACTGCTTTTACGCGGTAAACAAACAGATATATAAACAAATGCAGCAAGGCGGTAGAACAAAATGGTATTTTCGAGACTATTCTTCATATATATTTTTCTCCCTGTCTGCCTGTTGTGCTATGCACTGGCAAGAGGGACCAAACATAAAAATACGGTGTTGATCATTTTCTCGCTGATTTTTTATGCCTGGGGCGAGCCCGTTTATATTTTCCTTATGCTGGCAACAGCCGTAGTCAACTACGCTGCTGCGCTTTTCATCGGAAAGTATCAGGGCAGGGCCGGAGATACTGCCGCGACTGTTACCGCTGTGGTATACGACCTTCTCATGCTCGGCGTATTCAAATACAGCGGCTTTATCGTGGAAAATATCAACGCCCTTTTTTCATGCTCATTGCCTGTCCCAGATATAAGGCTGCCTATAGGTATCAGCTTTTACACCTTCCAGACCATTTCGTACATTATCGACTGTCACTGGGAAAAGGTAAAGCCACAGAAGAGCTTCAAGAACTTTCTGCTCTTCCTCACGCTATTCCCTCAGCTCATCGCAGGTCCTATCGTAAGATACAGCTCCATTGAAAAGGAGATAAACGAGCGTACCATTCTGATGAGCGACGTTTCATACGGTCTGAACAGAGTTGCCCTCGGTCTTGCGAAAAAAGTCCTGCTTGCAGACCAGCTCAGCCTTATAGCTGAAAGTTTTCTCGGCAATATAGGCGGCTCGACCATGCTTGGAGCATGGTACGGCGCCATAGCATACGGAATGCAGATATATTTTGACTTTTCGGGATATTCCGATATTGCTATCGGTCTTGGACGCGTTTTCGGCTTCCACTTTTACGAAAACTTCGATCATCCTTTTATGTGCAAAGACATTACGGAGTTCTGGCAGCGCTGGCATATCTCCCTCGGAACCTTTTTCCGTGATTATCTCCTCTACATACCAATATTCGGCAAGCGCAGAAAATACGGCGGACTCTTCCTCGTATGGCTCTGTACCGGCATATGGCACGGTGCAAGCTGGAACTATGTCATCTGGGGTCTTTACTACGGGCTTTTCATTTTCATCGAGCTGCTTATCGGAAAGAAAAAGATGAAAAAGGTACCTGTTTTCATACGCCACATCTACAGCAAGTTCGTTATAATCATCGGCTTTGCCATATTCTACTTCGAGGATCTCGGAAAGCTCGGAACATTCTTCAGGACAGCTTTCGGCTTCGGAAAAAACGGCTTTGTCGCAGTACAGGACAAGATATCCTTGGTAAACAACATCTTCCTTATCGCTGTGGCGGTCATCTGCTGTTTCCCGCTTATACGCACCATAAAGAATGTTACGGACAAGCGTTTTGCCGCAAAAGCTACTATCTCCTCGGCAGCTGCCGTTGTTTCCGCACTGCTGCTGGTGATAACGAGCATCGTGCTTGTTGACGCGACTACTTCCCCATTCCTTTATTACCAATTCTGACAAGAGGAACACATAATGAGCAAGAACACAAAGAACACGGACGGAGAAAAAGAAAAAAACAGCTCCGCAGAGACAAACAGACGTCCAGAACCTGCTATTTCCATAGAGGCCTCGGACCGTCAGGGAACTTCCATAGACATTCCCATAAAAGCAAAAAAACTGAAAAAACAGCAGCGCAAAAAAGCTATGAACCGCATTTCACTTGCAAATATACTGCTTATCAGCGCTGTTTTTGCAGGCGGATTCGTATATGTAACGCTTCTGCCACATGAGACAAAAGCTGACGACGAGAACCGTTTACTGACAAAATTCCCGAAATTCAGCGTAAAATCCTATACAAGCGGTGATTTCACAGATGGTATCGCGGATTATTTCGATGATACTGTCCACGCAAGGGCCGATATAAAAGAATTCATCGCCGATATGCTCATGCCGCTCAAGGGCATGAAATACGGCGGCGAAAAAGCCGAGCTCTACGGCAGCGGCTTTGAAAAGCCCGCAGCTGCTGCAACAACGACCGCTGCAACAACGGCGTCAGTCCGCACTCTTACAACTATTGCCGTAGAGCAGCCGACAACCACTGTGACCGAGCCTGAAGAAGATAAAACTGCCGACGGAGAGCTCACGAACAATATCCTGATCGTAAACAAGCGCGGTGTTAACCTCTACGGCGGCGCATGGGGCTCTGAACAGGAATATGCCTCATATCTCAATGCCTATAAGGAAGCTCTCCCGAATGTGAATATCTATTCAATGGTGCTCCCTACCGCAAGCTCTTTCTATCTCCCCGACGAGTACAAAAACCTCGCTCAGAGTGAAAAAGAGGACTTTGACAGGATAGAAGCCGCTCTCGGCAACGTTATGTCCGTAGACGCATACACGGCTCTTGAAGCACACAAGGACGAGCCCATTTACTCGCGCACCGACCATCACTGGCAGCCCCTCGGCGCTTATTATGCCGCACAGCAGTTTGCTCTGACGGCAGGAGTGCCTTTTCCCGATATCTCTGAGTACGAAAAGGTGACTCTCCCGGGCTATGTGGGAACTCTCTATATGTACACGCAGAGCGCGACTCTGCTGAATAATCCCGAGGATTTCGTATACTACAAACCAAGGACAAACGTCAGCGTGACGCAGTATGATACTCATTTCGGAAATCCCGTTGCCGCCGACCTGCTCCTTGACCCGTCACAGATGCCGAATTCGGGATACTATATGGTATTCGGCGGCGATGAAAGAATCGTCCATGTGAACACCGAATGCAGGAACGGAAGAACTCTTGTGATCTTCAAGGACAGCTACGGAAACGCTCTGCTTCCCATGCTTACAAGCTCGTTTGAGCACATTTACCTCTGCGACATCAGGTATTTCGACCTCAATGCCGCCGATTTCATCAGGAACGTTCAGGCTACCGACCTGCTGTTCTCAATGTGCTCCTTCTCGGCAGTCGGCGTGAACCGCTACAATATCTACAATAATCTCATAAAATAGGAGAAAAAATGAAAGAACTCTGCTTTCCTTTTGACAGTCAGAATATACTGCGCCGCAGACCTGCCCTCAGAAAGCAGCTCCTGTCTGACGGAACAGTACGTATAAAAAAGAAAATTGCCGTACTTGGAGGCTCGACTACCGATCATGCAGTTGCCGCCCTGGAGCTTTTTCTGCTCAATTTCGGCATAGAGCCCGAGTTTTACCAGTCTGAGTACAATAAATTCTATGAAGACGCCGTTTTCGGCAATCCTGAACTTGAAAGCTTTGCCCCCGACGTCATATATATCCACACCACCTCGCGCAATCTCACAAAGCTCCCCGCCGGTCCTGCTGTAAGACCCGAACAGGTCGAAAGGGACCTCAATGAACAGTTCGCGTATTTCCGTCAGGTGTGGGAAAGTCTTATGCAGCGCTTCAACTGCCCCATAATACAGAACAATTTCGAGCTACCGCTTTTCAGGCATACGGGAAGCTACGACTGTTGGGGAAATACCGGCCACGCAGCGTTCATTGAGAGACTCAACGTTATGCTCTCGGACTATGCGCGTTCGGTAAACGGTCTGTATATACATGATATCAACTATCTTTCCGCTGTCTGCGGACTAACAAACTGGCACGACACGGAGGCATGGTATCTTTACAAATATGCTATGAGCACTGCTGTTATCCCCGACCTTGCATACAGTCTTGCCTGCATTATCAAGTCACTGTACGGAAAGAACCACAAGGTCATAGACCTTGACCTCGATAATACTCTATGGGGTGGAGTCATAGGTGATGACGGTCAGGACGGTATCGAGATAGGCCCCGAGACCGCTGTGGGACAGTCTTTCACGGAGTTTCAGAGCTTTATCAGAGGCTATAAGGATTATGGCGTGCTCCTTGCAATATGCTCCAAAAATGACGAAGAAAACGCTCTTTCGGGACTTGAACACCCGAGCAGCGTACTGAAAAAGTCGGATTTCGTATCCATAAAGGCAAACTGGGAGCCAAAGGACCGTAATATTGCCGAATCGGCTCAGGAGCTCAATCTCGGACCTGACAGCTTCGTATTCATAGACGATAATCCTGCGGAATGCGCTATCGTTGAAGGACAGCTCCCGATGGTGCAGACCATTCATTCAAGCAGCGTCCATGACGCTATGTATAAGCTTACACGAGGCGGATATTTCGAGGTGACTTCGGTCTCGGACGACGACCTGCGCCGCTCGGAGATGTACGCTGCCAACGCTCAGAGAGCTGCTCAGATGAAGAGCTTCGGCAGCTATGCGGACTACCTCGCAAGCCTTGAAATGAACGCTGTTATATGCGGTTTCAAACCTGTTTACATACAGCGTATCACTCAGCTCATCAATAAGAGCAACCAGTTCAACCTTACCACTCGCCGCTACACCGAGAATGAGATACAGGAGGTCAGTCAGAGCTCCGGCCATATCTGCCTTTGCGGAAAGCTTCTCGATAAATTCGGCGATAACGGCATTGTTTCCGTGGTTATCGGCAGGATAGACGGCGATATCCTCCATATGGAGCTGTGGCTCATGAGCTGCCGTGTCCTCAAAAGAGATATGGAACTTGCAATGCTTGACGAGCTTGTGCGTCATGCAAAGGAAAAAGGTATAAGAACTATAAAGGGGTATTACTATAAAACCCCGAAAAACAGCATGGTAGCCGGGCTTTACGGCACTCTCGGCTTTACGCCCGATGAGAAGCATGAAAACGGCGATTCTGTATGGCATTTAGACCTTGAAGGATACCAAAACAGGAATAAAGTCATAAAAATTCTTGAAAAGGAGAACGAAGATGAACACAAATGAAATAATCCCGCGCCTTAACGAAGTTTTCAGGGATGTATTCGATGACAGGACTATATCCGTTAGCGAAAGAACAACCGCTGACGATATCGAAGACTGGGACAGTCTTGCTCATATCAATCTTGTTGCGGCTGTGGAAAACGAATTCGGTCTGCGTTTCAAGATGAGAGAGGTCTCATCAATGAAAAATGTGGGCGACATGATAAACATAATATCCGAAAGAGGCAGATGATGTCAAAAAAGCTGAAAAAGCGGCTCATTATTGCCGCGGTACTGCTGATCCTGTCTGCTCTTTCCGCATGGGGCTTTACCATGAAAACCATCATATATAACGTGAAAACGGACAAGCTTGACGAAAGTATCAGGATAGTTTTCATATCAGACCTTCATAACTGCTTTTACGGCGACACAAAGCAGTCAAAGCTCATACGTGAAGTTAAGAACAGCTCCCCCGATATAGTAGTTTTCGGCGGCGACGTTATCGACGCATACGGCGGTACGAAGTACGCCCTGCACCTTATCTCAGAACTCAGCAAAGAGTATCCCTGTGTTTATACTCCAGGAAATCACGAAGAAATGCGCGACGATAAGGAAGAGTTTTACGAAGAAGTACGTAAGCTCTGTCCCTTACTTCTCGGAGAATACAGGGAAATAAGCGTAAAAGGGCAGGATATACGTATCTACGGCGCTCTTGACGATACAGCCTGGGGAAAGAAAAGAACTCAGCTCGAGGAGTGCTTCGATACTCTCGACGACAGCTGTTACAATATACTTTTAGCGCATCAGCCCGAGCAGATAGACAGCTACCGAAACAGCGGCACTGGCAGGCAATTCGACCTTATCCTTTCGGGACACGCCCACGGCGGTCAGTGGAGACTGCCCAAACTACTGGATCAGGGGCTGTATGCTCCGGATCAGGGCATACTTCCCGATTATACAACGGGTATGTATGAATACGGCAGTACGACGCATATCATCAGCCGCGGACTCGCAAGACCACTGCGGATGATATTCATTCCCCGTATCTTCAATCGTCCCGAGCTTTCGGTAATTACTATAGGGCAATAATTATTTGGTATACACAGAAAAAGTCTGTGCGAAAAAAATACTTGTAATTTCATATCATTAATGGTATAATGAAAATATCGTTTCCTTTCCGGAAATATGCAGTAAACTGAAATATACAGAACAAAAGGAGCATGGGCGCTTCGTGCCCGCTGTAAGATATGGAAAAAGATAAAAATACTACCGAAAAGTCCGCAAACCTCATATGCGGCAGAAATCCCGTCATCGAGGCGCTTAAATCGGGCGCTAACATAGATACTGTCTATATAAACGGAAACGGCGGAAGTCTCGGCGTTATCCGAAAGCTTGCCAAGGACAGGGGCGTCGTAGTCAAGGACGCAGACGACAAGAAGCTTTCAAGGCTTTCCGACGGCGCTTCTCATCAGGGAGTCGTTGCAGAGGGTGCCTGCGGCGAATATGTCACCGTTGAGGATATACTTGAGGTTTCCCGCAAAAAAGGTACCAAGCCCTTTATCATCATCTGCGACGAAATAGAGGATCCCCACAACCTCGGTGCTATAATCCGTACTGCCGAGACATCGGGAGCAGACGGCGTTATCATACCGAAACGCAGGAGCGCTTCCCTTAATTCCACGGTATTCAAGACCTCAGCAGGTGCGGCGAGCTATGTTCCCGTGGCAAGAGTGTCAAATCTCGCTTCGTGCATCGACACTCTCAAGGATAACGGCGTCTGGATATACGGTACGGACGCTTCGGGAGCCGACTACACCGCGACAGACTTCACAGGCGGAGTTGCTCTTGTCATAGGCTCCGAAGGCTTCGGTATGAGCCAGCTCGTTCAGAAAAAATGCGATTTTATGATAAAACTTCCGATGCTCGGAAAAATAAATTCACTCAATGCTTCCGTTGCGGCAGGCATCTTCATGTATGAAGTGCTCCGCCAGCGCCAGAAGCCCTAAATAAGGAGATAACCATGTCGGATCAGAAACCATCGCTCGAGGATATTCTGGACGAATATTCTCCGGACAGCAAGGATCTCAGGGCGGCAGGCAGGGTAGATACTCAGAAAATACTCAATTCCACTGTCGAATCCCCCGATATCATAGAGAAAGCTAAGTCCAGACCACCTATTTCACATGAAAAATCAGCATTATTCGATAATGCTCTCAGAAATCCCAATCCGGCAGATGAGACCAAGCCTGCTGATATCGCGCGGCATAAGATAGCTGTTGTAAGCTCTGACGCAATCAGTGAGATACAGTCAAATCCGCAGAGGAAAAACATCCCGTCAGGCACTATAACTCCTGTTCAGATGACTCCCGATGAAGCCCCTAAAATAAGGCGCATGAGCGAGTCCACCCGTGCCAAGGAGATGGAAAACAAGAAGAACAAGAAAAAACGCCGCGGCAAGGATAACGACTATACCTACGCAAAGGAAACTCCCGACGGAGAGTATATGTACACTCCTCCCGAGTTCAAAAGGAAAAAGCGCAGCCGCATACAGATAATCAACGAGGCGGAAAGTCCCGAGGGAAAGAAACAGATAACCGATATCGTCCCCTCGCCTGCCGCTGTTGAGGCTGCAAAGCCCGTTGAGCCTGCGCCCCGTGCGGAGCTCACAAGCATCAATCTCAGTGAAAAGGCTGATATCGACGCAGGACAGCTCGACGTTCACATCACTCAGGAAGCCGACGAGTTCATGTCGGTGCACTCCAAGAACAAGCGTACAAAAAGGATAGTCGATTTCAACTATTACGGCGACGTTGAGGACGTGGGAAGAGATATCTACGAGCTGAAAAGCACTAT
Organism: Ruminococcus sp.; assembly: GCF_017549005.1. Lineage (GTDB taxonomy): Bacteria > Bacillota > Clostridia > Oscillospirales > Ruminococcaceae > Ruminococcus. The sequence continues at coordinate 191,505 of NZ_JAFYYT010000007.1, forward strand.
CTCCGTAAGAGTGGTGATACTCGCGATGACAGCTTTCCTCAGTCTTTTCATCACTCTTGCAAATCAGTTCGATCTGCCTATAATAGACGCTTTCAGTATGTCGCATATCAAGACATACCTCACGGTACATCTCGTTCTCGGAGCTGTTTCCATACTTTCGTCCATGGCGGTAATAACAAAGGGAATACGGAAGCTTTTCACCATGAAAGCTGACAGCGACTCAATGACGGCAGTCACGGCTCTGTCCTGTCTTATAGCCATAATCCCAGCTTTTCTCAGTCCAGAGCTCATCAGGACGGAAAACATACACATTTATATGCCCGTGGGAATACTTGCGCTTTTCATCAATTCTATCGGAAAGCTGCTCATAATCAGGCGAGCGGCGCGGAATTTCCGCTTTGTTTCCAAGAATTTCGACCGTCACGGCATTACCTATGTCACTGACGAGGACCGTGCGGAACGCATTACAAGAGGCACTCTCGGCGACTTCCCTATCCTCGCTTCAATGCGTAAGACGGACTTCCTCACGGACTTCCTGAGATACACCTATTCCTCGGATATGACCGATGATTTCTGCAAAAAGGCTTCACCCATATGCCTTATTGCTTCAATAGCTGTATCGTTTTTCCTGACACTGTTCTGCAAGGGCAATTTATTCACACTGGATTCCGCAGCGTTCGGATTTTCAATATTCAGCATGATAATCTGCGCTACGTCCTGTATCGCTATGCCTTTCGTTGTAAATATCCCCCTTGAAAACGTTTCCAAAAGCGCCATCAAGAATAAGGGAATTATGCTGGGTTATCAGAGCGTTGACGACTTCTATGATACAAATTCCATACTTATCGACGCAAATACCCTCTTCCCCGAAGGTACTGTCAGACTTGACGGTATAAAGGTATTCTCCAACACAAAGCTTGACGAAGCCTTTCTTGAAGCCGCAAGCCTTACTTCCACAGCAGGAAGCATAATGTCCCAGCTTTTCAGCGACGTTATCGCAGGCAGGAACGGTTCGCTCTACCCTATCGAGAACTACTCATATGAAGAGGGCATGGGTATGTGCGGCTGGATAAACAACAAGCGCGTGCTTTTCGGAAACCGCGATCTCATGACCAGCCACAATATCGAGGGCGTTCCCACGAAGTCACAGGAAGCCGAGTCGGTAGACGCCGGAAAGGAAGCTCTTTACCTGTCTATTTCAGGAAATCTCGCGGCTATGTTCGTTGTTGACATCGTTGCTGACAGATATGTAAAGCGCTGGGCAAAAAAGCTCTGCAAAAACAAGATCTATACGTTCATAAAGTGCATAGACCCCTGCATTACCGTGAAAAAGCTCAACAAGCTCTTCGGTATACCCGAGGAAATGGCAAGGATAATCCCCAAGAAGCACCACGAGGACTTCTATGAGGAGACAAAGAAAGCAGTTCGTCTGAGCGCTTCAATGGCTACAACAGGAAAGTTCTCATCGCTTGCGGAGCTTCTCATCGGCACGAAAGTCGTGCATTTTTCCGCTATAATCGGACTTATTCTGCAAACAGCGTCAATACTTCTCGGATTTGTGCTCTGTATGCTGCTGATACTCTCAAAGGCGTTCAGATACAACTACGTTTATATGTCGGCTACAGCCCTCACGGTCTATAACCTGGCGTGGACAGTACTTACATATATCGCTGTGAAATTCAAGAAAACATGACATAACAAGAACCTGTATCACTGATGGTACAGGTTCTTAAAGCATAGAAAGGAGCTCATTATGCCACACAGATATAACGGCAGAGATGAAAACAACATTCCTAACACAGACAATGAAGAAACAATGCTCATATCGGGAGTTCCCGATGAACATGAGGAAGAAAGACGCGAACTGCCGCCGCTCAGACGAGTCAACAGACGTGTTCCCCGGCAGAATACACAGCAAAGACGGGAATATGCTCCCGCTCAGGAGGAAAAGCCTGTGTATTCGCAGTCTCAGCTGCCGCCGCAGTTTCCCCATTCTTCCGCTCCTCCGCCGCCTGTTCGCCACGATGACAGCGACGGGGATTACTATGACTATAACTCTCAGCCGCCTGAGAATTACAGCGGAACGGGACATTCAGCTCCCGCGCCTGCACCGTTACCGTCTGCTCCCCCTCCTGCTCACCACAGACAGACGGACAGAAAAAAGCAAAGACCTGCACCGGAAGCCCCTCAGGAGCAGCCGAAGCCAAAGAAAAAGAAGCATCATAAATCCCTGCTCAGAAGAATTGTCGGCAGAGTATTCAAAGTAGTCCTTGTTCTGTTCCTTCTTGTGTTCGGAGTTTATTCATGCACCTCCGTCAGCCTCATAAGAAAGGTTAATCAGGTACCCTCTGAAAGGCGCAGTCACTATGCCAGCGATGTCGGCAGAGGTCACGTAAGAAGTGTTCTTGTCATCGGTACAGACGGCAGAAGCGCCGAGGAACGCGGACGTTCCGATTCGATGATACTCGTTTCCATGAACAGCAAGACCAATGAGATCATCATGACATCTTTCATGCGCGACAGCTATGTTGAGATCCCCGATAACGGCTGGGATAAGCTGAATGCAGCGTATGCATACGGCGGTCCCGATCTTCTTATGGACACTATCGAATACAATTTCGACGTCCGCATAGACGACTATGTATCCGTGGATTTTGCCTCATTCGTGTCGGTAGTTGACGCTGTGGGCGGAATAGATATCGAAGTTTCCGACGCAGAAGCCGAGCAGATAAACATAATCCTTATCTCCGAAGTGAACGAGCTCATGGGCGACGACAGGAACTCCGATCTCCTCAGCGGCGGCGGAAAGCTTCACCTCAACGGAAAACAGGCTCTCTCCTACTCGCGTATAAGGAATGTCGGAAACAACGACTTCGAGCGCACTGAGCGTCAGCGCAGGGTAATGTCACTTATCTTCGCAAAACTAAAGTCCTTCAAGCCGTCAATGTTCAAGAATCTTGCCTCAGACGTTATACCTGACGTAAGCACAAATATGACCGAACTTGAAATGTATCTTCTCTCGCTGAGAGTCCCCGTTGCTGCAGGATATGAGACAAAACAGATACAGATACCTGCCGAGGGCACATACTACGGAGATGATGTTGACGTAGGAAGCGTTCTTCAGGTCGACAGAAATGCAAATATAGACGTCATTGATAAGGAAGTATTCTCAAAAGGATAACAAAAAGCCCTCTCTTATGTGTGATACGCATAGAGAAGTATATGTGAAAATTTATTGAGGAAAACCCTTTTGAAAAAGGGTTCTTCCTCAAACTCCTTTCCTAAAACTTCCAGCTTAAATTTTTCCAAACAGGACGCCCGACATAATAAAAACGCCCTCTGTATATCTTACAGGGGGCGTCCTGTTTGGAAAAATTTGGGTTAAAAGTCTTTGGAAGGGGGGGCGGGGGAGAACCTTTCCTCAGAAAGGTTTCCCCCGATAAGTCCCATATATACTTCTTTACGAGTATCGCACATACGAGAGGGCTTAATTTTATTCAGCTAAAAGCTTTTCGGCAGCCGCTATCTTTACGCAGATCACGAAGAGTTCCATTGCCTTTTCGAGGTCCTCTATCGGAGGATATGTGGGAGCGATCCTGATATTCTTGTCGTCAGGGTCCTTTCCGTAAGGGAAAGTTGCGCCTGCGCCTGTGAGAGTTACTCCTGCCTCGCTGCAGAGCTGAACTATCCTCTTTGCACAGCCGTCAGGAGCGTTGAATGATATAAAGTATCCGCCCTTAGGATCTGTCCAGCTTCCGATACCGAGAGGAGCTATCTCCTTTTCCAGCTTATCACAGACAAGTCTGAATTTCGGAGCAATTATTGCCATATGCTTCTTCATGTGAGCGAGCATATTGTCAAAAGTACCGAAGAACTTGACGTGACGGAGCTGATTCATCTTGTCGTGGCTGATAATGCTTATGCCGAGGAACTTCTTGAGCTCGTCGATATTCTTCTTGCTTCCGCCCATTACGGCAACGCCTGCGCCCGGGAAAGTTATCTTTGAAGTCGAGCCGAAAACGTAAACTATGTCTTCATTTCCGACTTTTTTAGCTTCGTCGAGGATATTGAGTATGTACTTCGGGTCGTCTGTAAGGTGGTGGATGCAGTATGCGTTATCCCAGAAGATACGGAAGTCCTTTGCGGCAGGCTTGAGAGCTGCAAAACGCTTTACAGTCTCATCGCTGTAGCAGATACCGTCAGGATTTGAATACTGAGGTACGCACCATATGCCCTTGATGGACTCATCGTTCTTTACGAGCTCCTCTATCATGTCCATATCGGGACCTGTGGGAGTCATAGGGATATTTATCATCTCAATGTCAAAGAACTGAGTTACCTTGAAGTGTCTGTCATAGCCGGGAACAGGGCAAAGGAACTTAACCTTACCGCACTGAGACCACGGCTTGCTGCCGAGAATGCCCTTGTTGTAAGCGCACTGAACAGCAAAAAACATTGCATTAAGGCTCGAATTGCCGAAAATGATTATCTCGTCCGTGCCAACACCTATCATCTCCGAAAAGAACTTCTTAGCCTCGGGGATACCGTCAGGCACACCGTAATTGCGGACATCTGCGCCGCATTCACTCATAAAATCCCCGTCGTCAAAAACTTTAAGCATATCAACAGTCAGTTCAAGCTGCTGCTTGCAGGGGTTTCCTCTTGCCATATTAAGGCAGAGCCCTTTGCTCCTGAATTCGCCGTAAAGCTTTTCGTTTTCGCTCTTGAATGCGCTGAGCTCCTCTTTTGTCATCTGAGATAACATCATTTCTCCGAATCTCACCTTTCAAATATTATTAAGCGCTGAAAACAGCACAAAATCTCCAAATAAAAGTATAACACAGCATAGCCCCATTTTCAAGTGACAATATAACAAATTATATAGCAAGAAAACTATTTTTTTTAGTGCTTAAAGCACTAACGCCTATATATAGCGATATTCTCATTTGGAATAGCAATTTTTACTAAAAAAACCTTGTTAATTTTAGATGAATATTGAGTGAAAAGGATTGACATTTTAGGCGATTTTGTGTATAATAGATTTATAGAAAAAAACATGGGGAATTGGAATCAAATGCTACTTTAGGAGGGCTATGTATGAAAAAATTGATCACATCGACAATTTCAATCGTGACATCAGCCGCTGTATTGATGTGCTCGGGGCTTTGCTCGGCTTTTGCGGCAAACGAAGAGCCTGATTATTTTGATTCCGAATCTGCAGAGGTATATCTCAGCGACCTTGATTCTTTCAGTATCGACCTGAGCAGTCAGCCGAAGATACTTTCAAACTTCAAGGACGGCTTCTATAATTACGGCGACACACTTGATGGCAACAATCTTGCCGTGTACAATGCATTGATGAAGCTTGACGAACCGACTGACCAGCCTTTTAACGTCAAGCTCACCAGATCTGTATCAATAAAGCTCGATGAGCGCGACCCTTCCAAGTTCACGGAGAAGGATACCGAAACATACCAGGAGGCTCTTTTCACAAACTGCAAGCCCGGTATCGACTGCGCTCTCTTCGACCGTCCCGAACTTTACTGGATAGACCCGTCGAATTTAGCTATATCCGTGGGTTCCGACACAACTATAACCCGTGATTTCTTTGCAGGCGGATATACTGTAAAGATACGCTCGCTGACTATAGTTCCGTCATGGCTCGAGGGCTTCAAATCCCGTGAAAACGCTGTTGAATACGGAAAGCTTCTTGATGAAGCTCTTGAAAAAGTCCCTGTAACAGGCGCAAACAGGTACGAAGTGCTCAAGAATATACATGATTATATATCAAAATTCACATATTACGACCTGGAGGCAAAGTTCAGCAGCTCCGCTGTAGGCGCCCTTGTTGAACCCGGCGTTGTGTGCGAGGGCTATTCCGAAGCTTTCAAGATCATCTGCGACAGGCTCGATATCCCATGCGTATGCGTATTCGGAAACCTCATCGAGGAGGACAACGCAGGTCATATGTGGAATTACGTACAGATGGAAGACGGAAAATGGTACGGAATGGACGTAACATGGGACGATCTCGACGGTGCAGGCGGAAGAGAAGTTAAATACGAGTACTTCCTGAAGGGCTCCAAAAACTTCTACATAAAGCATACACCCGTTACCGATTACAAGATAACTCAGCTAGTTTATCCCGAAATCTCGGAGAAGGACTTCGATCCTGCATTCTATTCGATTACCTCATCGACAACGACCACGACTGCTTCAGTTTCCGTTGTGACCACTACTACTACAACGCAGCCGCCTAAGTCCGCAGAGGGCGACCTCAACCGTGACGGCGACGTAAACGTTGCAGACCTTGTGTACTGTCAGGGCTCAGTCCTCGCAAAGATAAAGCCGCAGTACTCCTGCGACGTTAACGAGGACGGCGTGGCTGATGTATTTGATATAATTTACATGAGAAAACTGCTTATCTGACCATTCAGATTTAATCTTTATTCCTTTCAAACGGCAAAAAGCTCCTGAAAACAGGAGCTTTTGCCGTTTTTTTATATGAGTCTTCGCCTTTTGACTGCCCTTCCCTTTTGCGATTATCTTATAATCTATAAGTAAAGATTTTATTATTGTTTATAGTAATATATGCTATATTCACATTATATCTATTGACAAAAAAAGTATATTATGTTAGAATTATTTAGAAATGTTTTTTAACACATTTCTAAGGGGGGGGTATGATATGAGCGCAATTCTGAAATCTCTTGGCTTTGAGAAACACAGTCCCTATGTCCGCGATTACTTCGACAATGTAAATATGCGAAAAAGCATTTATATGTCGTCAATTATCATCGTGCTCGAAGTATGGATGATAATCCGTATGACACGGACTATCTTCCGCGAACATCTCCAAAGCAATTTCTGGCACTATTTTGAAAAATATTATGTAAACTACATCGTCCTGCTCACTACAGGCTGCATAATGCTTTTCTGTGCAATACAATTCCTGCGTGGAAAACTCAAATGCCGCAATGTCATTGTCATCACAAAATGTGTATTCATGGTCATTTGTATAGTTTTCGGCATAAAAGTCTCCCTTAATGATTACGAAAAGGGCGAACAGATACTCACATTCATTACAATGGAGCTGTTCTCACTGTGCCTGCTTACATGGCGTCCCTATGCAGCTTTTCTGATATCGGGCGTATCATTCCTGTATCTGTACTTTCAGATGGATCAGATGGTGGCTGTAAACACTATGGTCAACATAAAAAAAATGGTCATCGCCAATACGACTGATACAGGAGTTACGGAAGCTACAAAGATCAATTTCTTCTTTATGTGGATATCAACTATCATGGTCTGCATAGCAAATTACAACGGCATCAGGATACAGGCGCTGAAAGCCGGGAATTTGCAGGAGATAAACACCTATCTCTCGAAGCTCTCCGTTGAGGACGACCTTACGGGAATACATAATATGTTCTATTTCCGCAATGAAGCCGAAAAGCTCCTCAATTACGTCACAACCGACAAGGAAAATATCGTTTTCCTCTTCTTTGACATTGAAAACTTCAAGTCCTACAACGAAAAATACGGATTTCATGCAGGAAACGATCTGCTGATAAAGATAGCTCACATGATAGACGACTCCTTCAAGGGCTCGCTGGTCTCAAGGTTTTCCGACGACCATTTCGTTGTTCTCACCAGCTATGAGGGCTCAAAGAACACTATCGGTCAGATCTCGGGAGAAATAAAGAAGCTCCAGAAGGAAGTCCACCTTGAGCTCAAATGCGGCGCTTATAAGCCTGTAGGCGACGAAGCCGACGTAAGCTTAGCCTGTGACCGTGCTCGTTTCGCCTGCAACAGCATTAAGAAACACTACGACCGCACTTTCAGAATGTACGACAAGACCCTCGAGGACAGGTTCCAGCTCAAGCATTATATCGTCAACAATATCGACACTGCTATCGAAAACGGTTACATACAGGTGTATTATCAGCCTATCGTTCTCACTGAAAACAGCGAAATATGCGGACTTGAAGCACTTGCACGGTGGCAGGATCCAAATTACGGACTGCTCTCCCCCGGTCTTTTCATTGAGATACTCGAGGAGTACCGTCAGATACACAAGCTCGACCAGTGCATAATAGAGTCGGTTTGCAGGGATTATCGCGATTCTGTAGATAATAACAAGCCTTTTGTTCCCGTATCACTGAATTTCTCGAGACTTGACTTTGAGCTTTGCGATATCGTGGGATTCCTGTGCGAAACTGTTGAAAAATATAAAGTCCCAAAGGAATTTATTGATATTGAGGTCACCGAAAGCGCCCTTACAGACCAGCAGGAATTCCTGCCGTCTGCTATCAAGAGGCTCCGCGAATTTGGCTACAAGGTATGGCTGGACGACTTCGGAAGCGGCTATTCTTCGCTGAACGTCCTGAAGGATTATCAGTTTGATGTCCTAAAGATAGATATGAAGTTCCTTTCGGGCTTCAGCAGCAACGAAAAGACAAGACCTATACTTGAAAATATAGTAAGTCTTTCAAAACAGCTCAAAATGCTCTCTCTTACCGAGGGTGTGGAAACAAAGGAACAGTTTGATTTCCTCGCATCTATCGGCTGTAACCGCGCTCAGGGCTACCTGTTCAGCAAGCCCGTGCCTATTGAAATCCTGAGAGAAAAGATTAAAAAAAAAGAGCTGAAAGTATCAGACCAATACAGTAATTGAATAATCCTTCGTTGGTGCGGCTAATGCCGCACCGTTTTTTGCACTTTAAGTGTACAATTTCACTTTTATTTCTTAATAATAGCAATTTCAATACCTATTTTATTTAAATATATCAAAATCATGTTGCACTTTCGTGCTGAATGTGCTATAATAGCATTGGGTAACAGTTTCGTTTTTATGGGATATTATAATTACGGAGGAATTTCTATGAAAAAACAGGTCATAAGCACTGTTCTTGCTCTCATGCTTGTAACCGAGCCCTATGCGCTGCAGCAGAACAGCCTTTCAAACGCCGCCGGTAACGAGATGCGCGATATGACGACTATGGAGATAGTCCGCGATATGGGGATCGGCATCAACCTCGGAAACACAATGGAAGCCTGCGGTGACTGGATAGCCGACGTTGACAAGCAGTGGGGCGACGGTATCCTCACAGTGGAGGAGTACGAAACCGCATGGGGCAGTCCTGTTATCACAAGGGAAATGATACAGGGCATGGCTGACGAGGGCTTCGGAGTTGTCCGTGTTCCCGTTGCATGGTCCAACCTCATGGAAGACGACTACAAGATAAACAAGGATCTTGACGCAAGAGTCCATGAGATCGTCGACTGGGTCATCGACTGCGATATGTACTGTATCATCAATATCCACTGGGATAACGGCTGGGTAAACACATTCCCTGACAATAAGGACGAATGCATGACACGATATGAGACCATGTGGACTCAGATAGCCGACAGCTTCAAGGAGTACGGCGACAGGCTCATGTTTGAATCGCAGAATGAGGAGCTCGGCTGGGAAAAGATATGGAATCCGTGGGGCAGCACCGACGGAAAGGCGGAGTCCTACGCACTTGTAAACGAGATCAATCAGAAATTCGTTGATGTTGTCCGCAAATCAGGTGGAAATAATCCAAAGCGTCATCTGCTGATATCGGGATATAATACGGGATTTGACCGCACCTGCGATCCGCTTTTCAAAATGCCGGATGATCCGGCACAGCGCATGGCGGTATCAGTTCATTACTACACTCCTGCCGGATTCGCTATACTCGAGGACGAGGACGCCGACTGGGCAAAGGCTCGTCCAACGTGGGGAACCGATGCGGACTACAAGGAACTTTACGAAAACATGGATATGATGAAAAAGGGCTATGTCGATAAGGGTATCCCCGTTATCATCGGCGAGTACGGCTGCCCCTCAAAGGGCAAGAAGGCCGATTCCGTCAGACTTTTCCTCAGCTCCGTGTGCAAAGCTGCCTATGAGCGACAGCTCTGCCCTGTTTTGTGGTCAACTCCGGGCGGACACTATGACCGTGAAAAATGCCAGATGGCAGATCAGGAGCTGAAAAAGCTTTTCAATGATATTTCTGGCTTCAAGCCAAAGGAAACGACAACAACAACAACTACTACAATAACTACAACCACAACTACCTCTGCAACAACAACCGAAAAACTGCCTCTCAGGGGAGATGTTAATCAGGACGGCTCTTTAACTGTCGCCGACCTTGTAGCACTTCAGCAGTTCATTCTCGGAAACGGACAGCTTGAAGCCTGGAAAGCCGCAGATGTCTGCGAGGATAAGATAATAGATATCTTTGATGTTATCGCTATCAGGAAACTTCTCATAAACATTTAATTGAAAAAGCTTCACTTATATGTGTGGTACTCGTAAAGAAGTATATATGGGACTTATCGGGGGAAACCTTTCTGAGGAAAGGTTTTCCTCAATAAACTCTCACAAATATTTCTCTATGCGTATCACACACAAGGTGAAGCTTTTTCAATTATTATCCTACTACGACTTTAGCCGTTATATTTTTATTGTTTCCGGCAAGCTCCGCTTCGCTGCCAAGATTGATGACAGGAGCGCCGTTTCCGTCAAAGGCTACACGCTTTATACGCGTATGCCTGCAAGGGTCGTAAAGGGGATCCTTGTTGTAAGTTCCGCAATTTCCCGATGAATGGGAATCAGGCCTTGCATGATAAACTATCAGCAGATTGCCGAGCTCGTCCCTCACAAAGCTGTTGTGTCCCGGACCTGCACAGCCCTTTACATCGGCAGTCGACAAAACAGGACTGCTGAGCTTTTTCCAGCTCTTCGTATTCATAAGGTCGGAGTTTATATCGGCTTCAAGCCTGCCTACGCAGTACTCCGAGCCTGTTCCCGAAGCAGAGAAGAAAACGTATACCTTATCTTCTGTTTTCAGTACTGCCGCGCCCTCATTTACGCGGTTATTCACAAGCTCCCAGTCATACTCCGGCTTTGTAAGGAGAATGGGCTCAGAAATCAGCTTCCAGGGCTGTGACGGGTCTATCTCAGCCATAAAAAGTGAGGAATCCCCCTTTATCTCAGCCCATATCACGTAATGTCTGCCGTTGTTCTCAAAATAGGTCATATCCAGCGAAAAGTTAGCAAATGAGGAACTGTCGCCTGCTGAAGCCTGCATTTGTCCGCATTCCGTCCAGTTTCCCGTGTACGGGTCTCCGTCACATTTCAGCACATAGGGACGTATCGCCCATATATCGCTGCTTGCTCCAGCTGCAAAGAACATATACCAGCTGCCGCCGATATAATGCATTTCGGGAGCCCATATATGCTTGGCAAGCATGCCGCTGGAATGTGCTTTCCATATAGTCTTTTCCTCCGCCGAGGCAAGTCCCCGGACAGTGCTGCTGCGCCTGAGGATTATGCGGTCGTAGCCCTTGTCAACGCTGCCGTATGCAGGATATGAAGCCGTAAAATAGTAATAGCCGTTGCCGCCGTCCACTATATATGGGTCGGCTCTTTCTTTTATGAAAGGGTCGGGATAAAGCTCGGAACTGGACTTTACAGTACCGCTGACGCTGTAAACTCCTGCCTTTGATGTGTCTATACGCGATATATCAGAGCTGTTCCAGTCCACACTCATATCGCATACTCCGCCGCCTGTATACTCTGCTGCGACAGTATCCGGCATATCAATGCTGCTCCCCACGTTCACATTTACTACAGGAGCTCTCATTCTCGTATTTATTGGTGAAAGTCCCTCAGAAGGATAAGCGTTTATGAGTGCCGTGTACTGGTCGCCGTTTATGGGTATAACATAGCCGTGACGAGGCGTAAAGTTGAAGCTGTAGCTGCTCCTGCTGATTGTTTTGAAGTTCACAAGGTCTGTAGTTTCCTGCATTACGTAATATCCGTCCCCGTAAGCGTCGGACATCATGAGCCATTTGTCGGTTCCGATAAGATTGTAGATATTTGGTCCCTCAACGCCGATATCCCCCTCCGAGACCTGCTTTATCTCGCTGTAGGGACCGCTTGCGTGGTCGGACGTGGCAAGATATATGCGCTTATTGGTCTCATTCTTGTAGTACATATAGTACTTTCCGTTCACGAATATTATATCGGAGTCGATAGCGTCGTTGCCGTTCTTTGGCGCAAACAGCAGCTGCGGCTCTGTATCAAGCTTCTTCATGTCTCTGCTGTATGCATAGTACATGATAGTCCTGTCATCACGTCCCGGGACTCTCGCTGCAAAATATATCATATACGCGCCCTTTTCGGCATCGTATATCGCCTGCGGAGCCCATGCGCGGTCAGCGCCCTGCATATTTGAGTACTTGTTGGCTATCTCGATACTCGTTTCATCGAACCAGTGTACAAGATCGGTAGACTTTGCACTGAGGAGGTTGCGGTTGCTGTTCCAGCCGAGAGATGACTTCATATCCGTAGCGAGCATATAGTAGAAGCCGTCCTCGCCCTTGAATATATACGGGTCGCGGAGACACTCCGTGCCGACTCCCGATTTCCATACTGCCCTGCCGCCGTTCAAAGCCTTGAAATTGTAGCCGTCAGTGCTTACTGCATATGAAAGGCGCTCCTGTTCGGGAGAATTACCGAGGAAGTAGGCGAAAAGATATGCAACATCAGGTTTTTCTGTGGAAATTATGCTGTAAGTTTCGATATTAACATCGTTTCCTGCAACAAAACTCGTCAGGAGCACAAGATCGGAAGTATTTACTGCTCCGTCACCGTTCATATCCGCAACTGATGTCATAGTATCATCAAAGCCGCTGATGACTCCGCGCTGCATTATTATACGGTCATAAATATCAGTCTTTCCGTCAAAATTCAGGTCGCCGCGGACAAATTTAAAGTCGCCGCCAACAGGTCGAATATAGAATTTCTGTCCCTCGCCTGCCCAGTAGTCCCACTGATCTATATTTGCGCCGTTATCATAGCTTATATCGTAAACGTCAAGAGCAGCATTTCCCGAGCACTCCGCTGTGATATAATATGCGTCATCGGTGCGGTGGAGAATGAAGTGCTGAGCCGCCGTGTCCCTGTACTCCGAAAGAAAGATGTTGTTGCCGTTTGTGGAGTCGCCGTTCTCAACGGTCAGCGCCCTGCTTCTGTCAGCTCCCGAGAGAATGCAGCATTTTCCGTTCCCTGCACTCTCAATATGCCATATCTGCGAGCTGTCGCCCTTTTTCTCCCACTGCTGAACATTTCCGTCGCTTGCAGCCGTTATATACTTGCCGCTGAGACGTACCATGATAGTATAGTCTGCTCCGCTTATGACCTCGCCGTAGCTGTCGGCAAAGTCAGCGGCAACTTCCGCACGGGCAGTCACAGGACAGGCAGCAATGACCAATGCCGCCGTGCTTGCAGCTGCAAGCACTTTTTTCAGTCTGTTCATTCCTAAAACCTCTTTTCATTATGATATGTTTCTGTATATACGAACACTTTTCGTTCCGAATTATTCTAAGAACATTTTACCCGATTTTCTCCTAAAAATCAATAGTTTTTTGTGCTTATTCATATCTTTTGACACAAAAAGCTCCGACCTGATCAAGTCGGAGCTTTTTACATTAAATTTTACTTTATGAGACCAATGCCCCAGATAGTGAAGCTGCCGCTTCCTGTGATGGAAACGTCAAGATCTCCCGTTGTATCCTGATAGTAGCCAAGCTCTGCGTCAGGACCGCCCCATGTGTACTGCTTGTTGCCGTTTACCTTTGTGGTCTTGCCGTTTACAGTAACATTTATGCTGCCCATTCCGTTGCTGTTAGCCTTGAATACG
>NZ_JAFYYT010000003.1 GCF_017549005.1 Ruminococcus sp.
TACGAGAGCTGCGATACCGCCGACCATGTGGATATGTGCTGAACCTGCGAAATCGTGGAATCCCCACTGGCTGAGCCAGCCGCCGCCCCAGCCCCAGTGAGCCTCGATAGGATAAACGACTGCACTGATGATAGCCGAGTATACACAGTAGGATAAGAACTTTGTTCTTTCAGCCATTGCACCTGAAACGATAGTAGCTGTTGTAGCACAGAATACAAGGTTGAATACGAAGTTTGACCAGTCGAATGAGCCGTAGGAAGTGAAGATGTCAAATCCGGGCTGTCCGATTATACCGACTAAGTCTTCACCGAAGAGAAGACCGAAGCCTATGAGAATGAAAACTACTGTACCGATACAGAAGTCCATTAAGTTCTTCATGATGATATTGCCTGCATTCTTTGCACGGGTGAAGCCTGTTTCCACCATTGCGAAGCCTGCCTGCATAAAGAATACGAGTGCAGCGCCTATAAGGAACCATACGCCAAAGACTATACCATTTGTCCCGTCCATGGCCTGTTGTAATATTGTCTGAGAGTCCATAGAAATACCTCCTTGAAAAGTTACAGCATAAAATTTAAGGGGCATATGACATACTGATAGCTCAGTACATCATACACCCCTTTGTGTATGGAATTAGCGCTATAAACCAAAAAAAGAGAACTGCAGACTTGTGGTCCGCAGCTCCCTTGCTGTTTACAATGCCATTATAGTCCCTCGGAAATGATTTGTCAATCCCCTTTTTGCAACTTTGTTAGAATTACATATATTTTTGCGGTTTAAACACAAAAAGAACTGGCTTGTATACAGTTCCATTTCTAATCAATAAGATCATTCTGAAAACGAGACAAATGCTCAAAAGGCAAAATTTGTCTGCCTCGGAACAGTCCGCAGCCATCATTTATGAGCTGATTATTTATGGCGCTGAACATATTCACATCTAAATCCGCAAGCTCAAGCTCCTGCAATTTTGTAAGGCGTTCATAGGCTTCATCAAAATAAATGCACTCGCCCATAGGTATCTCATCACGTTTTGTACGCCTTGCGTTCTGCAATCTTTCATAGCCGAAATGATTGGCGTCGCCTATTTCAGCGAAGTCGTCCATTTCCTTTGTGCGGAGCTGCACTTCCGTATAGCACCGCGCAAGATTGTCATAGAAGGTTATGTGCAGAGACTTGTAGCCAGTACTGCGCGGAGTTGAAACATAGTCGCGGTAATAGGGTCTGACTTCTTCTTTCAGGCGGTCGGAATATCTCTCCTCGGCAAAGCCCGAAAGCTCCGCTGTAAAGCCTCTTTCTTCAAGAAATTCAGGAAGGACATCGGCTATCTCATAGAGGTATTTCTGCTCAACTTCACTTCTTGATTCGCCGTTTTTTATATGACAGGCAGGCATTGATATGACTATGCGGTATGCGATAAGATCGCGGAAACATATCAGCTTGCTTTTTATTTCGGCTTCTGACGGAAACTTACCGTTTGCCTTGTAATATTTATAGATAAATTCGAGAATGTACCCGTTGAATTTTTCCTCGGAACGTATCAGAGATTTGATACGTCCTTTGAAAGTGAAAGCTAAAAACGGGTATTTGTAAAACTCCTTTATCCGCTGGGACTGTGATGTAAGGAAGTCGTTATGTTCAAGGAGCTCAATTATCTGGATAAGGAAATTCGAGTGTGCAAGGTCAATGCTGTTATGCGTCGATTTTGCGCTGTTTCGCAGGTCGTTGGAATACTGGTGCAGTATTTTCAGCACCGTATTTCCCGAGAATAAGTAATCGTTCAAAGCTATCATCTTATTATTTCTCCTGACTGATATTATTCCATATTGATTTCTTTGAGATCCAGTCCGTTTATGCGGCATATCTTTTTAAGCCTTTTTACAGTTCCGTTTCCGCCGCCGTCATTGATATAAACGTCATATTGTCCCTTGATACTGCCGAAAGTTATGACATCTTCCGCCTTTGCATACTCTTTGAGTTTTTCCATCATATTCTGTTTTGTAGCCAGCGGAGAGAATACTTTCAGATACATGAAGCCTTCAGATCCGGACTCGGAAATGCTTATTCTTATACGCTCTCCAAGCTGTTTCCGCAGCTTCCCTTCGAGCATGAAAATGCTGAATTTGTCGGCAAGAACCGTCAGATACAGCACACGTTCCTTATCATCTTTTCTGCGGTATTCCGAGCTGACGTAATTTCTGTATGCAGAACGACGGCAGGACTCAAAAAGCTCCTGTTCGGCGGCGTTTCTGAACTCGCCGTAATATATCAGCAGCGTTGAATCGAGCATTGCGTTCACAAAGCAGTGCAGACCGCAGTCAGCGATGATCTTCTCCGCCTCTGACGATACGTCGGACGGAAGAAAGACCGTTTCAAGATACCGCTTTTCCTTCACATCATAAAGCGCCGCTCCGTCCATAACGATAACAGGCAGTTGCAGCTCCACACCTTTCATTATGTCCATGAGCACAGCAGGAGTGCGGACAGTGGATATGGTGAATTTGACACCGCTGCGGATAAGCCTGTTCAGCTCAACCTTGCTGTATGCGGCGGAATGTCCTGCGGAAACAAGCACGTCGTCAATGCCGCTGACGTAAAGATTATCGGTATCATGTTTTATCGGCAGACGGAAATCGTTGACCGCTACACCGATGATTATTCCGATAAAGGTGTCAGTAACTCTGTTCAGAACGAAGAAATACGGGTTACTGTCGAATGAATGCGTCAGCGCGATACTGAGAAATACCACGCAGGAGAAAAACGAAGCGTTGCGCTTGTTCAGCACCACAGTTGTATATATCACAGGTATTATCACTGCACTTGCTGAAATATAAACTATCATCGGAACGGTAACATCTATCAGACGAAACAGCAGCAGGAACAGAAGTCCGTATACCGCGCCGATAAGCGTTCCCATAGAACGCTGAACTGCGTTGTTTTTTGTGGTGTCATTATACGGCTGTATGCACCACAAAGCTGCTAACACACCGTAAAACGGTATGCCGTTGCCTATGGGCAGAAGCGTCCTCGCGAAATATACAAGCATACATAAGCCGACTGCAATTGCAGATTTCATTATCCTTGCCCCTATGGGCGGAAATTCAAGTTTCAATGTTTTCACTCCAGAATATAAGGAGCTCCACAAAAGTGAAGCTCCATTGCTTAAACCGTATATATACAAAAAGGCGCTCCTCAAAACGAGAAGCGCCTTTGCTCTTTATCTGCATTATAACACGAACAGTCAGATTTGTCAAGAAAATAATACTGCTTGACAAAAAGTCCTGAATAGTGTATAATTATTATGTTAAGCAAAGGAGCTGTTTTTCAGCTCCTTTTTGTCTTTTTTAGGCCGATATGATGGGCGTTTCTGTCGTTATATTGCTTAAACAGCCCGTAATATCAAACCGATATCGTATATTAAACAGGAGAAAAAACTATGAAAAAAACACCTTTTATAACAAAGGAACAGGCAGAGGAGATAGCTCAGAATTTTCCGACACCTTTCCATATCTATGACGAAAAAGGTATCAGAGAGAATGCACGACTTGTAAAAAAGGCTTTTGCATGGAATAAAGGATTCAAGGAATATTTTGCTGTAAAGGCGACTCCGAACCCGTTTATTCTCAAAATATTGCAGGAAGAAGGCTGCGGCGTTGACTGTTCCTCCCTCACCGAGCTTGAACTGTCAGACGCCTGTGGTTTCTCAGGCAGTGACATTATGTTTTCGTCAAATGTTACGCCTGCGGCAGATTATGAACTTGCATACAAGCTCGGAGCATATATAAATATTGATGATATCACTCACATTGATTATCTTGAAAAGCTGACAGGTATTCCCGAGACTATATGCTGCCGTTTCAATGCAGGCGGTAACTTTACCATTTCAACTTTTGTCATGGACAAGCCTCAGGACGCAAAATACGGTTTTACCCGCGAGCAGATGTTTGAAGGCTTCAGACTTCTTATGCAGAAAGGTGCAAAGCATTTCGGAATCCATGCATTTCTTGCTTCCAATACCGTAACAAATGACTACTATCCGACGCTTGCAAAGCAGATGTTCCAACTTGCTGCTGATCTGAAAAAGGAAACAGGCGCGGATATAAAGTTCATCAATCTCTCAGGCGGCGTAGGAGTAGCATACAGACCCGAACAGACGCCGAATGACATTATTGCCATCGGAGAAGGAGTCCGCAGGGTCTTTGAGGAAATACTCGTCCCTGCAGAACTTGGTGACGTTGCTATATTTACAGAAATGGGAAGATTTATGCTTGCGCCTTATGGAGCGCTTGTAACCCGGGTACTGCATAAAAAACACATCTATAAAGAATATGTCGGCTGCGACGCCTGCGCTGCAAATCTGATGCGCCCCGCAATGTACGGAGCATACCACCATATCACCGTACTCGGAAAAGAGGACGAACCATGCACTTATAAGTGCGACGTAACAGGAGGACTGTGCGAGAATAATGATAAGTTTGCGATTGACCGTATGCTTCCGCCTGTCGATATCGGTGATCTGATATATATCCACGATACAGGAGCTCACGGTTTCTCAATGGGATACAATTACAATGGCAAGCTTCGCTCCGCCGAGCTTCTTCTCTGCGAAGACGGCAGTGTAAAAATGATACGCCGTGCTGAAACGCCTGCCGACTATTTTGCAACATTCGACTTTTGCAATATCCTTGATAAGTATCTTAAACCGTAATAATAAAACAGCCTTCGGTGCTTATCCAATGCACGGAAGGCTGTTTTTCTTGTATGAACAATCAGCTGCGAATTGAATCAAAAGCACATCATGGTAAGTTTTAACGCAGAAGTATCAGTTATTGATCTTTATCTTCTTTTTTGCGAAGCATTCCTGATTTTGTCAAAACGAACGCACCTGCAACAGTAAGTGCCATTGCTGCGGCAATAGTTCCTGCCATTACCATTGAATTGTTGCCTGTCTGCGGGAGACTGACTGCGCTCTTGTCTGAGTGGAGCTCGCCTGTTCCAGTGTCAGGGTCAAGAATGTATGCGTCGAAAGGTTTTTTGTTTTCGTCGTAAAGAGCTACAGTTACTGAATCATCTGCATTTATCATTGGCAGCGTATTTGCAGGTCTGATACCTGTCTTTCCCTCATAATCCTTTGCAGCCATGTCAGAGAGCTGTTCAACAGTGTACCTGCCGGGTTCTTCACGGCGAATAAAATGTGTCGGGCTGCCTTCCTGAGCTAAATAAATGTCATTGCAAGGACTTTCTTCGGGAGCTTTAAAGCCTGCATGGAAAGACATTTCTCTGTTTTTGACAAGCTCAAGACCTATTATTTTTTCTTCATTCTCATTCAGCCAGTACACAGCCTGCAAAGTACCGAAATCGTTACCGCCGGAATAGGAATATGTAAATCTGCCGTCTGTTCTGATATTGAGAACATTACAGCTTCCTTCGGTATCCTCATACCAGATACCTGCAACACTTGAAAAATCGTAGTTTTCAACTGCCATGATGTCGCGCCATTCGCCGTATTCATAGCTGCTTATCTTCCATTTGCCGTCATCAATTCTGAACTCTGCTTTGCCGTTGCCGAAAAGCTGATTTCCGCCTATCGTTATTGCTGAAAATCCGTCCATAGCAGGATCAAGAACAGCAATTCCGTACTCCGTTTCAAAACTGAAGAATGAACGGCCAACTGTTCTTACATAGAGCGAGCCGTTATATTCAGTGAAGCAGTAATCACATTCATTGATAAATCTGTCTCTGAGTTCACCTGTAATAGTATCAGCGATAAAACTCTTGAAATCGGCAATTGAAGTAAATCGGGCGTCTGTTACAAGTACATAATTGTCTATAACAGCGTCAACCACCGTATACATCGGGCTTGCGTTCATAACAGCCATAATGGTATTGAAGTCTTTCATTCTTGAAGCGGCTATTTCTTTTTTATCAGCAGTTTTTTCATCTGAGCTTTCGGGAAGAGCATTTTTTTCTGTGTTATCATTGCTCTGTGTGACGCGTACAAGCTGAGACATACCGCCGTTGCCTGTGATATAGACATCGCTGTCATTCTGGTGGCAGTAGCAGCCTGTATAGAATCCGTTATCGCCATAGAAAGAGAAATATGGTACACGGTCGGTGCCGCCGAATGTGTCGAACTCTAATTTTACTATACCGTTCTGAGTGTTGCCATCGATATCTGTGTATATGAATGTTCCGTCATCTTTTACGTCAATAAAGCCGCTGTCGGTTAAACTTGTTAAAACATTCTTTCCTTCTTCGGCTACCTGATATTTCCAATGACCAACGATATTGCTTATATCTGTTTTATCATCAGCTGATAAAGCTGAGAGCGGTTCTGATGCTGGCTCAATGTCGGCTGCAAATGCTGCAGCTGCTGGAAATGACGCTAATAATGCCAGTGAAGCGATACAGGAAATTATTTTTTTCATAATTATTACCTCCGTATTAAAATTGTCAGTTTTAATTCAGTTGAATGCCTTTCTGCGATTATATGATAGCATATATATTTCTCTCTGTGCTGAGAATTACAAAATTGTAATCGGACTTAATAAAAAAAGGAACGGTCAAAACCGTTCCTGAAAGAGTGCAGCAGTTATTTGATTCGTGTTATCTGTGACATACCGCCGTTGCCTGTCATATATACGTCAGAATGAGTATCATGGCAGTAACAGCCGATAAAGAACTCATCGCCCTCATAGAAAGCGAAGAACGGAATACTGTAATCTTCGCCGAATGTATCATAATCTACCTTTACCGTACCCGAATGGGATTTGCCGTCAAGGTCGGTATAGACGTATGTACCGTCTGACTTTATATCGATTACGCCATTGTCTGTTGCTCCTGCTGTGATATTCATACCTTCCGGAGCTATTTGGTATTTCCACTGACCAACAAGCTCGCTGATATCAGTAATAAAAGCCTGCATAGCGTCTGTGGGGATCTCCCTGACATAATCTGCGCTTATATAACCTGTTTTTCCATTATAGCTTGTGCAGTACCAGCCAGCCTTGCCGCATGAATAAACATCTATCTGGGTATCCTTGGGTATAGAAGCTAAAATATCTGCTGTCGGGAACGGTTCTGCTCTCAGGTTCAGGTCGCCTGAATCGGTAGCAACGTAACCGCCGAATAAACGGTAACGATCATCTAAAACAAGAGCTTCACTCTGTGCTTCTTTAGGAGCCTGAGCATTATCCGAAGCTTTTTCCTGTGTTTTGTCTTCAGCCGAAGCAGCTGTTTCTGATTCTGTTTTTTCATTTCCTGCCGCTGTAGCTGCAGCAGATGATGTTGTTGCAACTGTCGTAACATTTCCGGAAGTTCCGTCTGTTTCTGTTTTTCCGCATGATACCATTGATGACATCATTGTAAGTATTGCAAGACATATAGCTGTTTTTTTCATAATAAACGCTCCTTTGTTTTTAATTCAGAGAAGCACACGATCTCTGTTGACAATGCCATTATAGCATATTGACAGAGATCATGTTGTATAATTACAAATTTGTAATCGGAGAATATTTTTCAGAATATAACTCGTCTGAGAACATACTCACCATCAGAGGTGGAAGCTATTTCATATGTGCTCATATCGTCCATATTCAGATGCTTTTTCAGCCTGGAAATATTGACTCTTATTGTGTTTTTGCTGTCCTCAACATCGCAGCCGTAGATGTTTGTGTATATATCACGGTAGCTGATACGCTCTCCCAACCGTGAGGCAAGCATATACAGTATCTGAAGCTCACGCTGGGGCAGTGAGCACTCTGTGCCGTCAAGAACGGCAGAACCCGCAAAAAGGTCTACTGTAAGATATGGCAGTTCTATCTTAGGGTGCTGTGGCGCTTGTCTGACATTGCGGCGGAGCTGAGCCTCTATACGTGCTTTTAATACATTAAGGTCATAGGGCTTGGTTATGTAGTCGTCGCCTCCGCTGCGGAAGCCCATTATCACGTCATCATTTTCATCGCGGGCTGTAAGGAATATAACGGGAGCATTTGTTTTCTGCCTGAGTATCTTGCAGAAATCCATTCCGTCTCCGTCGGGAAGCATAACGTCAAGGAGTACAAGGTCGGGAACACATTCCTCCAGTTTGAATGCGGCAGTCTGCACCGAATCCGCACAATGAACGGTATATCCTTCATTTTCAAGAAATGAACGGTTGATTCGCATGATATCGGAATCGTCTTCTACTAATAATATGTGTGACATAAAAAATCCCCCTGATTACAGTTCTGTAATCCAGTCCGCTTATAAGTAAAAATAATATGGTGACGCAGCACATATCGATGGGAAAGGCGCATGATTCTTGAACTTGCTCCCTGCGATACTGAAAGCCCTGTACGCGAGACCGTTGAGGCTTATTCCGCAGTTCCGGGCAAAAACAATAATCGCCTTGCACTTTGCGATCCTATTGATCTGCTGAAGTCAATGCAGAGAGCGAAGCCGGTAAGGGTACTGCGTTTATATTTACTTTGCCAATAAAATAAGTATATTTTACATTATACCATACATAAGCCAAAATAGCAACAACTGTATCAAAAAGTTATTGTTAAATCAATGTTTCTGAATTAATAGTTATTACATAATAAAAAACAGCCTGTACGTTTCCGTACAGGCTGTGCCTGATATAATTTAAAATGGCAGTTAATTAATGAGCAGCCATATATGTATTATCCGATCTTGCTGAAACCGACCTGACGCGCAGTACCTTCCTTGCAGTCTTCCCAAAAGAGCGTACCGCCCTTGATATCGAATCTTGCTGTGCCGTCACTGTAAACCGTCACGGGCTCCTGAATATCACCGTTCGGTGCATGATCTGTTCTGTTCAGCGTTCCTCCGTCGGTGCATTCGATATATGTGCCGTCTTCACTGCATACGCAGCTGTAATTCCATATATAGTCCGCAACCGCACTGTGTGCGGAAACTTCTGCGTTAATGGATTCGCGATTCCTGCTGATCTGAATGTAATAATTATTGCCGTTCCATTGCGTTTCACTCGCCCACTGCCCGATATACTCCTCAAATGGATCTTCAATTGTTACAGGAAGGGTGTTTTCTTCTGCAGGAGAATAGTCTCCTGACATGACGAAGGATAGAGCAGATGGATCAAAGCCCGAGCAGAGCCTCGGCGGCATATCATCTGACCAGCTCAGTCTGAGATCCTCCCATTTGCTGCCGTCAGCCTTGAAGAAACAGTACCATGTGTCAGAATGTGTACCGTCAAGGTCCTGTATCTCGATTTCAGTTTTGCCGTATTCTTTTCCGCCACCGCGGTATGCAAGCTCGTATGAGCCGTCAGCATCTATGGTAAGAGTACGCGGATCAAGGGCGTTTTCTTCATACCACGTACCAACTATAAGCATATAATCAGACTTGTTTATAGGTGAAGCACCGCTGCTTGCAAGTGATTCTGCTGTTGAAGCGTTTTCATTTGCTTTGGTTTTGGTTTTTTGGGTGTTATCCTTTGCATTTGCAGTGTTTGAAGCTGTTTGACTTACTGTCGAAGCAGCCGTTGTTGACACTGCTGTTATGGAAGCTGTGATCTTTGATGATACTCCGCCGTTTTCTGATGATGTACGTCCGCATGAAACTGTTGCAGACAGCATTGTAAGTATTGCAAGACCGTAAACTATCTTTTTCATAATAATCCTCCTTTAATGTTTTTTTCAGGGTCGTTTGTCATGTCTATAATGCTATTATACAACATTGCGGCAAGGAATGTTGTATAATTACAGATTTGTAATCCTATATACTTTGGCCTGAAAATATGATATAATGTTCGTAACAAAAGTTGTAAATCCCTTTAAGGAGCAAATAAATATGAAAAATAACAGTTCTAAAAGCCGTTTGCTTAAAAGGCGGCTTCTTATCGCGTTTACTACCAGTCTTCTGGCTGTTATCGGCATATGCACCGTTATTTTCAATGTTATGTATCATCAGGCATTGAAAAGCGTTGATAAGCACTCCACAGAGCTTGCCGATAAAACGGTAAATATTGTTTCTGAAGCGTATTATCAGATGAATCTCGCAGCAGCACAGGGGACAATGTCTTTATTCGGCAGAAATATAGGTACTGAAATTAGTGCGTATGATCAGCATTTCAGCGATCAGGAAGAACTTATCACATATGTGGCGCCAAGTGCGCAGCCGTATTTAAGTGATTCGTGTCATTCAAGCGGAATATTCTTTATACTTACAAAGGACAGTATACAGGGCATAAATTTACAATATGATGAAAGCTGCGATCAGCTTGCAGAAGAATTGTTTGAGACCCTTGATCAGATAGTGAAAGAATCGCCGAAATACTACGGATATTATCCGACTTTCAGAGATTTTGTCTATAATCATCGCAAAACTCCGGGCGGAAATTACTTAAAAGCAGGAAAAGGTCAGATAATCGCATGGGACAACCTCATAAACTACTCGGAATATGACCTGTGTTACGGTATAATAGTAAATAACGCCAATAACTGGCTCGTAGAACCTGTGAATGAAGTTGCCAAAATCGAGACGGTCGCGCTCAACAGAAGATTAAATACCATGTTCAGGAAATACGTTTATATAATGCTCGCTTTTTTAGGCGGAGTTTTTCTGCTGTTTATCATCATTTCCTTTATTCTTTCCAAAAAGCTTGCGGATCCTGTCGTTTCTGAGCATGATATGCTCGTAAAGGTAAACGAAATGAAGACCGCTTTCCTCTCTGACGCTTCTCACGAATTGAAAACGCCTCTTGCAGCAATGTCAGGTTATGCCCAGAATGCGGAAATGGAGCTGATAAACGGCGGCGATACAGCTCTTATACAGGAAAAACTCAAGCGTATCAGTTCCGAATCCAATCGTATGGCTCTCATGGTGACGCAGATTCTCGATGCTACACGAATTGAGGAAGGACGCATGGTTCTTGAACTTGCTCCCTGCGATATTGAAAGCCTTGTGCGCGAGACTGTTGAAACCTATTTTGCTGTCCTAAACAAGAACAACAACCGCCTTGCGCTCCGTATACCGCTCGAATTGCCGAAGGTCGAAGCCGACAGTTCAAGATTGCAGAGAGTATTCGTCAATCTCATCTCTAATGCTCTGAAACATACAAAAAACGGCACAATACTCGTTAAGGCAGAGAAAGAAGAGAGCTTCGTCAAAGTCACCGTAAAAGATACGGGAAGCGGTATCACTGAAGAGGATATGCCTCATATCTGGGAGCGCTATTACAAGGGTAAGCACTCCGAAACAGGAACAGGATTGGGATTGTTCATATGCAAATTCATAATCGAGTCCCACGGCGGAAAGATATGGGCAGAAAGTGAAGTCGGTAAGGGTACGACGTTTATGTTTACGTTGCCTGTAAAATAAGAATATTCCCGCAAAGGCTGCTATCGTCAGTGGACTGTTTCACGTTCGAGCCGTATATCAGCGTCAAGGGCAAAAGCTGGCTTTTGCTTTTATCCGAATCTGATATTTTAGATGGATTTATTGAGTTTTCGTTTCCTGTAAAGGTACAATTGAAATTTATAATGATATTGTTATAATCGCTTCGATGATTGGTGGCGGTGAAACGGCTTATATTTCGCGATCTGACGGTAAAGTTTTTTCTGCATTTGAAGGTGAGATCAAAGAGTATAAAGACTTTGATGATTTTGACCATGCAGTCATTGTATATAGAATCAATGGCTGAGGAATATCTTGGGGCAGACTGGGGCGATATATATGATGAACGGTTTAACGCCGTATTCTGAATATGGATTAAAAAAGCAGCCGATAACGACTGCTTTTTCATACTATTTATTATTATCATCTTCCGGCCAGGGAGATGTATAGTGAAACTTGCCCGAGTTCATATCCATGGCAACATAATCATCTAATCGGCGCATTAAGTTGCCTTTGGAGTCAACGCCAACTTTATTGTTGAACGGCGTTATAAAATCATTGTCATTATAGTCAAAAACAGCTGCACGCATAGTTGATCCTCCTTTTTTAGGCTTGGATTTGCCATGTTCGTGGAGTTTATACATTAATATCAGACTTTATCATGCAATAAACATTTGTATCACCTCTTTTAAGACAGAAGCCTCGATTTCTATATATTTATTATATCACAATTCAACAGATTTGTCAACATATAGTTGAAAGTGCACAACGCAAAAATAATTTTCGGGAATGTGTGAGAGTTTCGGCTTTTTCATACGTCTAATTAGTGAAAGGTATATAATAAGCAGCTTACTTTTGTAAATATTTTTTATAGTAAGCCGCAGTGTTCTTGGTAAAAGGAGGTCTTGTTATGAAAAAAGCGAGAAAAACCTTAGCTGTTATCACTTCAATGGCACTATTCGCCTGCACAGCAGTTGTACCGCTGAGTACAGATGCGGGAATAGTAACGGACAATACCCGTTCTGAGTTTGACAGCGGTGAAGAGACTGTCGACGTAAGGATACTTTTCAATTTTGATGCTAAAATACTTGACCAAGTTAAAGGTGAAGCGCATCAAAAGGCTGAGGAACTCAGTAAAGAGTATTATGACAGCCTTGACGTGTTAAAGTATACAGAACTTGAACGATTGAGTATGCAAAGAGAATACTTTAACGTGAATTATGAAAGGCTTTCAAAAGAACTGATGGAAAAAGCTAAAAAAGATCTTGCGAAACCTGTACTTGAAGATATCGGTGTTGAAATTACTGAAGATATTGAATATCCGAATTACGGATTTATCCTCTGTAAGCTCAATAAAGAACAGCTTTCAAAAGCTGAAAATAATGATATCATAAAGTCAGTATCAGTTGATAAAGACTGGGATAATGGAAATTACATAGGCACTCCCTCGATATATCCTGTGTTTACCGGAACCACATCAACATATGTAAATACAAAGTCTGCTTCTAAAACCACAACCGTTACTGTAACTACGGGTATAGTTACAACATTGGAGTATTATGGCACTGATATGTTTACAGACATAATAAAAGATATCGATAATTTTACGATCCGATTTGAGAAGCATGGAAGATATCGTTATCTTTCAAATGCAATCAAAGATCAGCTTTTGAAGCATAAGATCGGAGATGAAATAACCGTAAGCTTTGAATATCTTAAAGTCAATGATACAGATACTCCACGTATCGATAAGATACTTGCGCTGAATTCTCCGAATTTGCCTCTTGGGGATTTGAATAACGACGGTCAGATCAATGCCGTGGACGCTTCAGCTGTTCTTGCGTACTATGCAATGATATCGACAAATAAAGACGCTGATCTCAATAATGATCAAAAAAAGGCGGCAGATGTAAACTGTGACGGTCAGGTCAATGCAGTCGATGCTTCCAATATACTTTCATACTATTCATATCTATCGACTGCAAAAGGATATAATGTACCTTTAGCAGAGTATATAAAGTGAAACGACATCTGAATAAAGGAGATACACAAAAAGGGACTTTCCGTTCGGAAAGTCCCTTTTCTGCTGTCTAAGCATAATTATATAGCATAAACCTTCATATCAAGCCTTTTTTCAAACTCTTCAACAGGCATGGGCTTGTCAAACAGGTAACCCTGTGCGAGCTCGCAGTCGTTCTCTCTCAGGACTTCGAGCTGAGCAGGCGTTTCCACGCCTTCAACGATACATTCGAGTCCCATTTCTTTTGCCATTGAGACAACGTGCTTGAACATGATATTACAGGTGCTGTTTTCGTTTTCTTCGCCGCAGGGCAGAAAACAGCGGTCGACCTTGATAACGTTCCAGGGGATGACGCGTATCAGGTTCAGCGAGGAATAACCCATTCCGAAATCATCGACAGAGGTATATATCCTTTCCTTCTGCAGGCCGCCAACGATACGCTGCAAGTCCTTGAACTCAACGTCCGTATTGGTCTCGGTCAGCTCTATCTCAATATATTCATGAGGAATGTTGTATCTTTCAATGATATCCATGATAGAATCAAGCAGAGTAACGTCCATCATGTGCTTTCTTGAGAGGTTTACGGACACACGTACCACTTCGCGTCCCTCATCTATCCATTTGCGTATATGGCTGCACACTTGTTCGAGCATATAGAAGTCGAGCTTGCATATATCGCTTGTTTCTTCGAGAACCGGTATGAATTTTACAGGCTGAACTATTTCTCCGTTGCGGAACCAGCGGCAGAGCGCCTCTGCGCCGCACATCTCGCCGTTTATATTCACCTTTGGCTGATAAAACACCTGAAACTCTTTATTTCTCAGAGCTTCCGTGAAATGCTGCTGTATTCTCTTGGAATATTCTCTTTCATAGATCATTTTATCGTCAAAGAACACTATATTGGTATGTCCGCCGTTTCTCGCGGTATTATAGGCGTGCATTATCTTTCCCATTATATCGTTGGGATTGCGGACCTCATATCCGTCAGGGATATTGAATACTCCTGCACAGGAGGTGAGGGAGATCATTCCTCCGTCATTATCGTAAGGGACATTTGCTTCCGTAAGGTATTCCAGCAGCTGGGGAAGCACTGATCTGTCGCAAATGCATACAAATGCGTCGCCGCCGAGTCGAGCAATTATACCTGTATCGCCTATCATTCTGCGTATAGTTTCGTAGTGTGCGCGGAGCACGATATTGCCTGCGATCCTGCCAAATTCTTCGTTAACAAGCGAAAAATGCCTGATATTATAGTTTACGGAGGACATATTGTCCAGATCCCCGGACTTTCCCTTCCATGCGAGGTAATTGAAAAAGCTGCGGATATTACGGAAACCGTCATCGTCATAGAATGCAAGCTCTTCTGCTATGTCCTGGAACTTGCTGCGGCTGATAAAAGCAAGCACTGTTCTTGCGGTAAGATCGACTTTTTCAAATTCGTCATCAGAGAGCGGAGCTTCATTTTCGTCCATATATACAGTCATCGTCGTTATGGACATAAGCTTTGTAACAATACGCAGTTCATGTACTGGCTTTCCGTTTTTTCCGGTATCGAAGCAGATAAGGGTCTCGCCTCTGCCAATCTGTTCCTCCGCAGGACTGCGGTATATATGCGCCGTTATTCCGGAAAGTCTGAACATCGGCGCTATCTCGTTCAGTAAATCCTTTACAAGTTTGAGATCAGCGGAAATATCAACATTTGCGGTAGCTGCTGCGAGTTTTCCGAACACATTGTAAAAACGCAATGTTGATTCATCGCTCATTTTCATTTTTATGTCACCCATTTCCTTAGCGGGATAGTTTTAACTGTATACTCATCTGTTTTTCGGGCATACACATAAAATATTATATCACAGATCCGTCATTAAATCAAGTTTTTACTCCTGAAAATTTCTGACCAGAATAGAGAATGCGGCAGTTGTGCCTGCCGCATTCTCTTTACATATCCAAAAAGCTATCAGTAGATATTCAGGTGTTTCTTTGTTGCAGATTCAGTTTCGGGCTCGATCTCCATATCGCCGTCGTCCGTGAAGCTGAATGAAGCCTCTGAGTCGCCCGAAAAGCTGAACGACATTTCTGTATCCTCGGAGAGAGGTGTGAACTTGTCAACCTTATCGAGGTATGCTATGAAGCTTGAATACTCGTCGCTCTGATCCATTATCATTCTGCCGTTTTTGTAAGTCATTGTAAGCGGCTCGTCGGAGTCTGCCTGATCAATGTTCATGATGATCTCGCCGTTTCCCTTGTCCTCCCAGGTGAGGTCAAAAGGCTCGGGCTGGACCAGAGTTGTAAGGAACGAGAAGAATGTACCCTTATTGCCCTCCATAAGCTCTACCTGAAACAGAGTATTGACGTCTGCGCCCCATAAGTTATCTGTCTTTTCGCCGTCTGTTTCGATCTCGCTGCACTCCCACTTGCCTACATAGTCCGAAACGCTCTTTTTTGAATTCTTTCCGTCAGAGTCGTAATCCTTAGTTACCTTGAACTTTACATTGCAGCTTGCAAGAGCAACTGTGCAGCAAACGAGTGCGGATGTTAAACATAATACCTTTTTCATAAATAAACCCTCCTAAATCATGGCTGTCATTTTTTGAGTTCATTGCAACCTGTTTGATTGTCATCTGAACCTCTTGACATTTGCATTATAGCATGAGGGGAGCTGATTGTCAAATTTTTGAAAGTGGTAGGACAACTGACGGAATATCGCCTTGCACGGTCAATCTGTGAGCTGAGATGAATCCTGATGCGTTAAAAATAAAAATCAACTCATCTGCCGGAAACTTCCGCAGGCAGGCAAAAAACGGCAATATACCGGGATTTTTGCAAATAAAAAATGCAAATCTGCTTTTTCAACCAACTTATCAACCTTTTCAACATAAAATTATGCACTATGCAACAAAACAGGCAAAAAAGAAGACAGACACGCAATTTGCGCATCTGTCCGTTAATTATTTATTCATTTTCTTCGTAGAGCTCAGTGGTCTCTTCTTCTTCGCTTGCACTTGTAAGCTCGGGAGCTTCCTCAAAAGCCTTAGTGGGGGCTTCTTCTACAAGGGGCTTCTGACCCTTATATACAGTAACTATGAAACCGTCCACGTTATTGCCCGAGATCTCGTATCTTACTCCGTTCGGAACAGGAACGCTGGTAGTTTCCGCGCCGTCGTCCGAGGGAACGAAGTATACCTCATAGTCGCTGGTATCGTTCGAAAACTCAAGATGTTCGCCGTCATAGGGGTGCTTGCGGATAAGGTCTATATACTCCTCGAGGCAGAGGTCGTTGGAGTCCATATAGTAAGCGTGAGGTATTCCCACATAGCGGAAATGCCAGGGCTCGTCCTTGAACTTTGTGATATCCTCTTTATCCTTGGTGTAGCGGACTATAAATCCGTATCTGTAGCAGTTTGCGTTGAGCCACTGGAAATCGCCCTTGCCGTCATAATCGTAGTTGGTAGTTTCCGAGAAGTCGAAAGCAAGACCCGATTCATGCTCGCTGTATCCGGGAGGTGCCACGCTTTTTGACTCAGAATCGCCTGTTTTATCGAGATCAGCCTGATAGAGCTCCTCCTGGAACTCATTGGTGCGGTATGAACCGTAGATTATAAGGGTATCGTTACCCGTCTCATTGTAGAAGTCCTGTATCATATTCGCCATAGGAACATAGACCTGCTTGAGTATGGTATAGGTACTGTCAACGGCAGTAAAGCAGGTACGATCGTTCTCCTGGTTCATTTCTATAATGCTGACGAGGTCCTCATTGTGCGACGAGAAGTACTGATGATCCTTGTTGATCAAGATAAGGTCTCCGTAGAACTTGGATTTGCTTTCGACCAGGCGCGACTCATATATGATCTGGTTAGGGTCTTGGGGAGTTGTCGCAGTCGTATCTGTGGAGGCTATATCCCTGTTATCGTAAAAAGGGGACTGCTCCACCCTTGTAACGTCGGTAAAAGCGCTCTTTGCAAAAAATCCGCAGGTGCCGAGAAGAACAAGGCTGATGATAACCTCGGTAGTGGTCTTGGCGTGCCTGATACTTTTTTCTTTGCTTATTCTTTTCTTAGACATATGTCTGCTCCAATCCGCTGTCACAATACAGCATAACAATGTTTGACTTTTGTTCTTTTTATCTCTGTTTTCCGAATATCGGGATAGTTTCTTATATTATAACATATTTCTCTGTAAAAATATAGGGGGTCAGGGTTATATTTGTAAAATCACGGTATATGAATAACAATAAAGCGGAATTAACTGTAGTATTTCACTAATGGGGAGGAACTTTATCCACCGTAACTGCCATGATTTCGCGCTGAAACTCCCATAAATCAGGCATATAGCGTTATTCTGTACAAAATCCGAGCTGATTTAGCGCCGTATTGCACAATCTTTTATTAAACTACTTGAAAAACCATTAACTTAATGTTATAATATAGATGTGAAAGTATGTATTGGCAGAGCTGTATTCAGGGGGAACGGCGTTGCAACAGCACGTTCTGCTTATGTTTTCGGCTCTGCGGTTTTTCTGTATTTTCGCCTTAAGGAGTGATGTTTATGAAATGTCCACAGTGCGGAACGAATAATGAAGCGGGTTTCAGGTTCTGCGTTAAGTGCGGAGTTAACCTTGAAGATCCGCAGGATATTAACATTGAACAGTTAGATATGGGCGGATATCATTCTGAAGACGATCCTGCAACAGGCGGATTTACCCTCGGCAGCGGCACTTTCACCATCAGCGACACATCATCGAGGGACTCCTCTTCAGACCTTTATACCGCCGCTGAACTGAATGATTCGGATGAAGAGTTCGATTTCAGCAGCTTTGACGATATAGACGAGCCTTTTATCCCCAAGCTGGATACGGGCAGAGTTACATTGCCCGAGCAGTCCAAGGCTGTAAGGCAGGCACAGATGCAGAACGCCGCAGGCGGTTTCCGTCCGCAGGGCGTAATGCAGGGTATACCTGCGCCTCAGGGTGCTATGCAGGGCATACCTGCCCCACAGGGCGCTATGCAGGGAATACCTGCGCCTCAGGGCGCTATGCAGGGTATACCTGCCCCACAGGGCGCTATGCAGGGCATTCCTGCACCGCAGGGTGCTATGCAGGGAATACCTGCGCCTCAGGGAGCACAGCAGATGGGCGGTATGCCTGTTTACGGTCAGCCTGTTATGCTTGCACAGCCTCAGCTCATAGGCTACGACCAGAACGGACAGCCCCTTTTCGGACAGCCCGTGATGTATCAGCCTCAGCTTATCGGCTACGACCAGAACGGTATGCCTGTCTACGGACAGCCTGTTATGTACCAGCCTCAGATAATCGGTTACGACCAGAACGGTATGCCTGTTTACGGACAACCTGTCATGTATCAGCCGCAGATGGGCGAACTGCCTGAGGGCGCGGCGCCGCAGGCAGGTATGCAGGCAGTTCCGAATATGGGCGGTATCCCTGCGAATCAGTTCGCGCAGTCTCAGCCTGTACCTCCTCCCGTTGAGGATAAGGAAAAGGTGGAAGTTCCCGACGATTTCTGGGAATTTTTCGACGGCGGAAAGGCTACGGAGCACGCCGAAATGGACACCGACGACTTCTTCGGCAAGCGCGGTGACGAGATAGACGGCATGAAGCGCTTCGAGAAAAAGGGCAACCCGTATATGAACGATACCCCTCTTGTTGACGCCAGCGCTCTGAAAAAGAACGAATCCGCAAAATTCAACAAGTTTTATATGAAGTCCGCTGATACTGTCAATGCTGACGACCTCAAAGCCAATCAGGAATCCCTACGCTTTAATTATATGGGCTCAACGAAGAATGTTGACGCTTCCAACCTGCTTGCAAACGAAAGGGGCAGGGCAAGGAACATGATGGGCGGAACTATGCAGGCGAACGCAGACGAGCTGGAAGCTGCAAAGGCTAATCCGCGCAGAGGCTCTATGATGGCGCAGGCGGATAAAGCAGTTCAGGCAATGCCTAAGAAGGCAAAGACCTACAACGACGAAATAGACGCGATCGAGCTTCCCGAAGAGATGAAAGCAAAGAAGACCGCAAGAAACACAGTGGAAATTCCCGGCTTGCCGGAAATTTAATAAATCAATTTTATACCTTATCAAGGAGATGTTGTAAAAAATGAAGAAGTTTTTGAAGGAATTCAAAGAATTCGCACTCAAAGGCAACGTAATGGACATGGCTATCGGTGTTATCATCGGTGCTGCATTCGGAAGTATCGTAAGTGCGCTTACAGATAACTTCATCACTCCTCTTATCGCTGTTATCACAGGCGGCGTACAGAAGGACGAAAACGGCGTAATGCAGCTCGTAGGCGGCAAGTTCACAGTAAGAGGCGTTGACTTCAACTATGGTGCATTCCTGTCGGCAGTACTTAATTTCCTCATTATCGCAATTATCCTTTTCTGCTTGCTCAAGGCTATCAACAAGGCAATGAGCATAGGCAAGAAGAAGGAAGAGGAAAAGCCTGCAGAGCCACCGAAGGAAGAGGTGCTTCTCACAGAGATCAGAGACCTCCTCAAGGAGCAGAACAAGAAGTAAGACGAAAAGCCATAAAGGACCGGTCCTTTGTGGCTTTTTTAGTTGTTAGCGAGCAGAACTAAGAGTTAAGCAGTATCGCGGCTGCGAACGCACGGATATTGAAAAAGGACGCACAACTGTGCGTCCTTTACTATTTAATGCTCGCTTTTTACTTGATATCAGCGTGATGTGCCTGGAGTGACTTGACGCCGAGATGAGTATTGTGCTTGATAGCCTTTATACCCTCTGCGCTTGCCTTTGCAGCAGCCATAGTTGTCATGTAAGGAACTCTGTGCTTGATAGCAGCCTTACGGATATAGCTGTCGTCGTGAGCACTGGTCTTGCCTGCGGGAGTATTGATTATCATCTGTATCTCGCCGTTTGCGATCTGGTCGGCGATATTCGGACGTCCCTCGTAGATCTTGAAGATCTTGTCGCAGGGGATACCTGCCTCCTTTATCATCTCATAGCTCTTGCCTGTAGCGATGATGTGGAAACCGAGTTCGTGGAAAGATCTGGCGATATCAACAAGCTCGGGCTTGTCTCTGTCGCATACGCTGAGGAGAACTGTTCCCTCGAGAGGAAGCTTGTTCTTTGTAGCCTCCTGAGCCTTGTAGTAAGCTTCTCCGAATGAAGGCGATATACCGAGAACTTCTCCTGTTGAACGCATTTCCGGTCCAAGGAGAGGATCTACCTCCTGGAACATATTGAATGGGAATACAGCTTCCTTTACGCCGTAGTGACCGATCTGCTTGTCGCGGAGTTCGGGAACGGGTGAAGGTCTGCCTGTAATTGAAGATGTGATGATGTCGGTAGCTATCTTTACCATGTTGATATCGCATACCTTCGATACCAGCGGAACTGTTCTTGAAGCACGGGGATTAGCCTCGAGCACGTATACTGTATCGCCCTCGATAGCGTACTGCATATTCATAAGTCCGCATACGTTCATTTCTACAGCTATCTTCTTTGTGTACTCCTTGATAGTAGCCACCTGCTTTTCTGTCAGGTTCTTGGAAGGAAGTATACAAGCGGAGTCGCCCGAGTGTACGCCTGCCAGCTCGATATGCTCCATAACACATGGAACGAAGCAGTGTGTACCGTCGGAAATAGCGTCAGCCTCGCACTCTGTAGCGTGGTTGAGGAAGCGGTCGATAAGGATAGGTCTGTCAGGAGTTACACCAACAGCAGCGTTCATGTAGACTCTCATCATCTCGTCGTCGTGAACTACTTCCATGCCGCGTCCGCCGAGAACGTATGAAGGACGAACCATTACAGGATAGCCTATCTTGTTTGCGATAGCGATAGCCTCGTCTGCGTTTACAGCCATGCCTGCCTCAGGCATCGGTATACCGAGCTTGTCCATCATAGCGCGGAAGTGGTCACGGTCCTCTGCGAGGTCGATAGTCTCGGGAGTTGTACCGAGGATATTTACGCCGTACTTCTTGAGGTCGTTTGCGAGGTTGAGAGGAGTCTGTCCGCCGAACTGAGCGATAACGCCCACGGGCTTCTCCTTTTCGTGTATAGCAAGTACATCTTCAAGAGTAAGGGGCTCGAAATAGAGCTTGTCAGATGTATCATAGTCGGTTGAAACTGTCTCGGGGTTGCAGTTAACGATTATCGACTCGAAGCCCAGCTTCTTGAGGGCAAGTGCAGCGTGAACGCAGCAGTAGTCGAACTCGATACCCTGACCTATTCTGTTTGGACCGCCGCCGAGTATCATTATCTTGGGCTTTTCTGTGCTTACAGGGCTCTTGTCCTCGTCGAGGTGATATGTGGAGTAGTAGTAAGCAGCGTCCTTAGTACCGCTTACGTGAACGCCCTCCCATGCTTCCTTTATACCGAAGCCGATACGTGCGTTTCTTATCTCTTCCTCTGTAACTTCGAGGAGAGAGCTGAGGTAGCGGTCGCTGAAGCCGTCAAGCTTAGCCTGTCTGAGAACATTCTCGGCAGGAACTGCGCCCTTGTTTGCGAGGAGAGCTTCTTCCTCGTCAACAAGCTCCTTCATCTGCTCAATGAAGTACTTCTTTATCTTTGTGAGCTCATAGAGCTCGTCAATTGTAGCGCCCTTGCGGAGAGCCTCATACATAACGAACTGTCTCTCGCTTGTTGGGAAACGGAGCTGTGAAAGGAGCTCTTCCTTTGTCAGCTTGTTGAAGTTCTTGGCAAAGCCGAGACCGTATCTTCCTGTCTCCAGTGAACGGATAGCCTTCTGGAAAGCTTCCTTGTAGGTCTTGCCGATGCTCATTACTTCACCGACAGCTCTCATCTGAGTGCCCAGCTTGTCCTCAGCGCCCTTGAACTTCTCAAATGCCCAGCGTGCGAACTTGATAACGATATAATCGCCGTCGGGAACGTACTTGTCAAGAGTGCCGTACTTGCCGCACTCGATGTCCTTGAGTGTAAGACCGCAGGCGAGCATAGCCGATACGAGAGCAATCGGGAAGCCTGTAGCCTTTGAAGCGAGAGCGGAAGAACGTGAGGTTCTCGGATTGATCTCGATAACAACGATACGTCCTGTCTCGGGATCACGTGCGAACTGGCAGTTGCAGCCGCCGATGACCTCGATGGAATCGATGATCCTGTATGACATCTCCTGGAGTTCCTTCTGAACGTCCTCGGGGATAGTGAGCATAGGTGCGGAGCAGAAGGAATCGCCTGTATGTACGCCGATAGGGTCGATGTTCTCGATGAAGCAGACGGTGATCTTGTTGTTCTCTGCGTCACGGACTACCTCGAGCTCAAGCTCTTCCCAGCCGAAGATACATTCTTCAACGAGTACCTGACCTACGAGAGAAGCCTGGAGACCTCTTGCACAAACGACCTTCAGTTCATCTACATTGTATACCATACCGCCGCCTGCGCCGCCCATGGTGTAGGCAGGACGGAGAACTACAGGATATTTCAGCTTTTCAGCGATCTTAACAGCCTCGTCCACAGAGTAAGCTACTTCGCTCTTCGGCATACCGATACCGAGAGCCTTCATAGCGTTCTTGAATTCGATACGGTCCTCGCCGCGCTCGATAGCGTCTACCTGAACGCCGATGACCTGAACGCCGTACTGCTTGAGTACGCCTGCCTTGTCAAGCTCCGAGCAGAGGTTGAGACCCGACTGACCGCCGAGATTGGGGAGGAGAGCGTCAGGACGTTCTTTTTCGATTATCTGTGTAAGTCTTTCGAGGTTGAGGGGCTCGATGTAAGTAATATCAGCAACATCGGGATCTGTCATGATAGTGGCGGGGTTTGAGTTTACGAGAACTATCTCGTATCCGAGCTTCCTGAGAGCTTTACAAGCCTGAGTACCCGAATAGTCGAACTCGCAGGCCTGTCCGATGATGATAGGACCCGAACCGATTATCATGATCTTGTTAATATCCTGTCTTTTTGGCATATTATTCTCCTGACCCGTACACTGAAAAATGCACGTTGATATATTTGCCATGAAACGTCATGGCGCAACTTCTTACCTTATATAATAACATAAATCGGTGCAAATTGCAATATAGAAAAAATCTTTTACGACCAGTACAATTTTAGGGAATATGCAAAAACACGGCTGTTGAAGCCTGTGAAATTGGTTCAGCCATTTTGCAGACCGTTAGCCCGCAGCCGTTAGCGCCTGTGTTTTTAGCCATAAAAAGGGACTGCCGAAGCAGTCCCTTTTCCTTATCCTTTACACCTTGCAAGCATTGCAAGAGTAAGGGAAATATTCTCATTGTGCACCGCAACGCCCTTTGGAGCATTGAGATGTACTGCGGCAAAGTTGAGGATAAACTTTATCCCTGCCTTTGCCATTCTGTCGCAGACCTCCTGTGCAGCCGCTTCGGGAACGGTAATGATACCGATGCGTATATCGCCGCTTCTGCAAAAGCTTTCCAGCTCGTCGATATGGCGGACGGGCTTGCCGTTGATAGTGCTGCCCACACGTTCCCTGTTGCAGTCGAAACCGCAGACTATATCGAAGCCGTAAGCCTCGAAGCCGTTATACTCCAGCATAGCCCTGCCGAAGTTGCCCATACCTGCGACAACTACGCCGTCGCGGTTCTCGAAGCCGAGAAATCTGCCTATATCGCTCATGAGCTCAGAGGTGACATAGCCGACCTTTGGTCTGCCGCCATTGCTCACGGAAGCGAGGTCCTTCCGCACCTGTACATCGTTGAGCCCGAGGGCTTCCGCAATAGCTGTAGCGGAGATATTGCCCTTTTTGCGTTCCTCCGGCAGCGATCTCAGGTAGTTGAAGTACACAGGCAGCCGCGCAAGCGTCTGAGAGGTAATATTTTTGTCCATAGCGTACCTCCGTTCAGAGGACTTACTTTTTCTGCATATATTCGTCCATAGCAGCGGCAGCCTTCTTGCCTGCGCCCATAGCGAGGATAACAGTAGCAGCGCCCGTTACGGCGTCGCCGCCTGCGTAAACGCCCTCCTTTGAGGTAAGGCCGTCCTCGTTTGCGATGATTCCGCCCCATTTCTGAGTATCGAGACCTGATGTTGTGGACTTGATGAGCGGATTGGGCGAAGTACCGATAGACATGATGACGCAGTCAGCTTCGATGTCTATGAAAGCGCCCTCTATCGGAACAGGCTTTGCTCTGCCTGAAGCGTCGGGCTCCGAGAGCTCCATCTGCTGACAGTGTATGCTCTTTACCCAGCCGTCGTCGGTAGCCTGTATCTCAACAGGATTTGTGAGGAACTTGAATATAATGCCCTCTTCCTTTGCGTGCTCGACTTCCTCTGCTCTTGCAGGGAGCTCCGCCTCAGTACGTCTGTAAACGATATATACCTCTGCGCCAAGTCTCTTTGCACAGCGTGCTGCGTCCATAGCAACGTTTCCGCCGCCTACGATAACAGCCTTGCTGCCTGCCTTGATAGGAGTAGCGCTGCCCTCTTTATAGGCTTTCATGAGGTTGATACGTGTAAGGAACTCGTTAGCGGAGTAAACTCCGTTGAGGTTCTCGCCGGGGATATTCATGAATCTCGGGAGACCTGCGCCCGAACCGATGAATACGGTCTCGAAGCCCTCTTCCTTCATGAGCTCGTCAATGGAAATGGTCTTGCCGACTACTGTGTTTGTCTCCACATTAACGCCGAGAGCTTTAAGTCCGCCTATCTCCTTCTGAACGATGGATTTCGGAAGTCTGAACTCTGGGATACCGTATGAGAGAACTCCTCCTGCAACGTGGAGAGCTTCAAATATAGTAACGTCGTAGCCCTTCTTTGCAAGGTCGCCTGCACAGGCAAGACCCGAAGGACCCGAGCCGATAACAGCAGCCTTATGACCGTTCTTTGCAGGTATTTCGGGAGCAGCCTCGGGCTGTGCGTTATGCCAGTCGGCAACGAAGCGCTCCAGTCTTCCGATAGCAACAGGCTCGCCCTTGATACCTCTTACGCACTTGCTCTCGCACTGTGTCTCCTGAGGACATACTCTGCCGCATACAGCAGGGAGAGAGCTTGACTTTGTGATTATCTTATAAGCCTCTGCGAAGTTTCCCTCAGCCACCTGAGCGATGAAAGCAGGAATGTCTATCTGAACGGGACATCCTGATGTGCAGGGCTTGTTCTTGCAGTTGAGACAGCGTTTAGCCTCGTCAATAGCCTGTTCTTCGGTATAGCCGAGTGCGACCTCGCTGAAGTTCTTGTTTCTTACGTCGGGAGCCTGTACAGGCATCTCGTTTCTTTTAGCTGACATATTCGGCATATTACTTTACCTCCTTGAACAGATTGCAGGCTTCTTCATAGGCGTGGCGCTCGAAAGGCTTGTACATAGCGCCTCTTGCCATAGCCTGATCGAAGTCTATAAGGTGTCCGTCGAACTCGGGACCGTCAACGCAGGCGAATTTTGTCTCTCCGCCTACTGTAAGGCGGCAGCCGCCGCACATTCCCGTTCCGTCTATCATTATCGGGTTCATGGAAGCAACAGTGGGTACGCTGTACTCCTTTGTCAGCTTACAGACGAACTTCATCATTATGAGAGGACCGATAGTGATGACCCTGTCATACTTCTCGCCGCTGTCGATGAGCTTCTTGAGGGCGTCGGTAACGAGACCCTTTTCACCGGCAGAGCCGTCATCGCTCATGAGAACGAACTTGGAGCTTGCGTCCTTGAACTCGTCCTCGAGGATAACGAGGTCCTTTGTTCTGAATCCTACTATGGAGTGTACCTCAACACCGAGGGCATGGAGCTTCTTTGCAACAGGATAAGCGATAGCGCAGCCGACTCCGCCGCCGACAACTGCCACCTTTTTGAGACCCTCCGTCTCTGTGGCTCTGCCGAGAGGTCCTACGAAGTCCTGCAAGCAGTCTCCCTCGTTCATATGATTGAGCTTTTCGGTTGTAGCGCCGACTATCTGGAAAATGATAGTAACAGAGCCGCTCTCACGGTCAAAATCTGCGATAGTGAGCGGTATACGCTCGCCGTCAGCGTCAGTTCTCAGTATTATGAACTGTCCCGGCTCAGCCTTTCTTGCTACTTTGGGAGCGTTTATACGCATAAGGGTAACAGTGGGATTGAGACTTCTTTTTTCAAGAATTTCAAACATTGTCCATACCTTCCTTGCCATAGATTTGCAATGCAGGAGCTTCATGTCCGTCGCCGTTGACTTCATATGATACAGGCATTGCATTGATATATTCAATATTATATCACAAAAACCCGATGTTGCACAAATATAACAGGGGAATATCGATATTCCGATATCGATATCCGTGTTACGAAACAGACAATCCATAAGCAGAAAAGCCATAAAGAAGCTGCTGCTTCTTTATGGCTTTTCTAAGTGAACAGATAATAGCGCTCAGTGAGCAGCTATCATATCACCTTGCGGCGATATAGTTAAATAAGCTGTAAAAAATATACATCTGCTATTCAATATCGGAATATACACATATGTTATCACATATGAAAACTTACTTGTATTCGGCAAAGGCGCTCTCGTTCCTTACTTCGTAAAGACGGTTCACGAGCTTCAGTTCATTGTCCGAGAGCTTATGTCCCGAGGCGTATATGAGCATATCCTTGAAGTTATTGTCGGGGAAAGCGCACTTGCGCTGCACAAGACCGTATTTTCCGCAGAGACTTGCAGGCATGGGAGAGTCCAGCATGAAAGCCTGAGGCACAGTCAGCAGGAAGTCGAGAGCGCTTCCGCGGTCGTACATACAAACCTTTCTCACGGGCACGTCCGCAGGACGGTTTGAGGCATAGAGCTTCTCAACGGCTCCCGAAACATAGGGAACAGCGTCGTCGCCCTGTCCGAGCTCCGTATAGCTGCACGAAAGGTCGGAATAGGTTATGGTCTCGGCATTTGCGGCAGGGTGCTCTGAGGACATTACCGCCAGCATCTCGAACTCCCACAGGAGCTTGCTGTCCAGATTCTTTTCAGCAAGGAAGTCGGTGAAATACTTCTCATGAGCGGCATTGAAGCGGATAACTCCGAAATCGTAGCCGTTTTCACGGACATTTTCGATAGTTCTGAGAGAATTGGTCTCGCAGAAGAATATCTCCATATCCTCGGGAGCGTTCAGACCTGCGATGTACTCCGAGAAAGCCTTGGAAATATAGCCAGTTCTTGGCACGGATATGCGGAGACGGCTGTTTTTCGGCTTGTCAGGTGAGTGTATCGCCTCCATATTGTCTATCTGAATGAGTATCTGCTTGGCATAATCGAGGAATTTGAGACCCTGATCCGTAGGGATAACGCCCTTTGAAGTACGTCTGAAAATAGTGATACCGAGGGTATTTTCCAGTTCCTTTATAGCCTTGCTCAGATTGGGCTGAGCCATGTAGAGATTTTCGGCAGCCTGTGTTATAGAGCGTGTTTTTTCGATCTCAACAGCATATTTGAAGTGAAGTGTGTTCATGGTCCAGTCCTCCTTGTGTCAACGTCGTCTGTCGGGAGTTCCGCCGTTGTTATGTGGCGGAGTGTCTACTCGGCGTACCTCGAGATGTCTTGTTCTGGGCTTTTCTGCCGCAGGCTCGGGAGCTTTTGCAGCAGGTGCTTCCGCAGGCTTTGCCTCTGCTGCTTTCGGAGCTTCGGGAGCTGCGCTTCTTTCGGTCACCTTTGTTGGCAGGCAGGGATTTCCCGAAGCTATGCAGTCAGAGGGGATATCCTTTGTCACAACGCTGCCCGTGGTTATCACAACGTTATCGCCTATAGTTACTCCTGCCGCAACGGTCACATTGCTGCCGAAGCAGACATTGCTGCCCACCTTTATAGGCTTTGCGTATTCCACGCCCGTGTTCCTCACGACTGCTTCAAGAGGGCGTTCAGCCGTACAGAAGCAGCAGTTGGGACCGACATAAACGTTGTCCCCGAAGGTTATTTCTCCGTTGTCTATCATTACGCAGTTGACGTCTGCGTGGAAGTTGTTTCCGATAACGATATTGTAGCCGTAATTGCAGAGAAATCCTGCTTCCACGGAAACATCGTCGCCTTTAAGCGCAACTATCCTGTCGATGACTCTTTCTTTCTTCTGAAAGTCGTTGTATTCAAGATTATTGAACTCTCCGCAGAGCTTTCTTGCCTTGACTCTGTCTGTGAAGAGCTCTCTGTCGCTTGCGTCGTAGAGCTCTCCTGCCTGCTGTTTTTCCTTTTCGGTCATTTTAAACCCTCCTTGATTTTGATATGGTATATTTTTATTATCCTTATAAACCGCTGATCCATGTTATAAGATATGGGACCCATAAAACGAATGTAAAGGCAGCTATAAAAAAGGTATTGAAAAAATACTGACGTATATCTTCCTTGTTATAGCAGAAAAGTTTCATTGAATAATAGCGTTCGGGAGCATCCGGATCAATGAATAATTCTATATCGCCTTCATCTCTGTACATATTCATGTGATCTGTCAGACGATAAGTGACATCATTATAGGAGTAGGTAAAAATAGGCTTGACAAACGGTGGTTTGGTTGCATATATTGACTTGACATCGTTGTTTACGGTGTTTCCCGTATGCGTTGCCCCAACATTGACGGTACAGGTCTTTTTCCTGTCTGATATTGCTCTGGCTTCGGTAAAAAGGAATATTCCTCTGCCTGCGGTCACAGCTGCCAGAGCAATATCAAAGCACTTCACAAATGTATCGGTATATTCTCTGTCGAAAGTGTCGCTGTTTTGATATTTAATGAAACCCACAGCTATAAATATCAGAAATGCTCCGACAAAAAAGAAACGCAGATTATTATAGAAAGTGCTTTCATGCTTTCTGATGTCCTTGTGCACTACTTCTGTACGTGCGAGGTCCTCTGCTTCATCTTCTGCCTCCTGTATGCTGCCTGAGGGCAGAATGACTGTAGTTCTTCTAAGTGTGGGGGGCGTCTTAGCTTTATTTATGCCGTAAAGAAAACATACGCCGCCAAGCATGAAAAACACGGCAAAAGGATATATAAACAGAGTTATACACGTTGCGATGAACATTATTAAAAAAACTTTGTCCGGAATATTTATGCCGAATCCTTTTTTTGTATAAACAGGCTCATTTGCTCCGGATATGCTGACCTTTTCCGCCAAAGGAAGTATATTGAGTTTCCTCATTATTTATCAGCGCTTGCTTCCCTTTGAGCCGAAGCTGCCTCCCATAGAGAGAATATTGGTATCAAAGGTATAGCTTATCTTCTCGCCCTGTCTGTACCGCTTGAGAGCAAGCTGTATAAGTCTCTCGAGAAGCTCGGGGTACTTGACGCCCTTTGGCTCCCAGAGGTAGAATGCGAGAGAGCCGGGGATAGTGTTTATCTCGTTGATATAGACCTTGTCTGTGGCCATATCTATCATGAAGTCGATACGTGTAACGCCGTTGAGGCCGAGATAGCGGAATGCGTCAATGGCAGTCCTTCTGATGAACTCGTCCTGCTCGGGAGTTATCTCGGCAGGTATCTTTCTCTTGAGGGTAGCCATGCCCTTGCTGCCGCCCTTGCCGCCGCCTACGTACTTCTGGTCGTAACTGAGGATATCGTCGCCGCTTGCCTGTACGGGCTCCTCGCATACGGAAGCCTCTGCGGACTCGCTGTCGCCCACAACTGAGCAGTTTATCTCCTTCAGCTGTACAACGCAGGGCTCGATGAGGATACGGTCAGCGAACTCGAAAGCTTCTTCGATAGACTTTATAAGGCTGTCTCTGTCCTTGCCCTTTGAGATACCTACGCTGGAGCCGAGGTTTATGGGCTTTACAATGACGGGATAGCCGAACTTCTTCTCGACTTCCTCCACCATTCTGTCCATTTCGTTTATCTCGTATGAGGAGAAGCGGCAGCAGTCAAGCACAGGGAAACCTGCGTCCTTGAGGAGTATCTTCATTACGAACTTATCCATGCCTATAGCCGAAGCCAGTACGTCGCAGCCCACATAGGGCAGGTCGAGAGTCTGTAAATAGCCCTGCAGAGCGCCGTCCTCAACATTTGTGCCGTGAACGATAGGGAATGCAACGTCGATGTCGGAGATGACATTGGAGCCGAACATCTTCTTTTTCAGGCTCTGAAGCTGTACCTTGCCCTCTGTACTGCGGACAAATACGCACTCTGTTGATTCACTGAGCAGAGCAGGAATGTCCTTGAAGCTGTTGATATCCAGCATTTTTTCGCTTGTGAAAAATTCGCTCTTTTTGGTCATATAAACGGGGATAATGTTGTATTTTTCCTTGTTGATGCTTGCCATAGCCTGAACTGCCGAGATGACTGATACCTCGTGCTCGACGCTTCTTCCGCCGAAAAGAACTGCCAGATTTATCTTCATTGTAATTACTCCTTTTGTTTGAGCCCTTAGCCCTTAGCTTGTAGTGGAGCCCGCCCTCGGGCTCCCGTTGGTTATATAAGGTGTTTCGCGGGACGCCGAGGGCGGCGTCCCCTACAGTGTGTCATTCATAATTTATCCGCGCAGGCGGACACAATAGTTACGCATTTATCAATAGTTATCGGGCAGATCGTTTTCAAGAAGAACTATCTTCTTCCTGTCTGTCTGATATGCGTTTACGTGGGCGAGAGCCTCGTTGAGACTGTCCGCAACGAAAACGTTGTCCATATCGTAGCCTGCGTCCTTGATACCGTTGTATATGGGAACTGTCTGGTTTTTGCCGACGAGCACTATATGGTCGCAGGCCTTTGCAGCCTCCTGACCGAACT
This sequence comes from Ruminococcus sp., assembly GCF_017549005.1. GTDB lineage: Bacteria > Bacillota > Clostridia > Oscillospirales > Ruminococcaceae > Ruminococcus. The sequence goes on from NZ_JAFYYT010000003.1 coordinate 30,999, forward strand.
CGAAATTGAGCTCTTTCTGTTTTTCGCCAAGTTCTACCATACCGGGTGTAACAAGTATGCGGCAGGCGTCGAAAAGTCCGAGAACGCTGAGAGCTGCACGGCAGCCGTTTGGATTTGAGTTGTATGCGTCGTCTATAAATGTCATATTGCCGCCCTTGTCAAGGAGCTGCAGTCTGTGGGGAACTGCGGCGATACGCTTGACGGGGAGGGTAAGCTTGTCAAGAGCTATTCCCGTACCGTGAGCATAAGCGATAGCCCCGAGGACGTTCTGTACATTGTGCTCGCCGAGGAGCTTCATTGAAAAGCGCTGTGTCTCGCCGCCGGGAGCTGTTACCGTGAACTCCGTGCCTCTGTCGGAAACGGAAATATCAGTTGCGCGGTAGTGGTTGCCCTCCTGAAGTCCGTAAAGCACCGCATTCGGGTACTCGTGAGCTTTCTTTCGTATAAGCTCGTTGTCGCCGTTGAGGTATATCTTGCCGCCCTTAGCCTTTACATGGTCGGCAAGCTCGAACTTGGTATTGACCACATTCTCGATAGATCCGAAGGTCTCCAGATGCTGAGGACCTACCGATGTTATGATACCGTCGTGGGGGTCTGCAATGCCGCAGAGCTCCTTTATCTCATGGACACGTCTCGCGCCCATTTCGCAGATGAAGTACTCGTGTGTGGGTTTCAGGTCGCGGCGTATGGTTATGGTAACTCCCATAGGCGTATTGAAGCTCTCGGGAGTTTTCAGCGTGTTGTACTGAGAATTGAGAAGCTCGTCAAGGTAGAACTTCATGCTGGTCTTGCCGTAGCTTCCCGTTATACCCACCTTATGAAGCGTGGGGCACTCGGAAAGTATGCGCTTTGCGTCGTTGATGTACCAGTTCTGTACCGCCTTTTCCACGGGTTTGTTGATAAGGTTGGAAAGTGGGACGAGAATGGGTGTGAGGTACAGTGCAGAGCCTGCGAAAATATACGGCAGAGCATTTATGAACCAGCGTGTTTCCTCGTAGCCGCCGCTGACAGTGTCTACCTGTACTAACGTCTTTCCGTTGATAATTGCAAGCACATAGAATACCGCAGCGAGTATGCCGAAGGTTATCATCATGCGCTTCATACGGGCTGTATAGACAAGCGGTTTCTTGAACTTCCTGCCGGGCTTGTTGAGAAGAGCGATAACTGCATTGAAAAAGCAGAGCGCTATCAGCAGAGCAATGGCAGGACCGTCATGGTTTTGAAGAGGAATGAGCAGGAACTGCGCTATGAACAGCACCGCAGGCAGTATATACCGCTTTCTGTTCTTTTTCATCCAGCGTGAATGCTCGGGAGTCTTGTAGCCGTTGAGCTGGAGCATATGGAACTCCCTCAGCCCGAGAAAGACCGTCGCCGTCAGCGCAATGACCGCATATATTATCCATAAAACCAAATTCATACTTAATCTCCTTAAAGAGTTATTAGTGATTAGTGGTTAGTGATTAGTTTAGGTGTTCGCTTTGCTCATTGATTAAAAACTAATCACTTATTTTCATAAAGCTGCACATTACGCGGTTAAAGGTGAACTGCTGCTCCAGGAAGGAATAATGTCCTGCGTTTTCAAGCTTTACAAGGCCTGCGTCGGGGATGAGCTTCTCCATTTTCTCACCGTCGGAGAGAGGTGTTGCAGTATCGTTCACGCCCCATACAAGCAGGGTAGGAGCCTTGATATTAGGCAGATACGGCTCCAGATCCTCGTTTACCACTTTTACCATGACCTGTCTCATCATAGGCGAAGCCGCGGCGTAGTCCGCACTTCCCATTTTCTTGCGGAAGTTCTCCAGTGCGTCGGGGAAGAGCTTTTTTACTATGCCCCACGAAAGGACGGTCTTGCCGATTTTGTAGTAGCGTGTGCGCCATGTTTTCTTGTTGGACTTTGGCGGCATTATGCCTGCGCTGTCCACGAGAATGACCTTTGTCACCCTGAATGGCAGGTCGTTGCGGCTGTGCATTTTTATGATGACACGTCCGCCGAAGCTGTGTCCCAGGAACATGACCTCTTTTGTATCGTAGTCCTTGAGGAAGTCGATGACGAACTGCACATAGGAGCTGACGTTCCATACTTCCTTAGGCTCGTCGCTCTTGCCGAAGCCGGGCATATCCATAGCTACGACCTTGTACTTCTTGGAGAGGAGCTCCATCATATTGGCGAAAAGGGTGATATTGCTGCCCCAGCCGTGGAGCAGGACGATAAGGTCGCCCTCGCCCTTTTCCTCGTAGTTTATCTTCAAACCGTTTACTGTTTTTACCAACTCAATTATCTCCGCATATTTATTTTGTGTTATATATCATATACGGCATACAGCCGCAAATATACATATATAATTCATTATATCACTTACGGAATTTATTGTCAACAAAAAAATCGGACGGCAATTGCCGTCCGAAAGATGTTATTTTTCGACAGTTTTCTGATAAAGCTCCCAGAGGTCGATAGTTTCGGTCTTGTCGCGGTAGTGGATAGTGAGTGTAGTGCCTTCTTTTACGTCATTTGTGCCCCACGAGTACTGATTCGGGTACTTGCCGCGGTCGTCAAAGGGGAGCTTTACAACGGGGTATATCCAGATATGATAGTGGCTTGTTACGTCTTCTACGCCCTCGTCATTGACGATATATTTATGTTTTGTGTCTGTGCGCTCGTTGGTGCAGCTGCAATCGCCCTCAAATTCAAAATCTATCATGTGTTCCGTCTTAACCTTTACGCCTTCGGGGATAGGATAGAAATTATCGTTGAATTCGGAACGATACTCCGTGAGATATTGACCGTCTTCGTCGGTTTTTTCACTTTTGACGCAGTATGATTTTAATTCATATGCTTTAACGGTATAATGTAGCTTATCCGATTTTATAGGTATAACTCCCACGAACAGGAAAACAAAAGCAGCAGCAAGCACCGCCAATGTTCCGAAAAATATGGCAAACGCCCTGAGCGTGATGCGCTTTTTAGCTTTTTTCAGCGGTTTTACGTCCTTGTCGGGGACTTTTATATCATCTTCCTTTTTGTTCATGCTCTCATAGACGGCATTGCACTCCTCGCACTCATGGAGGTGCTTTTCTATCTCCTCGTTGCTGTCCTGAGAGGTAAGTTTGTCGCAATACAGCGGCAAAAGGTCTCTTATTATGTTGCATTTCATAAGATCACTCCATTCCTTGCAGTTGAGAGTGTAGAGTTAAGGTGTCTGCTTCGCAGACTAATTTAAATTTTATCGCCGAAAGGCGATACATCAACTCTCAACTTAGCGGGCGGCTGAACGCCGCCCCTACATTAGTTTCTGCTTTGCGCGGTAGTAGGTCACTCGCGCCCAGTTTTCGGTCTTTCCGAATATCTCCCCTATCTCGCGGAAGCTCAGCTCCTGTGTGGCCCGGAGAAGCACTATCTCCTTCTCGGTCTCGGGCAGGGAGTGGATCCTTTTCAGCAGCCGCAGCCTGCTGTCGGAGCTTTCCGCCTCCTCATCGGGACGGGGAGAAGTGTCCTCGACGAGCTCGCTTATCTCCTCGCCTGTGTGTTTTCTGCGCTTGCGGAGCTCCTCAAGCCATGCCTTCCGCGCAATGCTGCACAGCCACGTATATACGGAGCTTTCTCCCTTGAACCTGTTCACAGACCGCAGAGCGCGGTAAAAGGTCTCCTGAGTGAGCTCCTCGGCGGTATCGGCGTTTCCGCACAGGGTCATAAGGTACAGGAACACCTTTCTGCCGTTTTCCTTGTAATACTGCTCCATATCTGACGACACGACACCGCCTCCTTTCCGAACGTTCACTTATTAGTTGCAGAACTACACGTTTCGTTACAAAATTACAGAAAAAAATTTCAAATTGACATTGCAGTTCTTTCGTGATATACTTGATAAGTACTTAAAAATACCGAATATACGCTATTATATCATAATTTTTCAGCTATTTCAACGCATTTTGACACCAAACGAAAATATTCGCTTTACAATTATATTAAAGAATGGTATAATTAAAAGATGGCGGCGGTTTCGGATCGGTATCCGCTGCATAATTACTTCTGTTATTGAGGTGCATAATGGCAAACAAGTATTCACTCGGCATAGATGTAGGCTCGACCACCGTAAAAACGGTCATTACCGACACTGACGGAGAGATACTCTATTCAAAGTATCAGCGCCACCTTTCAAAGGTAAAGGAGACCGTCACAGACCAGCTCAAAATAATACAGGCGGACTATCCCGATGAGGAGTTCGCGGTCTGCATAACAGGCTCGGCAGGTCTCGGACTTGCCAATTCCGCAGGCATACCCTTTGTACAGGAAGTACACGCGGCATTCCTTGCTGTAAAGCAGAAGCAGCCCGACGCTGACGCGGTCATAGAGCTGGGCGGCGAGGACGCCAAGATAATATTCCTCACAGGCGGCGTGGAACAGCGTATGAACGGCACCTGTGCAGGCGGTACGGGAGCTTTCATAGACCAGATGGCAACACTTCTCGGTATCACAGCCGACGAGCTTGACGAGCTGTCGCTCCATGCACAGAAGATATACCCAATAGCTTCACGCTGCGGAGTTTTTGCAAAATCCGATATACAGCCCCTTCTCAATCAGGGCGCAAGACGCGAGGACGTTGCCGCAAGTATCTTCCAGGCTGTAGTTGACCAGACAGTTTCGGGACTTGCACAGGGACGTACTATCGAGGGAAAGGTGCTTTTCCTCGGCGGACCTCTTTTCTTCCTGAGCGGATTGAAAAAGGCTTTCGTAAAGACTCTCGGACTTGACGAGAAACACGCGGTATTTCCGCAGGAAGCTTCTGTATTCGTGGCATACGGCTGTGCAATATATGCGGCTGCTGCCGAGGACGCTTTCACAATTGAGGATATAATCGAGAAGATACAGAACGCAAGGACTTCCGACAATATCGTTACGGGCGACCCTCTTTTCTGCTCACAGGCTGAATACGAGGGCTTCATAGACCGCCACAGGAAGTTCGACCTGAAATATGCGGATATACATACATACAAGGGCGACGCGTACCTCGGAATAGACGCAGGCTCCACAACCACGAAGCTTGTGCTCATCACTGAGGACGGCCGTATGCTCTACAATCACTATTCCTCAAATCAGGGTCAGCCCCTTGACAAGATAGCCGACCAGCTGAAGCGTATCTACGCCGAAATGAACCCTGACATCACCATAAAGGGCTCGGCGGTAACCGGCTACGGCGAGGACCTCATAAAAGCCGGACTTTCCGTTGACCACGGCATAGTCGAAACAGTTGCCCACTTCAAGGCAGCGGCTTACTTCTGCCCTGACGTTGATTTCATCATAGACATCGGCGGACAGGACATAAAATGTTTCAAGATAAAGAACAAGAGCATAGACAGTATCATGCTGAACGAAGCCTGTTCATCGGGCTGCGGCTCTTTCATACAGACCTTTGCGATGGCTCTCGGCTACGATATAGCGGAGTTCTCGCGGCTCGGACTTTTCGCGGAGCACCCTGTCGATCTCGGCTCACGCTGCACCGTGTTCATGAACAGCTCGGTAAAGCAGGCTCAGAAGGACGGAGCTACAGTTGAGGATATTTCCGCAGGACTTTCCTCGTCTATCATCAAGAACGCCATTTATAAAGTCATACGTGCAAATTCTCCCGACGACCTGGGCAAGAATATCGTAGTACAGGGCGGAACCTTCCTCAATGACGCGGTACTCCGCTCATTTGAGAAGGAGCTTGGCAGAAATGTTATCCGTCCTGCCATATCGGGACTTATGGGAGCCTTCGGCTGCGCCCTCTACGCAAAGGAGAGAGCAGACGGCGAGCTTTCAAAGCTCATTTCCGCAGAGGAACTGGAAAACTTCACATACACCTCCCGTTCCGCAAACTGCGGCGGCTGTACGGCTCACTGTCAGCTGAACATCATCAGCTTCGGACAGGGCAGGCGCTTCATATCGGGCAACCGCTGCGAAAAGGGAAGCGGCTCCGCAAACAAGAACACAGTCCCCAATCTCTACGAGTTCAAATACGACAGCATACTCAATACTGTGAAGACCCACCAGCCCAGGCGTTACCGCGGCACTGTGGGACTTCCCCTTGCTCTCGGCTTCTATGAGCAGCTGCCGTTCTGGCATATGCTGTTCACGACGCTGGGCTTCAGAACGGTCATTTCCGACGAGAGCTCCCGTGATATGTACTATCTCGGACAGCATACGATCCCCTCGGATACGGTATGCTACCCTGCAAAGCTCACCCACGGACACATCGAGAACCTCCTCGACAAGGGCGTTGATTTCATATTCTACCCCTGCATGAGCTACAACCTCGACGAGGGCGGAAGCGACAACCACTTCAACTGCCCTGTGGTCGCCTACTATCCCGAGCTTCTCAAAGCCAACAATCCGCGTCTTAATGACGACAACTTCATACACCCCTACCTTGACCTCAACATCAGGAAAAACGTCATAAAGGTACTGGGACAGGCTCTGAAAAAGTACAATGTCAAGGGAAAGATACCTGCGGCTGTGGACAAGGCTTACGAAGCCCTTGAGACCTACCATAACAGCGTTACGCGCAAGGCTATGGAGATAATCAGCCAGGCAAGAGCCGAGGGACGAAAGATAATCGTTATCGCAGGCCGTCCCTATCACATCGACAAGGAGATAAACCACGGCATACACAAGCTGGTATCGAGCCTCGGAATGGCTGTCATAACCGAAGACAGCATAGCAGGACTTGCGGATACTCCCAAGCTCGGAGTCCTCAACCAGTGGACATATCATTCCCGTCTCTACCGCGCTGCGAAGTACGTCACAACTCAGCCCGATATGCAGCTCATACAGCTTGTATCGTTCGGCTGCGGAATCGACGCCGTAACGGGCGACGAGGTGAGACATATACTGGAGAGTCGCGGAAAGCTCTATACACAGCTGAAAATAGACGAGATAAACAACCTCGGAGCCGCAAGGATAAGACTGAGGAGCCTTGTTGCGGCTATGGAACAGAAATAAATACGGAGGGATAAAAGTGCCCGAATATGCAAAATTTACCGAGGATATGATAAAGACCCATACTATCCTCGTTCCCGATATGCTGCCCATACACTTCAAAATGCTCATATCCATATTTGAAGCAAAGGGCTATAAGCTTGAGCTTCTCCGCAACGACTCCCGTGCAGTGGTTGACGAGGGACTGAAAAACGTCCACAATGACGCCTGCTATCCTGCACTGCTCGTCATCGGACAGTTCATGGACGCGCTGAAAAGCGGAAAGTACGACCCCGACAGGACAGCCCTGCTGATAACTCAGACGGGAGGCGGCTGCCGAGCTTCAAACTACATACATCTGCTGAGAAAGGCAGTTGCAAAGAACTATCCGCAGATACCTGTGGTATCACTTAATTTCAGCGGACTTGAAAAGGACAGCGCCTTTAAGATAACAGCGCCCATGTTCCTGCAAATGCTCTATGCCGTGCTTTACGGCGACCTCCTCATGACCTGCTATAACAAGTGCAGAGCCTATGAGATAAACAAGGGCGACTCAAAGAAAATGCTGGACAAATGGCACAGGAGACTCTGCAATATCTTCCTGAAAGGCAGCAGGATGTTCCTTAAGACCAAGAAGGTCTACAGGGACATACTCAACGACTTCGCGTCCATTCCCCTCAGCAGCGAAAAGAAGATAAGAGTAGGCATAGTGGGCGAGATATACGTTAAATACTCTCCCCTTGCGAACAATCACCTTGAGGACTTCCTCATCTCCGAGGGCTGCGAGCCTGTTGTGCCCTCGCTTCTTGAGTTCGTGATGTACTGCGCTGCAGGTACCTTCAACGACGCAAAGATATACGACCACGTCACCAAGGAGTCAATATTCAATAAAATAGGATATGAGCTCATATACTCAAAGCAGAAGGAGCTCATAAAGGTGATGAAGGAGCAGGGCAGCTTCGAGCCCCTTCACGATTTCGAGCACCTTAGAAAGCTTGCGGACAAGTACATAAATCAGGGCGTGGTAATGGGCGAAGGCTGGCTCATACCTGCGGAAATGGCAGCTCTTGCAAAGTCGGGAGTAGAGAACATCATCTGCACTCAGCCATTCGGCTGTCTGCCCAATCATATCGTTGCAAAGGGTATGTCAAGAGCTATCAAGCAGGACAATCCCAACGCGAATATAGTCGCTATAGACTATGACCCCGGCGCAACAAGAGTAAATCAGGAAAACCGCATAAAGCTCATGCTTGCAAATGCAAGGCTCTGAGCCTCCTACAAGGAGCTTTATATGATAAAAACAAGAACAGGACAGGTCGTAGTATCAAACGAAAAACAGAACAAGCTTCTGAAAAAACTGTACGGAAGCGTTTGGGGCAGAGTGCTGCTGAAAACGCTGACAGCTCCCGTTGTTTCCAAAGCCGCAGGCTGCTTCATGGACTCCCCTGCGTCAAAGGCTCTCATAAAGCCTTTCATAAAAAAGAGCGGAATTGACACCTCGCAGTATATCATGAGCGGATTCCGCTCGTATAACGACTTCTTCACGCGCAGGATAAAGCCCGGAAAGCGCCCTATGGACTTCACTCCCGGGCACCTTATCAGCCCCTGCGATTCAAAGCTCACCGTGCACAAGATAAGCAGCAGGAGCTTTTTCTGCATAAAGGGCTCGAGATACCGCGTTTCCGACCTTCTTAACAACGAATTTCTCGCCAAGCGCTACAGCGGCGGATACTGCTGTATATTCCGCCTCGAAGTGGACGACTATCACCGCTACTGCTACATCGACAGCGGCGTCAAGAGCGGTAATACCTATATCCGCGGAGAGCTCCATACGGTAAACCCAATAGCTCTCGGGAAATACAACATATATAAGCGCAACTGCCGCGAATATACCGTGCTCCACACCGAAAATTTCGGCGATGTGGTGCAGACAGAGGTGGGAGCTATGCTTGTGGGCAGGATACTGAACCTGCATGGCGAGGGCTCTTTCCGCAGAGGCGAGGAAAAGGGCAGGTTCGAGTTCGGCGGCTCTACGGTAGTTCTGCTGTTTGAAAAGGGCAGTATCGTTCCCGATGAGGACATACTGAGGAACTCCGCCGAGGGCATAGAAACTGTTGTGAAATACGGCGAAAAAATAGGAAAAAAAGCGTGATATCAGGAGATATGATATGAAAAGGATATATTTGCTTCTTCTTTGCTGTGCGATAATGTGCGCTTCGGCAGGCTGTCTCAGCGACAGCGAGTCCGGGGACAAGACCCCTGTTGAGCTTCCGCCGAAAGTAGAACCGTATACCGTTGAGGACGGAGTTTTCGATGTTGACGCAGTCCGCAGCAATATCAACATGAAGGGTATGCATTTTGACCTTCCTCTGCCGCTTTCAGACCTTGATAAAGGCTGGAAATATGAGCTCTACGACAGGAACGACTATGGTCTCAGTGAAGGCAGCGGCTACGCAAGGCTCAAATACAACGGCAGTGAAATGGCGGCGGTCTCTCTCGAGAACTGCTATACGGGCAAGGAAAAGGAAAGTGTGATATACAGCATTTCCATAACAAGACAGGACTGCGATATCTACGGTATCGTGCCGTCGGAGTCAACTGCCGCGGACGTGGAAAAGCTGCTTGGAAAGCCTGACGAAGAGCAGACGATGGAGATACCTTTCAAGCACACTTATACCTATGGTATCTTGAAAGGCGAGGATCAGAACGATGTAGTCAGGGGACATTACCTGATAGTTGATTTTGACGAGAACGGCATAGTGGACTTCCTGAAGCTGACCTATTCCGACATATCAGAGGCCGAAAACAAATAAAATGACCGAGGGGCGCTGTTCAGGCGCCCCTGCCGATTATTTAACATAAATAAATTTCATATCACCCCTTGACAAATCGTCGGAAGTGTAGTATAATGTGTAAAGTGATTTTGCATTACACCTATGCGAGGTACGCGAAAAATGGCTAAAGAACTTAAATTCGTAATGCTCCTCGACTGCTACGGCGACCTTCTTACAGACCACCAGCGCAGTATCATGGAGATGTACTACTGCGAGGACCTCTCTCTTGCGGAGATAGGTCAGCCCCTTGAGATAACAAGGCAGGCGGTACGCAGTATCATAAAGCGTACAGAGGAGATACTCCTCAATTATGAGGAAAAGCTCGGCTTCGCAGCAAGGCTCGGGAAAATGCGGGAGTGCTTCGGGCGTATCGAGTCCGCAGCAGAGCATATAACCGACGAGGATATTAAAAACGAAATAACCAACGATATCAAAAAAGTGAGGGAGCTCCTGTGAGCACCCCGCTATTCCATAAACAGGAGGCTTGACAATGGCATTCGAGGGACTTTCCGAAAAACTTAACAACGTCTTTAAAAAGCTCAAATCAAGAGGAAAGCTCACAGAGTCAGATGTTAAAGAGGCTATGCGCGAGGTGCGCCTTGCACTTCTCGAGGCTGACGTAAGCTACAAGGTCGTAAAGGACTTCGTAAAGAACGTCACAGAGCGCGCAGTCGGCGAAGAGGTTCTTGCAAGCCTTACCCCTGCACAGCAGGTAATAAAGATAGTGAACGACGAGCTCGTTTCCCTTATGGGAGACAGCAACGCCCGTATAAATATGGCTTCAAAGCCGCCTACGGTAATCATGATGTGCGGACTTCAGGGTTCAGGTAAGACCACCCATGCCGCAAAGCTTGCAAAGCTCCTCAAGAAAGAGGGACACCGTCCTCTGCTTGCAGCCTGCGATATCTACCGTCCTGCCGCTATCAATCAGCTGCAGGTAGTTGGAGCAAAGGCTGACGTAAAGGTGTTTGAAATGGGTCAGACAGACCCTGTTGTGATCGCAAAGAAGGCTCTTGCTTACGCAAAGGACTACGGTCACGACATACTTATCATAGATACCGCAGGACGTCTGCATATCGACGAGACCCTTATGGACGAGCTCGTAAACATCAAGAATGAAACACAGCCTGACGAGATAATGCTCGTAGTTGACGCTATGACAGGTCAGGACGCAGTAAACGTTGCAAAAGCCTTTGACGACGCCGTGGGTATCACAGGCGTGCTCATGTCAAAGCTTGATTCAGATACAAGAGGCGGTGCGGCTCTGTCCGTACTCTCAGTAACAGGTAAGCCGATCAAGTTCGTGGGTATGGGCGAAAAGCTCGACGATTTCGAGCAGTTCCACCCTGAGAGAATGGCTTCGAGAATACTCGGCATGGGCGATGTGCTCACACTTATCGAAAAAGCCGAGAACGTAATGACCCAGAAGGACGCTGAGAAGCTCACAAAGAAGTTCAAGGAGAACAAGTTCGATATGGACGACCTTCTTGACCAGATGAAGCAGATCAAGCGCATGGGTTCAATGAAATCCATACTCGGAATGCTTCCGGGCGTCGGAGACAAGATCAAGGACGCAGATATCGACGAGAGCCAGCTCGGCAGGATAGAGGCTATGATAACCTCCATGACAAAGGCTGAGCGTGCAAAGCCCTCTATCATCAATCCCTCCCGTAAAAAGCGTATCGCCAAGGGCTCGGGAACAAAGGTTGAGGACGTTAACCGTCTGCTCAAGCAGTTTGAGCAAATGCAGTCCATGATGAAGAAATTCACAGGCAAGGGCGGCAAGATGTCGCTCCGTAAGGCAAGAAAGAACCTTGCAGGCATGAACTTTGACAAGTATACAGGCAAGGGCGGAGGAAATCTTCCGTTCTGAGCGGCATTATAAGTGATATGTTATGTGCGTTGCTTCACGGAATGAAATTCCGTTCCGGTGCAGTAAGTTTTTAAGCAGTATCGCTATTTTGCTGCTGATGGTTTCAATTGTCATCAGCGTAATAAAAGGTGAGCCTGAAAATGGCAAAAAAGGCTCGATCATCCCGAAGATCATGTTTGGTCTGTCATGGGTACTGCTGATCGCCGCGGTCATACCGGAGACAGCAGATGCATTTATATAGCTTTCAATGCGGTCTCCCGCCGCTTGAATATATAATCTTTTTTCGGAGGTGAATACAATGGCAGTAAAGATCAGACTCAGAAGAATGGGCGCTAAGAAGGCACCTTTCTATCGTGTAGTAGTTGCTGATTCAAGATACCCCAGAGACGGTCGTTTCGTTGAAGAGATCGGTTACTATGATCCTACTAAGGAGCCCTCTGTTGTTAAGATAGACGCAGATAAGGCTAAGGACTGGATCGCAAAGGGTGCTCAGCCTACAGACACAGTAAAGGCTATCCTCAAGAAAGAGGGAGTTCTTTGATCATAAGCTAAATGGAGGAGGAGAGGCTTAAGTCTCTGCCTCTGTCCGCAGCTTAACGGAGGTTTTTACAATGAAAGATTTACTTTATGCCATCGCAGCAGGTCTCGTAGAAGATAAAACTGCCATCAATATCACTGAGGACGCACCCGACGAAGAGGGCGTTATCGTTTTTCACCTTAACGTTGCTCCCGACGATATGGGAAGAGTTATTGGCAAGCAGGGCAGGATAGCAAAGGCTCTCCGTACGATCATGCGTGCAGGTGCAGCTAAGAAGGACCTGAAGGTCTCTGTTACGATCGAATAAGACCGAGCTCCCTAAAAAGGGAGCTTTTTGTTATATATAGTCCTATTCCGACAAAATATATTGACAAACAGATTATCTTCTGATAAAATATAATTAATGTGTCCTCAATAACCGCCATAAGGCGGTTATTGCCCCGAACTTCGTTCGGGGAGCGCAGATTCATTATAAAACAGGGAATTTGCACATCACATTTCTTTATGTCAAGCTCATTTTGCCCTAAAGGGCAAAACAAAGTGCCAGAAACAAGTTTTTCTTGCACTTTGGCAACTCATAATTGGCTTTTAAAAGCTGTATAAAGCCAATTATGAGTTGTTGAGCAGACATTAATTATCATGATAAAGGGAGGAATCATCATGCAATGCAAATACTGCAACTATGAAAACAAGGACGGAGACAGATACTGCGAGAACTGCGGGGCTTCTCTTGAAGAGTCGTCAGGGGCAATGGACGATATTTCCGCAATGCCGACAGTAACATCCGGTACTTCGTCAGACAGCACATCGTCCGCAGGTAACGGTCAGAACGTTAATTACGGACAGTCAAACAGCTATGGACAGCCAACAGGCTACGGACAGCAGGGCGGCAGCTATGGTCAGCCCAACAACTACGGACAGCCAACAGGTTACGGACAGCAGGGCAGCGGCTACGGACAGCCAACAGGTTACGGACAGCAGGGCAGCGGCTACGGTCAGCCCAACAACTACGGACAGCCAACAGGTTACGGACAGCAGGGCGGCGGCTATGGTCAGTCCAATAACTACGGACAGCAGCAATACGGCTACGGTCAGCAGCAGTACGGCTATGGACAGCAGAATATGTACAACGGACCCATATACGGCTTCCAGGGTCCCTTCAATGAGAGCGACGGAAGTCCTAAATATGTGGGCTTCGGCGAGGCTATCAAGCTTTATTTCAAGAACTACTTTAATTTCAAGGGACGTTCCACACGAAGCGAGTTCTGGTTCGGTTTCCTGTTCAATTTCATAGTGAGCCTGGTTCTCGGCTGCATATTATTTGCTGTAGTATATTCGTCAATTATGTCTAACTTACCAAAATTTGCATCAACGTCATCGTATTCACCATATTCGTCATTTTCTGCATTTGATTATATGTCGGCGGGTTCGATCGGCATTACGGTAGTATTCTACATCATTAGTCTTGCACTTGCGATACCATCATGGTCGAGCTCGGTAAGAAGACTTCACGACGCAGGAAAATCGGGATTATGGGTATTGTTACTCTTGGTTTGCTATATCCCTACATTACTCAGACTGATCCCAAACGTTCCGGTAGAGCTCGCAGGCGGACTTGCTTGTCTGGTACTTCCTGTATCTCTTGTGGGATTAATATTGAACATCATATTCTGGTGCAGACCAAGCGTGGGCGAAAACCAGTGGGGATTGCCTGCAAAACCTAAATATTAAAAGTTAAGGCTTACGTAAATCGTAAGCCTTTTTGTTATTCATTATCGTCATCGTCATCATCATCGCTGAAATACAGGTTCGTCATCTGCTGCAGGCCGAACTTTTCAGCGAATATCTCAAAGGATTCCCTTGCCTTTACTAAATTGTACCCCTTTTCCGCAAAGAAATCGTCGCCCATATCGCCGAGCTGCGAATAAAACTCAAGACCGATAAGTAGATTTTCTTTGGTATTATTGTCAGCAAGGCGGTTTATTTCGTCGACAGCGTCCTGTATCTCGCCGTTTTTCATCTTTTCAACGAGAAATTCCACTTTCTGGCGTTCCCTCTGCTGGAGCATGAGCGACATGGACTCGCTTTTTGCGCCGAACAGTATTTTAGCGATAACAGCTGTCAGTTCCTTGATCTGTCGCATGATGTAATCGTTTTCAAACATAAATAGTCCCCCTGTATCATATAAATATGCATATGCCGATCTGCACCATACAGTGCAGGTCGGCATAATTATCAGAAATCGAGCTTTGAGCGGAGCTTTTCAAAGAAGCTCTGACGTTTAGCGTAGTTCTTGTCGGTAAGCGACTCCTCAAACTGCTTGAGCAGGTCTTTCTGCTTCTTCGAGAGATTCTTCGGGACTTCCACATATATCTTCACGTACTGATTTCCGCGGTCTGTGCGGTGTATACGTGTAACTCCCTTGCCCTTGAGGCGGAAGATAGTGCCAGTCTGAGTTCCCTCGCTGATAGTATATTTTACATCGCCGTCGATAGTCGGAACAGTAATTTCCGCGCCGAGAACGGCTTCCATATAAGTAACAGGGATATCGCAGTGTATGTCGTAGCCCTCACGCCTGAAAATAGGGTGGGACTTCACATTGATACCAACGAGGAGATCGCCGTTCGGACCTCCGTTTACGCCGCAGTCACCCTGACCGCCGATACGGAGTGTCTGTCCGTCGTCGATACCTGCTGGGATATCAACGGATACTGTTTTCTGGACCCTGATACGTCCTACGCCGCGGCACTTGCTGCAGGGGCTCTTGATGATCTTGCCCTTTCCGCCGCAGTGCGGACAAGCCTTTGTTGAAGAGATAGCTCCGAAAGGAGTACGCTGAGTAGCCTTTATCGAGCCTCTGCCCTGACAGTCCGGGCAAATATCGGGCTGAGTTCCGGGTTCTGCGCCCGTACCCTTACAGGATTCACAGACGCACATACGGTTTATCTTGATATCCTGTTTTTTGCCGTTGCAGGCGTCCATAAAGCTTATGGAAACAGTCTCCTGTATGTCTGCGCCTCTGCGCGGAGCGTTTGCGTTGGAGCGCTTTGCGCCGCCTCCGAAGCCGAAGCCGCCGAAGATACTTCCGAGGATATCGTCCATATCTGCAAAGCCTCCGAAGCCGCCCATGCCGTCAGCGCCGCCGCCGTAGCTCGGGTCAACGCCTGCGTGACCGAACTGATCGTAGCGTGCGCGCTTTTCAGGGTCGGAAAGCACCTCATTAGCCTCGTTTATCTCCTGGAACTTCTCAACATATGAGGGATCGTCGGGGTGAAGGTCGGGGTGGTTTTCTCTTGCCTTTTTACGGAAGGCTTTTTTTATCTCGTCCTCGGAAGCACCCTTCTGTATACCGAGGATCTCATAATAATCTCTTTTTTCAGCCATAGATAACTCCATTCTTCCGTTATACACGGAAAGATTTTGTAGGGGCGGATACTATCCGCCCATGCCGTTTGGGGCAGGTTGCGGGCGGCTGATAGCCGTCCCTACAAAAGTAAACGCAAATACACCTTTAGGGTGGCGGAGAGTCTCCGTGCACCAAAGTATTCATATATACACCATTAGGGCGGAAATATGTTCCGCCCTAAAGCATTATAAACTGTCTTCTACCGATTGTTCGTATTTTCCCCTGCCGCCGTCGTAGTCTGAATAATTGTCATTGGCAAGTCCGTAGAACCACTTGAACGCAATGCATATCAGTGCTGCAAAAGCGGCTATGAGCAATATCGTTCTGAGCTTTTTCATTATACTTCCGTGAAGTCTGCGTCAACTACTCCGTCGTCGTTTCCGCCCTGAGCGCCTGCGTCAGCTGCACCGCCCATGTTAGCGAACTGTGAAGGGTCGATACCGCCCTGTCCGCCGTTAGGAGCTGCCTGCTGGTAGATCTTTGCAGAGAGGTCGTAGAATGCCTTCTGGAGGTCTTCCTTGAGGGACTTTATCTCGTCGTTGTTGTCGGCTGCGATAGCAGACTTGAGGGCTGTGCACTTAGCCTCGATATTTGACTTCTCATCAGCAGATACCTTGTCGCCGAAGTCTGTGAGAGCCTTTTCGCACTGGAATACAAGGTTTTCAGCCTCGTTCTTGTTGTCAACTGCTTCACGGCGCTTCTTGTCCTCAGCAGCGTACTGCTCTGCTTCCTTGACAGCCTTGTCGATGTCGTCCTTGGACATATTTGTGGAAGAAGTGATAGTGATATTCTGCTCCTTGCCTGTACCGAGGTCCTTAGCGGAAACGTGAACGATACCGTTCTGGTCGATATCGAATGTTACCTCGATCTGAGGGATTCCTCTTGGTGCAGGAGCGATACCGTCGAGACGGAAGGTTCCGAGCTGCTTGTTGTCGCGTGCGAATTCACGCTCACCCTGAAGTACGTTGATATCAACGGCAGGCTGATTGTCTGCGTATGTTGAGAATACCTGTGACTTCTTAGTAGGGATAGTTGTATTTCTCTCGATCATTCTTGTGCAAACGCCGCCTGCTGTCTCGATACCGAGTGAAAGCGGAGTTACATCAAGAAGGAGGAGTCCGTTCTTAACGTCGCCGCCGAGAACGCCGCCCTGGTATGCAGCACCGAGAGCTACGCACTCATCAGGGTTGATGCCCTTGAAAGGCTCCTTGCCGATGAGCTTCTTTACAGCTTCCTGTACAGCAGGGATTCTTGAAGAACCGCCGACCATGAGGACCTTGTTGATCTCTGAGATGCTGAGTCCGCTGTCGCTGAGAGCCTGTCTTACAGGTCCCATTGTAGCCTCAACGAGGTCAGCTGTGAGCTCGTTGAACTTAGCCTGTGTGAGAGTAAGGTCGAGGTGCTTAGGTGTGCCCGAAGCGTCAACAGTGATGAACGGGATATTGATATTTGATGTTGTTGTGGAAGAAAGCTCTATCTTTGACTTCTCAGCTGCGTCCTTGAGTCTCTGAGCAGCCATCTTGTCCTGTGAAAGGTCGATGCCCTCAGTCTTCTTGAATTCCTCAACGATCCAGTTGATAATACGCTGGTCGAAGTCGTCGCCGCCGAGGCGGTTGTTACCTGCTGTAGCAAGTACCTGCTGAACATCCTCGCCCATTTCGATGATAGATACATCGAATGTACCGCCGCCGAGGTCGTAAACCATAACGGTCTGCTCCTCTTCCTTGTCGATACCGTATGAGAGAGCAGCTGCTGTAGGCTCGTTGATGATACGCTTAACGGTAAGACCTGCGATCTGACCAGCGTCCTTTGTAGCCTGTCTCTGTGAGTCTGTGAAGTAAGCAGGAACTGTGATAACAGCCTCTGTTACAGGCTCGCCGAGGTAAGCCTCTGCGTCAGCCTTGAGCTTCTGGAGTATCATAGCTGATATCTCCTGAGGAGTATAGTTCTTGCCGTCGATAGCAACTTTATAATCAGAACCCATGTGTCTCTTGATAGAAGAAACTGTTCTGTCGTGGTTTGTGATAGCCTGTCTCTTGGCAACCTGACCAACGAGACGCTCGCCGTTGTTTGTGAAAGCAACGACTGAAGGAGTTGTTCTTGCACCTTCGCTGTTGGGGATAACTACAGCGTTACCGCCCTCCATAACAGCTACGCAAGAGTTTGTTGTACCAAGATCGATACCAATGATTTTTCCCATAATTAATTCCTCCTGATCTATTATGAGCCATCAGCCATTAGCCGATGGTGTCCGCTTTGCGGACATATTTGATTGTTTTGATTGATTTGAAGCCGCTCAGCCTGACGGCTAAGGGCTGATGGCTAACGGCTATACCGCCACTGCCACCATAGCAGGCCTTACCAGCTTATCCCCGAGCATATAGCCCTTCTGGAAAACCGCGCACACATAGTTGCTTGCGTAG
Organism: Ruminococcus sp.; assembly: GCF_017549005.1. Taxonomy (GTDB): domain Bacteria; phylum Bacillota; class Clostridia; order Oscillospirales; family Ruminococcaceae; genus Ruminococcus. The sequence continues at coordinate 49,025 of NZ_JAFYYT010000003.1, forward strand.
TCCGTACCGTCCTGCTGCTGTATGGCATTGTGTATGTTCGGATCAAATTCAGCCCCGAGAGCTTCTATTTCGCTGACATTCATCTGCGTAAGGAAGTTCTTGAACTGATTGTAGATCATATTCATGCCGTTTTTAAAGTTTTCGTCGGTGCATTCCGCTTCAAGGGACCTTTCAAAGCTGTCGAGAACGGGGAGAAGCTTCTCCACACACTGAACGGAAGCGTTCTGGTAGGTCTCCGTTTTCTCCTTTGCAGTCCTTTTGCGGTAGTTGTCGTACTCCGCGAACAACCTCAGGTATTTGTCCTTTTCCTCTGCGAGGGCGTCTTCCAGGTCTGCGAACTGTGCCGCCGAGTCGTTGTACTCGCTTGCAGCGTCCGCTTCGTCGAGGTCGTCGGTATTTTCAGCGGCTTCCTCTGCCATGTCCTCGTCAAGCTCGTTTTCGAGCTCTTCCGGGAGATTCTCTTTTTCCGCCATCGGTCATTGCTCCTTTCTATGGCTCCTGTATATCTGACGGAGCGTTTATTATGTCATCGTCGCCGTCCATGAGAGCAGATATCTTCTGCGTCAGGTACTCGACGTAAGGGATTATCTTCTTGTAATCCACTCGCATAGGACCTATTATTCCCAGCGAACCCGCCTCCTTGCCGCCTTTTCGGTACTTGGAGACTATAAGGCTTGAATTGCCTATTGCGAAGCTGTCGTTCTCCGAGCTGAACTTTACCTGTATGCCGCTGAATGCGTTTTCGAGCATTTCGGAAAGTCCGTCCTTGTGTTCGATGAACTTGACTACTTCCATTTTATCCAGCTCTTCACAGGAGAGGAGCTTTTCGCTTCCGCTGACTGTCAGTTCCTGCTGACGCAGGTCCTCGGAGAGCTCGCATATGCCTTTGACAAGAGGTGAAAGCGACACCATATAAGCGCTTACCGCCGCCACCATTTTGTCGAACATTTCCTCGGAGAGGTCGTCTACCGACACGCCGCTGAGGTTTTCTTCTATATAATGTGTAAAGAAATCGAGCTGTTCATGGCTCAGGTCAAATTCGAGCCTGCAAGCCTTGTTTTTGATACTTCCGCTTGAGGTTATCAGCAGGATAACGTAGAGGCGCTTGCCTGTAGGAATGACCTCTACCTTTGATATCACCGAGAATCGCGGTGCTGCATTGGTAACGACCGCGGCGCAGTGGGTTATCTCCGTAAGAGCTGTGGCTGCGTTCTGCACAAGGAGCTCCTCGGGAGTGTCCTTGTCGCCCAGCATTTCGTCGAGCATACGCTTTTCTTCCTCGGGAAGGTCGTGAGGCGTCATGAGTTCGTCTATATAAAGGCGATAGCCCTTGAAGGTAGGAACTCTTCCCGCAGAGGTGTGAGGCTGTTCGAGGTAGCCGAGCTGTTCCAGCACTGCCATATCGTTACGGATAGTAGCGGAAGAAACATTTATATTTTCAAGCTGCGAGATCGATTTCGATCCGACAGGTTCGCCTGTTCTGACGTATTCGTCAACCACGGCAGCAAGTATCTTCAGCTTTCTGTCGTCCACTGTACTCACAACCTTTCAATCTCGTTAGCACTCTATCTCTCTGAGTGCTAATTATAATTTATCACTATTGTGATGTTTTGTCAAGGGGTTTATACATTTTCGGCTTTTTGACCTAATTTTACCACCTGCCTATGTGCATTTAGAGCAAATTGACAAAGAGTATAAATCAGCGATTTTTCGTGGATAAGACTATTGACAAAGACGGTCTTACGCTGTATAATATACTTGCAGTCAGGAACTGCACATCAATGTTTGAAGAGTAAAAATGCGTTCGTTATACCTACGGGTATTCCAGTGTTGACCGAACGGGGAGTTGTCGGTCAAACGAAAAGTTTCGGCTTACGGTTCGTATTTTGCATCCCGCTTCATAGGACAACCAAAAAAGAGACTATGCCTTCTTTTCTTGTCGTATGAGTGAGGAAAAGGAGGATTTTTTTATGACTACAAACAATAAGGGAGCTGCATTAAAGTCGGATATCAGACTTTTCGGCAGCACAAAGGTACTGGTGCTCGCAGCGCTGCTCATTGCTGTCAGCGTTGTGGGAAAATCCCTGAGAGTTGATATATTCAGCGTTATCAGGATAAGTGCGGAGACTCTGCCCATACTCATGGCAGGAATTTTCTTCGGACCGTTTATCGGCGCGGCAGTCGGCGCAGGCGCAGATCTTATCGGCTGTCTGGCGACAGGTATGACTCCGATGCCTCTTATCACAGTCGGAGCTGCCGCTACAGGCTTTTTTGCAGGTCTTGCATACAATCATGTGTTCAGGAGCAGGCTCCTCCCGAGAATTGCCTGTGCAGTAGCTTTGGCAAGGCTGGTAGGCTCGCTGATGATAAACACAACGGGTCTGTATTTCCTCTTCCCTGCAATGAGACCGCAGCTCATCTGGAGACCTGTTACCAACGTTATCATGGCTGTTATCGAGACATTCATCATCTATATGCTCATGAACAACAAAGCCTTTTCGGCTCAGCTTGAGAAGATAAAAAGGAAATGAATTATTCAGAAGCGCTTGAATACATGAAAATAGCTGCCGGAAGAGGCAGCATACTGGGACTTGCAAGGATCACCGGGCTTCTCAGCCTTATGGGAGACCCTCAGGACAAGGTGAAGGTCGTCCACATTGCAGGTACCAACGGCAAAGGCTCTTTCGGGGCTATGCTGACCTCTGTGTTGAAAAGTGCAGGGTACAGGGTCGGAGGATTTTCCTCACCTGCTATCACGAGGGTCACGGACAGCTTCCGCATTGACGGCGAGGAGATATCAGGGGATGATTTCGCGGAGCTTATCGGCGATATCGCTCCCATCTGCGAGAGCATGGACGAAAAGCCCACTGAGTTTGAAGTCCTTACGGCTGCCGCATACGAGCTTTTTGTAAGGAAAAACTGCGATATCGCAGTCGTTGAGTGCGGAATGGGCGGCGACCTCGATTCCACAAATGTGGTGAAAGCTCCCGTGTTATCGGTAATTACCAACGTTCAGAAAGACCATGCCGCTTTCCTCGGAGATACTATCGTGGAGATAGCTTCGCATAAATGCGGCATTATAAAGCAGGGCAGACCTGTTTATTTCGGCGGCGACAGCGAGGAAGCCTACGAAATTGCCGCCGATACTGCGAAAGAAAAGGGAGCGGAGCTGTTCCTTCCCGATTATTCGCAGTTTTCATGGACTGACGAAAGCTGTACCATAAACGGTGCGGATATCACATATAAGGGTGAAAAGCTCCACATACCGCTTCTTGGCACATATCAGTGCGAAAATGCGGTTAACGTGCTCAGCTGCATTGAGATACTCAGGCGCGAGGGCATGGATATCCCTGCAAAGGCAGTCCGCGAGGGGCTTGCCGCTGTGAAGTGGCACGGACGCTTTGAGGTACTGTGCAATGAGCCCCTTGTCATTTACGACGGAGCTCACAATCCCGACGGGATACGCTGCGCGGCTGACAGTATACGCCGATATTTCCACAAAAAAGTCGTTATGCTGATAGGCGTTATGGCTGACAAGGAGTACGGGCTCTATGCAGATATGCTGGGAGAGCTGGCAGATACGGTGTTTACCGTAAAGCCCGATAATCCCCGTTCTCTCAACAGTTCAGCGCTTGCCGAAACTTTCAGGAGCAAGGGCGTTAAGGCGATAGCCTGCGAGGACTACTCCGAGGGCGTAAGAGCTGCATACGGCTATGCAGCGGAAAGAGGACTTCCTCTCATTGCGCTCGGCACGCTTTATATGTACAGACAGTTTACCGCAGCTTTGGAAAATATCAGACATTGATCTGCATGGGCGCCCTTTGGGGCGCCTTTTTGGTCGTACCGCCATTTTGCGGGCGGTACGCCGTTCCCTGCAAGCTGAGGGTAAATAGCTAAAATTATGCATAACTATTGATTTCAAATGGATTTTGTGCTATTATAAGATTAATATGATACCCGTTTCTTAATAAGGAGTTGATTTTATGAAGAAAATAACCAGATTCACAGCTGCTTTAACGGCGCTCTGCACTTCTGTTTCAATGGCTGTACCTATGGTCTCTCATGCGGAAGAGGACGAGCTTGCCAAAAGGCTGAAAACGATTTACAGAATGATAGAAGCCAATGATCCTGATACCCTGCTTGAACAGTGGAAGGATAAGCTCAGCTTAAAAGAGGCGAGCCGTGTTTTTATCAATGACCTCGGAAAGGTGCTTTTTGAGCAGAGAGAGGCAAACAAAATAAGCTTTGATATCAAAAAAGGCGCTGATCTCGACGACTGCGAGCGTATTATAAAGTCGATATGCCCCGACGCAGTAATAGATCTCAACATGAATACAGCTCTTGGAGATACAGATGTGCTTGACGGCAGCTTTTACTATCTCTTCGCCGACGATATATCCCTGGAGGATATGATGAGCTCCGATATTTCCGTTGGTCAGGCAAAGAAAATATTTGAAGCTCTCAACGATAAGGGCTATATCGAGGGATTCAATTACCTTGCCGACACATATATCGGCTCGACACTGGACTATCTGCTGAACTTTACAGGATATCCTTCGGACGGGACCGATGATATTTTCAGTACTCTTGAGGAGTTCATAGATGAGACCGGTCTCGACTGCACTGTTGACTACTCTGCATTCGATGATACTGATCTGACTTCACTTTTATTCGGACTTACGGACAGCATTCAGGTAACTCCGAATTATGACTACGACGCTTCCGACCTTTTGGCTTTATCAGGCATGATACAGGACGGAACAGGTTTAAGTGCTCCTACAGGTGCGATCATGGGCGGCTTGGACCTCTTTTCGGGTACGGAGATAGATATGTTCAACGCTCTTGCAGGCGACTCCAACTGTGATGATGCATTCGACCTTTCTGACGCTGTTCTTATCATGCAGGCGCTTGCAAATCCGAACAAGTACAGCATGACCGCACAGGGCAGGTTCAATGCAGACTTCAACGACGACGGCATTACAGTCGGCGACGCACAGGCTATACAGAATATGCTCCTGAGTCTCGGCTGAAAACAGAACATTTAAAGCAAAAAGCTCCGCAACTGCGGAGCTTTTAATGTTATACAGGAATTATATACGTATATACGAATGGCATATAGCTGAGCCCTGCGACGTTCAAGCTTTTATTTACGTCTAATTAGTGAAAAGCAAAAAACAGCCGCAAAAAAACAAAAAGGAGTTGATATTATGAAAAAAGCCAAAAGAATTACAGCCGCTCTGATATCGGCAGCAGTGACATTCGGAATGACATCGGGTCTCAGCACGTTTGCGGTCGTATCTGTTGGCGGCAGCGATGAAGCCGCAAAGCTTCTTGAAGGCTACACACAGATCGAAGACCCTGCCGCTTTTGAAATGCAGGAATACAATATCGACCGCGGCTCTTCATATTTTATAAATGAATCGGGAAATATGATGGTCATCAAGGCAATGCCGAATTCGTTTGTTATCGAGGTCCCTGTTGATTATCCCGATGACAGGCTGGAGGAGACGGTCTACAGGTTCTGTCCCGAAGCCGCCGAGTTTCACAAGGGCAATGCTTCTACTGATGCGCCTGACACTAAAATATTTGAGGTCATCGGAAAAATCGGCTCGGATATCACTATGGAAATGGCTGAAAATGTATGCAGGGAAGTCGGAGACAGCGTGGTCGGCTTCAAGTACTTCTGCGACAGATACCAGTGGAATCAGCCTCAGTATCAGCTGTCGAACCACAAATACTTCAAGGACCTCTACGGCGGCGATATAAAGGGCAAATACAGCTATACGATGTACGAAGGTCTTGATAATCAGGAAAAGCTGCAAGCCTTTATCGACCAGAACGATAACAGCTGTCATATCGAGCTTCATGAAACTGTCAATGCGGTCGATGTAGTTCCCGACAGCGAGATCAGCTACATTGAGGAAATACAGCTCGCAGGGCAGATATACAAGGAAACAGGCTTAAAGCCCGGATTCTGGATGATGGCTGCGTCGGCTTCGGGCGGCGGCTCGGAGATTGATATGCACAACTCCGTTGAGGGCGATTCCAACTGCGACGGTCAGCTTGATATGGCGGACGCAGTGCTCATCATGCAATCCCTTGCAAATCCCAACAAGTACAGTATTTCCGCACAGGGCAGGTTCAACGCAGACCTGGGCGGCGACGGTATAACAACAGGCGACGCCCTGACGATACAGAGGAAGCTTCTCGGCTTCGATAGAGCAAATATTCAGGGAATCAACAGGTATTTGATAGCAAACGGATATTTTATACATGAAAGCTCTCTTGATTCTGATGTATATCCAATAGACTCAATATCATTCGGCGAGAACGGTGAATATTACTGTGGGCAGAAATATTTCAGTGCTGCTCGTGATTGGGGAACATGGACGATATCGGGGGATACTGTTGTGCTGACAGGACAGTTCGGCACAAATCGCTTCAGGTATGAAGACAATGCCCTGATATATATTGCAGAGGGTTCTGACGGGTTCAATGCTGCTGATCCAAAGGACGGCGAAAAGTTTTATGCTGTGCTTGAATAATTTGTAATATAAAGAAAGCTCCGCAATTGCGGAGCTTTTTATCTGTTGTTTTTTCTTTCCTCATACTGTCTGTTGGCTTCCTCGTTGAAGCTGTCGGCAGTATTGATATACATTGCAGGGTCGAGGCATATTCCGTTATGGCGTACCTCGAAATGGCAGTGCGGACCTGTTGAATCGCCTGTACTTCCGACCTTTCCGATAAGCTGTCCTCTTGAGACCTCCTGTCCGTCCACAACGAGGACAGTGCTCATATGACCGTATACCGTCTGATATTCGTCGGTGTGTCCGAGCTGGACGAAATAGCCGTATCCGCCCGAGTTCCAGCCAGCCGACACTACTACACCGTCAGCCGCCGCGTAAATCTCGGTTCCCGTATTAGCCGCAATGTCCATACCCTTATGGTTTCTGTCGCTGAGGAAGGGGTCGCTGACATAACCGCCGTCCACAGGCCAGCCGAACTCTCCCGAGCCGGTGAGCACAGTGCTGGGGCTGTCCGGTCTTGCGGCGTATATTCCTATACCTATCTTTTCCACAACGGGCTGTTTTGTTATCTTGGTGCTTATGGTCTTACGGGAGTACTCCTTGCCGTCCACGTATGTTACCTCGATGTTGCTCAGCTTTTCGCCGCGCTGACCTCTTGCGATAACGTCGCGTGTTCCCGCGTTGAGGGAGCTCGTCTCCACCTCGATAGTCTCATAATCGAGGAAAGTGATGGGTGATATCTCGCGTACATACTGTATTGGCAGGTAGCTTTCGGTCTCGATAACGTTTACAAGCATTCCCTTTCGGCAGTTTGAGGTAATCTCGGGGTTGAGCTCCTCGAGCTTCGCAAGGTCCATGTTGTACTGCTCTGCGATAGTAACGGCTGTATCACCGCGTTTTGCGATATATACGGACTTCTTCTCCTTTGAGGAGGTAAGGAGCTCTATAGCTTCCTTGTCCGTCATGACGCTGTCGGAAAGGTACATACCCTTTGTGTACTCCACTTCGCCCTTGTAGCCAACGTCCTTTATAACGCCGTCCACGCGGAAGTTGAGTATCCTCTCGTTGAGTGCGTCCTGAACGGCTTCCTTGTTTCTTACAGCTCCGATGAATTTGCCGTCGATATAGATACCGTAAGCTTCCGTAAGCGCATGGTCGGAAGCTGCAAGCATTTCATTGGCAAGCTGTGAAGCCGAATAAACCTTGTCGTTTTCGTTGATTATCCTGAGCGAATACTTCGCGGAGAGGTCGATAGTCTGGTCGCTGTCCACGTAGGATATTCGCTGCTGAGCCTCACGCTCAGCCTCTTCAAAGTCCGCCTCGGCAGTTATCATACCTATCTCCCTGCCGTTGTACTCGACGCTCAGGCCGTATTCAAGTCCCGAGCCGTAGCGGATTATTCCCACAAGAAAGGCGATAGACACCACGGGGAGTATATAATTGAAGGCTGTGTAGAAAACTCCGTCCTCGCCGAAAAGGTAGGAGCACCAGAACTCCACAAGAGCCTTTTTGTATGCTTCTTCGCCTTCTTTTTTAGCTTTGTGTACCTTTTTCGTCAGTCCCTTGTTGAGGTTGAAGCGTTCCCTGAACGGAGCTGTCAGCTCCATGAAAAGCCATTTCAGCCCCTTGAGGGCAGAAACTGCAAGGCTGAGAAGGTCGGAAAGAATGAATTTTGCGGCCTTGACAAGTCCGATAAGGAGAGCTTTTGCGATATTTACGGCAAAGGCACCGAACTTCGGAAAAAATCCGGTCATATCCACTTTTTCGCGAGCTTGCCTTACAGGTGCAGGCTCGGGCTTATTTCCCTGTGGCAGAGTACGCTGTCCGTTATAGACGTAATTGTACTCATGACGCTTACTGCCCATATCCGCATCTCCTTTCCTCAGAGCTTTAACATCAAACAGACCGTATCAATGTCTGCTAAAAACTTCTTTTTCTTGCACTTTGTCTTGCACGAAAGGGCAAAATGAGCCGCATTTTAAAAGAATTTGCGCTCATTGAACAAAGTTCAAGGCAATAACCGCCTTACGGCGGTTATTGCATAACATTCATTATAACACAAAATGTTGAAAATATCAAGATTTGCTTGAAAAAATCCCTGTTATCTGCCGAAATGCCACGAATAGTCAAGCATTTCCACCGTATATCCCTCCAGCTTTTCAAGCAGGGGCACTACGTCCCTTTTTGCGGAGGCAAGGTCATGCTCGCGGTAGTTTCCGCACTCTACCTCTGTGCAGCCCGGTATCTCGCCCTCGTAGTCCCTTATGAAAGTATATGCGTCACGCACAAGTTTAATGGCATTTTCGTGGGAAAGTCCCCTTGTGAGGAGATAAAATCCCGTGCGGCAGCCCATTGGTCCGACATAGACGATATTCCTGCCGAACTCCGAATTTCTCGCATAAGTTGCGAATAAATGCTCGATGGTATGCATTGACGGAGTTGCAAGGTATACGCCGCCGTTGGGCTTTACCATGCGGACGTCATATGTAACGATATCGTCGTCGATACGCGATATGTACATTCCAACGCTGAATTTTGTGTGGTCTACCTGAAAGCTTGCTATTTTTTCCATAGTTATTTCTCCTGTTCAAAAAGTGAAAGTATATCCCCGGGAAGCTCCGAGGTCACTGTTATCTGCTCCCCGGTGAGTGGGTCGCTGAATGACATACTGCCGCAGTGCAGAGCCTGCCTGCCAATATCATCGCGGAGTCCGCCGTACAGGTCGTCTCCTGCAAGGGGAGCTCCGATATGTGCGAAATGGACTCTTATCTGATGAGTCCTGCCCGTTTCTAGGTCTATCTCCGCAAGGGAGTATTTTCCGCTGCATTTCAGCCGCTTGTAGTGAGTCACGGCGCGCTGTCCGTCCTCGCGGACGCACCTGAGAATTATGGACACCCTCTCACGGGCTATGGGTGCGTCTATAGTGCCGCTTTCGGGGATAATGCCGTGTACAGCGGCGTAGTAGACTTTTTTGCAGCTGCCTTGTAGGAGCTTTGCCGCAAGAGCGTCCTTTGCGATGACGCAGAGCCCCGAGGTATCGCGGTCGAGCCTGTTCACCGAGCGGAAGGTCAGTTCCGGATAAAGGTACGCGAAGTAATTGCCGAGAGTGTCGCCCTGATGGCGGATAGACGGATGTACAGGCATTCCGCTGGGCTTATCGAAAACCACAAGGCTTTCGTTCTCGAAGACAACAGGAACATTCAGGCTGCCGTTTGGTTCGAGAAAGCTGTCGTCCTCCAGCCGCAGGACTATAACGTCGCCCTGACGGACCTCGTCGATGCTGCGTACAAGCTGGCCGTTGCGGGTGATACCGCCGTTCTGCCGTTTAAGCCTTGTCAGCAGCCGCCTTGACACGCCTTTTTGACCTGTGAGGAATTTTTCCAGTGTTACGGGCTTTTCGGCGTCCACTTTCAGCTCTATCAGCTTCAAGGTACTCGTCCTCCTTGATGAAAATATCTATACTCAGCGAAAAAGCTGTCATAAGCTTGGTCAGACCGTAAGGGAGCCCTGCTATGGTCAGCATCTGCGGCAGATAAACTGTCAGAAGCCGCAGAAATACGCTTTTTCTGCCCCTCATGAACCTTACGGAAAAGACCATTGCACGGTAAGCGGTGAGCTTCGGGAATCGTACCAGCAGATAGGGTACCGCCGAGAAGCTAAGCTTCAGGGAAAGCCACATAAAAACCGAAACAGCTGCAAGAAATACCATATTTGCGGCGATAAAGGCTTCATCTGCGTACATTTTCTCATGTATCATGCCGTATGCGGAAACTCCGAAGAATATTGCAGGCGCAAGCGCCAGGAGACTTACGGCTTTAGTCCATAAAGCAGCGGAAATACTGCGTTTCAGGGTGCATTTTCTGAGCAGTATCCGCGAAAGGCTGCAAGCCTTTCTGCACGGACGCTCGCCTGTCATGCCGTAAAGCCTGTATGCCGCCGCATAGGTCAGCGGAGCAACTGTGACGCACCTGAGAACGGTGCTGACCGTCGTTACAGCAAGCTGCAGCGGCTCGTCGCCGCCGAACAGCCTTATAGGCGGCAGGCTGCCGAAATACAGCAGCAGGCTGTACACAGCCGCCTCTGCGAAGCGGAAGAAGAGCTCCGCACCGAGGGGGAGAATGCATATCATCATAGTCCCTGCACGTCTGCCCCTGAGCAGTCTGTTTGAATAGCGGATAAGCTCCCTGATTTTCATATCTGCGCCTCCGAAGAATGTTTTTGCAGATATTATGGACAGTTTTTCCTGAGATTATTCAGAATATCTCAATATTCGTCCTCGGGTATCCTGTCGTAGGGGCAGTAGCCGAGAATTTCAAACGCCTGTGAATTGAGCCACATCTGAGCGGTAACAATAATATCGAAGCCGCCTCCTGCCTCTGCGGTTATCTGTGAGGGGGGGAACTTCGGTATACCGAAGCAGCTTAGCATATTGGATATGATACCTCCGTGGGTTATCATCGCACAGTGGGTGAGCCCCGACTCCATCATATCCATTATCACCGCGTGGAGCGCCTTGTAAGTACGCGCTGTCAGCTCCTCGAGGCTCTCGCCGTTGGGCGGTCTGCTCTCCTTAGTGCCGCGGAGCCACTGATTGTAGTCGGCGCGTTTTGCAAGCTCGTCAATGCTCTTGTTCTCGAAATCGCCGAAGTTGAGCTCCCTGAGGTCGTCCACGGTCTGCAGCTCGGTATACGGAAAAAGTATCTCCGCAGTCTCGGTGCATCTTCTCAGGGGCGACGAGTAGACGCGGTGTACCGTGGGATAGTCGAACTCGTCCATTTTTGCTGCAAGGTCGGCAGCGCCCTTGTCCGACAGCGGCAGGTCGGTGCTGCCTATGTATATGCCCTTTTCGTTGGCTTCCGTCATTCCGTGACGGAGCACGCTTATCCTGTAACCTTTCATGGCACTCTCCTTTTTCACATGGAAAACCTTTCGGAAGAAAGGTTATGTCCCGATTTATATGCATATAACCTGTGTATGTGTATTATGATCATTCATACAGGTAGGATAATTTTGCACAAAAATACTGCTCGTTTTTTTAACTCTTAGTAAATTTCACGAAAAATACTACTATTTCTTACAAATTCTTTCACATTTCTGCATATTTACAAATTATACATTTTGTATTATAATATATATATAGAATTTTTTGAAAATATCACGATTTGGAGGAATTTCAATGAACTCGGATTTCGCACGAATTATTACTTTACAGCGTAAGGAGAGGCATATCAGTCAGAAGCAGGCTGCTACGGATCTGGGCATTTCGCAGGCTCTTCTCTCACACTACGAAAAAGGCATTCGAGAGTGTGGCCTTAACTTCCTTGTAAAGATCGCGGACTATTACAATGTTTCCTGCGACTATCTGCTGGGCAGAACTCCCGAACCCGAGGGAAAAACCATAACTATTGAAGATATACCTGACGACGACGGAAACAACAGCATGAAAATGCCGTCCCCCGAGATCATCAACTTCAACAGAAGGATCATCAACAACTCTATCAGTCTGCTTTTCAGCCTTGCTCAGAAAGCAAACAGCATAACCCTCATCAAGGAGGTATCCTCATACCTTATGCTGTCGGTATACAAGCTTTTCCGTATCGTTTACAACGCTAACCCTCACAACGACCAGAAGCTTTTCCGTATCCCCAAGGTCATCGCCAACGACAGCGCCAACGCTATCGTTTCAATGAGCGAAGCCAATATCAAGGCGGCTTCCAGCGGAATCGCCCTTGACGGAAACGACTGCGTAAACAATTTCGATACCCTCTATGTTACAACTGCAACTCTCCAGAAGGATTATGCTCAGTACTCGTCCTCTCTCCTCAACCTCATCAAGCGCAGCGAGGAAAGTATCTCTCGTACACGTGCAAAGTACAGAAGCGACATCAAATAATATTATACCACTTTTCCACACTGTTGAAAAGACCTTTTCTGATTTTATGCTGTGCTTTTCGGTAAATAATCATGCAATTGACCGTATATCAGCAACAACGGATACAAGTTTTTTGAAATTTCACTACAATTTTCATTGATATCAAATCGGTTTATTAGTTGCTTTCGTGGAAAAAAAGCCGCCTCTATTGACATCGTGCACTATCTGTGATATAATTCATTGTAGTAAACCGATGAAGAAGTGTGAGTAGCTCATGTCTGTCCTTTTCAGAGAGCCTGCGGTCGCTGTGAGCAGGTAAGTATGGCAGAGTGAATGGACTTCGGAGGGCGAACTGAAGATGCGTTTGCATTGTGTAGGTAAGACGCAGAGACCTGCGTTAACAAAGTCGGCGTATACAAGTACGTAATGAGTGGACGCAATGCGTCAAGCAGGGTGGCACCGCAGAAGGATATACAGCTTCTGTCCCCGCATTTTTGCCGGGACAGGAGCTTTTTATTTTTGTTTCCGGCATACCATGAACCCGTTAATAATTAATGAAAGGGAGATTTATTATGTCAATGTCAGATGAAAGAATGCCTTACAAAATTTATCTCGAGGAGAACGAGCTTCCAAAGCAGTGGTACAATGTACGTGCTGATATGAAAAAAAAGCCCGCACCTCTTCTCAATCCCGGTACTGGCAAGCCCTGTACAGCAGAGGAGCTCAGCCACGTTTTCTGTGACGAGCTCGTAAAGCAGGAAATGGACGAGACAACACCTTATATCGACATTCCTGCCGAGATACAGGACTTCTACAAGATGTTCCGTCCGTCACCCCTCGTAAGAGCTTACTTCCTCGAGAAGAAGCTCGGCACACCTGCAAAGATCTACTACAAGTTCGAGGGTAACAATACCAGCGGAAGCCACAAGCTCAATTCCGCTATCGCTCAGGCTTACTATGCAAAGAAGCAGGGCCTCAAGGGCGTTACAACAGAAACAGGCGCAGGCCAGTGGGGTACAGCTCTTTCAATGGCTTGTGCTTACTTCGGCCTCGACTGCAACGTATACATGGTAAAGGTAAGCTACGAGCAGAAGCCCTTCCGCCGCGAGGTTATGCGTACATACGGCGCAAACGTAACCCCTTCTCCTTCCACAACAACTGAGGTCGGCAGAAAGATACTCGAGGAATTCCCCGGCACTAACGGAAGCCTCGGCTGCGCTATTTCAGAGGCAGTTGAAGCTGCTACTTCCAAGGAAGGCTACCGTTACGTTCTCGGAAGCGTTCTTGCTCAGGTTCTTCTCCACCAGTCCATCATCGGTCTCGAAGCAAAGGCTGCTATGGACAAGTACAACATCAAGCCTGATATCATCATCGGCTGTGCAGGCGGCGGTTCAAACCTCGGCGGACTTATCTCACCATTCATGGGCCAGAAGCTCCGCGGCGAAGCTGATTACCGCTTCATCGCTGTTGAGCCTGCATCATGCCCGAGCCTTACAAGAGGTACATACGCTTACGACTTCTGCGACACAGGTAAGGTTTGCCCTCTCCAGAAGATGTACACACTCGGCAGCGGCTTCATGCCTTCACCTAACCACGCAGGCGGTCTCCGTTACCACGGCATGAGCTCCATACTCTCTGAGCTCTACGATCAGGGTCTCATGGAAGCTACTTCTGTTGAGCAGACATCTGTATTCGAGGCTGCTGAGATGTTCGCAAGAGTTGAGGGTATACTCCCTGCTCCGGAGAGCAGCCATGCTATCCGCGCAGCTATCGACGAAGCCCTCAAGTGCAAGGAGACAGGCGAGGAGAAGACTATCCTCTTTGGTCTCACAGGTACAGGCTACTTTGATATGTACGCTTACGGCGCATACAACGACGGCAAGATGAGCGACTATATCCCAACAGACGAGGAAATTGCAAAGTCACTTGCAAATCTTCCCAAGATCGAGGGCTAAGACTTTAATATAACGAAAAAGCTCCGCAATCGCGGAGCTTTTTGCTGTTTGTGAATTGTTATTATTCAAGTCCGAGGAGAATATTCTGTATCGCGTGAGCGTCACCTACAGTGATACCGTCGCCGCCCAAGTCTGCGTTAAAGCTGCCCTGTGCGGATATGCTGTACTTGTTCGGATTTGCCAGCGCCTGCATGATAAGCACTGCGTCCGACATATCAAGCTGTTCGTCGCAGTTTGCGTCACCGTCAACGGAGTTATGCATATCTATGATTGTTTCATTTCTTGGAAATGCTGGAGGATTATTGAGATTTTTAGAAAAAGCATGATAATTTCTCAGACCTGTCGCTTTATAAATACTTCCTGCAAGAGATATCTCTTCGGAATATGACAGTTCTGTGTCAGGTACTAAATCTATGAAATCAAGTGCTTCATGCAGTTCTAAATGGCATTTAACATTGCTTTCATCAATAAATGCCTGCAATGCGTCTTTATTTTCAATTCCTTTGTATAATGTGAAATCATTCAAGCTGTTTGCCGGGCTGTCTTCAAGTTTACAGTAATAATCAGGAGAGGAAAGTGCATATCTGCCATAGTAATATTTAAAATTCAGTGTTTTATCCTTGAATTTTTCATAAACCTTTTTTGCCTGTTCAAGTGTTAAGTCTTCATATGGTTTTGCAGTTACCTGCCATAACTTCGTGGCGACATATAGATTGTCTTTATGAAAATCAGCATTCGGACAAATGCTCTCAATGGTCTGCTCAAATTCCTCATCAGAAACGTCGATTGGCAATTCAATAGTGAAAGAATTTTTCGGCAGAACAACGATTTTTATTTTTCCGATCTCATTAACATAATATTGAACGCCGTTTTTTAAACTTAACATATCCTCTGCAGCTTCGATAGATGACGGATCCTCTATCTGTGTGTATCCTTCAAGTTTTTCCGCTAATATTTCACTGTCATAAGCAGCAGGTATATTAGCAAATGCGTTCAGTCCCGATGTCATTCCTATCGTCATAACAGCCGATATT
Organism: Ruminococcus sp.; assembly: GCF_017549005.1. GTDB lineage: Bacteria > Bacillota > Clostridia > Oscillospirales > Ruminococcaceae > Ruminococcus. Next base: position 64,413 of record NZ_JAFYYT010000003.1, read on the forward strand.
AAAGCGGCTGTTATCTTTTTAGCTTTTTTCATAATATCAACTCCTTAAAAACGGGCGTTATTATATTTCCTATCGATCAGACGTAAAAAACAGCTGCAGCGTCGCACCCTTTTATGAATTTTTGTAACGTACTCTTTGTCACCTTAATAATATCACATAATCCCTGTAAAATCAATTCTCACACGTATTATAATTGGTATATATATATGAAATGCATATATCCATAAAACCACCGATACTTCCATGTTTCCCTGCAGCGGGCTTTCGGAATCTGCACTAATTACACTAAAAAGCGGCAATGCACCCATAAAGTTTGTGAATATTATATCTTGAATTATCCGTCAAAAATGTGTATCATATTATGTGCAGACGTATTTAAAAGGCAAAAAGAAAGGATAAATATGAACAAAAGAAAGATCATCTGCCTTATGGCAGCCGCATTGCTGTGTTTTTCGGCAGCTTCCTGCGGCGATAAAGAAAAACCACCTGTCGGCAGCTCTGCGGCTGCTACCACCGCTCCCACAACTGCTGCCGAGACTAAGGAAACAACAGTTGTCACTTCTGCGGAAGCTACCACAGAAGCCGAAACTACGGCAGAAGCAGCTCCCGAGGAGACTACTGCCGAAGCTGTAACGGACTCCGCTGACGACCGTCTTCCCGACGCAGTAAGGCTGTTTGAAGCTCTTAATACTGCGGATATGATGCAGGCAGGCGCAGGAGTTGACGTCAACGAGGACGTTTCCAGGGAATTTACCCTTAAAATAAACGAAAGTCAGGTCACTTCCGTGTATTATCTTGTGAACGACAGCCGCTTCACAAACCTCGACCAGGTAAGGCAGTTCGTGAACGACTTCCTTTGCGGTGAGCTCCTCGAAAAGTACAAGAACATATACGACGGCGAGAACGCCTCTTTCAGAACGTACAACGGCAATCTTTACTTCACCCATGAGGGCAGGGGCAGCGGCTTTGAGTATACGGGAACTCCCGAGATAACCGAAGCTGCGGCAGATTCCTTCACAGCGAAGGTATCCGTGAACACTCTCGGCGTTTCCGAGATATTCACGCTTAAAGCCGTTAAGCAGGACGAAAAATGGAAGGCAAGTTCCCTGACGGTCAGCAAGAAATAGCCGTTAGCCAATGAATAATAAAAAAGCTCCTGTATTGTGAAATTATCACAGTACAAGAGCTTTTATTTTGTGCAGACATACAAAGTTGAAAATTATTTTTTTCTTATTAAACGGGTTTCCGTTTAATAACCCCTTTTTTTGCCCCCTTATAGAAAGACATTTTTTCACACATAAAAAACAGGCGGCAAAGCCGCCTGCTGATAACTATTAACTCACTTTTTGTTCTTCCTGTAGATAATGGCAAGACCCTTGATAAGCAGATTGCTGTCGAGGATTATCTTTGTTTTGCACAGAGGCACGACGAGCTCGGAAAGGCCGCCTGTAGCAACGACTGTACACTTCTCGCCGAGCTCCTCCTCCATGCGCTCGATGATACCGTCGAGTGCGCTTGCGTTGGAGTAGAGGATTCCGCTCTTGAGGCAGTCAACAGTGTTCGTGCCGATAACATGGGGCGGAACTTCAAAATTAATTTTGGGGAGCTGTGCCGTTCTTGCGGTAAGAGCGTCAGCGGATACCTTCATACCCGTGAGGATAACGCCGCCGCGGTAGTTTTTCTTGCTGTCAACGACGGAAAGTGTAGTAGCCGTGCCCATATCAATGATGATAAGTGGAACGGGGTACTGATTTATAGCGGCAACAGCGTCCACAGCCTGATCGCTTCCCAGCTGTCCGGGGTTGTCGATAAGGATATTGAGACCTGTTTTCACGCCGGGACCTGCAATCATAACGTCAACGTCAAAGAGCTTGCGGATAGCCTCTTTTACAGTGTTTGTTACCGATGGAACTACCGACGACATGATAGCGTCGTCTATGTCGTAAATGTTGAAGCTGTTCATTTCGAGGATAGTCTTGATAAGAACGGCATATTCCGCGGCAGTTGCGTTGTGATTGGTGCTTATGCGCTCAAAGAGGACAACCTGATCCTTGCTGTCAACGCAGCCGAAAACAATGTTTGTATTACCGATATCTACTGCTAAAAGCATAAAAATTCTCCTTTTTACATGGTTTATTTTGCTGTCGGGAGCTTGTGAACGCCGGCAGCTCCTTAAAAAACAGGAGCTCTTATTTATCCGTGCGGAACGGCGGAAGCGGCAGGTCGTTTATGCCGAAAAGTCCGACGTCTGCATAGTTCGTCCACTTGAAGCGGGCAGAAACAGGTATCTTAACCTTATCGCTGCGAAGCTCTATATACGGCAGTCTGACCGTCGCCTTTGCAGGGAAGAACTCACCATCGTCTCCGGCAAGCTCAAAGCCCTCGAGACATCTTGCGTCCTTGCCGCCAAGTCCTTTTTCGCAGTTTTTAAGGTGTATGAGCATGGTGCTGCCCAATACTTCATAGCTGTCGTACATAGGCGGCATAGTATCGCTGTCGCTGAGTATGCCGTATACCATATTCATAGCCTGCAAGTAGAGCCTGTGTCCCACCTGTGACTTGTCCACGGGGTGAATGTTGTTGAATTCACCGCAGTCGAGAGCCACAGCAAGACCCGTATTCTTTACAGTGCGGAAGACCCTTTCCTGTGCTTCTCTTACGTAAGCCCAGCTCTGATTATCGGGCTCCTCCTCGTACCTGAACATAGGCAGCTGCACGATAAGGAAAGGAAGCTCGTCGTCGTGCCAGTCGCTGCGCCAGTTCTCGATAAGGGTTTTAAGCAGCACATCGTAGGTCTTTGCGCGGAAGTCGTCGGATTCTCCCTGATACCACAGCACGCCTGCAAGAGTATAGGGCGATACGCGGCTGAGCATGGTCTCATAAAGGCCGCCCGGGCGCAGGGGATTCTTTATATTCATAGGACCGGGGTACAGACTTTCGCCGAATTTTGCAATAATGGTGCTCCACTTTGTATTCGGGTGAGCTTTGAGGTATTCGTTGATCTCTCTGTCCCATTTTCCCTGTTTTTCGGAGTATGCGTCGTACTCGGCTATCATTTCCTCGTCGGTCTTGCCCTCTATGGCTTTATCGTAGTCGTCAAGATAAGGGCGAAGACGGCTGTCATATTCGAGATATCTGCGGCTTGTCCACGCAGAAGCGGAAGTACCGCCCCAGTTGCAGCCGATTATGCCGACTGTAACGCCGAGTCTGCGGCTGAGCTCCTTTGCGAAATAGTATCCCACAGCCGACCATGAGCGCGAATTATCGGGAGAGGGCAGCTGCCAGCCCGACTCCTTTTCAGCAGCGGTCAGCTCCTCGTTTGCCATCGGGCATTTGGGAGTATAGTAGAATCTCACATTCTCGCCTGTACAGCCTGCAAGGGCAGCAGCGCCCCTGCGCTCGTCCTTCAGCTCGAACTCCATGTTTGACTGTCCGCCTGCGAGCCATACCTCGCCGATAGCGACGTTATTGAAAACCTTTTTTACAGCTCCGCAACAGACTTCGAGGGTGCATGAGCCCAGCTCACGTCTCGGAGGGAGCACAGCTTCCCATTTACCGTCCTTTATGACTGCACGCGCCGAGCTCTGGAGCTCGGGAATGCTTACTGTGATTACCTTTTCCTTGTTGGTGCAGGTGCCGAAAACGCGGATGTTCTTGTTCCGCTGAAGCACCATGTTGTCACTGAAAACAGCTGCTATCTTCATAATTTTTCCCCTTTTTACTTAAAACTTAGTGCGCCTGTGTTCTCCATAGCCTTCAGCAGCGTGAAACGCGCTTCATCGCGGCATTCGGGCTTTGCCATGTAGTACATATATGTCTCGAGGACGTTTATGGGACTTGCGGTCCTGCCCTCTATCTTGAACTGCTCAAAGCCCATAGGCACGTATTTTTCCCATATATCGTCGGGAGAGATATGTGTCCGGAGGTTTCTTATCTCAAAGAGACCTCTCTGGGAGTAAGGGCAGTCGCGGAAGTGGTCAGGGTCGTATTTTGCCGCGTCAAACGGGAGATTCGGGTACTTCTTGATATGTTCGTTATATGCTATCTGCTGAACGCCTATGGAATGATAGTGAGCCGAGCGCCTCGGGCAGTTCGGTTCACAGCAGGCGTTTGACAGAAATTCTATCTTAGGTCTGTCCTCCATAGGTACCTGTTCGAGCAGGTCGAACCTGTTATTGAGGTCATAGTCCATAACGACTATGTGGTAGTCCTTTTTCAGCTCCCCGAGAAGACCCTCAATAGTATTCAGGCGTTTGCAGGTGGAGCTTGTGAGCTTGTAATCGGGGAAATTATGACGGATATAGTCCTCAAGCAGAGGCGACATGACGATAGCTTCATTGAGCCCGTTGTTCGCCATAGCCATGACCATATTGCAGAACTGGTCGCTGAGATGTTTCTTTTCAAGTGCCGGGTTGGTGAATGTAAAGCGGAGAGGTATGCCCTTGTCGTTGAAGGCTTTGATAACGGCTCTGACAAAGGTCTTGTCGCATACTCCGCCCTGAGTCCTGCCGCCGTTCCATATGGAGGGCGGAAAAACTCCGTAGAATGACGCTATCTCAACTCCCTCGCGGAAGAACCCGGGATTATGCTCGAGGAGCTCCGCAAAGAGCAGATTCAGCTTGAAATTACCCGAAAAGTCGGGCAGATGAAAACGTACTCGCATAAATTTCTCCTTAAATCAAAATTTTGCACAGAAGCGCAAAGCCGAGAGTTGAAAGTTCTCCTGCTGCCTTCGGCGACAGGATTTAAATAATATGAGCAAGCCCCTTAACTCTCAACTCTGCACTCTAAACTTTCAACTGATCAATGCAGTCTCCGCGCTCCGAGACAACCTCGTAGCCTGCGGATCCTATCCTTCTCTGCAGGCAGCTGCGGCACTCTGCCGCCTCCTCGCCCGTGCATATCTTATTGTCGTACAGGTCGTACTTCTTACGCACCATAACAGGCGAAAGATTGGGCATTACAACATTGCAGCCCGTTTGCAGGCCGAGCTCCCTGCCGTTGGGAGCGATAGTTCCGAGAGCAGTCGTTGCAGGCAGCAGGACTTTCGGGAACATCAGCCTGAGTATTCCGAGAAGTCTCAGCGTAAGTTCAAGAGTTCCGCCCTTTTCAGCGGCAAATGGGGTCTTGTGGTGGGGAACAAAGGGGCCTATGCCTATCATCTGCGGCCGGAGCTCCTGCAAAAAGCGCAGGTCCGCGATCAGATGCTCCACAGTCTGACAGGGAGCTCCCACCATGAAGCCCGCACCGACCTGATAGCCCAGCTCTTTCAGCTGAAACAGGCAGTTTTTTCGGTTTTCAAGGCTCATTTCCTCAGGGTGGAGCTTTGAATACAGCTCCTGAGAAGCGGCTTCGTGACGGAGCAGATATCTGTCTGCACCTGCCTCTTTCAGCCTTTTGTAGCTCTCATAGGAGCGCTCTCCGAGGGAAAGCGTCACTGCACAGTCGGGGTACTTTGTCTTTATCTCGGATATAAGAGGGCATAGGAAATCATCGGTGAAAAATGCGTCCTCGCCGCCCTGCATTACGAATGTGCGGAAGCCCAGCTCATAGCCGTTTTCGCAGCATTTCAGTATATCTTCACGGGAAAGGCGGTAGCGGTCAGCTTCAGCATTTCCGCGTCGTATGCCGCAGTAAAGGCAGTTGTTCTTACAGTAGCTGGAGACCTCGATAAGTCCGCGGAGAAACACCTTTTTCCCGTAGCTTTTCTGTCTTACTTCATCAGCCCGTCTGCGGAGGAGCTCCGCAGCGTCTGTATCATCAGTGTTTATCAGCTCCCTCAGCTCATTGTCTGTGAGGTCGCCTGTCCGGTACAGCTTTTCGACTAATCCTGTCATATCAGCCGCCCAGCCTTATCATTTCGTCAATGCACTTTCTTGCCTGTGCGATGAGCTCGTCGTCCATGAGTATCTCGCAGGCTTCGCGGTCCTCTCCGCTTATGGCAAGGAGAGTATTGTACACGTCGGGGAGAGTTGTGAGCTTCATATTATGGCACACAAGGTCGCGGCTCACAGGGTAGAAGCTCTTTTCGGGGCAGTCGTACTGTAAATGCTCCACGATGGAGTTTTCCGTACCGATGATGAACTCCTTCTTGTCTGACTTCTTTGCATAGTCCATTATACCCGTGGTGGAGCCCACATAATCCGCAAGTTCCACTACTTTCGGAGTACATTCGGGGTGAACGAGGAAGAGAGCGTCGGGGTGTTCCTTTTTAGCCGCAAGGACTTCATTCACGGTTATCCTTGCATGAGTGGGACATCCGCCCTGCAAAAGCTTTATGTCCTTGTCGGGGCACTGCTTCTTGATGTAGTCTCCCAGATTGCAGTCGGGGATAAAGAGTATCTTGTCGCTGTCGAGCGCTTTTACTATCTTTAGTGCGCTTGAAGAAGTAACACACACGTCACAGACGGTCTTGAGAGCCGCAGTCGTATTGATATAGGCAACTACGGTGCGGTCGGGCTCCTGAGCGCGGATAGCGCTTATCATGTCCCTGTCCATCTGCTCTGCCATAGGGCAGCCTGCGTGCTTGCTGGAAAGGTAAACGCGCTTCTGAGGGGAGAGCATTTTAGCTGTTTCCGCCATGAAGTGTACTCCGCAGAAGATGATGTTCTCCTGAGAGATGCCTTTAGCGTCAACACTGAGCTTGTAGCTGTCGCCGACGAAATCGGCTATCTCGCATATTTCACGCGCCTGGTAGCAGTGCGCGAGGATAGCGGTATTGGTCTGTTTTTTGAGCTTTATGATATTATCCTGTAATTCACGGACAGTCATGGATATACTTCCTTTCTGGATTTCAAATTACAATAAGCCTATTTTAACATTATACCACATATCAGATATTATTTCAAGCAAAAAAGAAACTTCTCCGTCATAATCAACGGAGAAGTGAATAGATTTGCAGGGAACGACGTCCCGTGCTGTCAGTAAAGCCACTTTTTCATGATAAACCGATATGCTTTGAAAAGCTCGATTTTGTTGAGAGGAAGTTTCTTTCTTCTGTATGTCAGTATTCCGAAAGGTATCCCGCCAGCCGCTGCTGTATCATTGAGCAAAACTTTTTTGCCGCTGTCAAGACTTATTATCATTCTGAAACGGGGTTCGATATCATTTCTTTTGTGCACTTTTTGATATCGTTCAGCCTGAATATCGCTTATCTGTCCGATATCAAGTGTTATCCTTTTGAAAATATGCTTTATCTCTACAGTATCGTCATCAACTGTTATAACCGTCCTGACATTCTGCTCGATAATTAAAACGGCAAGCAACAGGATTTGAAGTATCAGGCTGAATTGAAGCCGGAGATACATTTCATTGACAATAAAAAAACAGGATAAACCGCATAAAAGAAGAAGCGAGACTATTAAAATTATCGATATACTTCGTTGTTCGTGCCTGATCTTAAAAGACATACATTTCCTTTCTCGGTGTTCAAAACTGCTTTTTCCATCCATATATAATGTAGGGACGCGCATTGCACGTCCGCTTAAAAATTGTTATACTAAGCGGACGACCGCTGACCGCCCCTACAATGAATAGTTAATGTTCAACAGAGATATCAATAAGAATAATCACACACCTCGGCAAGTACCTCGACCTCTGCGAGCACGCCCTTGGGAAGGGACTTTACCGCAACACAGCTCCTTGCAGGGAGAGAAGTGAAATATTTGCCGTATATCTCGTTGAAAGCTGCAAAATCGTTCATATCCGCGAGGAAACAGGTAGTTTTCACAGCCATGTGGAAGCCTGAGTTTGCCTCCTCGAGGACAGCTGCGAGGTTCTTCATTATCTGCTCGGTCTGTTCCGTGATAGTTTTCCCCTTGACTGTGTTGGTCTCGGGGTCGATAGCGATCTGACCGCTTGTGTAGACCATTCCGTGTGAAACGATAGCCTGCGAGTAAGGTCCTACAGCTGCAGGAGCTTTGTTTGTACTGATTGTGAGCATAAAAAGATACCTCCGTTTATTAAATGATATTTTTCAGAACTCAGTCCTTGCTGAACGATATGTAAGCGGAGCTTGAAGTGTCGTCCTTTGCTGTGAGGCACACCTTGTATGTCTCATACGGACAGTCCACATCGTTTACAGTCATGTGCTGAGTTTCCTTTACGAAATAAACAACGCCCTCAGAGTCCTTGTCCGTGATATTGTAGTAAGGATATTGGTCGAAGTCGAAGCTGATACCTTCGATACTGAATATTTCCGCGTCGTCCTTTGTTCCCTCGGGAACGAGCCTGTAATCGCCGCCGTGGAAGTGCAGAGTGCCGTCATCTGAGATAGTCATAGGATCCTTCTCAAGGTCGTTCTGTATGGTTTCGCAGTTGGGATACTTGTCTCCGCCCCAGGAACCGTAGCCGTTGCAGGTATAGCTGCCCGTGTAGTCCTTTATATCGGGAAGAGCGCCTTTGTCAGCCTTTTTGTCCGACTTCTTATCCTTTGCAGTATCTGCGGACTTGTCTGAGACCGTCTTGTCGTCGCCCTTTGAGACTGAAAAGCTGAAGGACGAATCGCCGCTGCTGATTGTACAGCCTGTGAGAGCTGCTGCAAAAATGAATGCTGATGATGTTAACCCCAATAATCTCTTATTCATGATATTACTCCTTTATAAATGATTTATAGCTTGTTACGAGCCGTTTGCGGTTCGTATTGCAATAATGATAATACAAATGCGAAGCAAAGTCAAGGAGTAATTTTTAAATTTTTCGTTAAGTTCATATGAACTTGTAATGCGTTTATATAACCTTTAATATTTTTTCTGTCATTTCCGAACAGGTAAGAGGAGCTGTTTCCTTGTCCGTGCCCATGATATCAGCTGTGCGGCAGCCCTCTGCGAGCACCTTGTCCACAGCCGCTTCTATAGCGTCGGCTTCCTTGTTGAGACCGAATGAATAGCGGAGCATCATAGCTCCGGAAAGCACGGTGGCAATAGGATTTGCGAGGTTCCTGCCTGCTATGTCTGGAGCCGAGCCGTGTATTGGTTCGTACAGTCCGCGTTTGGAAGCTCCCAGAGAAGCAGAGGCGAGCATACCTATGGAGCCCGTTATCTGTGAGGCTTCATCTGAAAGTATATCACCAAACATATTGGACGTAACTATGACGTCGAACTGTTTCGGGTCACGGACGAGCTGCATAGCCGCATTGTCAACGAGCATATCCGTGTAGTGTACTTCGGGGTACTTCTCCGCAAGCTCATGCATTGTCTTTCTCCAGAGCCGCGAGGATTCCAGTACATTTGCCTTGTCAATGCTGCATACGCGCTTTCTGCGCTTCATAGCGGCTTCAAAGGCAGCCTTGCCTATGCGCTCTATCTCGGTTATGCTGTAAGCCTCGGTGTCGAAGGCTTCCGTGCCGTATTTTCCCTCGCGGAGACCACGCTCGCCGAAGTATATACCGCCTGTGAGCTCCCTGACTATGAGGAGGTCAAAGCCGTCGCCCACTATCTCGTCTTTGAGAGGAGAAGCGTTTCTCAGCGCAGGATAGAGCTTTGCAGGTCGGAGATTGGTGTAAAGTCCCAGTGCGGAGCGTATGCCGAGGAGAGCCTTTTCGGGACGGACATCGCCGCCGAGACTGTCCCATTTGGGACCGCCCACAGCTCCGAGGAGAACGCTGTCTGACGCAAGGCAGCCGTCCACAGTTTCCTGCGGCAGGGGAACTCCCGTTTCGTCGATAGCACAGCCGCCTATGAGGTAAGGCGTGAAGGTGAAGCTGTGTCCGAATTTCTTCGCCACCTTTTCCAGTACCGCTACGGCGCTGTCCACTATTTCGGGACCAATGCCGTCGCCCTTTAACAATGCGATCTTCAGTTCCATAATATACTCCTTTCTGTTTTCAGCCTTTATAGCCATTGGCTTTATCATGAATTGCAGATGCGGCGAGGACGCCGTCCCATACACTTATTTCTCAGTTCTTGGTTCTTAGCCTTAACGGCTCAAATAACGCCGTTGGCAATAGCCTCCATAAGTCCGCCGTTTTCGATTATTTTCTGCACAAACACGGGGAAAGGAGCCGTTTTATATTCCCTGCCCGTGGTGATATTGCGGATAATGCCGTTATCGAGGTCGGCTTCTACGGTATCGCCCTCGGATATCTCATCCGCAGCCGCAGGACACTCCACGATAGCGAGACCTATATTTATAGCGTTCCTGTAGAAGATACGGGCGAAGCTCTTGGCGATGACCAGTGAAACTCCGCTTGCCTTTATGGCTATGGGAGCGTGTTCACGGGAGGAGCCGCAGCCGAAATTCAGCCCTGCGGTGATGATATCTCCCTGTTTTACGCGGCTCACGAAGGTACTGTCCAGGTCCTCCATGCAGTGGCTGGCAAGTTCCTTATGGTCGCTGGTATTGAGGTAACGGGCAGGGATTATAACGTCCGTGTCCACGTTGTCGCCGTATTTTATAACATTTCCCGTGTATTTCATAGCTCAGCCACCTCCCACGGACTTGTAAGTCTGCCTGTTACTGCGCTTGCGGCGGCAGTTGCAGGGCTTGCGAGATAAACTTCTGATTCCGGGTGTCCCATACGTCCGACGAAGTTGCGGTTGGTAGTTGCAACGGCTCTTTCTCCTGCGGCTAAAATGCCCATATATCCGCCTAAACACGGACCGCAGGTAGGCGTTGACACAACTGCTCCGAACTCGATAAATGTTCTGAGAAGTCCCATTTCCATTGCGTCAAGATATACTTTCTGAGTGGCGGGGATAACGATAACTCGCACGTTTTTGGCAGCTTTTCTGCCTTTCATTATCTCAGCGGCAGCGATTAGGTCCTCCAGTCTGCCGTTGGTGCAGGAGCCTATTACCACCTGGTCTATCCTGACTTCGCCTATTCCTGCAAAGGTACGGGCGTTTTCGGGCAGATGTGGGAAAGCCACCGTGGGCTCTATCACGGAGAGGTCTATGTTAATGACTTCATCGTATTCTGCGTCATCATTGGCTTTGTACACAGTCGGCTCAGCACAGCCGTGCCCGCGCATATAGCCGAGAGCTGTCTCGTCCACCTCGAATATGCCGTTCTTTGCGCCTGCCTCTATAGCCATATTTGCCATGCAGAAGCGGTCTGCCATTGAAAGTGAAGCAAGTCCGCTGCCTGTGAACTCCATAGAGCGGTAGAGGGCTCCGTCAACGCCGATCTTACCGATAATATGCAGTATAACGTCCTTGCCCGAGACATATCTGCGGAGTTTGCCTGTGAGGTCGAACTTCACAGCCGACGGCACCTTGAACCACGCCTTGCCTGTTGCCATGCCGCAGGCCATGTCCGTAGAGCCCACGCCTGTGGAAAAAGCTCCGAGTGCGCCGTAGGTGCAGGTGTGTGAGTCCGCGCCGATAACGGCATTTCCTGCAGTAACAAGACCTTTTTCGGGGATCAGGGCGTGTTCTATGCCCATTTCTCCCACGTCGTAAAAATGGGTGACGTTCTGTTCCGTGCAGAAATCGCGGCACATTTTGCACTGCTCCGCCGCTTTTATGTCCTTATTGGGGACAAAATGATCCATGACCATTGTGACCCTGTCTCTGTCGAACACGCTGTCCCTGCCGAGCCTGCGGAACTCCTTGATAGCCACGGGAGAAGTTATATCGTTGCCGAGAACGAGGTCGAGGTCTGCGAGGATAAGCTCCCCTGCGCTGACCGACTCCCTGCCCGAGTGAGCCGCAAGTATCTTCTGCGTCATTGTCATTGCCATTTTTATCATTCCTTTCGATAAGATATGCTTATCGGGTTTATTTCACTGTTTTAAGGCAGTTCTCGCCGCGCTCTATAGCAACTATTCCCGTGCGGCACATCTCCATTATGCCGAAGGGCTTGAGGAGCTCGATAAATGCGTCTATCTTCGAGGTCTCGCCCGTGAGCTCGCAGGTCAGCGATGTTGGGGAATAGTCCACTATCTTTGAGCGGAATATCTCCACCGCCGTCATTATATCCTGCCTTATTTCAGCCTTGTTTCTTACCTTTATGAGGAGAAGTTCACGTATTACCGTGTCCTTGTTGTCCAGCACCTCTACTTCCCTGACATCATGGAGCTTCTGAAGCTGCTGGAGTATGCGCTCCTTTATGTCCTCGTCGCCGTGAAAGGCAATGGTTATGCGCGAAAAGCCGCTTGATTCGGTCTCGCCCACGGTAAGGCTGTCGATATTGAAGCCGCGCCGTGTGAACATACCCGAAACTCTCGAAAGTACGCCCGAAACATTGGCAACTATAACGCCTATAACATACTGCTGTTCCATAATGTCACCTCACTTTATCTCTGTTATCATATCGTCTATCGAGCCGCCGTTGGGGAGCATGGGGAGAACCAGCTCGTCGCTGTCTACCTCGCAGTCGATAACGAAAGGAGTATTGCAGGAAAGGGCTTCGTCCGCAAGCTTTTCAAGCTCTTCCGCGGAAGCCGCATGACCGCCTTTTGCGCCGAAAGCCTCCGCAAGCTTTGCGAAGTCCGTACTTCGGTCGAGGGTGGTGTTTGAATAGCGCTTGTCATAGAAAAGCGTCTGCATCTGGCGAACCATTCCGAGAACGCCGTTGTTCATTATAACTACAGTTATGGGGAGCTTCTGCGAAACTGCCGTTGCAAGCTCGCAAAGGTCCATTCCGAAGCTGCCGTCACCTGTGAAGAGTATGCAGCGCCTGCCCGTAGCACAGGCTGCGCCTACGGCTGCTCCGAGACCGAAGCCCATTGTACCGAGACCGCCGCTGGACAGGAAGGTGCGCGGCTTTTTCAGCGGATAGCGCTGAGCAGTCCACATCTGGTGCTGACCGACGTCCGTAACGATAACTGCGTCCTCGCCTGCACGGGAGCTTATGGCGTCGATTATCTCATAGGGGCTGAGCTTCCTGCCGCCTCTCCTTGCCTTTGCAGCGCTGAGAGCTGCCGCGGTATGAGTCTTTTCCTCGGTACGGAGCTGTCCTATGCGTTCCCACCACTGTGGGTGCTTCTTCTCCTCAGCCATTGCAATGAGCCTTTCGAGGGAGTCGTGAAGGTCGCCCTTTATGGCAACGTCCGCAGGGACGTTCTTGTGGAGCTCCGCACCGTCGATATCTATGTGGATAATGCTCGTATGCTTCGGATAACGCGAATCATCGCCTGCCGCCCTGTTGCTGAAGCGTACTCCGAGAGCTATGACCAGGTCAGCCTCGTTCTGAGCCACAGTCGAGGCAAAATGCCCGTGCATACCCTGCATACCGAGAAAACGCGGATGATCGCAGGAAACTGCGGAAAGTCCCATGAGAGAGCAGCCCAGAGGAGCGTCTATCTTCTCGGCAAGAGCCGTTACCTGCTGTGAAGCCTTGCCGCTGATAACTCCGCCGCCGAAGTAGATATATGGCTTCTCACAGCTGTTTATGAGAGCTGCCGCCTTTTGCAGCTTATCCTCTGAGGCAAAGGTGAGCGGATAGGGTATGACAGGCTGTGCGTTGGATTCATACTCGCAGAGAGCCTGCTGAACGTCCTGCGGTATATCCACAAGGACAGGACCCTGTCTGCCTGATTTGGCTATTTTAAAGGCTGTGCGGAGAGTGTCCGCAAGCTCTTTTATGTCCTTTACTATGAAATTATGCTTGGTGATAGGCATGGTTATGCCTACGATATCGACTTCCTGAAAGCTGTCCCGTCCTATGAGGCTGCAGGCAACATTTCCCGTAATGGCAACCATTGGAACAGAGTCCAGATATGCCGTAGCTATGCCTGTTACAAGGTTTGTCGCACCCGGACCCGATGTAGCGATGACTACGCCCACCTTTCCTGTTGAACGGGCGTAGCCGTCCGCAGCATGGGCAGCTCCCTGTTCATGTGCGGCGATGATGTGCTTTATGCGACTCTCTGCGGAATACAGCTCGTCGAAGAGGTCTATGACCTGTCCGCCCGGGTAGCCGAAAATTGTATCGCAGCCCTGTTCGATGAGGGTCTCAACGACTATTTTTGCACCTGATATTTTCATAGTATCATGTCCTTTACTTTTGTGTTTGCGGTCCTCAGCCTGCGCTGAGCATATTGTTTACAGCGCTGATGAGCGCCTTGACCGAGGAGGTGATGATATCGTTGTCTATGCCTGTGCCCCAGAAGCTCTTACCGTTTCCTGTGACTATCTCCACGTAGGAAACAGCCTTTGAAGCAGAGCCGACTTCCAGAGCGTGCTCGGAGTAGCTGTTCAGGCTGTAGTCGGCGTTGGTATAGGACCTTACGGCGTTGCTTACGGCGTCAAGACGGCCGTTTCCCGTATCGGTAACTGTTACCTTCCTGCCGTTGTAATCGAAGCTTATGGTAGCTTCGATACCATCACGCTGCACGAAATGGGTCTCGCCTATGTGTATCGGGGAGGTTATATCCACGTAATTCTTCTTGAATATCTCGTAGACCTCGTCGGGGAGGAGCTCCTTGTGCTTGCGGTCGGATACGCCCTTGACGAGATATCCCACGCTCTCGCGCATTTTCTTGGGAAGGTCGTAGCCGAAGCGTGTTTCGAGTATATAGCCGATACCGCCCTTGCCCGACTGGCTGTTGATACGGATAACGTCTGCGGAGTATTCCCTGCCTACGTCCTCGGGGTCGATAGGGAGATATGGGACCGTCCAGTACTGAGTATGCCCCTCCTCACGCCATTTCAGACCCTTGGCGATAGCGTCCTGATGTGAGCCGCTGAAGGCTGCGAAAACCAGCTTTCCCGAATAGGGCTGGCGCTCGTATATATTCATTCGCGTAACTCTGGTGTAGAGCTCCGAAACTGACGGGATATCGCTGAGATCGAGCTGGGGGTCAACGCCCTGCGAGTACATATTCATTGCGAGGACGACTATATCCACGTTCCCCGTGCGCTCGCCGTTTCCGAAGAGAGTTCCCTCGACGCGCTCCGCTCCTGCAAGAAGTCCCATTTCCGTGTCAGCCACCGCGCAGCCGCGGTCGTTGTGGGGGTGGAGGGAAACTATGACGTTTTCGCGGTATTTCAGGTTCTCGCACATATACTCCACCTGATTTGCGTAGACGTGAGGCATTGAGAGCTGCACCGTTACGGGCAGGTTGATTATGACCTTGTCCTCGGGAGTGGGCTGCCATACGTCGAGGACTGCGTTACAGACCTCCAGTGCAAATTCGGGCTCTGTTCCCGTGAAGCTCTCGGGGGAGTACTCAAACCTGTAGTTCCCCTCGTATTTTTCGCGGTACTCCTTGCAGAGCCTTGCTCCGCTGACAGCGATTTCTGTTATCTCCTCCTTGCTTTTGCGGAAGACCTGTTCACGCTGGGCGGCGGAAGTGGAATTATAGAGGTGTACTATGGCGTTTTTGCAGCCTCTCAGGGCTTCAAAGGTCTTTTCTATGATATGCTCTCTCGACTGCGTGAGTACCTGTATGGTAACGTCGTCGGGTATGAGCTTCTGCTCGATAAGGGTGCGGCAGAAGTCGTATTCTGTCTCGGAAGCCGCAGGGAAGCCTATTTCTATCTCCTTGAAGCCGATATCCACCAGCTGCTGGAAGAATTCAAGCTTTTCGCCGAGGCTCATGGGGATTATAAGCGCCTGATTTCCGTCCCGGAGATCGACGCTGCACCACTGCGGAGCCTTGTCGATATAGGACTTTTCCGTCCATTTCATTGAAGTTTTCGGCGCTTCAAAGAACTGCCTTGTGTACTTGCTGACGTTATTCATTGTATGACCTCCATTCCGATCCGTTATGTCATTGCGGAGGGTATAAAAAATCTCCTCCATGCAACGGCATGGAAGAGACGAAGCTGCAATAATACTCCGTGGTACCACTCTTCTTGATGTAAGAATACACCCACTCGTCTGCGTCGGATCAACGCATATCTCTGTAACGGGAGAGCCCGTTCAAGCCTATTTGCCGAAGCTTTCAGCCGACTGCTCAGGGAGGAGCTATGACTTGTATCTGTCTGCCGTCTTACACCGACCGACGGCTCTCTGTGAAAACTGATCCAAGCTTTGTTTCCCTTCATCGCATTTGTTGATTATAATAAATGTATTATACACTGTAAATGCATATTTGTCAAGCCCCGGAATGATTTTGCTCTTCAAAATCAGCCCTTAGCCGTCAGTTGTTTGCAGTGAACGGCAGAGACGCCGTTCACTGCGGATCTGTTACAGTGGGGCTTTTGCGCCGCAGTCGGGGCAGAAATTGGTACCGCAATCCTTGCCGCAGCTGCATTTCCAAGGCTTTACGGGAGCTTTAGCTCCGCATTCGGGACAGAATTTAGTGTCGTTCTCCATTCCGCATACGCAGCGCCATTTAGCGCCGTGCCACCCCGGGACGGCATTGTTTTCGGCAGCCATGCGGAAAAGAGCTTCGCCGTTTGCCATATACTGTAATCCCATGACAGGGAAACCAAATATAAACATACATTTCACCTCAATACCATAAAGTGCCGTAAGAGATGTACAGGCAGCTTTTACTGCTGCGACTTTATATAATCAGCTATCCTGTATATTGCATAGAATACCCATATTACCCATGAAATTGCCCACAATCCCGTAAATACGCTGAAAAGCAGGTATATCAGGGCGACTGCGGCAGCTATAAGCCATTGTTTCATTTTTACTTCTTAGCTGCGAGTGACAGGATCTTTCCTGCAAAGTCGTTGAAGTTCTGTGTCTGGAGTATGATCTTGCCGGGACCTGTCAGCTTTGTGAGGAAGAGTCCCTCTCCGCCGAAGAATATATTTCCGAGGCCCTTTACAGTCTCGATCTCGTACTGGACTGTAGGCTCAAAAGCAACAACGTTGCCTGTATCTACCTTGATAACTTCACCGGGAGCAAGAACGCGCTCCACCATATCTCCGTCTACTTCGAGGAAAGCCATACCGTTTCCGAAGAGCTGCTGGAGAATGAAGCCCTCACCGCCGAAGAGACCTGAGAGTATCTTCTTTGTGAAAACTGCCTTGAGGTCTACTGTCTGCTCAGCGCAGAGAAAAGCGCCCTTCTGACAGATAAGACCGCCGCTGGATATATTGACAGGAACGATAGAACCGGGAACTGTAGCGCCGAAAGCTATCTTTGCGCCCGGAACGTCCGCTTTATAGTTTGCCATGAATATCGATTCGCCTGTGAAAAGACGTCCGAGGCTTCTGCCTACGCCGCCTCTTGCGTTGGTTGACATAGTTATTCCCTGTGACTGCCAGATCATTCCGCCTGACTGCGTGAACATCGACTCTCCTGCATTGAGCTCACATTCAACGGCAGGAACTGTCTGACCGATAATAGTATATCTCATATCAATATACCTCCCTGAAATAAATTAATTTATATTATGCGGAAATACCGCACACTGACATTAGTCTGCTATCCTGCAAAGGTTTGCCTCTCCCGAGCTGAGATACTTTATCTCGCCGTAGGGGAGTCTTATTATAAGATTTGCATTCTCGTCTATACCGAGAGCTTCACCTACAAGCTGCTCATTGCCCACCATAGCGGTTATCTTGTGACCTGTAAGCATTTCGCGCTCTCTGTATGCCTTCAGGAAGCTCCTGTCGGAAATTTTTCCGAGATAGGGCTCAAGGCGGTTGAGTACCTCGGCGCAGAGCCTGTTCCTGTTGATAACAACGCCTGTCTCGTCCTCTATGGAGGTAGCTCTCTTTCTGAGCTCGCGGTCGAAGTCTTTGCCTATACTGCGTACATTTATGCCTATGCCGATAGTAGCGCAGTCAAGCTCGCGCATTTCAAGTCCGAGAGAAGCCTCAGTGAGTATACCGCATATCTTTTTGCCGTTCATATAGAGGTCGTTGACCCATTTTATACTGACCTTGCTTCCGCACAGCTCTTCAACGGCTTCTGCGGCAGCACAGGCGGCGGCTGCGGTTATCATGGGGGCGAATTCGAGGTCGAAATGAGGGCGCACGAGGACGCTCATATAGAGTCCCGTACCCTGCGGCGAAACGAAATGCCTGCCTATACGTCCCTTGCCTGCGGTCTGCGAATCGGCAACGACGGTAGTGCCGTTGGGCGCTTTTTCGGTCTCGAGCTCGCGCACAGCATTATTTGTGGAATCGACTTCCTCAAGCACCTTTATGGTCCTTCCCATTTCCTTTGTTGTAAGGAAGGGAGAGATAAGATCTTCCGAAAGTCTGTTATTGTCTTCGTTGAGCTTATAACCCTTTGAGGTTATTGAGCTTATGGAAAAGCCCTCTGCTTCAAGAGCCTTGACGGCTTTCCATACAGCATTGCGGCTCACACCGAGCTTATCTGCGAGTGCAGCACCCGATATGTAGTCGCCGCCTGCATTGGCAAGATTAGCGAGTAATTCGGATTTTACATTCATGGCTAAGTGTTCCTTTCGGTAATATTGATAACATTGTACCACAAAAAGATAAAAATTTCAAGATAAAAAGTATAAAAAATCGCATTTGCAGGTGAATTTTTTTGCTGATACGCAAAAAAGGACGGTTTTCCCGTCCTTTCAGTTGTATAATATTTTTCGCGGCGGCTTTTGAAAATGCAAGGCAGCTTATTCCTCGTCGATTATCGGAGGCGCAGGAGCGTTCTTCTCCGCTTTTTTCGCTCTCCGCTGCTCTTTCAGCTCATATGAGCCGAGCTGCACAGCCGCTATTGCTCCCGACATGAGCACAGGCACGATACAGGGCAGTATCCTGCGTATATACATACCGCTCACGGGCTCAAGGGTGTATTTGTCCGTCCAGCCGCTTGCGTCGGCGTGACCTGTCAGTTTTTTCAGCATGACCATGCACAGGACAAGCCCTGCAAATGAGAGGATAATTGAAAGGATATCCGGTAAATTCTTCCTGAAAAGGCACAGAACAGCTCCCGAAACCATAAGGGCGGCGGAAATAATGAGGAAAAAGCCGGTATCGGCGAGGCTTTCCCCGTAGCTTCCGCGGTTGTATACAAGTCCTGCGCCGCTGAGAGCGGTCATAGCTCCCGAAAAAAACGCGCTCAGCAAAAGGGTGCATATTTTTGCGGCAGTCATGAGCTTCGATGACTTTTTTTGAAGATATTTCTTTTTTTTCTGGCTCATATTAACTCCATAAGTAGTTTTCGGCTGTGTGCATTTCACATTTATAATATCACATAGCCGAAGCATAATAAATATGTTCCTTCGGGAACATGAAAGGAAAAACAAAATGTTGTTGAAAAGAAAAATAATAAAATCAGCCGCAGCCTTATTATCTGTCGGATTTATCGTATTATTCGGAACGGCAGGCTATTATTCTTCGCAGCTGCCCTCGGCAGTTACGGTGGAAACGGGAAGAGCCCTTGAACTTGCGGAATTTCCCGAGCTCTGCTGCACAAGCTCCTGCGACAGGGCAGTACCTGTTTCGGGGACTTACAGCGGCACTGAACAGGTAACGCTTTCGCTTTTCGGCATTATTCCCGTCAAAAATGTGGAAGTCCGCCACGCAGAAGCTCCTGTTTTTGCAGTCGGAGGCCGTCCTTTCGGCATAAAGCTCCTCATGGAGGGCGTTATGGTGACAGGTCTCGGCGATGTTGAGGACAAAAACGGCAAATACAGCTGTCCTGCGGAAAAAGCAGGTATCCGCACAGGCGATGTCATACGTCTTGCGAACGGCGAGGCTCTCACCTCAAATGACAGGCTCCAGCAGCTCATATCCGCCTCCGAGGGCAGGACTGTGGAACTTTCCGTAGAGCGTGAGGGCAGGGTGTTTTCCGTCGGACTGCAGCCTGTTCTCTCCCGCAGAAGCTCGGAATGGAAGGGCGGAATGTGGGTGCGCGACAGTATCGCAGGTATCGGTACGATGTCGTTTTTTGACCCGAAAACAGGACATTTTGTCGGTCTCGGACATCCTATCTGCGACTCGGATACGGGAGGGATAGTCCCTGTCCACAGCGGTGAAGCCGTACCTGTGGAAATTACCGATATCCGCCGCGGCGCTCAGGGAGTACCCGGGGAGCTTCGGGGCAGCTTTTCCGACGGGGAGAGCTTCGGAGTCCTTGACAGGAACAAGACAAGCGGTATCTACGGCGTATTATCGACGGAAGCCCTCAGCGGGCTCTCTGCGGACTGCAAAGAGTTTCCAATGGCGTACAGTCAGGAAATAAAGACGGGTCCTGCGGAGATCTACTCCACGATATCGGGAACTTATCCCGAAAAATATACAGCCGAGATAGAAAAAGTCGATTACAGCAGCGGCAGCACCAGAAATATGGTGATACGCATAACCGACAAACGGCTCCTTGAAGCCGCAGGGGGCATAGTTCAGGGAATGAGCGGCAGTCCCATAGTTCAGGACGGAAAGCTGGCAGGAGCCATAACCCATGTGCTTGTGTCAGACCCGTCGCGCGGCTACGGCATATTTG
The DNA here is from genome assembly GCF_017549005.1 of Ruminococcus sp. Lineage (GTDB taxonomy): Bacteria > Bacillota > Clostridia > Oscillospirales > Ruminococcaceae > Ruminococcus. Next base: position 84,675 of record NZ_JAFYYT010000003.1, read on the forward strand.
CCGAAAACATGGCTGAAAGCCTTGAATAGGCAAAATAAAAGCGGGCGTTACTTATCGTAACGCCCCAAGTTATTATCTTCTTTAATTATCTGTTTTCTTCGCTGAAACCGCTGTCAACGAGCTCGATGAGTGCGTCAACTGCAGCCTTCTCGTCAGCTCCGTCAGCAATTACCTTAACGTTGGTACCGCCAACGATTCCGAGTGAAAGGATACCGAGTAAGCTCTTTGCATTTACTCTGCGCTCTTCCTTCTCGATCCAGATTGATGACTTGAACTCGTTAGCTTTCTGAATAAAGAAAGTAGCGGGTCTTGCGTGAAGTCCAACCTGATTCTTTACCATTACTTCTCTAACAAACATAAACAACTCTCCTATTCTCTGTGGTTACAGCCCCTCTCATTTTTATAAGGACTGTGTTGTCGTTTGCAATTGTTTTCTTGCTGATTTTATTATACATTCTATTTTTTCCTTCGTCAACGGATTTTTGCGATTATAATCCATCTTTTCTCTAAATTCTACATTTAGATTAAATGTGAACGAATTTTTATCAGCTTGCTTGTATATTATAACTACAAAAAAATGTTGATTTTCATTGTTGAAAATGCATATTATTCAACGTGAGATTATGTTAATATCTTCTAAAGGGAAAATGTTTTTTTGGATATACGCCCAGTTAATATGTGGAACAGCAATAATTGTCAAATTTTAAATCATAATAGCAATAAACGCTCAGTCATCGTTTAATTTGTATTTAGCTAAAAGATCGGGGCGGCGCTCCTCAGTGAGCTTCAGGCTCTGTTCATGCCTCCATGTCTCGATATTCTTGTGATGACCGGTCAGCAGAACAGGTGGGACAGCCTCGCCCTCCCACACCTCGGGACGGGTATACTGAGGATATTCAAGAAGTCCGCTGTAAATGCTCTCGTCTGTGAAGCACACCTCGTCGGAGAGGACTCCGTCACACATACGGGCTACTGCGTCAGCTACGACCATTGCAGGTATCTCGCCGCCTGTGAGTACATAATCGCCAATGGAGAGCTCCTCGTCCACTATCTTGTCGATGACGCGCTGGTCGACTCCCTCATAGTGACCGCATATTATAAGGATATTGTCCATTTTTGAGAGCTCTATTGCGCGTTTCTGGTCGAAGAGCCTGCCTTTCGGGGACATATAGATAGTATGGGGCTTAGCGCCCAGGTCCTCGCAGACCGCCTTGTAGCAGTTGTATATGGGTTCACACTGCATGACCATGCCCATTCCGCCGCCGTATGGCGTATCATCGACTCTTCGGTGCTTGTCCTGAGTGTATTCCCTTATCTGACGGCAGTGCAGGCTTATCTTTTCTGCCCTGCGGGCTCTGCCGACAATGCTCTCGCCGAGAACGGCTTCGCACATCTCGGGGAAAAGCGTTGCTATCTCAATATGCATAGTATTCTCCTTTTATGAACAGAGACCGCAATAAGCGCGGTCTCATGATTTTCATTCTGTAAGCTGTATGCTCTCCGCCATGGCGATGACCTCGTCCCAGTCGGTAACGCTCATGGAGAGGATATAGCGGTGTTTCTTGTCTCTTTCGGGGTAGATATTGATAAATGCGTACTGCCCGTCGGGAGCGTCGTTGGTCTGCAAAAATCCGCGGAATCCTACGCCCTCCACGGGGTAGAACTTAACAGTGCTTGCGTCTGCAAGTATAAGGTCGTTTTTGCAGTTCATTATCTTATAGAAAGTCTTTGCGTTCCTGCTGCTGTGGATATCAATGTCCTTCATGTTCAGCATTGCCGCAAGACGGACAAATTCGCCCTTGTTCTGCGGAGTCGATTTCTGCTTTTTCTTGCAGTAGCTGTCGAGGTCCTCGGGGTCAATGCCTGTCATATCGAGAAAATCGAAGTTCTCGCCGAGAGTGTCCTGACAAACTGACACAAACAGGTTGGTGTCCTTGCTGCCCCACATTACAGCGTCCTTTTCCTCGGTGTGGACGGGCTCCATGCCTTTCCATGCAGTTATACGCACTCCGAGGGAGGAATACTGGTCAAAGCTGTCAGAGGGGAGCTTAGGGAGCTCATCGGGGAGCTCATACCATATGCTGCCTGTTTCTTTGAACTCGTGCTTTGTCTTGTAGTAATAGGGCAGCCCTGGGAAGAAATACGCGCAGACTCCGAGAGCTATGAGAATGAGTAAAAACAGTATGCCGAAGAATTTTTTCATGATATTTGCCTCCTTTTGGCTTGTTCAAGCCGTTTTTCTTTTGTTCTGCATTATTTTTCTATCTTTATCGAAGCTATCATCTGTTTTGCAAGCCCGATATCCTCGCTGCTTATTATCACCATGAACGAGTTTTCGTGAGCATCGCCTGTATACAGCGAAACTGCGTATCTTTCTGCATTTTCCTTTTTGCCGAGACATTCCACAAAGCCGCAGTTGTCTCCCGAATGGAAGGAATAGGCTCCGCTTGTGGCTTCAAACAGCTCTTCCTTTGACTCCGCCAGTTTTCTGAATATCTTTTCGTCACTGAGACTTCGGATATTGAAGTCGTCATAGGTCAGTGAGTAGGTAAAATCCAGAAATTCATACTGTGAAGCAGGAACAGGCATATTGCGGGCCTTAAAGAACTTCTCTATCTGCTTGTGTGTGGCGGGACTGAACTGCTCGTCCGCGTCAGCAGGCGGAAGTTCGTCATATTTGACTATCAGCACCGCTGATTTGTCGCTGTTTATGTATGTAGGGTAGCGTGAGTCCTCTTTCAGCTTCATATCGGGAGCTATCTTCACAGAGAGCCCGTGTTCTTCCTTTATTTCCACAAGGTCGTCGGGGACCGTAACACCCGAAAGGTCATATTCTTTCAGTTCCGTGTTCAGCGACGGATATTTGTCCGTTATTCTGATGTAACCGTATTTCGGCAGAGCAGGGAAGAAGAAAAGCAGTACTGCTGCTGCGACGGCAAGTGTGATGATACCTGTCAGTATTTTTTTCATGTTGAATTGCTCCATTTGTGCCTTAAAGTGTTGTTAAAGCCTTTTCAGTCGAAAAGCCCGTCAAGGGGACGTATGGTCATAACTCCGCCGTCGATGTCCGTGGAGACCACAACGTCCGCAATAGCAGGGACAAGGTACTCCCTGTCGTCGCCCTTTACGACGTAAACGTCGTTTGCGCCTGTCTGCATAACGTCGGCTATCTTGCCGTAGACCTGCCCTGTATCGGCGTCGCGGACTTCAAGTCCCATAAGGTCCTGTATGAAATAGGTGTCCTCGTCAAGCTCAAGGTCGTCGCGGTGCATATACAGCACCTTGTTGCGGAGCTTCTCCGCAGCTTCGGGAGTATCGACTCCCTCTATCTTTGCAATGACTGTATTCTTGAACACGCGGGAGCGCTCAATGTTCACTTCCTCGTGGTTTTTTCCTATGAAAAGCCTGTCGAACTCCGCAAGAAGCTCAGGGCTGTCAGTGTAGGGCATTATCTTCACTTCTCCGCGTATGCCGTGGGTGGTGACTATTCTGCCCGCTTCGAGAAATTCCTTTTTCATCGTATCTCCTTATTTGTCCAGTTCTATAGAGCTTATCACCTGTGGCTTGATATCGTCGTTTTCGCCCGATATCATCAGGAAATAGTACTTTGTGGTGCTGTCATCGGGGAAAAGAGTGCATGACCAACGGAAGTGCCCGGTGACTTCCTCTTCATTTTCGGTTTCGGCGCTGAACGCTTTCTTTATGCGGCATACATAGGCGAAAAATCCGTTGCCTTTCAGCTTGTATACGTCCTCGTAGGCAACAGCTTCTTCCTTTATGTCCGCAAACTCCTTGAACACCTTTCTGTCCGTGCCGCGGAGTTTCAGGCAGTCCTTTGCGGTGAATCCGTCCTTTATGAACCACAGCAATTCTGTCCTGGCGTCGTACTCGGTGGGGTACTGAGCCTTCATGGACTTGTAGAAATGCCGGTAGGTCTCCTCATCGTAGAGGAAGCTTTCCCACGGGTCGGTGCTTATATCAGTGTCGGGATTTTCAGCCATTTCCTGCTGACGGACAAAGCTCTAGTAGGAGTCGTTTTCCATGACGATTACGGAGATCTCCTCGTCCTTGCTCACAGACGAGCCGCTCCTGTTTTTTTCGGCTCCCTCGGGCATACTGAACTTTATCCCCTTTGAGGAAAAGCTCCTGAAGCTTTCGGGAACGTCAACCCTCTGAAATTCCTCCGCAGCTTCGTTTATATGGGGGTCGTTCACATTTACATCGATATATGTAAGTATCCCCGGGAAGAAAAAGTATATGACAAGTGCGGCAATGAGCAGCAGACCGCCGGCAATACCGCCCGTGACAAGTGATTTTTTCATAGTAGTTCCTTTTATACTGTAGGGGCGGATATTATCCGCCCGTATCATTAGTGTGTCAGTCTGCGTGTGCAGTATGAATGCTTGCCGCATTTCGGGCAGGTCAGTATTCTCTTTGTGAGAGTATGAGCGCCGAAAATATAGCTCTTTGCAGACGGAACGAAGCGTGTTCCGCAGTGAGTGCACTCGTAGGTGCCTGCGCTGATATCTTCCAGAACGGCAACTGCTATACCGCCTGCCATTACGACGACAGCTATAGCTATGAGCAGTACTCTCTGCCATGTTTCAAGCTCTGCCAGACCTGCGACTATTATCAGTGTACAGCCTGCAAGTATGGTGATGACGCATACTATCACCGAAATGATTATCTTTCTTATGCTTTCTTCTTTTTCACGCATGATATCCATAATATTTTCCTCCGCTTTCTTCTTGTAGTCCTCGTCGGGGATACGCTCGCCCGTGAGGAGCTCGTTTACGTTGATACCCAGCTTCTCACAGAGGGGCAGCATGAGCGATACTTCGGGGAGACCTTTTCCTGTTTCCCATTTTGAAACCGTCTTATCGCTGATAAGCAGTTCCTCGCCGAGCTGTTTCTGTGTAAGTCCTTTTTCTTTTCTCATCTGAGAAATGAATCTGCCGATCTTTACCTGATCCATTCATGAGTCCTCCTTTCTGAGAAAAGTGTATCATACCGCGGAGAAAAAGTACACCCATGGGGCGTAGAATCACGGTGTCATGCGGAGTATGCGCTCCGTAGAGTCCGATTTTAAGCCCTTAGCCCTTAGCCGTCAGCCCTGTCCGTTACTTTGACTTTGTTTTTTTACAGGTAACATTTACATCTTTATATCTTTATATCTTGAATGATTTAAATTGATAAAGTATATTGTATACATAAGCAAGATGTAAAGGAAGAAAGAAATAAACTTTACATCTTGAATGCAATGCGCTGCTCCGGGAGGGAACCAAACACACATTCCCCCTTTACCTCTTTACTTCTTTACCTGTTGCTTATTGTTGATAGGCACAAAGATCATATGCAAAGCAAGAGGTAAAGGAAGAAAGAAGTAAACCTTACTTCTTGAATGTAATGGGTGACTCTTAGCTGACGACCTGCGGAGCTGTCAGTTCTTCATCTCGAAGCTTTCGCCGAGGATATCCTTGTTGGCTTCGAGGATAGGATTTATGCACTCTGCAAGGAACTCGTCCACCTGCTGTGAGCTTCTGCCCGTATAGTTCTCGGGCTTGAGAACTGCGTCGAGCTCCTCCTTTGTTACCATGAACATGGGGTCGGCTTCGATGAGCTCGCAGAGGTTGTTGTCGAGACCCTTTACCTTTACGTTAGCGCCTGCCTCCATGGAGTAATCCATGATACGGTCGTGGAGCTCCTGACGGTTTCCGCCCTTCTTTACAGCGTCCATCATGATGTTCTCGCTTGCCATGAAGGGGAGCTCCGCCATAACGCGGCGGCGTATCATTTCGGGGTACACAACGATACCGTTTGTGACGTTGAGCATGATGTTGAGTATGGCGTCAACGCCGAGGAATGCCTCTGCTACGCTGATACGCTTGTTTGCGGAGTCGTCCAGCGTCCTCTCGAACCACTGTGTGCCTGCTGTGAATGCAGGGTTGAGGCTGTCTATCATTACATAGCGCGCAAGAGAGGTTATTCTCTCACAGCGCATGGGGTTGCGCTTGTAAGCCATTGCGGAGGAGCCTATCTGCTTCTTCTCACGGGGCTCTTCCATTTCCTTGAAGGACTGGAGGATACGCATATCGTTGGAGAATTTGCTTGCGGACTGCGCTATATCGCTGAGGAGCTCCAGCACCTTTGAGTCAACCTTGCGCGAGTAGGTCTGACCCGATACGGGAACAACTGCGTCGAAGCCCATTTCCTCTGCGATCATCTGCTCCAGCTTCTTTATCTTGTCGGTGTCGCCCTCGAAAAGCTCCATGAATGAAGCCTGAGTGCCTGTTGTGCCCTTTGAGCCGAGAAGTCTGAGAGTAGACATTCTGTACTCTAAGTCCTGGAAGTCCATAAGGAGCTCGTTGAGCCAGAGAGTAGCTCTCTTGCCCACGGTTGTGAGCTGTGCAGGCTGGAGGTGAGTATAAGCCAGACAGGGGAGCGATTTGTACTCGTCTGCGAACTTCGCAAGGTTGCTCATTACGTTGAGGAGCTTTCTGCGGACAACTTTAAGAGCGTCGCGCATGATGATGACGTCTGTATTGTCGCCGACATAGCATGAAGTAGCGCCTAAATGAATGATACCTGCGGCGTCGGGACAAGCCTGACCGTATGTGAAAACATGAGCCATAACATCGTGGCGTGTTATTTTTTCGCGTTCAGCCGCCATTTCGTAGTCCACATCGCTGATATGCTCCTCGAGCTGTTTTACCTGCGCCTCGGTGACGGGCAGACCCAGCTTCATTTCGGCTCTTGCAAGAGCTACCCAGAGCTTTCTCCAGGTGGTGAATTTCTTGTCCGCAGAGAAAATGTACTGCATTTCCTCACTTGCATAACGTGTGCAGAATGGGCTTTCATAGCTGTTGATATTACTGCTCATTTGAAACTTTCTCCTTTAAAATGAAAATTTATCTGCGCTTTCAGCGCAAGGGATATCACTTTAATTATATCATCATACAGCCGTCGTGTCAATAAAAAAGGCGGCCCGGAGCCGCCTTAGTTTTAATGAAATTCTGCCTGATTTCTGTATAATTTACACATCATTCATGTATTCGTTCCTGTAATCGTCAACGTGTTCGGCGAGAGTTCCGTCTTTCACGGCTATCTCCGTCATTTCGCTTGAAGCAGTCTTTCTGAGAGCGTCGAATTTTTCCTGATAGGGGTCGCTTATCTTCATCTGACGGCTCGTCATGTCCTGTTCAAAGAACCTCTCGTTGAAATTGGGGTAGCCGTCGGCTTCCTCCAGCTTATGGAAGGTACGGTTGGTCTTCATATTTACAGTAACTATGATAAGTATTACCAGAAGAAGTCCCAGGTGTATCCTGGAGGTATAGCCTACAGAGTCGAACTTGAAGTATTTGAGGTACTCTCCGTTGGCATAGCGCTTGAAAATAATGAGGAGTATCTGGTTGAACACTGCCAGTCCGCCCGTAAAGAGCACAAAGAGGTCGCGTTTGTTGTGAGCCGCCTGCCATGCACAGTATATGGCAAGGGAGTAGACTATCATGCTCTCGAAGGTCAGGAATATGGTATCGTCCGCAAAAACGCTTCCCAGCATGAGGAAGAACGACAGCAGCGGAAAAAACGTAAGCGAGAACAGATAAGCTATCACAAGCCTTTTGTAGTTATTGTTGCACTTGTTGAGAAGCGTGAGATTATGAGCAAATTCCTTTGCTTTCAGCTCCTGTTTGCGGAGCAATTCGGTTTTGTCCATAGTATTCACCTATATCCTGTCGTCCGTATGGACGATAACTGTATTTTCCAGCAGTCTGAAGCCCATTTCGGCTGCTGACGCGGGAACGCTGTCGGGGAGCTCTATATTTTTATCCTCAGGAGCGGCAGCCGCCACGGTTTTTTCGGGTCTCGGGGCGTTTTTGCGTTCCTTTGCGATTATAATGCTCCACATTATAACATTGATGATTATAAACACCGCAGCAGCGGCTGCGATGACAAGAATCTCACCTGTTGACATAAGTGGTCTCCTTTGTAAATGCTTTGGTGCGAAAAAAGTGGGTTCAGAACTCGGCGCGGAACATTGCGGCGGTTATATTGTCGCTTTCCTCTCTTGTCTTGACTGTTTCGATGAGTTCGCGGAGCTTTTTCTGCATATCCTTTTTTGATGAGACAGCTTCGGGAGAAAGCTCCTCGAAGAGCTCCTTTTCCGTGAGCACATGGCGGAAGCCGTCGGAGCATATCATATAGTTGGCTCCGTTTTCGATATCGCCCAGGTTTATTTCGGGCATGATATCGGCAGTAACGCCTACGCACTGCACAAGAGCGTTCCTGCGTGGGTCTGTCTTAGCCTCCTCGGGCGTCATTCTGCCGTTCTTGACCTCGCGGTTGACGAAGGTATGGTCGTCGGTGAGCTGACTCAGCCTGTCGGATATCTTATATATGCGTGTATCGCCCACATGGAAGGTCATGAGTTTGGAGTCTACGGCGATTATACCCGTAGCGGTCGTTCCGAGCTGCATATGCTCCCTCATGCCGTAGTCCACCATCATGGCGTTGAGCCTTCTTAGGCGGCTGATAACGTTTCTTGCGGCAGTTTCCCAGTCCCAGTCGGGGAGCTCAAAGGGGAGCTCTCTGTCGAACCAGTCCGCAAAGCTGCGTATGACCTCTGCGCTTGCAAGCTCGCCCCGTGAAAGACCGCCCATTCCGTCGCAGACCATGATAAGAGCGGCTCTTCCGCTGCCTGTATCGGCGGTCTTGACGCAAACGCTGTCCTGATTTTTGTATTTCGAGATACCTGCGTCCGTATCGCAGGCTGCAATGTATTTCATATTGTATTACCTGTCTGTGAAATCAAATTCCTCGTTGGACAGCTTTATAACGTCGCCGTCCTTGAGCTTTATCTCCCGTTCGGGGAGAAGTGGGGTACCGTTGATATATGTTTTGTTTGTGGAATTGTTGTCCTCTATGAAGCACGAACCGTCGCGGCAGTAGATAGTGGCGTGGTGACGGCTGACAGTGCGGTTTTCGGTTATGCAGAAGTCAACGCGGTCTCGCTCCTTGCCTATCCTGAAAACGGGTCTGTCGATATTCACCGAAACTCCCGTGGAACGGCGTGTAAGCGTCGGATACTTCGGAGCAGTACGCGGTATCTCCTTTTTCACCAGCTCGGGGAGCCCCTGTTTTTTCTCTGCTGAAAGAGGCGGAATGGACTTCGGCTCGGGTCTGCTGAACAGGGGAACTGCGGTTTTTGCAGACTTTGGCAGCACGAACGGGTGAGTATCGCCCTTGCTCTGCACAGGCGGCAGCGGTTTGGGCTTGTGGGCGCTGTTTGCGCTCTGTGAGGCAGGTCTGCTGAACTCGCTGCGGTCGGGTGCGGCAAAAAGCTCGGGAGCCTCCGTGCGGATACGCTCCTTTGTCTCATAAATGCTGAACGCAGGCTTGCTTATAACGAAGCTCATGAAGCTGTCGATACGGTCGTAGTCGTACTGTGAGCTGTAATTGGCGAAAGATGATATCTTCCTCAGGCAGTTTATAATGCCGTCGTTGGTGCTCTCGTTGTACCAGAGCGGCAGATAGAAGAGGTGGATATCCAGTTTATGCGGCTCGGCGACGATATAATTGGGGTCGAGAACGATATTCTGCATATTGAAGCCGCATTTGTCCGCAATTTCGAGAATATTCAGCAGATTGAGGACTATGCGGAAATACTGCGTCTTGTCGATACCGTTTTTGAGCACATTTATGAGCGGTAATCCATGAGCGCCTGTGAAGACGAGCTTATCGCCGGAGAGCGCGTCGGGAACGAGCCAGCCCTTTATGCGGTTGTCGATGAAATACTGATATTCGGCGTCATTGAGCATTTCATTGCCTGTGAATCTGCATACAATGGATACCTCGCCGTTTTTTTCTGTGAATCTGAGCTTTGCCACGTTACCACTCCTTTCGGCTATTCTGTTTTCTATTATAACATAACATATCAAAAATATCAAGAGCAAGTATTATTTGCAGAGGACGCAGCCCGAAATGACTGCTAAATAAAAGGACCGCCCCGAAGGACGGTCCCTTGATATTACTTTGAGCTCTTTTTCTTTGCTGCGGACTTGTTCTTCCACCATGACCATGTAACAGGTGCAACGAAGAGTGAGGAGAACGTACCCGAGATAAGACCCATCATAAGCGGTACAGAGAAGCTGAGAAGCGACTTGTAGCCTGTTGCCAGAACAACGATGGTGATAACGAGCATTGTGCCGATAGTTGTGATCGATGTTCTGATAGATCTTGTAAGAGACTGTGCGCAGCTTACGTTGATAAGCTCATTGAGTGAAGCCTTTGGCATAAGCTTGCGGTTTTCTCTGATTCTGTCGTAGATAACGATAGTGTTGTTGATAGAGTAGCCGAGGATAGTAAGGATAACGGCAACGATATTTGAGTCGATGCTGAACTTGCATACTACCGTAGTTGTGAAGGCTACGAAAATATCGAGGCAGAGGGCGAATATAGAGCATACGCCTGCCGACCAGCCGCCGATATTCCTGAATCTGATTGCGATATAGATGATAACGATGAAAGCTGCAAAGAGTACTGCGATGAAGCACTTGAGCAGGAATTCACGTCCTGACGCAGGGTTAACGTCGTTTGAGTCGTAGATAACGAGGTCGTTGTCTGCGAACTTTTCCCTGAGCTTTGTTGTGAGCTCGGTCTGTCTGTCGGCTGTAAGGCCCTGATCGGAGGTGAATGAGATAGTTACCTGTTTTCCGCCGGAATCAAGACTCTCACCTGTTCTTACAGTAACATTTGAATCGACGATCTCCTTGACAGCGGAAGCAACATCGTTTGTATTGATATCGCCCTGATAGGTATAGGTAATGAGCGTACCGCCCTTGAACTCGATAGCAAAGTGTATTCCTCTGATTATCGCGCCTGCTGCAAATATGACGAGAACAGCGATGATAACGCCGAGGATGAGCCTTTTCTTTGAACAGAAGTCATAAACCTTTGCGGGAGTACTTACTTTTTCTGTCTGAGTGTTGTTTTTACTCATTTTTCGTCACCTCCGTAAAGCTTTCTGTTTCTGAAGCACTTGAACTTGGAGAGTGATGTTACCATAAGTCTTGAAGCAAATACTCCGAAGATGAAGTTGCAGATAACGCCTGCGAGCAGGGTAAATCCGAAGGAGTAAACAACGCCCTCAGCAGTAGCGCCGAATGCGAAGAAGATAGTCTTGTTGAGGATCTTCGAGAAGAAGCTGTCGGGAACACCGAAAGCGCCCATGAGGATAACGGCAATGATAACGTTTGTGATGTTACCGTCAAGGATAGCTGAGAAAGCCTTCTTGTAGGCGATCTTTATGGCAGCGTCGAGAGACTTGCCTGTTCTGAGCTCTTCCTTGATACGCTCGCCTGTGATGATGTTGGCGTCAACGCCCATGCCGACTGCAAGTATGATACCTGCGATACCGGGGATTGTGAGAGTTGAGCCGTTCATGAATCCGAACCAGCCTGTAACAGCTGCAAGAGAGCCTGCGACCTGACCGCAGAGCGCGATAACAGCAACAAAGCCGGGGAGTCTGTAGAGAACTATCATATATACAGCGATAAAGCAGAATGCGATAAGTGCTGCAAGAAGGATAGCGCCCAGTGAACCTTCACCCATTGTAGGTGATATTGTTCTGAAGCTCTTGGTCTCCATCTTGAAGGGGAGAGCACCGGAGTTGATCTGATTGGCAAGCTTTGTAGCAGTCTCGGCGGTAAAGCTGCCCGAGATCTGAGCGCTTCCGTTTGAGATAGCGTCGTTTACTCTCGGAGCCGAGATCATGGTATTGTCCATCCAGATCGATATAGGTGTATCAGTGCCTGCCAGTTCGGAAGTAGCTTCAGCGAATTTCTCGGAGCCTGATTTTCCGCCGTCAGCGCTGCTGGTCTTGAGCTTGAGGCTTACGATGTACTCAGCACTCGAACCGTCATCAGTCGGCATATAACCCATCTGTGCGGATTCGATGTCGTCGCCGTTGAGGACCAGTTCGCCTGACGGGATAGTATTTCCGTCCTCGTCGGTGGTTGTATCTGTGCCCTTACGGAATGTCAGTTCAGCCATTTCACCGAGCTCCTTAACGGCAGCCTCGGGGTCGAAGTTTGATTCGCCGACCTTCCAGGGGAAGCGGACGATAATTCTGTCGCTTTTTTCGTCGCTGTATACTTCGTTATCGGTGATACCGAGTGAAGCGAGTCTTGTCTTGATTACTTCGGTAGCAGAAGCGAGCTGATCTGAGTCAGCGTCGAAGTCGCCTGCGGGACCGAAAGTAACGTCAACGCCGCCCTTGATATCTATACCAAGACGGATATCGTCAACGCCCTTGACATAAGTAGTTCTGTTATCGCCGAAGAGCTTATCAATACCCATTACGGCTGTAACAGCGAACACAGCGATAAAAGCAACGACAATGAAGAAAGTTTTTTTGCCTGTCTTTTTCACAGTCATGCCTCCTAAAAATCGGGCTTCTGAGACCGTTCCCACAGTGTGCGGAACAGGCATGAGCCCATTATTCCTGTCTCTTTGACAATTACAATAATTGTACTATATTTTTGCAAAAAAGTCAAGTATCTGAACGGAAAAAGTCTCCATTTCAAAAATATGCACAATTAAGAACGGTTTTTTTCGGAATTATGAACAAATTGCGGCTGCATGGACGTCTAAAAAAGCACCCCGACGGAGTGCTTTCTGAGATCATTTGAAGTGCTTCTGCGATATTTTCAGACGGTTCATGGCGCGGTTGAGAGCAGCCTGAGTTTCGTAGTACTCCTTTATGCTCTGTTTCTGCCTGAGGCGCTCTTCGGCTCGTTCACGGGCTTCCTGAGCCCGCTTGATGTCTATCTCCTCGGGAAGCTCGCAGGTATCCGCGAGGATTATGGAAGAATCGGGCATTACCTGTATGAAGCCCTCGGATATGGCCGCGTACTTCCATACGCCGTCAACGAGGTATTTCAGCTCGCCCGTGGGGAGCGAGGTCACAAGGGGTTCATGCCCTGCCATTATTCCGAGAAGTCCGTCTATAGCCGTAACAACGAGGTGCTCGGTCTCTCCGCTGAAAAATATGCGGTCTGTAGCGATTATTTCAAGGTGAAAGGTCTTAGCCATAGTCAGCCGCCTCCCTTATTCCTCGTCTATCTGACGGGCTTTCATGAGAACGTCGTCGATAGTTCCTGCCATGAGGAAGGCTGCCTCGGGGTACTTGTCCATGTCGCCGTCGATGATGGCTCTGAAGCCCTCGATAGTGTCCTTGAGCGGTACGTACTTGCCCTTGAGGCCTGTGAAGTTCTCCGCAACATTGAATGGCTGTGAGAGGAACTTCTGTATCTTTCTTGCGCGGTATACCGCAAGCTTATCCTCGTCGCTGAGCTCCTCCATACCGAGTATGGCGATGATGTCCTGGAGCTCCTTGTACTTCTGGAGAAGCTCCTGTGTCTGTCTTGCAACCTTGTAGTGCTCCTCGCCGACTATTTCGGGTTCGAGGATACGCGAGTTCGATTCAAGAGGGTCTACAGCGGGGTAGATACCCTGTTCCACTATCTTACGGGAAAGAACGGTAGTAGCGTCAAGGTGAGCGAAAGTTACCGCAGGCGCAGGGTCTGTAAGGTCGTCCGCAGGGACGTAAACAGCCTGTACCGATGTAATGGAGCCGTTCTTGGTGGAAGTGATACGCTCCTGCAGTTCGCCGACTTCCGTAGCAAGGGTAGGCTGATAGCCAACGGCTGAGGGCATACGTCCGAGAAGAGCGGATACCTCCGAGCCTGCCTGTACGTAACGGAAGATATTGTCGATGAAGAGAAGAACGTCCTTGTGTTCGCGGTCACGGAAGTACTCAGCCATAGTAAGACCTGTCTGAGCAACTCTCATACGCGATCCGGGGGGCTCGTTCATCTGACCGAAAACGAGAGCGGTCTTGGAGATAACTCCCGATTCCTGCATTTCGTTCCAGAGGTCGTTGCCCTCACGGGAACGCTCGCCGACTCCTGTGAATATAGAGTAGCCGCCGTGCTCGGTGGCGATATTTCTGATAAGCTCCTGAATGAGGACTGTCTTGCCGACGCCTGCGCCGCCGAAAAGTCCTATCTTACCGCCCTTTGCATAGGGAGCTATAAGGTCTATGACCTTGATGCCCGTTTCGAGGACCTCAACAACAGGGCTCTGATCCTGAAAAGTAGGAGCTTTTCTGTGTATCTCCCATTTTTCCTCGGTGACAACGTCGCCCTTCTTGTCGATAGGCTCGCCGAGAACGTTGAACATACGTCCGAGAGTAGCCTCGCCGACAGGCACCTTTATACACGAGCCTGTGGAGCTGACTTCCATATTTTTGCTGAGTCCCTCACTGGACGCCAGCATGATACAGCGCACGATGTGGTTGCCCATATGCTGAGCGACTTCCATAACGCGCTTTCTGCCGTCGACCTCAACGGTGAGAGCGTCCCTTATCATGGGGAGCTTTCCCGTGCTGAACTCGACATCAATAACAGGTCCGATGACCTGTGTTATCCTGCCTTTTTCCATTGCTTTCTCCTTTGTTTAAGAGAACTTGTATGGGCGCACAGTGTGCGCCTGTATTATGCGGACGCGCAATTCGCGTCCCTGCAGTCATTCAACGAGAGACTGCGCTCCTCCGCAGACCTCGGTTATCTCCTGAGTGATAGCCGCCTGTCTTGCGCGGTTGTAGCGGAGGGACAGATCCTTTATCATGTCCTTTGCGCTTGTGGTAGCTGCGTCCATAGCCGTCATGCGCGACTGCTGCTCGCAGCAGAACGCCTCGACCATAGCTCCGTAGATTATGCCCTTTGCGTACTGGGGGATAAGGTAGTTCATAACTTCCTCGGGCGACGGCATGAACGAAGCCTTTGGCAGCTTTTTCATGGTGCCGTCGGCAGCCTTTCCGAAATGCTTTCTCTCGAACGGGAGAAGCCTCAGGGTCCTCGGCTCCTGAACGTTGGAGCTTACCATGTCCGTATAGATAAGGTATACCTCGTCAAGCTCGAGCTTTTCAAACTTATCCAGTACCAGCTCGGCTATCTCACGGGCTCTGTAAAGGGTGGGGTTCTGAGTGGTATAGAGAAACTCACCGTCCACGGAAGCCTTTTTACCGCTGTTGATACGGCGCTGGTAGTACATTCTTCCCACCTGCCCCATTACAAAGAGGTAGCAGTTGTCCAGATCGGCAGCTTCATCAAGCTTCTGGTCGGTATATTTCAGTATGTTGTGATTGTAGCTTCCGCACAGTCCCTTGTCTCCTGTTATTACGATATATCCCTTTTTACGCTTATCCTCGGGGATATCCGCACGTCTGTCGAAGTAGAGCTGACGGGTGTGGGGAGTATGCTCCAGCACGCTTTCGATAGTTGACTGGAGCTTATAGAAGTAAGGTTCTGTACACTCCAGTGAAGCCCTTGCCCTTTTGAGCTTTGAGGACGACATGAGGTACATAGCATTGGTTATTTTCAGTATCTGCTGGATACTTCCGATCCTTTCGCGGATCTCTCTCATATTTGGCATAGCAGTCCACCGCCTTACTCTTCAAAAGCTGTGAGTATTCTTTCGATACGCTCTGCCAGGTCGTCTGTGAGGACCTTGTTCTCCTCTATTTCAGTGATTATGTCCTGACCGTAGCTTCTGATATAGTTCATGAGGTCTGTGCGGTATTCTCTCAGCTCCTTGAGGGGAATGCCCCTGAAGAAGTCGTGCTGTGCGGCGTAGAGAAGTATCACTTGTTCATAGTGCGGGAGCGGATTGTACAGAGGCTGCTTCAGCAGCTCCGTAAGCATATGGCCGTGGTCAAGGAGCTCCGTTGTGGACTGGTCCAGCTCAGAGGAGAACTGTGTGAATATCTCCATTTCCTTGAACTGTGCAAGGTCGATACGGAGGTTTCCCGAAGCCTTCTTCATGGCCTTTGTCTGAGCGGCGCCGCCTACACGGGATACGGAAAGTCCGTAGTTTACCGCAGGACGGAGACCCGAGTTGAAAAGCTCGCTCTCCAGGAATATCTGACCGTCGGTGATAGATATTACGTTTGTAGGGATATATGCGGAGATATCGCCTGCAAGGGTCTCGATGATAGGGAGAGCCGTCAGCGAACCGCCGCCGTGCTCGTCGTCAAGACGGCTGGAGCGTTCGAGAAGTCTCGAATGCAGGTAGAATACGTCGCCGGGGTAAGCTTCACGTCCGGGAGGACGGTGGAGCAGAAGCGACATGGCTCTGTAGGCAACGGCGTGTTTTGAAAGATCGTCGTATACTATGAGTACGTCCCTGCCCTTGGACATGAAGTACTCCGCAATAGCCGTGCCCGAATACGGGGCGATATACTGGAACGGTGCGGGATCACTGGCGGAAGCGCATACAACTACCGAATAATCCATAGCGCCGTACTTTTTAAGGGTGTTGACTATCTGTGCAACAGTCGAGGACTTCTGTCCTATGGCGACATAGATGCAGATAACGTCCTGACCCTTCTGATTTATGATGGTGTCAACGGCGATAGAGGTCTTGCCTGTCTGTCTGTCGCCGATTATGAGCTCACGCTGACCGCGTCCGATAGGGAACATTGAGTCGATAGCGAGTATACCCGTCTGCAAAGGCGTATTTACGGGCTTACGCTCGATAACGCCCGGAGCTTCGCGCTCTATGGGGAAGTAGTCCTCGGCTTTTATCTGTCCGAGACCGTCTATAGGCGCTCCGAGAGCGTCGACTACTCGTCCGAGGAGCTCGTCGCTTACGCCGATACCTGCTCTTTTGCCCGTTCTGATAACGGAAGAGCCCTCCGTAAGGCCGTGGTCGTCGCCGAGAAGAACAACTCCGACGGACTTTTCCTCCAGGTTCTGAACGATGCCTCTGATACCTGTCTCAAATTCAACAAGCTCGCCGTACATTACGGAATTCATACCGTAAACTCTTGCGATACCGTCGCCGAGACGCGTAACGAAGCCTGTTTCCGTAGCTCCCGACTTTACGTCGAAATCGCGCACCTCTGTTTTGAGTACTGAGATGATATCGCTGTTTTTGCTCTTTGAAGCAGAAACAGATTCCACGTATTCCGTAGCCTTGTTCTGCAGAGTGTCCTTCATGAGACGGAGGCTTGTGCGGTAGCTCTTGTCGTATTCAAGGTCGCCCGCATTGAGTATAAATCCGCCTATGATGTCGGGGTCGTGCTTGTATTCGATATCAACGTCCTCTTTGACGAATTTATCCATGATAAACTGTCTGAGGTCTGCCTGCTGAGCCTCGGTAAGCGGCGTAACATAGCGTACTACAGCCTTGATGCTGCCCTGCTTGTCAAGGAGGATGTCCTCATATTCGTCGAGTATCTCGTCTATGCGCCCGATAGCTCCTCCGCGGACTGCGCTGAACAGGAATTTCTGCATATTCTCGGGGAAAAGCTTGCTTATCACGGCTCTCTTCTCGTCGTGGGTGACGAGAGGGTTTGAAAGCGTATCTCCCAGGTCGGGGCAGTTCTCGAGCACCTTTCTTGTTTCGGAGCAGTCTGTCTGAGAAACGTCAAGGCGGACAAGCTCTTTCAGCAGCTCTCTGTCTGAGTCTCTCATTTCTTAGCCTCCTCTTCGGAAAGGAACTTATCAACAAGACGGCGGTTCTTTTCGTCGTCAACGTTTTCGCCGATGATCTTTGAAGCAGCCTCGATAGCAAGGTCTGCGATCTCGGACTGAGCCTGACGGAGAACGCGCTTTCTCTCGTTCTCTATGGTCCTGTCAGCCTCTGAAACTATCTTTTCAGCCTCTTCCTGAGATTTCTTTATAATTGCGGCTCTTTCGGACTCTGCGTCCTCATGGGCTTTCATGATAATCTGATTAGCCTTTTCCTTTGCTTCGCTGATCGAGTCCTCGTACTGCTGACGGAGCTCCTCTGCCTCTGCCTTTGCTTTCTCGGCGGAGTCGAGGTTATCCTGGATAGTACGGGTGCGCTCGTTCTTCATTTTGTTTATAGGCTTGAAAAGGAATATCCTGAGCAGTACGAAAAGCAGTACCGTATTGAAAACAGCCCAGAAAATGCTCCAGAATTCAAATTTAAGCATTATTGGCCCTCCTTATGTGGATTTGCAGTGGATCATTTGCTGCCGAGTGAAAGGATAATAAGGAGCGCTATAACGAAGCCGTAGATAGCGGTAGCCTCTGCAAGGGCACAGCCCAGCAGGAGCGCGGTTCTTATGTCGCCCTTAGCTTCGGGCTGTCTTGCGATTGACTCTGTAGCCTTGGCTGTAGCCAGACCTATACCGATACCTGCGCCTGCGCCTGTAAGAACGGCAACAGCAGCGCCTAATGCGATGATTCCCATTTTAATATACCTCCAGATGTAATATCATTATTTGTTTCCGAGTGAAAGGATTATAAGAAGCGCTATAACGAAGCCGTAGATAGCGGTAGCCTCTGCAAGGGCACAGCCCAGCAGGAGCGCGGTTCTTATATCGCCTTTGGCTTCGGGCTGCTTTGCTATTGATTCTGTTGCTTTAGCTGTAGCCAAGCCGATACCTATGCCTGCGCCTGCGCCTGTAAGAACGGCAACAGCAGCGCCCAATGCGATGATTCCCATATTTATTTACCTCCGTGAAGCTGTACTCTTTTTTTAGCTTTTTTTTCGTGTTTTTCTTCTTCCTCAAGAGCCTCTGCCATATACAGCGAGGTGAGGAACGCAAATACATATGCCTGGAGCAGTCCGTCAAAAAGATCGAAATATCCGCTTGCGATAACGGGGACTCCTCCCGGTATGAGATGCTTTATGAGCTCCATAACGACGAAAGCTCCGAGAACGTTACCGAAAAGTCGCATACACAGCGACAGCGGTCTCGTGACAAGGTCAAGCAGGTTTATGGGGTTCAGGAAGCTTTTAAGCCATTTTACGGGTCCCTTTTCGATTATGAACGACGCCTGCACGAGTATGATAGCCATTCCTGCAAGGGCAGCCGTCACGTTTATATCCTTTGTGGGCGGAACGAATCCGAATACGCCGATGATATTCGCAAAGCCTATGTAAATAATGAAGGTCTCGAGTATCGGTACGTACTTCTTTCCCTTTGGTCCGAGTATCCCCGTAAAGAAGTTGTCAAGGAAGTCCATGAAGGCTTCGAGTATACACTGAGAGCCTGTAGGCACTTTTTTCAGCTTTCTTGTAAGTATTATGGAAAGCAGTACGAGCACTGCGATTATTATCCAAGTTACCACACATGAATCGGGAACGGGGATACCGCCGAATACAGGTATCGTAAAGGCGGTGTGATTGTCCAGCTGTTCCATCAGCTCTTCTGCCATGATAACACCTTCTTTCAGTAAGGCAATGCGCCAAAATAATAAAACGGAGACTGCAATTACACAAATCTCCGTTGATTGAGTCCTGATAATGTACAGATACGCGTCCGACGGACTTTTTCAAGCTGCGGGAATATCGTGTCCACTTATATATAATATAACAAAAAAGGGTCATTGTCAAGACTTTGAGAAAAAATTCACATTAAAATAATAATCATAATGCTCATATGGGAGCTTATATGCATTTATCGGGGCAAACCTTTCTGAGGAAAGGTTCTTCTCCGCCCCCCTTTCCAAAGGGTTTCCCTCAATAGTTACATATAAAGCCCCATACGGGGATCATGGTCATTTACCGTCGCCTTCCGAGAGTTTTATAGCGCGGTCGAGGCGTTCAATAGCGCCGGAGTTGAGTTTTTCCGCAAGGCGTATACGGTCGAGCTCCTTTTTGAACGCATTGAGCTCGTCGGCAATGCGGCGCATGACCTCTGCGGTTTTCAGCTGCTGGTCCTCGAGGGCGCAGACTCTTTTGATGAGGTCGTTTATATTTGCGGCGAGGAGCTCGTTGGCGTTGTTCTGCTTATCGCCGAATTCCGTGAGCTTTTCACCTGCTTTAAGGGTACTTATCTTTTCATGTCCGCTGAATGTAAGCATTCTGTCTTTGGTCAGCTTCATATCAGACATTCTGTTCACTCCTTATCTTTTGGGCTTTTCAGCCGTTTCCCTGTGACAAGCACTAAGCCATGAGCATTTCTCTCCAGTAGTCAAGGGTATCCTCAATGGTCTGTTCCATGCTTATACCGGCACTCCAGCCCGTATCTGCCAGGATACGCGAAACGTCGGGCTCTATTATGGGGATATCAGAGGCTCTCATGCGGCTTGGATCCTGCCTTACTTCTATGGACTTCTTCGCCATAGAAAGCGCCGTTTCCAGTATGAAGCTTATTGCCACAGCCTTTCCTCTGCCGATATTGTATACTGTTCCGCTCCTGCCCTTTTCACCGAGGAGCCTGTAGGCTCTGACAACGTCGCGGACGTCGGTGAAATCGCGCTTTGCGGAGAGATTCCCCACGCTGATGACGGGCTCGCGTAAGCCCTTTTCTATCTCCGCTATCTGCTTGCAGAAGTCGGAAATAACGAATATCTCGCTCTGACGGGGGCCCGAATGGTTGAAAGCGCGCACCATTACGATGTCCATTTTGTAGGCACGGGCATATATTTCGCCTATCATTCCCTGACAGGCTTTGGTTGCGGCGTAGATATTGCCGGGATTGAGGGGCTCCGACTCGGAAAGCGGACAGGCTCCCTCGCGGATATAGCCGTATTCCTCGCCCGAGCCTATGAGGAGCACTCTTGTGTCCTGTTTTTCGGCTTTACGCAGGGCTTCGAGGACGTTTATAGTTCCAACGATGTTTATTTCCGCTGTGAGCTGCGGCCGTTTCCATGAGACCGACACGGAGCTCTGAGCGGCAAGATGATAGACCACATCGGGGACAGTTTCAGCGAGTATCTGCGCTATATCGTCCTTTTTCATGATATCCAGCCTGTGGATATGACATTCCTCTTTTATTTCTTCGTTCGGCAGACAGGTCGCGTGAACTTCCCAGCCTGCGGAGCTGAGCTCGCGGATAAGGTATCCGCCCACAAAGCCTGCCGCACCAATTATCAATGCTTTCAAGGGGCTGCCCTCCATTGCAAAAATCGTTCTATTTCAGTATATCGTAAAGCTGTTTCAGTATATTCTTCTCATTGAAGCTGCTCTGCACTCTTTCGGCGGCAGCTTTTCCGTATTTCTCGCGGAGCTCCCTGTTCTCTGCAAGGGTGTTTATCGCCTTTGCGAGAGCTTTCGGGTCTGAGGGCGGAACGGTGATGCCCGTTTTGCCGTTGAGACTTACGTAGGGGACTCCCGATCTGAGAGCCGTGTTTATTACGGGCTTGCCGTATATCATGGCTTCAAGCTGCACAATGCCGAAGGCTTCGCTGGTCGCTACCGACGGCAGCACGAATATATCGCAGTCGGCGTATGCCTGTTTCAGCTGTTCATCGGGGAGAAATCCGAGAAAATGGACTTTGTTCCCCATATTCCGCGCAGAAACGAAGTGTCTGAGCTTGTCGCCAAGATCTCCCGTGCCTGCGATGAAAAGTTCGCAGCCTTTCACGGATTCAAAGGCTTTCAGCAGGACTTCGACTCCTTTATAGTAGACGAGCCTGCCTGTGAAGAATACTTTCACGCTGCTTTTGTCGGAAGCCTTTTCCGTCAGGAAGGGTACGCGCTTCACGGATAGGTAGTCCTCCTGGACTATCCCGTAGGGCAGAACCCTGCATTTGCTCCTGTATTCTGGGAGATAGAGGGAGTGCTTCACGTGTCCCTCCGTAGCTGTGAGGATAACGTCCGCTCTTTTCAGCAGATAGCGCATGAAAGGCTTGTAGAAGAGCATGAGCTTCTTCTGTCTGACGATATCGCTGTGCCACGAAACTACAACTTTTCCCTTGAAGCCCGAGAGCATGAGAGCTGCGTCGGCAAGGGGGAATGGTACGTGTATGTGGACTACGTCGGCTTTTTTAGCCATTTTCCGCATATAAGCGAAGAAAGAAACGGATATCGGACATTTGAAATACGTGCCGAAGCTTCCTGCACGGGTTATGTCGACTCCGCATATCTTCTCGCGGATAGTCCTGCCCCGTCCGTCGCGGCAGACGAGAGTTTTTACGCTTACGCCGTCAAGCCTGCCGAGCTCCTCGGAATACTGCCGTATGAGGGTCTCGATACCGCCGATATGCGGAAAATAAGCCTTGTTTACTTCAAGTATGTTAAGCTTTTTCTTCATTTTGCAAGCTCCCTGTACACGTCCATGAGCATTTCCGCCGAGCGTTTCCATGTGAAGCCCTGTGCGCGCTGAAGTCCCTTCCGGCTCAGTTCTCTGCGGAGCTCCTCGCTGCTGTAGAGTCTGTACATACCCGCGGCTATGCTCTTGGTATCATAAGCGTCGCATATCACGGCGCAGTCGCCCGTTACCTCGGGGAGTGAAGCCTCGCCCGAAGCAAGTACGGGAACTCCGCAGGCCATAGCCTCGAGAGGCGGCATACCGAAGCCCTCGTAAAGGGACGGGAAAACGAACGCCAGCGCACCGCACATGAGGGGATTCATGTCCTCGGACGGTACGTATTTTGTGAAGATGATATTTTCTGTCATGCCGAGCTTTTCAACGCGGCTGTATATTCCCTGGTCGAGCCAGCCCTTTCCGCCTGCAAGCACAAGCTTCGGAGAGCCCTCGCCGACTTTCTTGAAAAAGGCGGCGTATGCCGTGATAAGGCGTTCCAGGTTCTTTCGCGGCTCGATAGTACCCACGTAGAGGAAGTAATCTCCCTCTATTTCCAGCGACTTCTTCACCTCGGGTATCCTTTCGGGCTCGGTGCAGGGGTGAAAGCGTTCCGTATCGACTCCGCAGGGAACGACGCGGATCCTGCTTTCATGCTGCGGAAAGTATCTGATTATCTCTTTTTTTGAAAATTCCGAATCGGTAACGATAAGGTCCGCACGCTTCATCGAGCGTTTCAGACCCATATCGAGCATATATTTCGTTCTTCCGCGTACCGTGCCGGGAAAGGACTTGTAGACCATATCGTGTACGGTCACGACCTTTTTTCCGTGGACAAAGGGCGGAACGATGTAGTTGAAAAAGTGGGTGATATCGGACTTCCTGCCGAAGAAAAATGAATAGGGAACGGGCAGGAAGGTGCTGACTGCACGGTATGCAAACCCCGAAAATCCCGAAGTATTGAGCTTTATGCGTTTGCCTGCGAATTTCTTCACACGCTTTACGCGCTCCTTGTCACCGCTTGTGAAAAAGCTGTATTCATAGCTGTTTTCGGGAAAAAGCTCCGCGAGAGTCTGAGTCTGTCCCAGCTCGCACCAGCCTATGCCCGTCATTTTTTCGCTGCATATGGGTACAGCGTCGAATGTTATCCTCAAATCAACTTCTCCACCTTTGATGTTCTTTTAGCGTATAAGATCTTCTATTTTTGCGGTAAGGTCTGCTATATAAGCGTCGGTGTCCCCGGTGTCAAATCCTGATGCACCGAAGAGACCGCCCTTTTCCTTACGCAATACGATCTGCTCTGTCTTTTTTAGTTCCGCATAAGCCTGTTCCCGCGGCATACCGTTTTCCAGAGCTAAAATGAGCGCATTGAGTGCGTCCAGTTTCATAATTACGTCGTTCTTTACATATCCGCCTTTTTTGGATCTGAGTACTTCAAAGCCCATAGTTTTTCCCCTGTATAAGCTTTTATATCAGCCGATTACTTCCTTGACCTTTATTTCCTTTTCAACGAGAGCAAGGTCGTTCTTTACCATGCGCTCAACGAGCTGAGAGAAGTCAATCTCGCGCTTCCAGCCGAGAGCCTTTTCAGCCTTTGAGGGGTCTCCGAGGAGTATATCAACCTCTGCGGGGCGGAAGAACTTCTTGTTTACCTTGACGATAGTCCTGCCGTTTTCCTTGTTGATTCCGATCTCGTCAACGCCTGAGCCCTTCCACTCGATGTCGATGCCGACGTGGCCGAAAGCAGTCTCAACGAATTCGCGGACAGTTCTTGTCTCGTTGGTAGCTATTACATAGTCGTCGGGCTTGTCCTGCTGGAGCATGAGCCACATAGCCTTTACATAGTCCTTTGAGTGTCCCCAGTCACGCTTTGAGTCCATATTTCCGAGCTCTACGTACTCCTGTACGCCCAGCTTGATACGTGCGACTGCGTCTGTTATCTTACGTGTAACGAACTCGATTCCGCGGCGCTCAGACTCGTGGTTGAAGAGTATTCCCGAGCAGGCGAAGAGGTTGTAGCTCTCGCGGTAGTTCTTTGTTATCCAGTGACCGTAGAGCTTTGCAACTCCGTAAGGGCTTCTCGGATAGAAAGGAGTTGTCTCCTTCTGAGGTATCTCCTGTACAAGTCCGAACATCTCTGATGTGGAAGCCTGATAGAAGCGTGCCTCGGGCTTAACTGTGCGGATAGCCTCCAGCATATTCGTAACGCCGATAGCGTCGATGTCGGCTGTGCCGAGGGGAGTATCCCAGCTTGTAGCAACGAATGACTGGGCAGCAAGGTTGTATACCTCGTCAGCCTGTGATATCTTCATAGCCGAAATGAGAGAGATAGGGTCTGTCATATCAGCGTAGATGAGAGTTACCTTGTCCTTGAGATGAGCGATATTGCCGTAATCGGCAGTAGCCTTTCTTCTCCAGATACCGTAAACGTTATAACCCTTTTCGAGCAGGAGCTCTGCAAGATATGAGCCGTCCTGACCTGTGATTCCTGTGATAAGTGCGTTCTTCATTAGTTTCTTCTCCTTTTTTATTGCATTTCGCCGGCAGATCAGACGAACTCGTTCCTGTTCTGTTCCTTGAGCTGCGCGATGACTTTTTTAACGTCCTGAGTGTTGTTCTTCGAGCAAACGAGGAGCACATCGTCGGTATCGACGATGATGATGTCTCTTGTGCCGATAGCGGCGATAAGGCGCTTGCCGCCGCAGATAGTGGTGCGCTTTGTGTCAACTGTCACAACGTCGCCGTCGATGAAGTTCTTGTCGTCGTCGGTCTCGTTTATGCGCTCAACGGCGAGCCAGCTTCCCACGTCGTCCCAGCCGAAGCTGCCGGGGATAGTATAGATGTGCTTTGCCTTTTCCATGATGCCGAAGTCTATGGATTCGCTCCTGAAAGCGGTGAACTCCCTGACAAGGACTTCATTGAACTCAGGAGTTCCGAAAGCCTGTCCTATGCGGACGGCTCCGTCATAGATATCGGGCATGAAGGTCTTGATATTGAGCATTACGGAAGATATCTTCCATACGAACATACCGCTGTTCCAGAGGTACTTGCCCGAAGCGAGGTACTCCTTTGCAGTAGGGAGGTCGGGCTTCTCAACGAAGCGCTCAACTGCGTAAACGTCCTCCTTTGCAGCGCCGAAATTGATGTAGCCGTAGCCTGTTTCGGGATACTCGGGGGTAATGCCTATAGTAACAAGGCGCTTGCCGCTCTCGGCAGCCTTGATAGCCTTTTTAAGGGTGTTGATGTAAATATCCTCATAGCCGATGAGGTGATCCGAGGGAAGTACGAGCATTATAGCGTCCTCGTATTTCCTGTTTATCACAGCTGCTGCAAATGCGATACAGGGAGCCGTATTCCTTGCACAGGGCTCGAGGAGCACGTTCTCCTTCGGTATATCGGGGAGCTGATCGAATACGAGCTCCTTATACGCTGCGTTTGTGACAACGTAGATGTCCCCGGATTCAACGAGAGGGCGCAGACGCTTTACGGTCTTCTGTATCATGGTCTCTCCGTCCTTGGTGAGGGAGAGGAACTGCTTCGGGTTGTTGTTTCTGCTCTTCGGCCAGAAACGTTCACCTCTGCCGCCTGCCATGATGACTGCTGTTATCTTCATTTTGTGTTTTCCTTCCTTTCGGTGTTCTTCGGCATGATAAGTGCTTCTGTTGTTTCAGCATTATTCTTTGGCGGGAAGAACATAGTCTTTAATGTCATGAGTATTATCTGAAGATCAAGGCGTATAGAGTAATTCTCGATATACATAAGATCCATTTTCAGCTTGTCGTAAGGAGTGGTATCGTAAGCTCCCGTTACCTGTGCATAGCCCGTGAGACCTGCCTTGACTTTAAGGCGGAATCCGAACTCGGGCATTTCCTCCTCGTACTCCCTGGTGAGCTCCGGGCGTTCCGGACGGGGACCTACCACGGACATATCGCCCTTCAGTATGTTGAAAAGCTGGGGGAACTCGTCCACACGGAATTTCCTCAGTATCTTTCCGACGGGAGTTATGCGGTCGTCCTCTTCGGTGGCAAGACGGGGCTTGCCGTCCTTTTCAGCGTCAACTATCATGCTGCGGAACTTGTACACGTAGAACTCCCTGCCATTGAGGGTAAGGCGCTTCTGCTTGTAAAGCACGGGGCCTCTGTCGTAGAGCTTTACCGCGATGGCAGATATGAGCATGAATGGAGCGGCAGGGATAAGCGCTATTACTGAGAAAAGTATGTCGAATGTGCGCTTTATGAGCTGCTGCTCGAAGTCGAGGCCGTAGTTCCGGCAGAGCATTAGAGGCGTATCGAACAGACGTATATCGTCTGCGCCTCTTATTATAATGTCCGATATCTTAGGCGCTATGTAAGCGCGCTTTGAGTGTGCAAAGCAGAATTTGAGGAAGTCGTTGCGCTGTTCCGCGGGAATATCGCAGACTATAGCGCCCTCATACTTCATTATGAGCTCCTTTACCTTTTCGGCAGGCTCGTTTATGCTGATAGACTCGCAAATCATATATTTGTCCACGCGCTGGCTCATTTTCAGGACCAGTGACGCCGCACGGTGGCTTCCGTAGATGATGACCAGCTTTCGCGGCGGATAGATCATGAAGTACAGCTTTCCCGTGAGCAGCGTCCACAGTGCCAGTATGCCAAGATCTATGCAGGACATGATAACTATGGGCATGGCAGGCATGAAATGTCTGCCGATAAGACTTATCAGGAAGTAGGATACCGTATTCACGCACAGCATGGATATCATCTGAGCGTAGAACATATCGGTCTTTTTCAGGTAGCCCAGCTTGAGACCGCCGTAGGCTCTGAAAAAGAGCCATACTATCAGGCAGTAGATAGCGATGAGCACCCAGTTTCCTCGTCTGTAGTAGGGAAGTACTATCTGTTCGCTGTAATTCTTGTACCATACAAAGGCGAAAAGCCCTGTTATCATTGCGAGCAGCAGAACGCTTGAGATAAAGGTAACAAATCTTTTATACAGGTCTTTATTTTTATTCATATCCTTTTCCGTTGCCGAGACGGATCGTCTCCTTCTGATTTGTATTTTTTTCTTTTTCTTTTGCCGTGCCGCAAATAACGACACAAAGTAATTATAACAAATCGTAAGAGCTATGTCAATATCAATTGACATATTAGGCAAAAAATGGAAACCAATTATTGCGCTTTGCACAAAAAAGGAAATCGTCGGAACTCCTGTCAGTTCCCTGATATGATACAGTTCGGGTAGTAATGCCCGAGTATCTCGCGCCAGCTCTTTCCATCGGCAGCCATGGCGTTTGCTCCGTACTGGCTCATACCTACGCCGTGTCCGAAGCCTTTGGTGGTTATTTCGGCTTCATTGCCGCAGACGCTGACCTCGAAGCTTGCAGAGCGCAGCCCGAGGGCGTCCCGTATATCGCCGCCCGATACGGTCATATCGCCGACAGCGGCGGTCAGTACTGTTCCCGAGTCGGAAACGGTCAGCACCTTCAGCCATTCTTTCATATCGCCGCCCAGCTTTACATCGGGGAAAGCGGCTTCAAGGGCGGCCTTCAGCTCCTCACGGGAAAAGGCAGTCTTTTCGCGGAAATGTGGAGCCGTCATGTCCGAGCGGCTGTCCACCTCCACAAGGTAGTCCACGGGAGCTCCCCAGACGTTCTCGGCGCTTTCCGTATAGCCCCCTGACATGGAGTGGAAAGCAGCAATGATAGGCGCGTTCTCATAGGTGATTATGTAGGGGAGCACATCGTCCACAGCCGCCGATATCTTGGCGTAGTTCTCCTCGAATCTCTCCCCGAAGCACTCCTTTGCGCGTTCTTTTGTGAAATAGCCCTGGTATTTTGAAGTGTCGTTGGAGAAATCAGCTCCTTTCAGCTCTCCGTCGGGGGAGCTCTCCGCGCTTATTCGGCGGCGTTCTGCGTAGGTGTGGGCGGCGACTGCCTGTGCTTTCAGGGCTTCTATGCCGAAATTCGCAGGCATTTCCGCGCAGACAGCTCCGATTACGTAATCGCGGACAGGAACTTCCAGGACTTTTCCGCTTACGATGTCGAGGACCTTGTAGGGCTCGGCTGAAAAGACGGGCTGTTTGTCCGCTTTTTCGGGGGCGGTGGTGTATTCTTCGGTCTGTTCCGCGTCTTCGGCGGAGCTGTCGGTCTTTCCCGATATACAGGCAGGTACCGCGGGTATCATCACAACGGAAAGAATGAGCAGCAGAACTGCTGCGGCGTGTTTTTTCATAGCGTTACTCCTTGTCTTTTTTATTTTTTATGGCTGGGAACCTAGTTCCCGGTTCTCAGCTCTTAGCTCTGATAAGAAATAATGTTTGACATTAAATAAGAAATGGTGTATAATTAATAATGAATATGTTTTAGGAGAGTGATCAGGATGCCGTCATTTATTTCGGGCGCCAATATTACAGATTTATGCAGCAAGCTTGCTGATAATTCCGCTATAGATCCAAAGCTTTATGAAAAATATCATGTCAAGAGAGGACTCCGCAACAGCGACGGTACAGGCGTAATGGCTGGTATCACAAATATATGCAACGTTCACGGCTATGTTATGAACGAGGGAGAAAGAGAACCTATACCCGGACAGCTCATATACAGAGGCTATAATGTCAACGACCTCGTTGAGAACGTTGAAAAGGACGACCGCTTCGGCTATGAGGAAACAGCTTTCCTTCTGCTCTTCGGTCATCTGCCGAACGAAAAGGAGCTCAAGACTTTCAGCTCCTATATATCCGTCAAGAGAGACCTCCCCAACGGTTTCGTTGAGGATATGATACTCAAGGCTCCGTCGAAGAATATCATGAACAAGCTGGCACGTTCCGTGCTGGCGCTGTATTCCTACGATGACGAGTGCGAGAACAAGGGACTCGAAAACGAGATGCGTACTGCGGTGAGCCTTATCGCAAAAATGCCTGTCATCATGGCTAACGCTTATCAGGTAAAGCGCAGGGTATTCGACAATCAGAGCATGATAATGCACCCCATAAACTATGAGGAAAACACGGCTCAGTGCATACTTTCACTGCTCCGTCCCGACAGAAAATACACAAAGGAAGAGGCGCAGATGCTCGACCGTCTCCTGATGTTACAGGCTGAGCACGGCGGCGGTAACAACTCCACATTCACCTGCCGCGTCCTCACATCTTCGGGTACAGACCCGTATTCCGCTTATTCATCGGCTATATGCTCCCTCAAGGGACCCCGTCACGGCGGCGCCAATCTCCAGGTCATCAATATGCTCGACAACTTCAAGGCGAACATCAGGAACTGGGAGGACGAGGGCGAAGTCGCTGATTATCTGCGAAAGACCATACTCAAGGAGACAAACGACCATTCGGGTCTTATCTACGGTATGGGCCACGCTGTATACACTATCTCCGATCCCCGTGCGATGATACTCAAGAAGAAAGCTTTCGAGCTCGCAAAGGGCAAGGAGATTGAGGCGGAGTTCCGCCTTCTCGAGACTATCGAGCGCCTTACTCCCGAAGTGTTCAGGGAAATGAAGGGCAGCACAAAGGTGATGTGCGCAAATGTCGATATGTATTCGGGACTTGTTTACAGAATGCTCGGTATCCCCGACGAACTGTTCACTCCGCTGTTCGCTATCGCACGTATGGCAGGCTGGGCTGCACATCGTATGGAGGAGATACTCACTGGCGGAAGGATAATCCGTCCTGCATACAAGGCTATCGCAAAGGAAAAGGAATACATAAAGCTCTCGGAGCGCGAATGAATCTCTGATCTATGAAGATAATGTCATTTATCGCAGCAGCCCTCTTTACGGGGGCTGCACTTACGGGCTGCACCTTTGGCGCGAGTATAGATACTCTGATGGCTCCGCCGAAGCTCAGTGCAGAGCAGGAACAGATATACGACGCCCTGACGCTGGCAGAGGGTACGGCGATAAGCCTTAAATACCCGAAATCCGGCAAATACCTGTCGGCTTTCATCATCGAGGATATCGACGGCGACGGCGGCGACGAGGCTCTCGTTTTCTATGAGAGGAATAACCATGCTCCCGATGAGAACGCCCTGCGTATAAACGTCCTCGACATGAAGGAGGACAGGTGGACGTCGGTCCACGACCTCGCGGCTGTGGGCAGCGAGATAGAAGAGGTCATGATATCGAAGCTCGGCTCGAATAACCGCATGAACCTCATTGTCGGAACGAGTATCATAAACCGCTCCGAGAAGAATGTAACCATATATATCTATTCCGACGGAAAGCTGCAGGAGACCGAGTTCTCGCTGCCGTATTCGTTCATGGACGTAAAGGACGTTGACGCTGACAGCGAATATGAGCTCCTGAAGTTCACAAAGGCTTCAAACGGCGACCCTGCCCTTGCAGAGTCGTATAAGCTCGACAGGAACGGTATGTACCACAGGTCAAAGCTGGAACTGGGCGACAATATCAGCGAGTTTGACATAAGCTACGGAAAGCTCCCCAACGGAAGCCTCGGAATGTACATCGACGAAGCCTCGGGAACAGGCTCTATCCGCTCGGACGTGCTGTATATGAACGGCAAGACCCTTGCGGCGGCTTTTGACGACCCCGAGGAGACGGAGGGTACTGAAAGACCTGCGGGCTGCGGCTCCTTCGACGTTGATTCGGACGGAAGCCTTGAAATCCCCGTACAGATAACAGCTCCCGGCTATGAAACGGCAGTGGAGGGCGAACAGCTCAAGCTTACCGAGTGGAAAAAGCTGGATAACGGCATGAAGCTGAAAAAGCGCTATACCTCATATTACAGCCTCAATGACGGCTATATTTTCATATTCCCCGAAAAATGGGTGGGAAATGTTACTGTAAAGCGCGATACCGTCAATGACGAGATAGTTTTCTGCAAATACAAGGACGGGAATATGGGGCGCGAGCTCCTCAAGATATTCTGCGCGGAGGACGTTCCCTCACGCGAGGACAGGATATCGGGAGGATATATGCTCATGCGTACAAAGGGCGATTCGGCGTACCTTGCACTTATCCCAGACAATCCTGACACCGAGGGCGACGGGCTTTCCATAACACAGGGCGAAGCCGCTGTATGCTTCAAGGTGAGAGACTGACGATACACAGCTTTACTGCTGAGAAATAACACATATCCAAACACAAAGGAGTGATACTCTATATGAAACGTATACTTATATGCGAGGACGAGGATACTATCCGCGAATTTGTTGTCATAAACCTCAAGCGCGCAGGCTACGAGGTAGTCGATGTCAACTGCGGCGAGGACGCTCTCAAGACCTTTGAGGCGGAGCACGGCAGGTTCGAGGTCGTTCTGCTGGATATAATGATGCCGGGAATAGACGGCTTCACGGTATGCAAGAAGATACGCGAAAAAAGCTCTACTATAGGCATAATCATGCTCACTGCAAGGACTCAGGAAATGGATAAGGTTAGCGGTCTTATGATAGGCGCCGACGACTATATAACAAAGCCCTTTTCGCCCTCCGAGCTTACTGCCCGTGTTGACGCCATATACAGGCGTGTGTGCATGAGCTCAATAAAGAACGAGAAGCAGTCCGTAATAGAGAGCGGTCCTTTCGTGCTAAACCTCAAGAGCCGCACAGTCACCAAGAACGGCGAGCCGATTGAGCTCACACAGGTAGAGTATCAGATACTCGAATTCTTCATGAACAACAAGAACACTGCCCTCGACCGTGCAAGCATCCTCAACCATATCTGGGGCGAGAGCTATTACGGCGACGACAAGATAGTAGACGTAAATATCAGGCGTATACGTATGAAAATAGAGGAAGAGCCTTCAAACCCCAGGTACATCATTACCATATGGGGCTACGGCTATAAATGGAATGATGTTCAGTAATGGCTAAAAAGAGTATCACCAGGCGCTGGATAGTCAACAACTTAGGCGTTGTTGTGCTTGCGCTGCTTGTCATAGATATGGCAATAATCTACGCGATACAGAATTATTTCTATAACTCTGCAAAGCAGTACCTCGTATCGAAGCTCAATGCCGTTACGAGCGTGCTGAGTATGCATTCGCAGGACAGCTCCTCCAACTTTTCGGCTGAGATGAGAAAAATGCTGGAGACCTTCAACGAGAAGGACAAAATAGAGCTTATGGCGATAAATTCAAAGGGCAGAGTCGTGCTTACCTCATCGGGATTTTCTCCCGACGCGGACGACCCCATGCCCGATTACGATGAAGCTCTCGAAAAGAGCGAGGGAGACCACGTTTACAAGCTCAGAGGCGGCGAAAAGATACTTGCGGTATCTGTTCCCATAAGCTCCATGAGCAGCGAGTACAGCGCGGTAAGAATGGTGACGTCACTGACGGCGATAGACGAGACTATCAAGAATTACGCTCTTGCGGCTTCGGTGGTATGCGTTGTGATAATCTTTATCATAATAGCTACCGGTCTGTACTTCGCAGGCTCTATCGTAAGACCGATACAGCAGATAAGCGGTATCGCCCGTAAATTCGCAATGGGCGACTTCTCGACACGTATCGACAACGACAGCGACGATGAGATAGGCGACCTCTGTACTGCCATTAACAATATGGCTGACGAGCTCTCCGCCACGGAGGCTATGAAGAATGAGTTCATATCCTCGGTTTCTCATGAGCTGAGAACTCCTCTCACCGCCATAAAGGGCTGGGCTGAGACCCTTATGATAGACGGGGGAGGAAGTCCCGACACCATGAAGAAGGGCGTAGGAGTAATAGTCAACGAGACAGAGCGACTTTCGCAGATGGTCGAGGAGCTCCTTGACTTCTCGCGTATGCAGAACGGTCATTTTACCCTGCAGAACGCAAATATGGACGTTCTTGCGGAGCTCGGCGACGCTGTGCTCATATACAGCGACAAGGCAAGACGCGAGGACAAGGAGATAATCTACAGCGAGCCCGAGATGCTCCCCTTCGTATTCGGCGACAAGAACCGCATACGCCAGGTGTTCATAAATGTTATAGACAACGCCATAAAGTATTCCTCGGCAGGGGATACTGTTACCATAATAGCTTATGAAAAGGGCGGAAACGTCATCATAAGCGTAGCCGATACGGGCTGCGGCATAAAGAAATCCGACCTTGCGAAGGTAAAGACCAAGTTCTACAAGGCAAATCATACACGCAGAGGTTCGGGAATAGGTCTTGCCGTTGCGGACGAGATAATCAGTATGCACGGCGGTACTATGGACATAACCAGCGAGGGCGAGGGAAAGGGTACGACCGTTATCATTACTCTCCCTGCTGTAAAGCAATAGGACAGATACGATAATTGATCCAAAAAAGGTGAAAACATGGGAAAAAGCAATAATACACAGGAAAAATTCAAGTCAAAGATAGGCGGTCAGGCTCTTATCGAGGGCATAATGATGCTGGGACCCAATAAGGGCGCAATGGCGTGCCGTCTTCCCGACGGTACCGTAGACCTGGAAACATGGGACGAAAACAACGGCAAAAGCGCTCCGTGGTACAGGAAAGTGCCGCTGGTGAGAGGCTGTACGAACTTTGTCATATCACTTGTCAAGGGCTATAAGTACATGATGAAGTCTGCGGAAAAGCAGATGCCCGAGGACGAGGAAGAAGAAAAGGACAAGAAGAATAAGGACGAAAAGTCCGGAGCCGCTGCTGCTGACAGCACGGCAGCTCCCGGGGAAGAAAAGAAAAAGGAAAAGGAAAAGGAGGGCTCGGGCTACGACATATTCATGTATCTCGGTATACTTTTCGGCGTAGTCATGGCTATCGGTCTTTTCGTAATGCTCCCGAAGTGGATAGTCGGACTTATCCCCTCTGTCAAGGAACACCGCTTCCTGCGCTCTCTCCTGGAGGGACTGGTGAAGATAACCCTTTTCGTTGTATATATGTACCTTACAAGCCTGATGAAGGATATCCGCAGGCAGTTCATGTATCACGGCGCAGAGCACAAGACCATTGCCTGCCATGAGGCTGAGCTCCCGCTTACTGTGGAGAATATCCGCAAGCAGAGCCGCTTCCACAAGCGCTGCGGTACGAGCTTCATATTCATAGTGCTCATAGTCAGCATATTCGTGATGTGCTTCGTGCCCTTCACGGTGACCTGGCAGCGTATCGTGGCTTCACTGGTGCTCCTGCCCCTCGTTGTCGGCATCTCCTACGAGTGCATACGCCTTGCAGGCAATAACGACAACCTCTTCACACGCATACTTTCTGCTCCCGGACTTGCCATGCAGCGCATAACCACACGCGAGCCCGACGACAGCATGATAGAGATAGCAATTGCTGCTATGACCCCATGTATCCCCTCTGACAAGGAGGAGGACAAGTGGTGACCCGAGGCGAGCTTTTTGCTCAGTGCCGCGGT
Organism: Ruminococcus sp.; assembly: GCF_017549005.1. Classification (GTDB taxonomy): domain Bacteria; phylum Bacillota; class Clostridia; order Oscillospirales; family Ruminococcaceae; genus Ruminococcus. Next base: position 119,033 of record NZ_JAFYYT010000003.1, read on the forward strand.
CTTATCGCACTGCGCGACGAGGAGTCTGCAGATTTTGACACGACTTGTATCTTTCAGGATATGCTGGGGGAGAAGTTCCCCATGTTCGCTCCGAAAGAGCCCGTTCCCGACGGGAAGGCGGCGGAGATACTCTCCCTTGCAAAGCGCCGTTCCGAGGGATATCCCCTGCAGTATCTGCTGGGACAGTGGGAGTTCTGGGGCTGCAATTTCAGAATAGGCGAGGGTGTGCTCATACCCCGTCCCGATACGGAGACCCTTGTGGAACAGGTGCTTGACATCTGCCGCAGGGAAGGTCTCACAGCGCCGAAGATTGCCGACCTTTGCAGCGGCAGCGGCTGTATAGCCGTAGCCCTGAAAAAGGAGCTCCCACAGGCGGAGGTTTACGCTGTGGAGCTGTCGGAAAAGGCGCTTTATTACCTAAGACAGAACACGGAGCTCAACGGCTGCGGTGATATAAGGATAATCAGCGGAGATGTGCTGAAAAGTGAGACTGCCCGTCAGATAACGGGTCTCGATGTACTTGTGAGCAATCCTCCTTATCTCACGGCACAGGACATGAGCGAGCTCATGACGGAGGTCAGATACGAGCCTGAGTCCGCACTTTTCGGCGGCGAGGACGGTCTCGATTTCTACAGAGCCGTTACAGAGCTGTGGAAAAGCTCTGTGAAGTCAGGCGGTTTTATCGCCTATGAGTTCGGTCTCGGACAGCATGACGCCGTAAAGGCGATACTCGAAAGGAACGGCTTCGGCAATGTGGAACTGAAACGTGACGGCGGCGGTATCATAAGAACGGCAGCCGCTGTTAAAGCCCTTAGCCTTTAGCCATATTTTTAGGGGTCGGCGTCCCTTAACGGACTGCCAAAGACAGCCCCTACAAGAGCAAATTATTCAGTCATTCGTTGAGCTGAAAGAAAGGATGATCCATGAAGATAGCGGTATTCTCTGACATTCACGGAAACCTCAGAGCATTGAAAGCAGTCCTTGAACGGATAAAAGCGCAGGCTCCCGACAAAACGGTGTTTTTAGGGGATATTTTTCAGCGCGGCAATGAAGAATCTGAGTGCCTTGAGCTGCTGAAATCAAGCGATATAGTCTGTTTAAAGGGCAACTGCGAGCTTTATGCGGAACACGGAGTCGATGTGGATCCCGATGTGGAACATCTCAGGGAGTATTACGACGGTGTGAGAAAAAGACTTACAGCCGAACAGATGGAGTTCATCAGGAAGATGCCGCTGTTCTTTGAGATCGAAAGTCATGGACATAAGCTGCATTTTTCGCATTTCCTGTTCCTCGGTATCGAAAAGCCGTACCCGTTTTTACCGCTGTCAAGCCTGAAAAACGGCGAGTTCGACAAGGCCTGCGAAAGCGGATACGTAAAGGGATACGACCTGGCTGTGGTCGGTCATTGTCATGAGAATTTCGTAAAGGGAAATGTAGTTTCTGTTTCGGCTTCGGGTCTGGAGGGAGCTTCATGGCTTCTCATCGAAGTAAACGGGGATTCAGTGGATTTTGAGCGCTTCAGCCTTGATTCAGTTCAGAGTTGATGTGTTCGCTCCGCTCATACCGATCAGGCGATACCATAACTTTCAACTTTTCATTTTTAAGAAAAAACAATAGATTTTCAGGTACATTAAAGCTTAATATACTATAATATATACGGAGGAAATACCAATGGCAAAGAAGGAACTTGCTAAAAAGCCGACAGTCGTCAGAGTTACCGCTGTGGAGGACAAGAAAGCCGCTCTCGACGGAGCTCTCAAGCAGATAGAAAAGAAGTACGGCGCAGGCGCTGTTATGCGTCTCGGTCAGACAAAGACACTTAATGTTGACGCTATCCCCACAGGCTCCATGACCCTCGATATGGCGCTGGGTATAGGCGGCGTGCCGAGAGGACGTATCGTTGAGATATACGGTCCCGAGAGCTCGGGTAAGACCACGGTTGCGCTGTCCATAGTCGCACAGGCTCAGAAGGCAGGCGGAGAAGCCGCATTCATCGACGTCGAGCACGCTCTCGATCCGGTTTATGCACAGGCTCTCGGCGTAAATATCGAAAATCTTCTCGTTTCACAGCCTGACAGCGGCGAACAGGCTCTCGAGATCGCGGAGGCTCTTATCCGCTCGGGCGCTATCGACGTTATCGTACTTGACTCTATCGCCGCTATGACCACCCGTGCCGAGATCGACGGCGAAATGGGCGATCTCCATGTTGGACAGCTGGCAAGACTCATGTCTCAGGCTATGAGAAAGCTCACAGCGGCTATATCCAAGTCCAACTGCGTTGCAATATTCATCAATCAGATACGCGAAAAGATTGGCGTTATGTACGGAAATCCCGAGACTACCCCCGGCGGACGCGCCCTCAAGTTCTATGCGTCGGTGCGTATCGACGTAAGAAAGGGCGAGGTCATCAAGTCGGGCACCGATATCATCGGTGCGACCACAAAGTGCAAGATAGTCAAGAACAAGGTAGCTCCGCCGTTCAAGGAGTGTCAGTTCGACCTTATGTACGGCAGCGGTATCTCACGTACAGGAGAAGTTCTCGACCTTGCCGTTGACCTCGATATCATAAAGAAGGGCGGCTCGTGGTTCAGCTACAAGGATCAGAAGCTGGGACAGGGACGCGATAACGTCAAGGAACTGCTCCAGAACGACGAAAAGCTCATGAAGGAGATAGAGGAGCAGATACTCGCTCATAAGGATGAGTTGGCAAATGCGGCTCCGAAGAAGAGCAAGCCTGCGGAAAAGGCTGTTCCCGAGGGTGAGGACGGCGCTCAGGAGAGAGGAGCTTCCGGGGAGGACGTTCTCGCAAGCTTTGACGATAACTTTGAGGAGTTCACTCCTGCCGAAGAATAATGAAGATAACATCTGTTACGCGATACAAGGGCTCGACCTATGAGGCGGAGCTCGACGACGGGCGAAAGCTCTATCTCCATGCGGATATCATCACGGATTTCGGCATACGGGCAGGCATGGAGACAGACCGCGATACGCTGCGGAAAATAGTATATGCTTCCAACTTTCGCAGAGCCTATCAGAGAGCGCTCTATCTGCTGGATTACAGGGACTATACCTATTCAGAAATGTTTGAGAAGCTCATAGGCAACTACAAGAGCGAACCGCTTTGCACGGCGGTAATGAAAAGGCTCACGGAGCACGGCTTTATAGACGATGTGCGCTATGCGGAGCGTATGGCGCGTAAGCTCGTGGAAATAAAGCGCTTCGGCTATCGCCGCTGCAAGAGAGAGCTCATGCAGAAGGGGCTTAGCGAGTTCATCGCTGTGGACGCCCTCGAAGCTTACGGCGATACCTTCGGGGAGAACCTTTCGGAGCTCCTCAGAGCAAAGTATTCCCGTTATCTTACAGACCGTGAGGACAGAAAAACGATAGAAAAGGTCAAAAGCGCACTTGTTCGGTACGGCTACGGCTTTACTGAGATAAACAAAGCCGTTAAGGAGTATTTTGACTGCGCGGAGGACCTTGAGGAGGAAAACTGATATGGCGATCAAGGTGGGCATGGTGTCCCTTGGCTGCTCGAAAAATCTTGTTGACTCTGAGCGTATGCTTTACAAGCTCAGAAAGCACGGCTACAAGCTGGTCACAGAGCCCGGTCTTGCAGACGTTGCGGTAGTCAATACCTGCGGCTTCATAAAGGCTGCTAAGGAAGAAGCTATTGAAACTATCCTCGAGCTGGGAAAGCTCAAGGAGGAGGGCAGTCTCAGAAAGATAATAATCACAGGCTGTCTTGTGGAAAGATACAAGGAGGAGGCTGCTGAGCAGTTCCCCGAGGCCGACGCCGTTGTCGGCATAGGCGATACAAAGGATATTGTGGATATACTCGACCATGTCCTTGCTGATGAAAGAGTGGTGCGTTTTGCGCCGAAGCTCGACGCGGAGCTCTGCGGCGAAAGAATATTGTCAACCCTGCCTTTCTTTACTTACCTGAAAGTGGCGGAGGGCTGCTCGAATTGCTGTACCTACTGCGCTATTCCCATGATAAGGGGAAAGTTCAGGAGCGTTCCTATGGAAAAGCTCATTGAAGAGGCAAGGTTCCTTGCGGAAAACGGCGTTACCGAGCTTGTTGTCATCGCGCAGGATACGGCTCTCTACGGAAAGGACCTCTACGGCGAGCCTAAGCTTGCGGAGCTTCTCACAAAGCTTTGCAGGATAGACGGCCTCCGATGGATACGTACACTTTACTGCTATCCCGAGCGCATAACTGACGAGCTTCTTGACGTTATCGCCCGTGAGGACAAGCTGGTGAAGTACCTGGAGATACCTATACAGCACTGTAACGGCGAAATACTTTCGCGTATGAACCGCTGGGGCGATACGGAAAAGCTGGAGGCGCTGTTCAGGCATATCCGTGAGAAGGTGCCGAATATAATACTCAGGACAACTCTTATTACAGGTTTCCCGGGAGAGACCGAGGAGCAGTTCGAGGAGCTTGCCGAGTTTGTGAAGAGAGTACGTTTCGACAGGCTGGGCTGTTTTGCCTATTCCCGTGAGGAGGGCACAAAGGCTTATGACTTCCCCGACCAGATAGACGAGGAGACAGCGGCTCACCGCGCAGATATAATCATGGAGCAGCAGATGCTCATAAGCTGCGAAAACAACGAAAAGCTCATGGGTGCAGAGCTTGAAGCGGTCGTTGAGGGCTTCGACAAGTTCGGTGAGTGCTGGTTCGGCAGAACACAGCTCGACGCCCCCGATATAGACGGAAAGGTATTCTTTACCTCCGCAAAGCCCCTTGCGGTCGGCGATCATGTTCAGATCAGGATCACCGATACGCTTGATTATGATCTTATAGGAGAGGTGATAGGCCAATGAACCTGCCAAATAAGCTGACTCTTCTCAGAGTCTTTCTTATTCCGTTCTTCCTTTTATTCATGTATTTAAACTTACCATTTCACTTTGCAATAGCGCTGGTCATCTTCGGAATTGCTTCTATAACCGATGCTCTTGACGGAAAGATCGCAAGATCGAGAAATCTTGTGACCAATTTCGGCAAATTCCTCGATCCGTTGGCAGATAAGGTGCTCGTTATCGCTGCCCTTGCAGTATTTGTTGAGTTCAGAGAGGTGAATATGAGCGCTATTCCGTTCATAATCATTACCGCAAGAGAATTTATGGTATCGGGTCTGAGACTTCTTGCCGCAAACAGCGGCATAGTCGTTGCCGCAGGAATATGGGGCAAGCTGAAAACTGCCTTTACCATGATAGCTATCGTGGCTATACTCTTCTGGCTCAGTCTCTGCTTTGATTTTGAAATTGGTTTCCCGCTGGAGTTCAGAAACGCTGTGGATAATGTACTTATCCCCGTGCTTATATGGATATCTGCGGTTCTTACCGTTATTTCCGGAGTCGTTTACCTCAAGGGCTACTGGAACCTTATCGACTCGGACAAGTAAGCACCGGTCTCTTTGAAAGGAGAATAAAATGAAACACTGTGCAGGTCAGGTAAAATACCTTGCGGCTATAAAGGAATTATCAGAAAAAGAGGAATGCGTCCGCTGCGTCAGCATATCCCGTCATCTTGGCGTTTCAAGACCCAGCGTCAGCAAAATGCTCAGATGTCTCGCAAACTGCGGACTGGTATATGAGGACTTCTGCAACAGCGTGGTGCTCACTCCCGAGGGTGAGGAGACCGTGGAGAGACTTTTTTCCTCGTTTGACGAGGTGTATACGTTCTTCCACAGGTTCCTGAAGCTGCCCCGCGAGGAGGCTCACGAGCAGGCGATAAAGTTCATCACGGAGTTTCCGCAGGATACCAGCGAGCGCGTGAAAACGCTTATCAGGCGCACTCTCAGCAAGAAGCAGACGAGTGGGCAGTGAAATCAGTTGTAAGTGAACAGTGATCAGCAGGGCGGCTCTGCCGCCCTTTTTTGTTCCGTATAATGCAAAAAGGACGCCCGTTGGGCGTCCTTTTAAACTAATGGTACAGTTTACATAAGTTCACAGATAAGGTTAGAGAATTCAACGGGATTCTCTATGCTCATGCCCTCGATAAGGAGCGCCTGATCGTAGAGGAGCTGTGCGTACTTGCCCAGCTTTTCCTTGTCTCCGCCCTCACTGAGAGCTTTCAGCTTGCCGAATATAGCGTGGTCGGGATTGATCTCGAGTACGCGCTGTGCGTGTACCTTCTGGTCTGTAGGCATGGAGTTGAGCACCTTTTCCATTTCGAGTGATATCTCGCCCTCGCTGGTAAGGCATACAGGGTGGGATTTGAGCCTCTGCGAGATGGCTACCTTTGTTACCTTGCCGTTCAGAGCTTCCTGAAGCTCCTTGAGAAGGTCGGCGCTTTCCTCTTCCTTTGCCTTTATTTCTTCCTTCTTTTCGGGTGAATCGAGTCCCAGATCGTCTGAGGATACGGATTTGAACTCCTTTTCCTTGTACTTCATCAGAGACTTTATAGCAAACTCGTCGATATTATCTGTGAGATAAAGTATCTCGAAGCCGTTGTCCTTTACAAGCTCTGTCTGCGGGAGCTGCTCGATACGGGCTGCGCTCTCGCCTGTTGCGTAGTAGATGTACTTCTGATCTTCGCGCATACCTGTTACGTATTCGTCAAGAGTTACGAGCTTCTGCTCGTTTGAGGAAGTGAACAGGAGAAGATCCTGTAATTTTTCCTTGTTCATGCCGAAGTCGCTGTAAATACCGTATTTGAGCTGTAAACCGAAGGCTTTCCAGAACTCCTCATACTTTTCACGCTCGTTTTTGAGCATTTTTTTCAGCTCGTTGCTGACAGTCTTTTCAATGCTCTTTGCGATAGCCTTGAGCTGTCTGTCGTGCTGGAGCATCTCACGGGAGATGTTCAGTGAAAGATCCTCGCTGTCGACAAGACCCTTTACGAAGCTGAAATAATCGGGGAGAAGGTCTGCACACTTGTCCATTATGAGTACGCCGTTTGAGTAGAGCTGCAAGCCCTTTTCGTACTCCTTTGAGTAGTAGTCAAAGGGAGCTTTTGACGGTATATAGAGCAGCGCATTGTATGCAGGCATTTCGTTGCTGATATGCGAATACTTCAGAGGAGCATTGTAATCGTAGAACTTTTCTGTGTAGAAATGCTTGTAGTCCTCTTCCTTGAGCTCATTCTTGTTCTTCTTCCAGAGGGGAGTCATGCTGTTGAGAGTCTCGACTTCGATGTAGTCCTCATACTCAACAGGGAAGTTCTTCTCCTTTTCCTCCTCGGTCTGCTCCTTTGGACGGCTGTGGGATACTTCCATCTTGATAGGGAAGCGGATATAGTCGGAATACTTGCTGATAAGTGACTTTATCCTGTACTGGTCGAGGAACTCGCCGTAGTTCTCGTCCTCGGTGTCGTCAAGCATTTCGAGGATTATCTCGGTGCCTGCGCTCTTCTTGTCGGCTTCGGTTATGGTGTAGCCGTCAACGCCCTCGGACTCCCACTGATAAGCCTTGTCGCTGCCGTAAGCCTTTGATATTACGGTAACTTTCTTGGCTACCATGAATGCAGAGTAGAAGCCTACGCCGAACTGTCCGATTATCTGGTTGTCCTCTTCCAGCTTGTTCTCGTTCTTGAACTTGAATGAGCCGCTGTTTGCGATAGTACCGAGGTTGTTTTCGAGCTCCTCTTCTGTCATGCCGATACCGTTATCGGTGATTTTCAGTGTACGGCTGTCCTTGTCGGCGGATATCCATATTGCGAAGTCGTCTTTATTGAGACCGACCTTGTCGTCGGTGAGTGATTTGAAGTACAGCTTATCTATAGCGTCGCTTGCATTGGAGATAAGCTCACGGAGGAAGATCTCCTTATGAGTATAGATCGAGTGGATCATCATATCCAGCAGTCTTTTGGATTCTGCTTTGAACTGTTTGGTTTCCATTTAAAACATCTCCATAGTGAAATTAGCACTCTATCTCATAGAGTGCTAAAACAAGTATATACCTTTTACATGTGTAAAGTCAAGGGCAGAAGAAAATGTTTACAATTTGTTCATATTTGTTCCTGATTAATCTTGACAAATACCATTCCTTTAGTATATAATAGTTTAAGAACTAAGAACTAAGAAAGGCGTAGCAGTCAGAGTAGCTTTTCTGCGGACTTTCAGAGAGTGTGCGGTTGGTGCGAGCACATGGCCGGGAAAAGTGAAGTGCGGCTGTCAGCTTCGGCAGGGAAGCGCATAAGCGTGTGTATCTGCCGGCGTTTCGTCCGCGTTAAGGATATGATGAGTACAAAACGGAGTGGAAACGTGCATCTGCGCCTCCGAGGGTAATGCCTCGGGGGCTTTTTGTTTATGTCACCAATTGAAAAGGAGGACAGATATGAATATAATAAAGTATCCCTCGGACGAGGCAGTTAATGAGGCCGTTAAGAACGACGGGAAATTCCTTGCGGCTGTGAGCCTCGACGGAACTATGGCTTATGTGGGGGCGGCTGATGACGCAGGCGACCATATCGCTCTCCTTGAAAGCTTCGGAGAGGAAAGTCCCTCGGGCTTTTTCAGGCTCAGCTTCGACAGCCTTACTGCCGACTGGACGTTCTCATGTCCGCGGAGCTACAAGGGCATTGCCGATGAGAAAGAGCGCATGGGAGCTTACTACCGCGACGGACTTAGCATTCTCCCTGAGTTCCTTGTGATGTTCGGGTACTTCTCAAAGCTCAAGATAAAAAATCCGCCGCCCGAGATATGGGAGTTCTGAACAGCCGTTAGCCATTAGCCTTTAGCAGTAGGTGCGGATATTATCCGCCCGATAAATACGAAATAAATCTGCGGACGCCAAAATGGCGCCCCTACAGAATAGATTTTGGAGGAATAAATATGCAGTTATACAATTCATTATCCCATAAAAAAGAGGATTTCGTGCCCCATGTTGAGGGAAAGGTAAATATGTACACCTGCGGACCTACGGTGTACCATTACGCTCACATAGGCAACCTCAGAAGCTACATCATGGAGGACGTTCTTGAAAAGTACCTGCGTTTCACAGGCTACGATGTGAACCGCGTTATGAATATCACCGACGTTGGTCACCTCACCAGCGACGGCGACACAGGCGACGATAAAATGCTCAAGGGCGCAAAGCGTGAGCACAAGACCGTTATGGAGATAGCCAGGTTCTATACCGACGCTTTCTTTGACGACTGCAGGAAGCTCAATATCAAGACTCCTGATGTGGTCGTTCCCGCAACTACCTATATCGACGAGTTTATCCGCGTTATCAGTGTGCTTATGGAAAAGGGCTACGCTTACGAGGCAGGCGGAAATATCTACTTCGACACATCAAAGCTTGAAAAATACTACGTTTTCAACGATTTCAACGAGGAGGACCTTGCAGTCGGCGTCCGCGAAGGCGTTGAGGCTGACGAAAACAAGCGCAATAAGGCTGATTTCGTGCTATGGTTCACAAAGTCCAAGTTTGACGATCAGGAGCTCAAATGGGACAGCCCCTGGGGTGTCGGATACCCCGGCTGGCACATCGAGTGCTCATGCATAAGCATGAAGAACAACGGCGAGTACCTTGATATCCACTGCGGCGGTATCGACAACGCTTTCCCTCACCATACCAACGAAATAGCTCAGTCCGAGGCTTACCTTGGCCATAAGTGGTGCAACTACTGGTTCCATGTGCTCCACCTCAATACCAACAGCGGTAAAATGAGCAAGAGCAAGGGCGAGTTCCTGACGGTTTCGCTCCTTGAAGAAAAGGGCTACAAGCCTGTTGTATACCGTTTCTTCTGCTTGCAGTCACATTACAGGAAGTCCCTTGTGTTCTCATGGGAAAACCTCGACAATGCGGTAGCTGCCTACAATAAGCTCATAGAGAAGATAGCTCCCCTTACGAAGGAAAGCGGCGGCGACATCGACAAGGCTGAATATGACCGCCTTATGGGTGATTTCAACGACGCTCTCGGCAATGACATAAATACCGCTATGGGTATAACCGTTATCTATGACGTTCTGAAATCAAAGGCAAATGCAGCAACAAAGCTGGCTCTCATAAGCGAATTTGACAAGGTCATGGGACTTGACCTTATCGCAAACGCCAAGGAGCTTTCCGAAAATGCAGGAAATGCTTCCGCCGATATCCCTGCCGAGGTAATGGAGCTTGTTGAGCAGCGCAAGGCTGCACGCAAGGACAAGAATTTCGCACTTGCAGACGAGCTTCGCGACAAGATAGCCGCTCTCGGCTATGAGGTCAAGGAGACAAGACAGGGTACGGAGATAAATAAGCTTTGAGCCGTTAGCCATTAGCTTGCAGGGGCGTGATTCGCGCCCCTGCACTATGTACTAATAACTATTCACTAAAAAGAACGGAGAATATCCAATGGCACGACTTTATCCCCTTTTCAGCTCCAGCAAGGGCAATTCTACCTTTATCGGCACTGAAAAGGGCGGCATACTCATAGACTGCGGAGTGAGCTTCAAGCGGCTTTCCGACGCCCTTGAAGTCAATAACATACCGCTTGATGCGGTGCAGGGCGTGTTCATCACCCATGAGCACTCCGACCACGTTGCAGGACTTGCCATGCTCACGAAAAAGACGGGTATCCCCGTTTACGGGCAGAAGCGTACCCTGCAGAAGCTCTGCGACAGCAATAAGATAGCGGTGAGCTCCCATGTCATCGACATAACGGGAAAGACCATAAGCTGCGGCGGAAGCGAGCTGAGCTGCTTCAATACGCCCCATGACGCCATACAGAGCTGCGGCTACAGGATACATACCTCTGACGATAAGTACTGCGCTGTGTGCACAGACCTCGGACACGTTACTCCCGAGGTGGAAGAAGCTCTCAGGGGCTGCCGCATGGTACTCATAGAGGCTAATTACGACGACTATATGCTGCGGACGGGACCCTATCCGCTGTACCTCAAGGAGCGTATACTCTCGGGGAACGGACATCTTTCAAACGACGACTGCGCGGTCCAGGCAGGCAGGCTCATTGAGGGCGGAACTACCCATATACTTCTCGGGCATTTAAGTCAGGACAACAACCACCCGAGGATAGCGGACGAGACTGTGCAGCGCGGACTTGAACGCTTCACACGGGGAAAGGACTACCTTATGGGAGTTGCTCCCGTTGAGACAAAAGGAGGAGCGGTGATCTTCTGATGAATATCAATCTCATAGTCATAGGCAGGCTTAAAGAGGAGTACCTCCGCAGCGCCTGCGCCGAATATATAAAAAGGCTCGGCAGATACTGTACGTTCGAGCTGCATGAGCTGGACGAGTGCAGGCTCAGCGACGCTCCATCGGAAAAGGAGATAGCTTCTGCGCTGAAAAAGGAGGCCGAGCAGATAAAGAAGTACGCAAGGGGCATGATAGTTCCCATGTGTATCGAGGGGAAACACCTCACAAGTCCCGAGCTCTCGGAGAAGATAATGTCGGCAGGAGTAAGCGGACAGAGCACGGTGACCTTCATTATCGGCAGTTCCTTTGGGCTCGACCCCGAAATAAAGGCTATGGGAGCACTGAAGCTGTCAATGTCGAAAATGACCTTTCCGCACCAGCTCGCGAGAGTAATGCTGCTTGAGCAGATATACCGCGCATTCCAGATAGCGGAGGGCGGAAAATACCACAAATAAAAAGGACAGCTATGCGTATTACACATAGCTGTCCTTTTTATTTGTGAATGTTTTTCTGTAGGGGACGGCGTCCTCGACGTCCCATAAATGTGACTTAGCTCTTAGTTCTTTATAAAACTTGACAGTATAATACGCTTGTGATATAATTAAAAGATACTATGGAATTTTATGCGCTGTTGACGGCAAAGACCGTTCCTGCGCGTTTCAAGGAGCGTTAAATGAGTACGATAAAAGAACTGTACGCATACAGACAAATGATATTCAGCCTTGTGAAAAAGGACCTGCGCGGACGCTACAAGGGTTCGGTACTGGGCTTCATGTGGACCTTCATCAATCCTCTTTTTCAACTGATAGTCTACACTATAGTTTTTAATCATATTCTTCCTAACAATAATGTGAACAAGTATTACCTTTACCTGTTCGTTGCACTGATACCGTGGATATTCTTCTCCTCGTCCATTACGATAGGAGCTGCTTCCATAGTGGCGCAGAAGGACCTCATAAAGAAGATATACTTCCCGAGAATGGTAATACCCATATCCTATGTGACAAGCTGCTTTGTGAATATGCTGCTGTGCTTCATAGTCATATTCGCGGTCATATTCGTGACGGGCGCAGGCATGAACTTCCTTGCGCTGCTGACCCTGCCCGTTATAATGATAGTGGAATACATCTTCGCCCTTGGCATGTCTCTGCTCACTTCGGCAATAACCGTTTATTTCAGAGACCTTGAGCATATCCTGAGTATCGTGGCTATGGCGTGGATGTATCTCACTCCTGTGGTGTACTCGAAGGATATCGTCCCCGATAAATACCTTCCACTTTTCAATCTTAACCCAATGACACATATAATCGACTGTTACAGAACAGTGCTGTACGATAAGCAGGTTCCCGACCTTTCATCGCTTCTCCTTGCGGCAGGTCTGGGAGTATTCTTCCTTATTTTCGGCACACTGGTATTCAACAGGCTACAGAAGCATTTTGCGGAGGAACTCTGATGGCGGAAAATGAAATTGCAATAGAGGTCAGGGACGTGACCAAGAGCTTCAAGGTCTACCTTGACAAGGGTTCACAGCTGAAAGAAAGGCTTCTTTTCTTCAAAAGGAACAAATATGAGGAGCGAAAGGTGCTCAGAGGCATCAGCTTTACTGTGAAAAAGGGCGAGGCTATCGGTCTTATCGGACGTAACGGCTGCGGAAAGAGCACGACTCTGAAGCTCCTGACGAGGATAATGTATCCCGATTCGGGAAAAATAACCATGAACGGCAGAGTTTCCAGCCTTATAGAGCTGGGAGCAGGCTTTCACCCCGATATGAGCGGCAGGGAGAATATCTATACCAACGCCTCCATATTCGGACTTACAAAAAAGGAAATAGACGCAAGATTACAGGATATCATCGACTTCTCGGAACTGGAGCAGTTCATTGACAATCCTGTCCGCACCTATTCCTCGGGAATGTATATGCGTCTTGCTTTCTCAGTAGCCATAAACGTGGACGCGGATATACTTCTTATCGACGAGATACTCGCAGTAGGCGACGCCAACTTCCAGGCGAAATGCTTTGCAAAGCTCAAGGAGATAAAGGCGCAGGGAACGACTATAGTTATCGTTTCGCACTCACTCGGACAGATAGAGCAGATATGCGACCGCTCCATATGGATATACGACGGTCTTATCCGCGCAGAGGGAGACCCAAAGGAGGTTGACCTTGAATACCTCGACTTCATGAGCCGCGAGATGCAGAAGAGCATGAATACGGGCAATTCCACAGGTGCCTGCGAGACCGAGCGCCACGGCAACGGCAACGCCCGTATCGAAAGCGTTTCATCGTTCAATTCCGATGGCGGGGAGCAGACGGTCTTCCGCACGGGAGAGACTATCGTCTTCAGGATAGGCTACAGCGTCAGGGAAAAGGTGGAGGACGCGGTATTCGGTCTCGGCGTGTTCAACAGCAAGGGCATATCGTGCTACGGGACCAACACGAGGATAGACCGCTTTGATGTATACGACATCGCAAAGGACGGCACAACGGAGATAGTTCTTGAAAACGTGCCGCTGCTGCCTGATGTGTATACTCTGGATTTCACCATAGAATGCGGCGACGGTATCCCTGTTGACTACTGCCGGCACATATATAAGATAGAGATACTCTCCAGTGTAGGCGATGTGGGAGTTGCAAGGATAAAACACAGCTTCCTGCTTGATGACAACATCGAAAAGAAAGAGAAAAAGTAACTGAAAGGACAAAAAGATGGACAATAGCATTAATATAGAGCAGATAATGGCTGACATAAAAAGAGAGATAAAGGAAAAGGGGCTGACTGCGGATATGCTGAGCTTTGACGATATCCCCTACAAGAAGACAGCTCAGGGCGGCTCGCCTGCGGAGGCTCTCGACTATGTTACCTCACATTACTATGTGCAGCCCTATCAGGAGTTCACGGGAAATCCCGTGAAGGTGTTCTTCAAGAAGGCTATACGCAAGATAATGAGGTTCTATGTAGACCCCATAGTTATGGAGCAGAACGACCTGAACGCCAATACCGCCATAGTTTTGAAGGCTATATCAGAGGATAAATCAAAGGATATGTGCAACAGAGTGGATACTCTTGAGATAGTCAACAAGGAGCTCCTGAAGCGGCTTGACAGGCTGGAGCACGAAAACGCAGAGCTCCGCAGCATTATTGCAAAGGAGCAGTCGTAATGCGCGTAGTACAGCTCCTGCCGACCCTTTCATTCGGCGACGCTATCGGAAACGATACAATAGCGCTCAAAGGTGCTATAAAGGAAATGGGCTACAATACGGAGATATACACAGAGAATATCGACAAAAGGCTCCCCGACGGCATAGCAAAAAAAGCGGACAAGCTCCGCGACCTTAAAAAGGACGACATACTCATATATCACAAGTCTACGGGTACTGACCTGACATTCAAACTGGACAGGTTCAAGTGCCGCATAATAATGGTGTATCACAATATCACGCCCCCTGAGTTCTTCCGCTCATACAGTATACCTGCCACACAGCTGACAGAGCTGGGCTACAAGGGAGTTGACTTCCTGCGCGACAAGGTGGACTATGTTATGGCGGACTCGGCCTTCAACAAGGGCGAGCTTGTGAAAAGGGGCTACACCTGCCCTATAGACGTGCGCCCCATTCTCATAAAGTTTGAGGACTACAGGCAGGCTCCCGACGAGGCGACTGTAAAGAAGTTCAGCGACGGGAAGAAGAATCTGGTCTTTGTGGGACGTATAGCTCCCAATAAAAAGCAGGAAAACGTCATAAAAGCCTTTTACTGCTACAAAAAGCTCAATCCCGAGTCAAGGCTCATACTTGTGGGCTCTGCAAGGGGCATGGAGAACTATCAGGAGCGCCTGATGAAGTACGCAAGGGCTCTCGGCATAGGCGATGACGTTATATTCCCGGGACACATAAAATTCAGCGAGATACTGGCTTATTATCATGTTGCGGACGCATTCGTGTGCATGAGCGAGCATGAGGGCTTCTGCGTTCCCTTAGTGGAGGCGATGTTCTTCGATATCCCCATAATCGCATATGACACCAGCGCTATATCCGACACTCTCGGCGGAAGCGGAGTTCTTCTCGACAATAACGACCCTGTATTTGCGGCAGAGGTCATAAACAGAGTCCTCACGGACGAAAAGCTCCGGGAGAGCATAATAGAAGGACAGCGCAGACGCCTTGAGGACTTCTCCTACGAGCGCGTAAGAGATGTGTTTGCAAAGGAACTGAAAGGCTTCATAGAGGGCAGAAAAGACAGCGTATAAAGGATTCAAGAAATGAAAAAGATAGGATTTGTTATTCCCTGGTACAGCGAAAAGATACCGGGCGGAGCCGAAATGGAGCTCCGCGGACTTACCACTCATCTTCACGAGGCAGGGATAGAGATAGAAATGCTCAGCACCTGCGTTAAGGAGTTCTCAGCAGACTGGAACGAGAATTATTTCAGCGAGGGCGAGGATAAAGTTCACGGCTTCACAATAAGGCGCTTCAGGGTGAGAAAGCGCAATACGCAGGCTTTTGACGCAGTAAATGCAAAGCTTATGAAAAATCTGCCCGTCTCTGCCGACGAGCAGCGCATATACGTTGAGGAAATGGTGAACAGCCCGGACCTCTGCGAGTATATCAGGAAGCATAAGGACGAGTACAGCCTTTTTGTGTTCATACCCTATATGTTCGGAACGACTTTTCACGGGTTGCAGGTCTGCCCCGAAAAATCGGTGCTCATACCCTGCTTTCACGACGAGCCTTACGTGTATATGGACATATTCAGGCCCGTTTTCGAGAATATCGGCGGCATAATCTATCACGCTCAGCCCGAGTACGAGCTTGCCAACCGCGTTTTCGACATGAGCCGCGTCAAGCAGGGCTGCCTCGGCGAGGGAGTATACACCGAGCTAACGAGCAATGCGGCGGATTTCCGCAGCAAATTCGGCATAGACAGCCCGTTTATAATATACGCCGGACGCAAGGACGAGGGCAAGAACGTCCACACCCTTGTGAAGTACTTCTCGGAGTACGTAAAGCGCCGTGACAGCGACCTGAAGCTCATACTCATAGGCGGCGGCAATATAGAGCTCCCTGCGGAGCTTGTGAAGCAGAAGAGGATAATCGACCTGGGCTTCATCGACCTGCAGGACAAGTACAACGCGCAGGCGGCAGCGGAGTTCCTCTGCCAGCCCTCGAGGAATGAGAGCTTTTCACTTGTTATCATGGAAAGCTGGCTCTGCGGCAGACCTGTTCTTGTACACAGCGGCTGCGCGGTAACGAGGAATTTCGCCTCAACGTCGAACGGCGGTCTGTATTTCGGCGACTATTTTGAGTTTGAGGGCTGTACGGACTGGTTCCTCAGCAACAGGGAAAAAGCAGCTCAGATGGGCGAGAATGGCAGGAATTATGTCCGCAGCAATTTCGCATGGGACGTTATCGTTGATAAATATATGAAGTTTTTCAGAGAAGTAAGCGGAGATAAGGAATAATGAAAAGGATAGCTCTTGTCAATCAGAGATACGGACTTGAGGTCAACGGCGGCTCGGAGTACTATACGCGGCTCATCGCGGAAAGGCTCACGGACAGCTTTGAGGTGGACGTCATAACCACAAAGGCTCTTGAATATACAACATGGGCGGATCATTACAAAAATGACGAGGAAATGATAAACGGAGTAAGAGTGCTCCGTTTTCCTGTTGCAAAGCCGCGTGCAAAGGACTTCAACGAGTATAACGGGAAGTATCTGCGCTCGGGAAAGTACAGTACCGAGGCGGAAAGGACATGGTTTGAGAAACAGGGACCCTATTCCCCTGCGGCTGTAGACTATATCCGTCAGAACAAGGACAGATACGACGTTTTTATTTTCGTTACCTATCTTTATTACCTTACGGTGACAGGGCTCCCCGAGGTGGCTGAAAAGGCGGTATTCATACCCACAGCCCACGAAGAGCCCTATATCCACTTCAAAACGTTTGAGAAGCTTTTCACTCTACCGAGAGCATATATCTTCCTTACGGACGAGGAAAAAGCTCTTGTACAGGGACTTTTTCACTGTGAAAGCATTCCCTGCCGCGTAATGGGTACCGGAGTCGAACTGGACTGCAAGCCCGACGCTGCGGCTTTCAGGGAAAAGTTCGGCATTGACGGAGACTATGTCATCTATGTGGGACGTATCGACGAGGGCAAGAACTGCCCCATGATGTTCAGATACTTCCTTGAATACAAGGAGCGCCGCCCCGAGAGCGGCTTAAAGCTCGTTCTCATGGGAAAGCAGGTCTGTGATATCCCGAAGGACAAGGATATAATCAGTCTCGGATTTGTCAGCGAGGAGGACAAATTCAGCGGTATCGCAGGTGCGAAATGCCTGTGGCTGCCGTCGAATTTTGAGAGCCTTTCCATATCAGTTCTCGAAGCCATGACTCTTTCCGTGCCCGTAATAGTCAACGGCGTATGCGAGGTGCTGAAAGGACACTGTATCAAAAGCAACGGCGGACTTTACTACACAAGCTATTTCGAGCTGGAGGGCATACTCGACTACATCTTCTCCCATGACAGGGAGTACGGTATAATGTGCAGGAATGCAAAGGAATATGTGGACCGGAACTATCGCTGGGATGTTATAATGAAAGGCTTCAGAGAGGTGATCGACAGTATATGAGCGAGAAGAAGAATAAGCGCAGACTGCCGCACTTTGAGCCGCAGTACATAGTTACGCTTATAATTGCGGCAGTTGTGGTCTTTTTCAACTGCGGCATGATAAAGGAATGCTATAATCCCTTCGTTTTCAACGACGAAATGGGCTACTGGATGCACGCGGCGGAGTTCGCAGGTCTGGACTGGAGCGGCGTATCCGGGACAGTTGCATGGTATTCCTACGGCTACAGTCTGCTGCTTGCGCCTCTGATAAAGATATTTTCGGACACGGTAACGCTTTACCGCGCAGCGCTGGTGCTGAATGTGGCAATGGTCACTGCCTGCTATTTCATGTTCGTTTACATAATAAGGCGGCTGTTCCCGAAGCTTGAGGTGCTTCCTGCAAGCGCGGCGGCTGCGGCAGGTATACTTTACACCTCCTATCAGTTCAATACCAGCATTGCGTGGTCTGAGACAGCTCTTCTCATGGCTGTCACCATAGTGGTGCTGTTCATGGTGAGGGTGCTTGATAAGCCTTCGGCTCCTGACTTTGCGTTACTCGGACTGTTCAGCGCATATATGTACATGGTACACAACAGGACTGTCGGCATAGTTGCCTCCGTGGTGTTTGTCATGGCGATCGCCGTTGTCTGCAAAAAAGTGAGCCTGAAGCGCTCGGGGATCTTCGCAGCAGCCCTTGCGGCAGGATTTATCGCAGACAGGCTCATAAAAGCGCACCTTGTAAAGGCTTTATGGAGCGGCGGTGCTGACGGGAACAACGCCGGCAGCGTGCTTGGCAAGCTGAAGGCTGCCCTTACCTCGGGAGAGGAGTTCAGAAAGCTCATCGGAGTAATGGGCGGACAGCTCTTCGCAGTTACGGCAGGATCATTCTGCCTTGTACTGTTCGCTATCGTCATTATGGCAAGAAGGGGAGCAGTCGGACTCTGCAATGCAAGAAAAGCCGTAAAGGACGGAAAGAAGCTGTCTGAGGCAGCTGACAGCAGATATCTCATGTTCCTGTTCATTTTCTGCGCCTTTGTTTCAACTTACCTCATAAGCAGCGTATTCATGCTGGGCTTCCAGCGCATAGACCACATCATTTATACGCGGTATTTCGACGTTCTGGCGGGAATACTCATAATGACGGGCATATGCTTTCTGTTTGAGGCGGAAAAGAGCGACATCATCGCGGCAATGCTCATACCTGTCATACTGAGGGTATGCGTGAGCAGAGCCAACTACATGATGACCATACTCAGCGACCCGACCTTCAATAAGGTGAGCGCTCCGCCGCTGTGCAAGCTTTTCGAGAATAACGGGATAAACTTCCACGCATACTTCAATTACGCAGTGTCGTGGTTCTTTGCACTTGTGGTAATATCATGCCTTTTCAGGTGGAAAAAGCTGGGCATATATCTCTGTTCGGCAGCTTGTGCAGTGCTTTTCTGCATAAATGTTCCGGGTGCGAGAAACGTTATAACCGCATTCCAGACGGAATATAAGAGCGACAGGGCTCTCTGTGACAGAGTAAGGGAGCTCCCTGACAGGAAGATATATATCATGTCGGATGCAGGCAATTTCATCTCATTCCTGCAGTACGAGATGAAGGATATACGTGTTGAGCTTGCCGATTCTGCTGAGGATATAGGCGAAGAAGCATACCTGTTCGCAAAGCGTTCCGATGAGGGAATGCTCAGGGACTGTCAGATAGTAGACAGCTCCGACAGACTTGATGTTTATCTGATAAAATGAGCGGAATAACGATAGGTTTTGCTCCTGTTTCATAAAGGAAAGGAAGAATAATATGAAGCTTATCATACAGATACCATGCTATAACGAGGAGGAAACGCTGGAGCTTGCGTATAACGACCTCCCCAGACATATAGACGGTATCGACACAATAGAGTACCTCATAATAAACGACGGAAGCAAGGACAGGACCGTTCAGCGCGCAAAGGAGCTCGGATTCCATCACATTGTCTCCTTCAAGCGGAACAAGGGACTTGCAAAGGGCTTTATGGCAGGTATCGACGCCTGTCTGCACCTGGGAGCTGATATAATCGTCAATACCGACGCGGACAATCAGTACTGCGGCGCAGATATTGAGAAGATAGTCCGTCCCATACTCGATGAAAAGGCGGATATAGTCATCGGCGAGCGCCCTATCGACAAGACAGAGCATTTTTCGTGGAAAAAGAAAAAGTTCCAGCATTTGGGAAGCTGGGTGGTGCGTGTGGCTTCGGGAACAGATATCCCCGACGCTCCCAGCGGTTTCCGCGCATATTCAAGGGACGCAGCCCTCAGGCTCAATGTTGTGAACGAGTACACCTATACTCTTGAAACTATCATTCAGGCAGGCAACAGCAAGACCGCCATGACATCGGTCCCCATAAGGACTAACCCCGAAACAAGACCATCGAGGCTGTTTTCAAGTATGTGGCGCTATATGAAGCGTTCCTCCACGGTGATAACCCGTTCTTTCGTAATGTACAAGCCGCTTAAATTCTTCATGACTATCGGCTTTGTACTGCTTCTTTTCGGCGCTGTTCTCGGTATAAGGTTCCTGATACTCATGGCAATGGGCGACGGCAGCGGCCATATCCAGTCCCTGATACTTACGGCGATACTGATAATGATGGGCTTTCAGACCATTACCATCGGACTTCTCGGGGACACTATCTCCGCAAACAGAAAGCTCCTCGAGGACGTGCAGTACAGGGTGAGAAAAATGGAGTGCGGCAAGAGCGATGAGGAAAAAAAGCATGAAGAAGATTAAGCTCCTTTACGTCACAAGGAAGTATCCGCCTGCTGTGGGAGGAATGGAGAATTTCAGCTATAACCTCTACAGCGGCTTTGACCCTGACATGGTGGAAAAGGATATTATCTCCCTCGGAAAGCCGCAGAAGAACCTGATATGGTTCCTGCCCTATGCTTTGGTAAAGACTCTGATAAATGCGCGGAAATACGACATAATTTTTATCGGTGACGCACTTCTGAGCGGCATAGGCTTTTTCACAAAGCTGCTCTATCCGCGTAAAAAAGTGGTCGTAAACGTTTTCGGACTTGACATAACCTTCAGGAACAAGCTCTATCAGCTCTATCTGAAGCTTTTTTACAATAAATTCGACACATATATCGCTATCAGCAGCGAGACGGAAAAGGCTTTCAGAAAGCGCGGAGGAAAGCGTTCCTGCGTTATAAGCTGCGGAGTGGATACTGAGCAGTTCAGCGGCGAATGTGCTGACTATGAGGAGATATGCCGCAGGAACGGCATTGAAAAGGACGATACCGTTATCGTTACAGTCGGCAGACTTGTAAAGCGCAAGGGCGCGGAATGGTTCGTAAGCAATGTAATGCCGCTGCTCAGGGACGAAAAGGTGAAGTACCTCATCATCGGCGACGGCGAAGAGCGTGAAAAAATTGCGGAGAGCATAAAGAATCACTGCCTCGGCGACAAGGTGAAAATGCTCGGAAGGATCGGCGCTCCTGAGCTGAACGCGGTCTATACGCACGCGGACGCATTCATCATGCCGAATATCCATGTGGACGGAGACATGGAGGGCTTCGGACTCGTTGCTGTGGAGGCGAGCCTTGCCGGACTTGCGGTGTTTGCTTCGGGCATAGAGGGCATACGCGACGCGGTCATAGACGGAAAGAACGGCTGGATAATGGAAAGCGGCAATGCGAAGCAGTATGCAGATCGCATAAAGGACCTCTGCTCAGACCGCGGCGGCTATCGCAGAAAGGCTGCGGTCTACAGCGAATATACACGAAAAAACTACTCATGGAGCTCGGTATGCGGAAAATATGTGAGCCTTTTTGAGAAACTTCTTGGGAAAGATAAGAGATGAAGCCTAAAAAAGTAATAAACATTATCGGCAATATCATAATGATCGCCGCTGTAATATTCGTAATAAAAAAACTCATGGGCATGGATATAAAGCTTTCCGACCTCAGGAACGGCAGAGCCATAGTTTCACTGGGGATATGCTTTGTGTTTCAGACATTGATAATAATATTCTCCTGTTATCCGTGGTTGGTGTTCACAAGGGTGCTGTCGGGCAGGAGCATACCGTTTTCTGCGGCAATGCCCGTGTATACTCAGTCCAATCTGTACAAATATATCCCCGGAAACGTTTTCCAGTACGTGGGGCGGAACCAGCTTGCAGCGGAAATGGAGATAAGCCATGTGGACGTAGCCTGCGCGACAGTCCTGGACATATTCTTCTGTGTGATGTGGACTGCCGTGATATCGGCGCTGCTCCTCGGCGGCAGGATAGCCGAGCTCCTTCGGCGGTACGGCAGGGGACTTCTCATAGCGGCGGTCATCGGCGCAGCTGTTATAACAGCGGCTGCGGTACTGTGCAGACTGAGGTTCTACGAGAGGTTCGGAAAATACATCTCGCGCTACGCAAAAGCCTTTGAACGGGAAAAGCGCCCCATGCTTCTCAGGGGAGTCTTCTACTACCTGTTTCAGAACGCGGTATCGGCGGCGATGTACTTCGCCTGCCTGACGCTGATAGTCCCGAACGCAGGGGCAAAAGACCTTGCCATGCTTACGGGGGCTTTCATGTTCGCGTGGATAATCGGCTTTGTGACTCCGGGAGCTCCGGGCGGTATCGGTATACGCGAGGGAGTAATGATATTCGTATGCGACGGCAGCTTCCCCGACAGGATAGTGCTGTTTGTGCTCGTAATGCGTATAGCCTCCATACTTGCCGATGTTGCGGCATTTATTGTGGGCAGAGTGTTTGCAGGCAGACAGAGATCAGTAAACAGCAAATAGTGCATGGGACGGCGTCACCGACGTTCCTGACTTGAAGAAACAACTCTATAACGAAGAAAAAGCAGCCCGTGGGCTGCTTTTCTTTTAAGCTCAGGAATGCGCTCATGCGCCGTAGACCTGTGAAGCGATATCAACTGTCTGCTTTGCGTCCTTTGCATAGAAGTCCGCGTGTATCTGCTCCGCGTATGAAGCTGTGAGGACAGCTCCTCCCACGACGGTCCTGCATTCGGGGTACTTCTCGTTGAGCTGTTTTATAGTCTCGGCCATAGCGCCGAGAGTGGTCGTCATAAGTGCGGAAAGTCCCACAAGGCTGACCTTGTTTTCTATGGCGGCATCGACAATGGTCTCGGGAGGAACGTCCTTGCCGAGGTCGATGACCGTAAATCCGTAGCTGTCAAGGAGCACCTTGACGATGTTCTTGCCGATATCGTGTATATCTCCGTGGACTGTGGCAAGGACGACCTTGCCCTTTGAAACGCTTTCGCTGTTTGCGGCGAAAAGCTTAGTCTTTATGACCTCGAAGCAAGCCTGCGCGGCTTCTGCGGTGAGTATGAGCTGCGGCAGGAATATCTTTCCCTTCTCGAACTTTGCTCCTGCATTGTCGAGAGCAGGGATAAGGTAGCTGTTGATTATCTCCATAGGGTCGACAGTGTACATGAGCTCCTCGGCGGCTTTCACAGCCTGATTTTTCAGACCGTTCTCCACCGAGTACATTATATCGGGAGCTCCCTTGTCCTGTGCAGGGGCGGGAGCCTTCGGCGCATTGTCGTCCTGTGCGTATATGCTTATGAAATCCGCAGAATTGCGGTCTATTCCCGCAAGGAGCCTGTAAGCGCGTACAGCTCCGATGATACCCTCGATATTGGGGTTTATGATAGGCAGGGTCAGACCACTGTGGAGCGCCATTGTAAGGAACGTCCTTGTGATGAGCTCCCTGTTCGGCAGACCGAAGGAGATATTCGATACGCCGAGAACGGTATTGAGGCCAAGCTCCGTTTTTACCATGTGGAGAGCGTTAAGAGTTTCCATAACGCCGTCCTGTTCGGCAGAAGCCGTAAGGGTAAGGCAGTCGATGAAAACGTCCTCTTTGGGTATGCCATAATCCATAGCTCTGCGGAGTATCTTCTCCGCGATAGCGAAACGTCCGTCGGCAGTCTTAGGGATACCGCCCTTGTCGAGAGCAAGTCCCACCACGGAAGCACCGTATTTCTTGACGAGTGGAAGTATAGCCTCTAAGGACTCGTCCTCGCCGTTTACCGAGTTTACGATAGGCTTGCCGTTGTAAACTCTCAGGCCTGCCTCAAGCACGGCAGGTATAGTTGAATCAAGCTGCAAAGGCGTATCGCAGACGCTCTGTATAGCCTTTACTGCCGTGACCATCATTTCCTTTTCGTCTATGCCCGGCAGTCCCACATTTACGTCGAGTATCTCCGCGCCTGCGTGTATCTGCTCGACAGCCTGACCGAGGATATAGTCCACGTCATGGGCGAGAAGAGCTTCCTTGAAGCGTTTCTTTCCCGTAGGATTGATACGTTCGCCGATGACACGGGGCTGATTTATGGTCACGCAGTTGACTGCGGAACAGGCTATGCTTGCACGGACTATCTTCCTTGTCTGCCTTTCCATGCCCGAAAGAGCCTCTGTCATAGCGGAAATGTGCTCGGGAGTAGTTCCGCAGCAGCCGCCGAATACGGTAACTCCTGCATTTGCGAGTTTCACCGCGCTTTCTGCGAAGTCCTGCGGACCTACATTGTATTCATTGGTCACAGGGTCGGGAAGTCCTGCGTTGGGCTTTGCGATAACGGGCAGAGTTGTAAGGGAGCATATCCTGTCGAGAACAGGGAAGAGCTCTTCGGGGCCGAGGGAGCAGTTGACGCCGATAGCGTCAGCTCCGAGGCCTTCAAGAACAGCCACCATACATTCGGGAGAAACGCCTGTAAATGTACGCATATTCTCCTCAAAGGTCATGGTGACGAGAACTGGCTTGTCCGAGTTCTCCTTTGCGGCGAGAACAGCGGCTTTTACCTCATAAAGGTCTGTCATTGTCTCTATAACTATTACGTCTGCATCTTTTCCTGCGAGAACGAGCTCCTGATAAATGTCATATGCGGTCTCGAATTTGAGAGTTCCCGCAGGCTCGAGGAGCTGTCCAATAGGGCCTAGATCGAGGGCTACAAGAGCCCTGCTTGCGGCTGCTTTTTTTGCGTTGGCAACTCCTGCGGTGACGACTTCCTCAACGGAATGTCCGCTGTTTGCCAGCTTGAAGCGGTTTGCGCCGAAGGTGTTGGCGTAGATGATATCAGCGCCGCTTTCAACGTACAGGCGGTGGATATTCATTATCGCCTCAGGGTCGGTGATATTCAGCAGTTCGGGGACGTGCTCGGTCTTTATGCCGTGAGCCTGCAGCATAGTTCCCATGCCTCCGTCCAGAAATACGAAACTGTTGTTTTCAAGCAGAGAATAGAATTCTTGGGACATATTTATCTCCTTTAGCCCTTATTCGGACTTGAATGTGCCGATACATCTGAAATTGCTGAGATTTTCCTCCAAATCGCGCAGAACAGCCTTAACACTTGGTTCGGAGAGCTTTCCGCTGAAATCGAGGAAGAACATTACGTCGAAGCTGCCGTCGCGGATAGGACGGTTCTCTATCCTGAGGAGGTTCATTCCGTTCACGAAGAATTTGGTGAGTAGACGGTAAAGACTACCTTCTTTGTGGGGGATAGTGAGCATTACGGAAACTGCGTCCGACTCCTCAGCCACCTGCAAGTCCTTGGAAATGATTATGAACTGGGTGCGGTTTATGGTGCAGTCCGCGATATCCCTTGCCAGTATCTCAAGTCCAAGTTTTTCCGCACATGATGTGGAACATATCGCAGCGATAGGCTCATCGCTTCTGAGCACCTTTTCAGCTGCTGTTGCGGTGTTGCTGTACTCGTGCTTTTTGAGCCTTGTCCTGCTGAGGAACACCTCGCACTGGGAAAGCGCCTGCCTGTGGGAATAAACGCAGGTTATGTCCTCTATTTTAGTGCCTTTTTTTGCTGCAAGACAGTGATCTATCTCCAAAGTTACCATTTTCACGATGTAGAAAGGATATTTTGCCATAAGGTCGTAGGTGCTGTCCACAGAGCCTGCGGTTGAGTTCTGAACGGGAAGTACGCCGTAGTCCACCTCTCCTGCCTGTACAGCCCTGAAAACGTCCTCAAATGAAGGATAGAAGGTGAAATCGCGCTTGCCGAACACCTTTTCCGCAGCAGCCTCGGAATTGGCTCCCGAAGTGCCCTGACAGCCTATTTTTTCCGCTCCCTCAAAATCGGGAGAGGTGTAGCTGTAATCGTGGGAATCCGTAAGTATGGTGCGGTTCTGCAGTATCTTGCTTATGTCCATGATATTGGTGAAAAGGGCGGTAGTGCCGTTTTCGAGATTTTCGTTGGCAGTCAGCTTTTTGATCCGGTCGATGATCTCCTGTTCGCGTCCTCCCTGAAAAACGGGCATATTGTGCTCCTTCTTGTAGTCTGCAACGCCCCTGCAAAGCTCCATGCGCTTCATAAAAAGAGAGAGTATCTCGCTGTCTATCTCATCTATCCCGTCGCGAAGCTGTTTAAGATCCATAAAAAATACCTCCGATATTAGCCGTCAGCTGTCAGCCCTTATCTGTCAG
Organism: Ruminococcus sp.; assembly: GCF_017549005.1. GTDB lineage: Bacteria > Bacillota > Clostridia > Oscillospirales > Ruminococcaceae > Ruminococcus. Next base: position 145,172 of record NZ_JAFYYT010000003.1, read on the forward strand.
CTCTCAAAGGCTGAAAGCTGACGGATAAAGGCTAATGGCTAAGGCTCATTGATATACCTCACATATTATATCATTTTTTTTTGTAGAAATCAATAAAAAAGAAGTAAATATATTGCAAAGGCTACTTGTTTTATGTTATAATAATACAGTATATAGTGAGAAACTATATTCACATGAAGAACAAAATCAAAAACAGGTATAAAACATTGAAAAAAGTCAGAATACTGGGCATTGATCCGGGTTATGCCATAGTCGGATTCGGAGTTCTCGATTACGACGGCATCAGGTTCACGCCCATAGAGTACGGAGCTGTGCTGACAGAGGCAGGAACGCCATTTCCGGAGCGTTTGAGGGCTATACATGAGGATATAGAGTACATATTCGATAAATTCTCGCCCGAATGTATGGCAATAGAGCGGCTTTACTTCACAACGAACCAGAAAACCGCCATAGATGTTGCCCAGGCGCGCGGAATAACCGTGCTTTCGGCTGCAAAGCGGAATATCCCCGTTTCGGAGTATACTCCCCTGCAGGTGAAGCAGTCGGTTGTAGGCTACGGAAAGGCTGAAAAAAAGCAGGTAATGGAAATGACGAGGCAGATACTCGGACTCGCTCAGATACCTAAGCCCGACGACGCTGCCGACGCCCTTGCCATAGCCATTTGTCACGGGCACAGCACAAGATTTGATTTCAGATAAAGGAAACGTAAAAATGATATACAGTGTAAAAGGAACGCTTACAGTCAAGGAGCTCGGTTTCGCAGTCATCGAATGCGGCGGAGTCGGCTACGGCTGCCGCACTTCATACAATACCGTCGCTCAGCTGGGCGATATCGGCAGCGAGGCGAAGCTCTATACATACCTCTACGTAAGGGAGGACGTTGTGGAGCTCTTCGGCTTCGCCACCCTGCAGGAGCTGAGCTGCTTCAAGCTGCTCATATCCGTATCGGGCGTGGGACCGAAGGCGGCTACGGCTATACTTTCCGACGTGACGCCCGAGAAGTTCGCTCTTCTCGTGGCTTCGGGAGACAGCAAGGCGTTCACAAAGACAAAGGGAATAGGTGCAAAGACTGCTCAGAGACTTGTTCTCGAGCTCAAGGACAAGATATCGTCGGAGTCCATAAGCGGAAGCATAAGCAGCGACGCTGCGGCTCTTGCGAGCATACCTGCGGAAGCGTCCTCGTCGGTATCGGAAGCCCTCGAAGCCCTCATGGTCCTCGGATATTCCCAGGGAGAAGCGGCTCCTATACTGGGCAAGCTCGACCCGTCCCTCAGTACACAGGAGCTCATAAAGGAAACACTCAGACTAATGGCTGCAAAAAATATGCGCTGAAAAGTTATTTTTCAAAATATTGAAGCAAGGAAGGTTACTGTTATGATGAATCTTGACGAATTGCTGAAAGCGGCAATAAAAGACCCCTCACAGCGTTCATTGTTCTTACAGACGCTTATAAAGAGCGACGTATATGTAATATGCAAGAACCCTGTCAAGCAGGAGCGCGACCGCTCTGAGGGCGGCGTACAGCTCGAACTGATAACCACCCAGAACCCCGACGGCGAGGTATTCATACCGTTTTTTACAAGCTACCGTGCTCTCCAGCAGTTCGCCAAAAGATATGTTGACTGCTATAAAATAAACTGCCTGCGTCTTTTCGACCTTATACAGTCGGTCTCGGCAGTTCTCAACCCCAATTCCTACGGCAAGGAGTTCTCGTCGCAGGAGATAAAGAGCATTCTCATGATAGCCCGTAATCTCAAGATAAAGGCTATCTCCTACAACGAAGCCGATATCATAAGCTATCGCCCCGTTGAGCACTCCGTGAGCCATATCACAAGAGCTGCCAGCAAGTTCCTGTCGAAGCAGCCCAATGTTGACCGCGCATTCATCATGGAGATGATAAAGGGCTGCGAAAAGCCGCAGATACTCCTTGTCCTCGATATGATGGGAAGTACGCGAAAGCTCTTTGTGCCGCTGTCAAAGTATCTTTCAAAGACAGTAAAGGCCAACGAGCACCTGTGCTTCATAAGCTATGAACAGGATATGGGCAAGAAGGCAGCGGAGACCGTAGAGCCCTTCTATGTCCGCAAGAAGAGATTTTTCGAGAAATAATACAGAGGTGTTTATTTGATACAAACAGAGGATATGGAGTTCGCTCCGAGGATAATAACTCCCGAGAATACCACGGAGGACAGCGATGTCGAGATAAGTCTCAGACCGCAGACCCTCCACGAGTATATCGGACAGGAAAAGGTGAAGGAAAACCTCGCCATATACATCGAGGCGGCAAAGCGCAGAAGCGAGCCTCTCGACCATGTACTCCTGTACGGACCTCCGGGTCTCGGAAAGACTACCCTTTCATCAATTATAGCTCATGAGCTTGGAGTGAACCTCCGCGTTACAACGGGTCCTGCCATTGAAAAGCCGGGCGACCTGGTATCGCTTCTCACGAGCCTTTCCGACAACGATGTGCTTTTCATTGACGAGATACACAGACTGTCCCGTGCGGTGGAGGAGATACTCTACCCTGCGCTTGAGGACAGAGTAATAGATATTATCATCGGCAAGGGGCCCTCTGCCCGTTCCATACGCATGGACCTCAAGCCTTTTACGCTCATAGGCGCAACTACGAGAGCAGGACAGCTTTCCGCACCTCTCCGTGACCGCTTCGGCGTTATACAGCGCCTTGAGCTCTACACAAAAGAACAGCTCACGGACATCGTGAGAAGAAGCTCTATGATACTGGGTATCCCCTGCACCTCCGACGGAGCTGCGGAGATAGCCGGCAGGGCGCGCGGTACGCCGCGTATAGCAAACCGTCTGCTTAAAAGAGTCCGCGACTTTGCCGACGTTATGGGCAACGGTCAGATAACGCAGGAGATAGCCTCCATCGCCCTCAGCCGCCTTGACATCGACAACCTCGGTCTCGACGGACTTGACAGGCGTATGCTTGAAATGATAATCAAGGGCTACGGCGGCGGACCTGTGGGACTTGAGACCCTCGCCTCCGCTATAAACGAGGAGAGCGTTACCCTCGAGGATATATGTGAGCCATTCCTTATGCAGCTGGGCTTCCTGGGAAGGACTCCGCGCGGAAGAGTGGCTACGAGACTCGCCTACGAGCACCTCGGGATAACTCCTCCCGAGCAGCAGACAGCGCCCCCTGATGACGGACAGATGAGCTTCTGACGATGCTCCCCGAAAGGGAGAGAGGTAGAAAATGCTGATAAAAGGTTCAAGGAGATACAATCTCAGACATAACAGCGAGCGAGCGGAGCAGCCTGAGTTCGGCAAGATGATAAACGGCCAGGCTAAAGGCCGTGTTTCTTCACTGAGGTACGGCATTTGTCCCATGAGCTTCAATGGCTGCGAGGTCATAGCGGTACACAACGCGCTTGTTTATCTCGGCAAGCCTCAGCCGCTGAAGGACGTCGCCTTTTATATGGAGCGTTTCCGCATACTCATGGGATTTTTCGGCTGCAATGCGTTCAGGCTCGGGAAAGCGCTTGAACATTTCGGGGCAGGGTATGACCGCGTGAGCAGCGCGGAGGATGCAAATGCGTTTATTATGACCTTCTGGACAAGACGCCCTTTCCTTTCAATGATACATACCGTTTTCTGTGTGAGGGAGGCAGGCGTTATCAAGGTCTATAACCGCTACAACAATGTGTGTACAACAGAGATATGCCGCAGCGTTGAGGAATTGGCAAAAAAACGCTGCATAATCGCGATATATAAAATCAGTTGAGAAATAAAAGGGAGACGACAAGTCAATGGCAAAATTGTTCGGTACTGACGGTCCGAGAGGCATTGCGGTGACCGACCTCACCTGCGAGCTGGCAATGCAGACGGGAAGAGCTGCTGCGTCTGTGCTTGCGAAAAAGGGCGGAAAGACCAGGATACTTGTGGGCAAGGATACAAGACGTTCCTCGGATGCGCTTGAAGCTGCGGTATGCGCAGGTATATGCTCAGTCGGTGCAGACGCGGAGCTCCTCGGAATAGTTCCCACACCTGCGGTAGCTCACCTTATAGGCGCTCATGAAGCCGACGGCGGCATTATGATATCGGGAAGCCATAACAGTGCCGAATTCAACGGATTAAAGATATTCTGCGGCAAAGGCCACAAGGTCATGGAGGAGGCCGAGGACGAGATAGAGCGCCTCGTGCTGTACGCTCCTCAGGAAATGAAGCCCTGTTCCAATGAGAATATGGGGCGCATGATACATTCCGAGAAAACGGCTGCCGCCGAGTACATAGAACACGTAAAAAATGCCGCGGATACAGACCTCAGCGGCTTCAGGATAGCTGTAGACTGCGCCAACGGGTGCGCGGCGTTCACGGCAAGAAAGATATTCAACGCTCTCGGCGCAAAGACATATGTAATGTTTGACAAGCCCGACGGCACCAACATAAACAGGGACTGCGGAAGTACCCATATACAGCACCTCATGGAGTTCGTCGTGAAAAACCGCTGTGACTGCGGACTTGCCTTTGACGGCGACGCTGACCGCTGCATAGCAGTTGACGAAAAAGGCGCTCTGCTCGACGGCGACCGGCAGCTCGCCATTTTTGCGCGTAGCATGAAGGAGCAGGGGCTTCTTGACAAGGATACGGCAGTCATTACCGCGATGAGCAGTCTCGGACTGCGCAAGTACGCCGCTGCAAACGGCATAAAGCTGGTCAGCTCGGGCGCAGGAGCGCGATATGTGCTGGAGCGTATGCTGGAGGGCGGCTACAAGCTGGGCGGCGAGCCGAACGGTCATATCATCTTCCTCGGCGACAGCGGAACAGGCGACGGACAGCTTGCAGGAGCAAGGCTCATGAGTATCATGAAGCGAAGCGGACTGAAACTTAGTCAGCTTTCGGAGGATATACCCGCTTATCCGCAGGTCAAGCTGAATGTCAAGATATCGCCCCACTTCAAGGAGCTCTGGAAAAACGAAAAGAGCGTCACGGAGCTCATCGAGAGCTTTGAAAAGGAGCTCGGCGAGGACGGCAGGATAATGGTCCGTGAAAGCGGAAAAGAGCCTATAGTACGCATAATGGCTGAGGGCAGCGACTTCGGCAGGATAAACGATATGGCTGTTGAGATAGCGCAGCATATAAAGGAAAAATGTTCGGCAGGCGAATGAGCGCCGATAGAATATAAGGAGCATTTATTTTGAGAACAGCAGATAACTGGAAGGATTACAGGATAATAGATACGTCTGACGGTGAAAAGCTTGAAAAATGGGGGAATATCAGCCTTGTGCGCCCCGATCCGCAGATAATATGGAAGACTGAGCGCAGCGACCCCCTGTGGAAAAATGCGGACGGTCACTATCACCGTTCCAATCAGGGCGGCGGAAAATGGGAGTTCCGCAAAAGACTTCCCGAGTCATGGAACATAAGCTACGGCGACCTTACCTTCAATATCCGTCCCACAGGCTTCAAGCACACGGGGCTTTTCCCCGAGCAGGCGGTCAACTGGGATTATATGGCGGATAAGATACGCAGTTCGGGCAGGGAAATAAACGTACTGAACCTGTTTGCCTATACGGGCGGAGCAACTCTTGCCTGTGCGGCGGCAGGTGCTTCTGTGTGTCATGTCGACGCTTCAAAGGGCATGGTGCAGTGGGCGAGAGACAACGCGGCGGCTTCGGGACTTACCGACAAGCCCATACGCTGGATAGTGGACGACTGCGAGAAGTTCATAGCCCGCGAGATACGCCGCGGACGGAAGTACGACGCCATAGTTATGGACCCTCCAAGCTACGGAAGAGGTCCGGGAGGCGAGGTCTGGAAACTGGAAAACTGCGTTTACGACCTTGTGAAGCTCTGCTCGGGAGTGCTTTCCGACGAGCCGCTGTTCTTCCTTATAAACAGCTATACTACGGGACTTTCGCCCTCGGTAATGGGATATATCCTCGGAACTGTCCTCACTGAGAAATATGGCGGAAGTGTGAGTTTCGACGAGATAGGGCTCCCCGTAAAGTCAACGGGAATGACCCTGCCATGCGGTTCAACCGCTATCTGGCAGCGTTGAAGTTTTTTAGCCCTTAGCCCTTAGCCATCAGGAAGCGGCTGTGCCGCTTGCAGGGGCAGCTAATATCCGCCCGAAAATCAAATTTTTATGATATGGGAGAACAAAAATGGGAAAAGAGGAAAGATTTGTAAAGATATATTCACAGGGAAAGCTTGTTGTTTCTGAAATATGGGTAGATGTAGTCACAGGTGTTAACTATGTTTACCATGCAGCAGGTTATTCGGGCGGTCTGACTCCGCTTCTTGACAAGGACGGCAAGCCTGTGATCTCGTCCCCTGACGAGATAAAAGCATTGAAGAAATAAAGGATAAGGAATGAAAAAAACACTTACAGTACTTATGGCGGCAGCAATGCTGCTTACCGCAGTTTCCTGCGGCAAGGACGGGAAAAAGACTTTCTCTGACGAGGCTGCTCCAAATGTCACGGCAGAGATAACAACAAAAAGTATCGAAGATATACTTGCAGAGTATACGACCACTGCCGAGGAGCTTGAGAAGCAGATATCAGAGATGAAAGAAACTGCTATGGAGCGCGTGGACCTTACAGCCCAGAAGCTCCAGAATTATGAAATACCTGACGATTGGAAGGAAATGAGTGACGGAAGGATAAAATTCCTCGTTCCGCCCGATGTTGAGGACAAGACGACTTCAAAAAGCAAGCTTATAATGGGCAAGTTCCAGAATGAGGATAGATCCGTGGCTGTTACCATAATGAATGGCAACGACTGGAACGAACATTATGAGGCAGAAGCTGAAGATGAAGATGACTATTTTCCCGAGGTAAGCGAGGAAAATGTAGTAAAAGCTTTCAAGGAGCTTGGGATAGATTACGACGGCACACGCACCTCATTTTATAAGGCTGTGCTTTCTTTCACAAGCGCTGACCGCACCGATGAAAACGCCAAGGCTTTCGATACCGCCGCACTGGCAAAGGGACTTTGCTTTCTGACCTTCCCCGAGGTGTTCTACGGAGACCACGACGGACACGATGTATACGCTCATGGCTATCCTCCGATAAACTCGCTTGGCAAAAAAAGCAAGGACAGCGATTGCAAATTCTGGGTGGGAGCATTTGCCGACAGCAATACAGAATATACGCTCATGGTCACTGCAAGATCGAGAGAGGAAGCCCTCATGATATGCTCGACTATAACTTTTTGTTGAAGAACAGGGATAATTATGGAAAATATAATCGAAATAAAAGGTCTGCATTTCGCCTATGAGCCAGACGAAGAGGGTAAGGAACCCGTCGAAGTCCTCAAGGGCATAGACCTTGACATAAAGCAGGGTGAGTTCGTAGCGGTGCTGGGGCACAACGGCTGCGGAAAATCCACTCTTGCAAAGCACCTGAACGCCATACTGCTCCCCACCGAGGGAACGGTAACGGTTGACGGTATAGACACGAAGGACGCTGACAAGCTGTTCGAGCTCCGACAAAGAGCAGGAATGGTATTCCAGAATCCCGATAATCAGATAGTATCGTCAATAGTCGAGGAGGACGTGGCATTTGCCCTCGAAAACCTCGGCGTACCATATGAGGAAATGCGGAGGCGCGTGGACGAAAGCCTCAGAGCTGTGGGAATGTACGAATACAGGATGCACTCGCCGAGTCAGCTCTCGGGCGGACAGAAGCAGAGAGTTGCCATAGCAGGCATTATCGCCATGCAGCCAAAGTGCATAATACTCGACGAGCCCACTGCCATGCTCGACCCTCAGGGGCGAAAGGAAGTTCTTGCCACCATACACCGCATGAACCGCGAGCAGGGCATAACCATAGTCCTTATAACCCATTACATGGACGAGGCTGCGGACTGCGACCGCGTGGTGGTAATGGACAAGGGAAAGGTCGTCCTCGACAATGTTCCCGAAAAGGTCTTTTCACAGGTGGAAAAGCTGAAAGCCATAGGGCTTGACGTACCGCAGGTGACAGAGCTCGTATGGGAGCTCAGAAAGGCAGGCTGCGACATCTCTCCCGAGATAATCTCGGAGGAGGAGTGCGTTGCGGCAATAGAAAAACTGTTCGCAGACTGAATCGTCTGCCGCTGCAGAAAAGGAGAATAGAATTGGCTATCCTTGAAACACAGGAACTTACATATACATACAGCGTGGGCACGCCCTTTGAAAAAACAGCCGTCGACCATGTGAGCCTCAGCATTGATGAGGGCGAAATGGTAGGCGTTATGGGGCATACAGGCTCGGGAAAGTCCACGCTCATACAGCACTTCAACGGACTTCTCAGGCCCACGTCGGGAAAAGTTCTTCTTGACGGAAAGGACATATGGGAGGACAAGGACAGGATACGCGACGTCCGCTTCAAGGTGGGACTTGTTTTCCAGTATCCCGAATATCAGATATTCGAGGAGACGGTTTTCAAGGACATCGCCTTTGGCCCTAAGAATATGGGACTTGACGAAGCGGAGATAAAGCGACGGGTACTTGCAACAGCCCATGATATAGGGCTTCCGGAGGAGCTGCTGGAGCGCTCGCCCTTCGAGCTCTCGGGCGGTCAGAAGCGCCGTGTGGCTATCGCAGGCGTTATGGCTATGGAGCCGAGAGTGCTCATACTCGACGAGCCCACCGCAGGTCTTGACCCTGCGGGAAGAGACAAGATACTCGAGCATATAAAGCGCTATCACGAGCGCACAAAGAATACCATACTCATCGTTTCTCACAGCATGGAGGATATAGCCTCCTTTGCCGACAAGATACTGGTCATGAGCAGGGCGAAGCTCTTCTGCTACGACGAAACGGTAAAAGTGTTCGCAAGAGCCGACGAAATATCGGAGATAGGTCTCGACGTACCGCAGATAACCAGAGTCTTCGGAGAGCTAAGGCGCAGAGGTCTCGACTTCGGCAAGGAAGTATTCACAGTGGGATATGCCCGCGACCTCCTGCTGAGGCAGCTGAACGAAAGGAAGGTACGCTGAATGCTGAAGGATATCACCATCGGACAGTACTTCCCGGGAAACAGTATCATCCACAGGCTCGACCCGAGATTCAAGATAGTTATCACGCTCATATACATCATAATGCTCTTTTCGGGAGGCAATTACATATGCCTTGCGGTGGGGGCTGCATTCACCTTCGGTGCGATACTGCTTTCGCGCATACCCGTGAAGATGTTCTGGAAGAGCGTGAAGCCGCTTCTTCCGTTCCTTGTCATCACGGCTGTCCTCAATCTTCTGCTCATGAGCAGCGGAGAGGTGCTTTGGAAGTGGAAATTCCTCAGGATAACCGAGGACGGACTGAACACCAGCTTATTCATGGTCATAAGGATAGTGCTCCTCATCATGGGAACATCTCTCCTGACATATACGACATCGCCCATAACACTTACGGACGCTATCGAGAGGCTGCTCTCGCCCCTCAGGAAAGTGAAGTTCCCCGTGCATGAGCTTGCGATGATGATGTCCATCGCCCTCAGGTTCATACCTACGCTCATAGAGGAGACCGACAAGATAATGTCCGCACAGAAAGCCCGCGGAGCTGAAATAGATACAGGAAGCTTCGCAACGAGAGCAAAGAACCTCATATCCATACTTGTTCCGCTGTTCATATCCGCATTCAGACGTGCGGACGAGCTCGCAACAGCTATGGAGTGCCGCTGTTATCACGGCGGAGAGGGAAGAACAAGACTGAGACAGCTCAAATCCGCCCCGAGGGACTATATAGCCCTTGCGGTAACGGTACTTTTCCTTGTGGGAGTTATCGTGCTGGGCAAGCTCGTCTGAGCGGATCACAGAGAGGAAAACAATGAACAAAGAAGAAAGAAGAGCTGCTGCGCGATTAAAGCTGGAGCGGTTCAGAAAAGGAAAATTTTACCGTATAATGTACGAAAAGGGTGTATTGTACTTTATACTTTCGTTTCTTATCCCTTTTTCCATAATGCTTTATGCGTTCGGAATGTTCGGGATACACCCCTTTGGAAACAGACAGATACTTGTAGTTGACCTGTGGCACCAGTACTACCCGTTTTTCAGGGTAGTGCGCGAGAAACTCGTGAGCGGCGGCTCGTTCCTGTATTCATGGGAAAACGGACTTGGCACAAACTTCCTGTCGCTCATATCCTACTATGCGGCAAGTCCGCTGAACTGGCTTTCGGTATTCTTCGGAGAGGGCGGAGAAAGGGACGCGCTCACATTCATACTTGCGGCAAAGATAGGCTTTGCAGGAGCATTTTTCAGCTCGTTCCTGAGATACACCTACAGGCGCAGGGACTTCTCAATATGTATGTTCTCCGTGGCATACGCCCTTTGCAGCTATACTCTCGGATATTACTGGAACGTCATGTGGTTCGATACGGTAGCGCTTTTTCCGCTGGCAATGCTGGGAATAGTGATGCTGTGCAGAGAGGGCAGGTGGAAGATATTCACGCTCAGCCTTGCGCTTTCGCTCATTGCGAACTACTATGTCGGATATTTTACATGTATATTTTCAATATTTATGTTTGCGGCTTCAAGCATTATCGAATGCAGAGGGATCAGGGACTGGTTCAGGAAACTGCTGCTCATGTTCCGTTCATCGGCGCTGGGCATAGGTCTCGGAGCGTTCATGCTGCTCCCTGCATACTTCGGTCTTAAACTGACCTACAGTGCAAACAACTCCATGCCAAAGGAAATATCCTTTTATGAGGACTGGAAGAAGATATTCGGAAATCTCCTTTCGTACAGCGAGCCCACAAAGGTGGACGGACTCCCGAATTTCGCCTGCGGAATGCTGGCAGTTATGCTGTTCGGAGTGTTCATCTTCGCATTCGGCATAAAGATAAGAGAGAAGATAGCAGCTGTAATAATGCTTGGCGTTATAGCCGTCAGCTGCAACATGAATATCCTCAACTACATATGGCACGGATTCCATTTCACCAATCAGATACCCTACCGTTTTGCGTTCATATTCAGCTTTGTGCTTGCTGCGGCGGCATTCAGGGCTTATGACGTCATACTGACGAGGGGCATAAAGATATATCACCTTGTACTCATGCTCATAGCTCCCTCGGCTGTCTTTGTGCTGTACAAGATATCCCGGGGCGTTGACTATAAATTTGAAGGAGCCATAAAGAGCTCCGCTATCATCGCAGGAGCATTCTGGCTCATATTCGTGGCTGCAAAGGTCTTTCCGTTCAGAACTCAGAGGACGCGTAACATTCTCATGACCTTCGTGCTTGCTGCGGCAATGTTCAGCGAGTTCATAAGCAACGCGCAGATAGGCGTGCAGACCGTCGATACCACCAGCTACACCGAATATCCTGCAACATACGACGACGTTGAGGCTCTCCTGAAATATGAGAGGGAGAATGACAAAACGCCCTTCTACAGGACGGAGATGACTCAGACCTACACCCTCAACGACAGTGCGCTCTACGGCTACTACGGCCTTTCACAGTTCTCGTCGGCGGCAAACGTTTCGGTCACGACTCTCTGCAAGAGGCTCGGACTTTACGCCTCCGAGGCAGGAAACCGCTACTACTACAGGACTTCCACTCCTGTTGTCAATTCCCTTTTCAGCATAAAATACCTTGTGAAAAAGGGTGGAGTGCTCAACTCCGAGGACTGGGTAATGGAGGATATCCGTACAGCAGGCAGCTCGACGCTTTACAGGAACCGCTATCCGCTGTCAATGGGCTTCATGGTAAGCGAAAAGGTGCTTGACATGGAGGACAGCAGCACGGCTAATCCCTTTGAGTACCAGAACAGCCTTGTGCGTCACCTCACGGACAATGAGGAGGAGTTCTTCGTTCCGCAGCCCGTGGCTCTTGCAGAGTACGACGGCCTTGAGGTCTCAAAGAACGGCTACGGCAACTACACCTTCCAGAACAATACGGAAGAGCCTACAGGCAGCGCTACCTACACCTATGACTGTATCGACGGAAGCTACATTTACGGCTATGCCAACGGTTCGGGCGGTACCTGCGACCACCTCGAGATAAAGTGCGGCGAGGATACCATAGATTCGGGCAAGCTCATCGAAAGCTATCCTATCGTGTTCCCTATGGGCAACGGTCAGGCAGGTGAGGAGTCCACAGTAAAGATAACCTCCAACGAGAAGCACAAGACAGGCAACTTCAAGCTTATGGTCTATGCTCTGAAAAAGGAGCGTTTTGAGGCGTTCTACAATGACTTGGCCGATGAACAGCTGGAAATAGACAAATTCACCGACCGCAAAATAAGCGGTAAGATAAATGCTCAGAAGGACGGAGTGCTTTTCCTGTCGATACCCTACGAAAAGGGCTGGAAAGTATATATCGACGGCGAAAGAGCCGAGACCTTCAAGGTATTGCAGGCCATGCTCGGTGTAAAAGTCGGCAGCGGCGGGCATGATATCAGGATAGAGTACACTCCCGAGGGCTTTGCACCCGGAGTTACCATAACATTCCTCAGCGCGGCGCTTGTGATATTCATCACATACGCCGAAAGAAAGCGCAGGATCCGCCGTAAGGAACACGCTGCGGCAATACAGCGCGAAGCCGGGGAAAACGTCGATACCTCCACCTACAGGCAGGGAGCGGCTATATACGATCAGTTCGGCATTCCCCACCCCGATGACCATATCGGCAGAGTCGAGGACTCGGAGGTAGTACTTTACGACGGGCGGGCTGCTGCTGAAAAGGAGGCGGGCAATGCGGAACCTGAAAGTGACCATAGCCTACAGAGGCACTAAGTACCACGGCTTTCAGCGCCAGAACAACGCTCTGACGGTGCAGGAGGTGCTGGAAAACAAGCTTTCAAAGGTGCTGAACGAGCCTGTGACGGTAACAGGCTGTTCAAGGACAGACACGGGAGTTCACGCGAATATGTTCTGCTTTAACGTAAAGACCGTCAGCAATATAAACTGTCTCGGCTTTTGCAGAGGTGTGAACGGCGAGCTCCCCGACGATATATCCATTCTCAGCTGTGAGGACGTTCCGCTGGATTTCCATGCGCGGTACGACTGCAAGGGAAAGGAATATATCTACAAAATGCATTGCAGCGAGTCGAAAAATCCCTTTGCAGCGGATCTTATGCTGCATTACAGGAGAAAATTCGATATCGAGGCTGCACGAAAAGCCGCAGGATATCTCGTGGGAACCCACGATTTTTCATCGTTTTGTGCTGACTGTACAAATGTTTCCACCACCGTAAGGACTATTTATTCTTTCAAAATAGAAAATAGTGGAGATTCTGTGATAATGCTTGTAAAAGGCAACGGTTTTTTGTATAATATGATTAGGATAATTGCAGGCACTCTTATCGACGTGAGCGAAAAAAGGATAGCTCCCGACGATATACCTGCTATACTTGCCGCAAAAGACCGCCTTAAAGCAGGCAGAACGGCAATGGCTCACGGACTGTATCTGAACCGCGTGTTCTACAGCGAGGAGGAGCTTCTTAAAGAGACATAGGAAAAGAACAAAAAGGAGGTGCCAGCTTGCCTAAGGTTTATGACGCCGAAGATATCGTCGATCAGAAAAATCGGATGAAGCGGCGAAAGCGACAGAGGCAGTTGATCTGTATACTGCTGGCAGCAATTATCGGAACAGGGCTTTATTTTACCCGCGATAAGTGGTATAATAAATTAAGGGGCATAGGAGAACAATACAGGACCATCGTCAACTCGGGTCAGCTGGCCGAGGGAAACTTCCCTATAGAGGTCAGCGGCGGAGCGGATTACCAGCTAAGCCTTTCGGGCAGCAGGATGACGCTCCTCAGCGATACGTACACCTATTACTATGATACTGACGGCGCTCTTCTCAAGCGCAGACAGCATACATATACGAATACGGTGCTTCGCAATGCGGGCGGACGGACCCTTGTTTATGAACAGGGCGGAAACGAGCTCAGTGTGGAGGACGAGGATCAGATCTTCTACACCAAGACTTTCGCAAAAAACCAGATACTCTTTGCTGATATCAGCGAGGAGGGATATGCAGCAGTAGTAACTACTTCTGAAAATTACAGCTGTGAACTGGTCGTATATGACAAAAGGGGTGAAGTCATATACACAAGAAAATGTATCGAGAGAGCCAGCGATCTGAGCTTCATTGACGGAAGCAGGGGCTGCGTGCTGAGCTATATCTCAGCTGAAAACGGCCAGCTCGTTACAAAGGTGCAGAAGATCAGCTTCAGTGAAAAAGATGAACAATGGACATCCCCAGGACTTAATACATTCGGTCTCAGAGTCTGCGGATATGAAGGCGGTGCCTTCGTACTCGGATCTGAAGCCTGCGGTTATGTTGACCGCAGCGGACAGATCAGCTCATATTATTCATATGACGGAGATTTCGTCGCAGGCTCAAGTGAGAACGGCAATTCAGCAGTTATAGTAAATAACGAGGATAGAAGAAAATACGTCATGGCTCTTTTCAGCGGCGAAAATGCCGAAGCACTCGTCATTGAGCTCGAGGAGCCGTCAATTGACGTTACCATTTATGAGGATCTTGCATACGTAATGTGCCAGGGAAGGATAATGGCATACGATTTCAACGGCGGACTCCGTTCCGTGGCTGATGTAAGCGACTCATATACAGGCTTTGTACGCAGTGATGATCATATTTTCCTGAAGGGCTATAATAAAATAGATCGTATAGATTATGAAAGCTGACTCTGATCATTGATCAATTAATTACCCGAAAGGAGGCAGCGCCGTAGGTAGCACGATACGGCGCGAAGCGTATGGGAGAACAATTTTGGTGGTTTTACGATGTTATCGTAGCAGCAGTGGTCCTTATTTGTATTTTTCTGACTTTAAGGAAAGGGCTTCTTAAAGCCTCGGCTGCAATAGTCGGCTATATCTTTGCTGTTTTTATCAGCTTTTCGCTGAGTACGACGCTTGCAGGCAGTATAGCTGAAAGCGCATTGTACGGAAGCAATGTGAAAAAAATGAATTTTACTATCGCAGAGAACGATTATGCTGCGGAGTTATGTTCCCAGATAAACGGTATGGGATACTATGTCACAGTCAACCGCGATAAGATAGAGCAGTTCTATCTTTCGGGAGAAGATGTGGACCACAAGATATACGATTATATCAGGCATATGAACAGCAAGCAGCTGGACGACGAGGAGACATTCACCGTTAAGCTCCATGACTGTTATGCCGTATCCGCAAGCAATTTCATAGCAAAGAAGCTCAGCCCGTATTCAGCGGAATACGCTGCCGAGCAGATAAGAAAGAACCCCCAGAAATACTGGCAGTTCATGCAGCTTTTAGGTGATGAGTACGATACAAAGCCGGCCGCTGAGTTCCTTGTAAAGAACTATGTCCAGCCGCCGTACACGACTTTGATAAGACTTATCATATACCTCATAGCATTTGTGGTACTGCTGCTTATTTTCCTTGCAATAGCTCACTCGTTCAGCAGGAACGACCATACGGAAAACGGCTTCTTTACCGTATCCCTGAGAGTTATCATAGGTGTCGGCAAGGCGGCTGCGATAATACTTGCTATCGCTGTTATAATACGTCTCAACGTGATAACGGGCAACGACAAAATGCTGTTCTTCAATCACGAGGCGATAGACAAGACCTATATCTTTAAATATTTCTATTCCTTTATAAGGACATGGTAATCATAAATATACCGTTCATACCGTAATGACGGTCGGAACGGTCATAACTAACTACAGGAGGAACTGCCTGATGATAATGTGCAGTAAATGCAAAAAAAGACCTGCGGTGGTGTTCATCACCTCTGTTCAGGGCAACGAAAAGAAGAATGAGGGACTCTGCCTTTCCTGTGCGAGGTCGCAGAATATCCCGCAGATAAAGGAATATATGGATAAGCTCGGCATCACCGACGAGGAGCTTGACCAGCTCTCAGACCAGATGCTCGGTATGCTCGACGGAGACAGCTTTGAAATGGGCGGCTCGGGCGTACTTCCCGACTTTATCACGAATATGTTCGGCGGCAGTGACTCTGACAGCGACGGCGGCGACAGCAGCAAGGGCGGATTTGACCCGAGAAGCCTCTTCGGGAACAAGAAGTCCGATGACGACAACAAGGACAGAAAGAACAGCCCTTTCGGACGCGGCAAGGACAAAAAGCCCAAGGAGCCAAAGTTCCTGGGAAGCTACTGCACCAATCTTTCGCAGAAGGCTGCTGACGGAAAGCTCGACGCCATTATCGGCAGAGACATGGAAATAGATCGTGTTATACAGATACTTTCAAGACGTACAAAGAACAATCCCTGTCTTATCGGTGAACCCGGTGTAGGTAAGACGGCTATCGCAGAGGGTATAGCTTTGCGTATTAACGAGGGAAACGTTCCCTTCAACCTTGCCGACAAGAAGCTTTATCTTCTCGACCTTACAGCTCTCGTTGCCGGAACTCAGTTCCGCGGACAGTTCGAGAGCCGTGTAAAGGGACTTGTTGACGAGGTAAAGCGTGAGGGCAATATCATACTCTTTATCGACGAGGTGCATAACCTTGTGGGCGCAGGAGACTCAGAGGGCTCAATGAACGCCGCAAACATCCTCAAGCCTGCCCTTTCGAGAGGCGAGGTACAGGTAATAGGCGCGACTACCTTCGGCGAGTACAGAAAGTACATCGAAAAGGACTCCGCCCTTGAAAGACGTTTCCAGCCCGTTACAGTCAACGAGCCCACTATCGAGGATACAGTAAACGTCCTTGTGGGCATAAAGAAGTATTACGAGGATTTCCACAGGGTACACATATCCGATTACCTTGTGAGAGTCTGTGCCGTACTCTCAGAGAGATACATCACTGACCGTTTCCTCCCCGATAAGGCCATAGACCTCATGGACGAGAGCTGCGCCTATGCTTCCATACGTTCGCCCGAGATAGGGGAGTACGAAAAGAACAAAAAGGAAATAAAGGTGCTTGAGGATATGGAGAGATCCTTATCCGAACAGGAAGAAATAGATTATCAGGCTCTTGCAGAGGTCAAGGGCAAGCTCATACACCTGCGCGATGACGGTGAGGAGCTCAGGAAAAAGGCTGACAGCGTAAATGTTGAGGAGTCCGACGTTACAAAGGTAGTTGAGCGCTGGACGGGTATACCTGCAAGCAAGATAGCAGAGAATGAATTCCTCAAGATAGCAAGACTTGACGAGGCTCTGAAAAAGAGAGTCGTCGGACAGGAAGAGGCTGTAGGAGTCCTTACAAAGGCTATCAAGCGTACAAGGGTACAGCTCAGCAAACGCCGCAGACCTGCGTCCTTCATATTCGTTGGACCTACCGGCGTGGGCAAGACAGAGCTGGTAAAGGTACTTGCGGAGGAGCTCTTTGACTCGCCCGATCCGCTTATCAGGCTTGATATGACGGAATATATGGAAAAGCACTCGGTTGCGAGAATGATAGGCTCGCCTCCCGGATATGTGGGCTACGACGAGGCAGGACAGCTCACCGAAAAGGTGCGCCGCAAGCCGTATTCGGTAATACTCTTCGACGAGATAGAGAAGGCTCACCCCGATGTAATGAATATACTCATGCAGATACTTGACGAGGGCAAGGTGGACGACGCTCACGGAAGAACGGTAAACTTTGCGAATACTATCATCTGCATGACCTCAAACGCAGGCTCTACCGACAAGAGCATAGGCGTTGGCTTCAACCGTACAGAGAACGAGATAACACGCGAAAAGGCCATGAAGGGTCTGAGGGATTTCCTCCGTCCCGAGTTCATCAGCCGTATCGACGAGATAGTTGTATTCAGGGATCTCACCAAGGAGAACTACGCCGATATCGCAGCTCTTACTCTCGACGAGATGAAAGAGCCTCTTGCCGAAAAGGATATAACTCTCGAGTACACAAAGGAAGCTCTTGAGCTTATCGCGGAGAAGTCCTTCGGAAAGCCATACGGCGCAAGAGATATCCGCCGTGTTATCCGTCAGGAGATAGAGGACAGCATTGCCGACCTCATAATAGAAAAGGCATCAAGCATAAATAAGATAGTTATATCTGTCAAGGACGGTGCATTTGCCGTTGAGGGCAGAAAGGAGAATACAGAAAATGAAGCGTAAGATCATGGCGGCGCTGCTTTCAGTGCTGGTTGCGGCGTCCCTGACGGGGTGTCTTTCGGACGGCTCCTCAAAGCCCGAGGAAAAGGAAAAGACTACAGTTGGAACTGTCCCGAAATCGGACGAAAAAACGGACAACTCCCAGAACGGCGGCAATAACGCCGCATCGGGCAGCAACGGCGAGATAACCGAGAGCATGGAGCTCATGAGACTCAAGTTTGCAGATGTTCCCGAGATAGAAAGCGGTCCCGAGCTGAAAATAGCAGACGTTACCGCAAAGCCCGGAGATATAGCAGCCGTTACGGTATCTGTAAAGGGTACGGGCGATAACTGGAACAACTGCGGTATCCATATAACCTACCCCGAGGTGCTCAAATGTCAGCTCGAGAACGAGGAAACACGCGACGTCAAGTACGAGCCGGGTCCTGCTATAAAGAAGAATGCAGGCTTTGTAGCTATGGAATGGCAGGATAACCTTGACGAGGAGCTCATCAGGAATCACGAACGTTCACTGTTCTTTACCGCCATATTCTGGGACAGCGCAGGAACGGACGGCGATATAGCTACGTTCTACTTCAAGGTGCCCGACGACGCAAAGCCCGGAACGGTCTACGACCTCGGATACTTCTTCATGGATTCGGATATGTTCAGAAATGTCAGCGACGATATCTCATATGAGAAGTATACCTTTGAACATCTCCAGGGCGGCAGCATTACAGTAAGATAAATTTAATACGTATTTATCGGGGAAAACCTTTCTGAGGAAAGGTTCTTCCCCGAACCCCTTTCCAAAGACTTTTAGCTGAATTTTTCCGACACAGGACGACCATGAAAGATCGATAAGCGGCTTTGCTGCTGTTGGTCGTCCTATGTCGGAAAAAATCAAATAAAGGCTCGGGAAAAGATACGAAGAGACCTTCTTCAAATGTTTTTTCTCAATAATAATAATTAAATTTATATAAACGTAATGTTATGCAGTTTCAGACTGCAAAAGAAAGGAAAAAATACAATGAATAAAAAGGAAACAGCAGAAATAAAGAAGAATTTCTCCGATAAAAGCGGATTTTTCATTATGGAGCGAGTTCTTACAGCGTTTATCGACGCGGATAAGAACGTAAGATACCACAATGTAAGCTCCTGTCTTACCATGCCTGTGGAGGAGCACGATGTTTACGACGAGACTTTGAAAAAGGTCCTCAACACTAATGTAGGCAAGGCTTTTGTGGAGTATGAGTTCCCCAATGAAGCCTACGACGAGGGACAGCCGCAGAATATCCTTTATACCCTCCTCACCTCCGAGCTCAAGGACGATATCGCCTGTGAGGAGTTCCTCAACCATATCGCCAATAATATCGCATACACAGGCCCTTTCGCGGTGATAACCTCTTACTGTACATATACTATCCGCAAAAAGGACAAGAACGACGAGTTCGCAGAGGGCGATGACGAGATATACCGCTATATCCTCACGGCTATCTGTCCCGTGAATACAAGCAAGGACGGCTTTATATTCGACAGCGTCGGAAACGAGATAACCAAAAAGGTCAATACCGAGCTCATTATCAGCAAAGCTCCCTCGGACGGCTTCCTTTATCCTGTTTTCAGCAACAGGAGCTCCGATATCAATCACGTTATGTACTACACAAAGAATGTGAAGTCGCCGAACGTTTCCGTTGTGGAAAACGTGCTGGGCTGCAGCTTTGTTATGTCGGCTGAGAGCGAGAAGAACAGCTTCCAGAGCATTCTCAAGAACGTTGTTGGCGACGACCTTGACTATATGCTCATAAAGACCGTAAACGAGAAGATACAGGAGGTCGTTGAGGAGAACAAGGACGATACGGACAGAGTCGTTATCGACAACGCAAAGCTCAGGGATATCCTTGTTGATGTGGGACTTCCCGAGGAGCGCGCGAATATGGTCGAGCCCGTATACGAAAAGGTCTGCGGAACAGCTCCCCTTACGGCTGCCAATCTTGTAGAGACCAAGACCGTTCTCACCTCCCCGGGTATCACTGTGAATATCAAGCCCTCAGCGGCGGATAAGGTACGCACAAGCGTGGTAGACGGCAGAAGGTGTCTCCTTATTGATATCGACGACCCGACTATCGAGATAAATGGGCTGCCTGTTACTCTGTAACAGCTCTTAGCCGTTAGCACGGACGCCATGTTGGCGTCCGTTTTGTTTTGTTTGCAGGCTGCCAAAGGCAGTCCCTACAGGCTGAAAAATCCCTCACAACAGTGAGGGATTTTTTCAATGATTCTCTTTTATAGCCGCCTTTGCCTTGGCAACGATGGTTCGGTCGTTTTCGTAGGAAAGAATATTTGCTGCGTAGGATATATCCACCCAGCGTATCTCTGCTATCTCTCCCTCCTGCGGTGAAAAATCCACATTCTTCGCCTTTGCAAGGAAGTAAACGACAACCTTTACGGTGTCCTTTTTGGGTGAATAGGTCACCGTTTCTCTGAATGTCGGGTCAATAATTACGTCGATCGAGGTCTCTTCCATTATCTCACGACGAGCAGTCTCAATCTCGGTCTCGCCATTTTCAACGTGTCCTTTCGGAAAGGACCAGTGACCGCTGTTGATATGCTTTATCAGCAGAATTTCCGTATTGCCGTGGTATTTCCTGTAGACAATCGCGCCGCATGATTTCTCGTGAAGCATATATTATCCTTTCTTGCCCCTGTTTTTAGGGCAGAATAAAAGCAGTTCATTAATTTAAATGCCGCTTTTTTATGTAGTTCACAATTATTATAGCATATTTTGTCTATTTTGTCTATACCTGACTTTGTAAATTTGTAATGAATTTTATCATAAATGGTTGTCAAACAGGCTGTTCTAAATAATTGTTTTTCTGAATATGATTACATAAACCAAACTTCAAGGAGGTCGACCTTTATGGATCTGAAACTTACAAAAGAGACAGTTCCTGCGGCAGAGATGATCTATGACGGCTTGCAGGAACAGCCTGTCGAGCTTGACTATATTCTCCCCGATTACTGTCCCGACATATTCAGGCTCGTGCGCTGTGAGGCTTTTCCCGTTATCACTGAATGGGCGGTTAGCGGCGATAAGCTCACATACGAGCTCAGGTGCGATATACACATACTCTACTGCGGCGAGGACGGCAGTACCGTGCAGGCGGTGGATCAGCAGCGGAGCTTCACACGTACTGCGGAGCTTGGAAAAAGCGTGAGTTCGCCCGAGGTAAGGATAATTGCAAAGACGGGCCATGTGAACTTCCGTGCTGTCAACAAGCGCCGTATCGACCTTCGGGGAGCTGTTTCCGTGAAAATAAGCGTTGCAGGCGAGCAGCAGCAGGAGGTCATATCCGACGCTGAGGGGCTGAATATACAGTTGAAAAAGGTGCCTGTGAAGTATGCCGCCCAGAGGCTGAACGCCGTGAAGAACGTGCATATCGAGGAGGAGATAGAGCTCACGGCGGCTCAGCCCGATATATCGGGTATCATCAGCTGCCGTTGCAGTGCTTCGGGCTGCGAGATGAAGCTTATCTCGGGAAAGCTCCTTGCAAAGGGTGAGGCTGATGTAGAGCTTCTCTACGCAGGTGGCGGCGGCGAGAGCATGACTGTTGAGCCTATGAGCTTTTCTCTCGGTTACAGTCAGATAATCGACGTTGACGGGCTTGACGACAGCTTCGACTGTACTGTTTCCCCTGAAGTGGTCAGCTGCGATATAAGCATAACAGGCGGCAGGGACGGCGATAACCGCGTTCTGCGCTGCGAGGCGGAGCTGCGGCTCTGCTGCCGTGCAGTCAGGACGGCTACTGTTATGATAGCGGAGGACGCTTTTTCAACAGTGTACCCGTGCAATGTTGAAATATCCGACATAAAAGCCGAGCAGATACCTGTTGTCTACGATGAGAGCTTCCGTCACAGCGCCCGACTTGCGGCAGGGGACGATGTTCCGCAGAATATCTACGCAATGTGGAGCGAGCCCAAGAATATCAACGCCCACATCGGCGATGACGGGCGTTCTGTGGTCATAAGCGGTATGCTGGTATATTCTATGGCGGCAAAGGACAGAACAGGAAGTATGATTATGCCCGACCGCGAGGAGGCTTTCGAGGAAACTATCGGTCTTCCCGACAATATCGGCGGCTCCGAGGTAACAGCGGAGGTGAGAGTCCGCGAAACTTCCTACGATATCTCCGCTGAGGGAGTTCTTACCGCAAAGGCGGATATGGCTGTGAAGCTGTCCGTGTACAGTTCCGACTCCATAAAAGCGGTGACAGATATATCCGTTGATGACAGTTCCCGAAAGGAGAGGGACGGAGATTACGCAATAAAGCTCTATTTCGGCACTGAAAACGAGAGCGTGTGGGACATAGCAAAGCGCTACAGCACCAGTGTTTCCGCAGTAATGGAGGAAAACGAACTCACAGGCGAAAGGCTTGAAAGCGGCGGAATGCTGCTCATACCGATCGTATCCTGAGATTTAAGAACTAAGAGCTAAGAATTAAGAACTAAGAGCTAAGAAGTATATAATGAGAACTAAGAAATATCAGTTTAACTATCTTAGTTCATAGAGCTTAGATCTTAGTTCTGATAAAAAGGAGTATTGTATGGCTAAAGATATATACAGCGATATTGCCGAGCGTACAGGCGGCGATATCTACATAGGCGTGGTGGGACCTGTACGAACGGGTAAATCGACCTTTATCAAGAGGTTCATGGAGTCGCTGGTGATACCCAATATCAACAGCGAGTTCAAGCGTGAAAGAGCTCTTGACGAGCTGCCTCAGTCCGCCGCAGGAAAGACCATTATGACTACCGAGCCGAAGTTTATCCCCGAGGAGGCAGTCCGCATAGACCTCGGCGACGGAGCTTCCTTCAATGTGCGGCTCATAGACTGCGTGGGCTATATCGTACCCAGCTCTCTCGGCTATATTGAAAACGAGCAGCCCCGTATGGTAATGACCTCGTGGTTCGACGAGGAGATACCCTTTAATATGGCGGCGGAGATAGGCACTCAGAAGGTCATCACCGACCACTCCACTATCGGGCTGGTCATTACCACGGACGGCTCCGTGACAGATATCCCGAGAGAGGAGTATGAGGAGTGCGAGGAGCGGGTTATCCGCGAGCTGAAAGAGCTTGGCAAGCCGTTTGTGGTCATACTCAATACCGTTGACCCTGATTCTCCCGAGGCAAAGGCGCTTGCGGCAAGGCTGACTGACCGCTACGACGCGAAAGTAGTCCCCGTAAACTGCCTTGAACTGGACGAAAACGACATTCGCGGCATAATGCGGGAGATACTCTTTTCGTTCCCCATAAAGGAAATAAATATCCGCACGGCGCGGTGGATAAATACTCTCGGCAAGGGTCACTGGCTCAAGTCCGAGATACTGGACTGTATACGCAATGCGGCGAAGGATATACGGCTCGTCCGTGAAGCCGAGGACGCGGCGTCAGCCATAGCCGAGTGTCCCGATGTTGTAAAGGCGGAGATAAGCGGTATCGACCTCGGCAAGGGAGCTGTCACCATTACCGCAGAGCTTGACAACAGCCTTTTCTACAGGATACTCGGCGAGACAACGGGTATCGAGATAGAGAGCGAAAGCGACCTCATGCCGCTTTTGTCGGAGCTCAACGACATACGCCGCAAGTACAAGCGTATCGAGCCTGCACTTGCGGAGGTAGAAGCTACGGGCTACGGAATAGTCATGCCCGAGCTTGAGGAGATGTCCCTCGAGGAGCCGAAAATAATCAGACAGGGCGGCAAATACGGGGTGAAGCTCAAAGCCTCCGCTCCGTCAATACACCTTATGAAAGCCAATATCAATACCACTATCAGTCCTATCGTGGGTACGGAGCGGCAGTCCGAGGAGCTTGTGATGTATCTCCTTGACGGTTTTGACGACGACCCGAAGAAGATATGGGAGAGCAATATCTTCGGAAAGTCCCTGCACGAGCTGGTGAACGAGGGGCTACACAGCAAGCTGTTCAAAATGCCTGTGGACGCGCGTATGAAGCTCCAGGAGACTCTCGAGCGAGTCATAAACGAGGGCTGTTCGGGGCTTATATGCTTTATACTATGAAAAAAGGAGACCTTTGGTCTCCTTTTTTCAGCCGTTAGCTTGTAGGGGAGCCCGCCCACGGGCTCCCGAGAGTTATGATGAAATTACGTTGTCCCATTGTAGGGGACGGCGTCCTCGACGTCCCGTTATTTTTAATGTGCAAATTACATTGGATCAACTAAAACATCTTCGATTCCCTGATGTGAAGCGGCACCTTTACCCCGATGAGATTATACTGCTGAAAAAGCTTCTCGGCGTCAGCTATGACGATATATTTGAAGTATAAAAAAGAGTACCCATGCGGTACTCTTTTTTTGTCAGGGACTAAAAACAAGAAAGCCGTACTGCTCAAGTACGGTTTTCCTGTTCTGATTTGTCCCTTACAATTCAGTTTTTGAGTTATATCAATCTGTGCGGCGCGTTGTGCAGATGCACCGCACAGATCAACATCGAAAAGAATTATGACATTGACCAGCTGTCGAAGCTGAGGTCGCCGTTAGCTATGAAGTAGATATCAGTTGCACCGCTCGGGATCTCTCCGAGTGCTGTCTGGATCTCTGTCATAGAGCCGCCTGCAGGAACTTCGATATAGCTGATAGCATTGCCTGTTCTTGAACCTGCAACTACCTTGATGATAGCGCCGTTCTTAGAAGAAGCCTTTGCTGTAAGTGTTCCGCTTGAAACCTTGGAGAAGTCAACTCCGCTAACCTTAGCCCATTCGCCCTTCTTGAACTGTACAGCAGTATTGCCTACGCCTGATATGCTGATGTTCTTGGACTGGTTGGACATTGTAGCTGCACGTACAGTCTGTGTAGGATCGAGTTTCTCGATCTGGCTTACACCATTCTGTGAACCGTTACAAGTGATCTTTCCGTTGCTTATAGTTGCCTTATCGATACAGGGTGATCTGTAGTTAAGACCCTTGCCGCCGTTAACGCCCATACGCATTTCAAGCTGACGTGAGTGATAAAGTACATAGTAGCTGCCCTTGAATTCGATAATTGAGTGGTGGTTGTTACCGCCGTTGTCAAGTCTCTGTGTACCGGTGTTCTTGAATACAACACCCTGATACTGGTATCCGCTGAGCGGATTTGTTGATGTCATGTAACCGATATCAGCGTTGCTGAATGACTGACCGTTAACACTTGTACCGCCGGGAACATTCCAGTTGTGGCAGAATGAATAATACCATGTGTTGCCGATCTTGATCATGCTTGAATCTTCGAAGAGGTAAGGTGTACCGGGATCGATAGGTGTACCTACGATCGAGATCATGTCATCGCCGAGCTTAGCGATACGTCCCTGCTTTGTATTAGCAGCCTGTCCGTCAGGAACACCGCCGCCGTATGCAATGATACCGGTGTCTGTATCGGGATCATAGTAAACGCCAGGATCGAAGAGCCATGTTACGTTACTGTTAGGTGTGCTTCTTGAAATGAGTTCATGTCCGAGAGGATCCTTTACATTTTTGGTAAATGTCGGGTCGTCAGCTGTGATAACGCCGATACCTGAACC
The DNA here is from genome assembly GCF_017549005.1 of Ruminococcus sp. Classification (GTDB taxonomy): domain Bacteria; phylum Bacillota; class Clostridia; order Oscillospirales; family Ruminococcaceae; genus Ruminococcus. Next base: position 170,701 of record NZ_JAFYYT010000003.1, read on the forward strand.
GTTGTTTGCAAAGTAAAGGAAGAACTTGTCCTGACCGTTGATCTTTTTCCATGCAGCATCAGGAGCCCATGCGTTATTAGCCCATCTTGCAATAGGAGTGCCGTTTACTCTTGTTTTTGCAACAGGGATCTGACCGTGGTCTGTCCAGTTTACAAGGTCTGCTGTTGATAAGCAGTTGATATAGCCTGAGGAGTAATCGTTTTCAATAAGCTGATTATTCTTGTATGCGAATTCATCAGCTGTTGTGTAAACGTAAAGTCTGCCGTCATATACGAGCCAGCCGGGGTCTGCACCGAAACGCTGAGTATACAGAGGATTGTTCTCAGTATCCTTTTTATAGGACTCTGCCAGTGTAACGCTGCCGAACTTGCTTGCGAGAGCTGAAAGGTCAACCTCGGGAGCTGCGGGCTTGTTTACGGGGAATTCCTTGATCTTGCCAATAATGAATTCCTGGAGGCAAACGAGGTCTGTTACGTCAAATTCTCTGCTCTGGTCAACGTCTGCAGCCTTCTGAGCGTTTGAATCGCTGAAGCCGCCCTTGACGATAGCCTTTCTTGCTGCTATCATGTCTAAGGAGTTGATAACGCCGTCGTAGTTGATGTCACCGAGGTGGAGTGTAGTTGATGTCTGTCCGCCTGATGAATTCTGTCCGCCGCTTGGGAGGGCAGGCTGTCCTGCGCCGCTTATCTTTGTGCCTGAAGGAGCAGCGACAGCTTCGTCGATGAAGAAGTCAACAGTATTGTCTTCGTCAGTAGTCTCAACATAGATCTGCATATTTGAAGCGTCAGCAGGGAGCTTATAGCTTGTGTTTGCAAGCTGTACCCACTCGCCCTTAGGAGCTGATGCTGTAGCAATCTCTGCGTAGTTTGTTCCGGAGCTGTCCTCATACTGGAGAGTGAACTTGAACTCGGTAGTGCTGCCGCCCTCGTTGGTCATAGCGTTGACCGAGAAGCTGTAGGTCTCACCGGGCTGGAAGATCCTTGAGTTGAGGGAAATAGCTGCACCGTTCCATGAAGCAGTACGTCCGCTTACATAGAGTGACTTGCTGCCTGCGAACTTAGCGGAGCTGCTGGTCTCAACAGAAGCTGCACCTCTGCCGCTCCAGTTGTCCTCTGAGCTCTCGAATGTGCTGTGGAACCAGTATCCGTCACCGTCTACCTCGGGAGGTGTAACAGGTGTGGGAGTAAAGTTGCTGCTTCCGGGGCCTGTGTAAGGCTTGCCTTCGCCCCACTCGCTGTCGGGAACGAGGCTTGTAAGAGCTGTATATGCCTCCTTGGGCTGGTTGCTTCCGTTGTAGAGAAGACCGTTGCTGCCCGAGCTGAGCCATGAATTGGAGTCGTTAGGACCCCAGATCTGAACAAGGGTTACCTTGTTGTCGTGACCCGAGCTGTTCCAGTCCATAGCGTGCTTGAATATAGCCTTGTACTTGTTGGCCTGATCTGTATATGAGTACTTGCCGTTCTCAACGCTGATATCGAGCTCTGTTACCTGAACGTCGATACCGAGGGCGAGATAATCGTCCATAGCCTTGAGGTAGGAATTTGTATCGCCCCATGCGTTGCTTGCAGCAGCGTTTACGTGGGACTGCATTCCCATACCGTCGAGGACGCCCTTAGCCTTGAGAGGCTTGAGGATCGAGTTGATGATGCTGTTCTTCTTGCCGTCAGCAAACTCGTTATAGTCGTTATAGAAGAGCTTGCAGGTGGAAGGAGCGTACTTTCTTGCATAAGTGAAAGCCTGCTCGATGAAGCTGTTGTCGCCGTAAACCTGAACCCACGGTGAGTTGCCGTTGCCGTAGCCTCTGCCTCTCGGGCCGCCGTTGCCGCCGTCAGAGATACACTCGTTACATACGTCGTAAGCGTAGAGGTCAAGGTCAGGATACTGTGTAGCGAAGGCCTCGAACATATGCTGGATATAGCTTTCCATACGCTTGTTCATTGTGCTCTTGTCTACCCAGCTTCCGTTGTTGTTGAAGCCGCTCTTGAAGAACCACTCAGGAGTCTGGCTGTGCCATACAAGAGTATGTCCTCTGAAAGCGATATTGTTCTTTACGCAGAAATCGCATATAGCAGCACAGCTGCTGAGTGATACCTTTACGTTTGTATCCGATGAACCGCTCTGAACCAGAGTTGCATCGGGCTTTGTCTCGTTCTCGCACTCCACAGCGTTGTGGTCCTTGAGAATGATACCCTGGATACCGCTGTTGCTGATAGTACCTCTGTTGAAGATATTACCTACGCGGAAATAGTTTGCGAACTCGTCCTTGAGGCCCTTGCCCGAGGGAGCAGCGTGTGCTTCCTGAGCCTCCTTGTCGCCTGTGATGAGGAAATCGTCGAAGATGAAGTCCTCTGTAGAGTCGTTTGTGATGCTGAGCTTGAACTCGTAGCTGTCCTTGGGAGCCTTATAGCTGCCCTTGAGCTCTGTCCATTCTCCTGCCGCAACATTCTTTGAATCGAGCTCGACAGTAGTTTCCTTGCCTGTCTTTTCGTCGATCGTCAGAAGTGAAAAATGGAATTTCTGAGCTGACTCGCTGTATACCTTAACGCTGTAGGTGTATTTGTCTCCGCCGAAGAGGTAGAGTCCCTTCGATGAAACTGCGCCCTGTGAAGCTGTGCTTCTGCCTGAGATCTTCATGCCTCGTGAAGAACCGAAGCCTGCGCCTGTCAGTGCTGTGACGTCAACATTATCCCCTTCGCCGTACCAGCCCTCGTAGTTGCGCTCGAAATCGTTGTAAACGATCTCAGCAGCATAAGTGCGCGAAACTACGTCAGGTAAGACTGTAATCACTCCTGAAAGGCAGCTTGCAGCCGTAAGGCCTGCAACTAACTTTTTTACTTTCATACATTCTCCTCCTTGTAAAAAGTGTATATTTTTCGTTCAACGTAATGATATTATTCATATCATATCATGCTGTTACACACATTGTACTATATTTGTACAGATAAATTCAACCCCAAAAATAAAGATTAGGTGCAAAAAACGCAGACAAAGTCCAATATGTGTCAAAATTAAATTATTTTTAGATAAGAAATTGGTATTTTTTACATAAAATTACAATTGCTCAAAATGCATTGTTATGAGCATTATATGCTTTGTTTTTGAAGAAAAATTGAATTTATGAAGTCAATCCATGTCAGTATGCTTAATTTGTATATACAATTTTGTGAAATGTGACCATTTGTTAAAAATACAACCGCCTTTATGTACAGTCGGGAATATTTACGAAAAATATTACTATTATAATAGTATCCTGCATAATCTGCACCTGTGGTTTGATTTTTTATGAACAGGTGCTTTCGTGTACAATTGCCTATTGCAAATTGCTGAAATTAATGTTATTATTAAACTATACAACGGTACAATAAAATGTGATCGAAAAAGTTGTACGTACAAATTAAGGGGAGAATACAATTATGAAGGTATCAGACGGTTTCTGGATGAATAAAACAGGCTATAATGTACACTGGGCTTCGCAGATCTACGAGGCGGACGCCGACGAGCGCTCTGTTACGGTCTATGCGACGCCGTACCATGTTGCCAACAGGGGGATGACTCTCGGCGGACCTGTTCTGACCGTGACTTTTACATCTACCCTCGAAAACAGCATACAGGTGAAGATAGAACATTTTACGGGAACTGCCCCGAAAAAGCCCTCTTTCGCCCTTAACGAGGACAGGGACTTCCGCCCTGTTGTCAGGGAGCTCCCTGACGGCAGCCGGGAGCTGATATCGGGAAAAACCTCGGTCCGTATCGGCTGCGAAAGGAAAAAATGGGACATTTCCTATTATTTCGACGGTAAACTCCTTACAAAGTCCGATTGGCGGACAACTTCCGTGATAGAGGAGGAGCCGTGGCACAGAAAGCAGGCCGAAGCCGTACAGGCACAGGAGCGCTTCTTTGCCCGCACCGACAGCGGAGAGAGCGTGTTTATCCGCGAAATGCTGGGACTTTCCGTAGGAGAGTACATCTATGGATTCGGCGAAAAGTTCACCTCTTTCGTAAAAAACGGACAGACTGTCGAGGTCTGGAACAACGACGGCGGCACCTGCACCGGGCAGAGCTACAAGTCCATACCGTTTTTCGTGTCCTCACGGGGCTACGGCGTGTTTGTGAACCACCCCGAAATGGTGAGCTTCGAGGTTGGCAGCGAGAATGTGTCGAAAACCGCTTTTTCGGTACAGGGCGAGAGCCTTGAGTACTTTATTTTCGGCGGAGAGAACGTAGCCGGCGTAATAGAGCGTTATACGGCGCTTACGGGCAGACCTGCCCTGCCGCCGCCCTGGTCCTTCGGGCTGTGGCTCTCCACCTCATTTACCACGGATTACGACGAAAAAACGGTGAATTCCTTCATCGACGAGATGAAAAACAGGGATATCCCTCTTGATGTGTTCCATTTCGATTGTTTCTGGATGAAGGAGTTCCAATGGTGCGGATTTGAGTGGGACAGTGAAAAATTCCCCGACCCCAGGGCGATGATAAACCGCCTGAAGTCCAAAGGACTGCGTATATGCGTGTGGGTGAATCCCTACATCGGACAGCGCTCTCCGGCATTTGCGGAGTGCGCCGGAAAGGGATATTTCATCAGAAAGAAGGACGGTTCCGTGTTCCAGTGCGATATGTGGCAGCCGGGCATGGCGATTATCGACTTCACCAATCCCGAAGCGCGGATATGGTTCGCGGAGCAGATACGAAAGCTTGCGGACCTCGGTATCGACGCGGTAAAGACCGATTTCGGCGAGCGTATCCCCACCGATGTACAGTACTCCGACGGCTCCGACCCTTACAGAATGCATAATTACTACGCATATCTGTATAATAAGACTGTATTTGAAGCCCTCGAGGGCGCAAAAGGAGTGGGAAATGCCTGCCTTTTCGCACGTTCGGCATCGGCAGGCTGTCAGCAGTTTCCCGTACACTGGGGAGGCGACTGCTTCTCGGCTTATGAGTCCATGTGGGAGACCCTGCGCGGCGGACTTTCCCTGTGTATGTCGGGATTCGGCTATTTCTCCCATGATATCGGTGGATTTGAGTCCACGGGAACTCCCGACATATACAAGCGCTGGACGGCTTTCGGACTTATGTCGACCCACTCACGCTATCACGGAAACAACTCTTACCGCGTACCTTGGCACTTTGACGAGGAGAGCTGCGATGTTGCGCGTCATTTCGTAAAACTCAAGGGCAGGCTCATGCCTTATCTGTGGGCGAACGCCGTAAAGGCCCATGAAACCGGCGTTCCCATGATGAGGGCGATGGCTGTGGATTTCAGCTCCGACCGCAATACCCTTACCCTTGATACGCAGTATATGCTTGGGGAGTCGCTTCTTGTTGCGCCTGTTTTCAGCGAGGACGGCGAGTGCAGCTTCTATCTGCCCGACTGCGGCACATGGACGGATATACAGACAGGCGAAGTCCTAACAGGCGGCAGGTGGTACACGAAAAAGTACGATTATTTCGGTATGCCGCTCTATGCGAAGCCGCGTTCCGTTATAGTTTACGGAAATTACAGGGAAACTGCCGATTACGACTACCTTGACGGCATGAAGATAGTGCTCTACGGCATGGACGAGGGAAGTACCGCGGAAACTGCGGTATACGACAGCAGCCACAGTAAAAAAGTGGAAATAAAGGCGGTCAGCAAGGGCGACTGCATTGAGCTCAACGTCAGGGGAGCGGACCGTCCTTTTACGGCGGAAAGCCCTCAGGGACTCGACATCGTGATAATTGACTGAAATTTGCCGTTATCTCTTTACTTTTGCCGTAAGTTATGTTAAAATGAATATCAGATATACGGAGAAAGGACTGAGATAACAGATATATGAACGAATCACAGGGCTACACCGCTGAGTATGCGGCGCTGAGCCATGAAATATACAGTCTTACAAAGCAGCTCGAGGAAAAGGAAAAGGAGTACAGGGAGTCCACAAAGACCGACCTCCGCGACCCGTTCAGGAATCCTACTGAGTTCAGGTGGTACAGGGACGACTATTCGGAGATACTTCCCTGGGCGACAATGCCCGAGTTCACTGTGCCCTTTGAGCCTGCAAAGGTGGAAAAGAGCGCTATAAGGCGCTATTACAACATCGGCGGATTTATGATGCTGATACAGTTCTTCGCGTCCAGCATCTTTGCGTATCTGCTCCTTGCGCTCATAAACCTTATGCTGACCAGCATGAACCCAAACGCTGCAAAAGGCGCTGTATCGCACTATATGCAGAACGGTTCCATAATGGCGTCCATAAACCTCATCACCTACCTCGGAGCGAACGTGGGATTTACCTTCCTTGCACTGAAATGGGCAAAAATAAAGCCCTCATTCATGTTCAGAACAAGGGATTACCACTTTTACGACGCAGTCCAGCACTGTCTTGCGGGAATATTCATCTGGTACACGTCAGCTATCATAGCAGGCGGTATCGACAACGTCTTTGAAAAGTACGGTTTTTCCACGGACGTTCTGGATATGGACATGGGAAAAACGGGGCTCGGCTTTACGGTGCTCCTCATGTACAGCTGTATCATAGCGCCGCTCACGGAGGAGCTCTTCTTCCGCGGAGCTATAATGAAGATATTCTCAAAGTCGAACCAGCGCTTCGGAATATTCATGTCGGCGTTCTTCTTCGGACTTGCTCACGGCAATCTTCCGCAGTTCGTGCTTGCATTCCTGATAGGAATATTCTTCGGTCACATCGACATGAAGCACAATTCCATAGTTCCGTCGATAGTTGTCCACATACTGATAAATACTCTTGCGACGGTCCTGACTGAGTTAAAGGACAATACCTTTGTTATGGGCATAAGCGGAATGCTGCTGATACTCTGCTATATCACGGGAATAATAATGCTCGTGATATTCCGTAAGAACTGTAAGCTCCCGGTATCGACTCCCGCGCAGAGCCGCAGAGGGATAGCCATAGCAAAGACCTCCGTGGGCGTGATACTTGCGGTAGTTGTCCACATTGCATATACCGTACTTGTTATATATCAGACAAAGACCTCGGCATAAAAACAGCCCGTATACGGCATTACACCGTATACGGGCTTATTATTTGCATATTATTCAGCCTCGGCAGGGGCAGGCTCTGTTTCGGGAGTTTTCTTCGAGAGCATATACAGCTCCGAAGCTATGCCGATACCGAGGATAACGGTAGTGACTATACTTCCCTCGATACCGAACTTACCTCCTGTGAGGAAAGCGTGAGATGACTGCGGTACGCTGCGTAACACGGATTCCGCGTCGGCAGAACCGCTGACGCTTATTCCGTATAAGTTGCCCTGTGCGAAGTTCCATATTGAGTGGATAGCGCAGGCTCCCCATATATTATCGAATATCACCACACAAAGTGCGGCAAAAGCTCCGAAAAGGAAGAGATTGACGAAGGGGAGAGGTCCGAATCCTGGATTTCCCGCGTGAGCAAGGGCGAATCCCACAGAGCTTATAAGGACGGCAACAGCGGTATGCTTGCCGCTTCCGCCTATGGTAGTCATAAGGTAGCCGCGGAAGATGAACTCCTCGCTCATGCCCTGAACTATGAATCCCAGCAAAAACAGGGCGATAATGCCGAAATTGATATTGCTGCAAAGCTTGATCCTGTTTATGCCGAGAGCGGCGCTGAGAAGAGCTATGGCGGACATCATTATCAGTCCGCAGAGAAGTCCCGAGAAATAATGTGAAAAGAAGCCGTTTTTGCGGGCTCCCATTGAGCGGACGGGTCTCATTTCAATGCAGCGGCAGTAGAATATTGCCGCAAGAGTTCCGAATCCTGTGGACAACAGGGTCGGGACCATTACCTTAGGCGCGGAAGCTACCTTAGTGGCGAGCTTCGTTGCTTCTGTGACGCTGATTATCTCTCCCGAATCGAGGTAGCCCTGCTTACGCAGCTCCTCTATCATGGGCTTGAGCGTGACAACGGCAGGTACGACCGATTCGAGCAGCAGTATAACGATGAATACTGCCAGAAAGCACAGTAATATTATGAAAATGTTCTTGGAAGCGTGAGATTTTGAAGCTTCGCTGAACATTTTGGGTCTGTAATCGAGCATAGCAACACCTCCGTAATTAATTTTACTATGTTCAAAGCCGATTGTCAAGGGAATTTTAGTACTGCTTCCGAATTGACAACAGTACCTGCAAATGGTATAATAAAATTTAGACTACTTTCAAAAAAGGGGGATCGCCGATGTACAAAACCATACTGTCACACATCGGAAAGTATAAGAAAGAGGCGATACTTTCGCCTGTGACCATTATCGGAGAGGTCGCTATGGAAGTCCTCATACCTACCATAATGGCAATGATAATCGATAACGGCGTCAAAAAGGGAGATGTCGGTTATATCGCAAAAATGGGCGGACTTATGGCGCTCATGTCCGTATTTTCCCTTTGCTTCGGAGCTCTTGCAGCCCGTTTCTGTGCAGTTGCGGCCATGGGATTTGCCAAGAACCTCAGGAGCGCACTGTTCAGGAAGGTGCAGAGCTTTTCGTTTGCTAACGTTGACAAGTTCTCCACAGCCTCGCTGACGACCCGACTGACCACGGACGTCACCAATGTGCAGAACGCCTTTATGATGTTCGTGCGAATGGCTTTTCGTTCGCCGATCATGCTGGTCTGTGCCACGATAATGGCTGTCAGGGCCAATGCGAAGCTGTCGGTCGTGTTTATCTTTGCGATACCTCTGCTGGCGCTTGCAGTCATACTGATAATCTCGAACGCTCACCCGAGATTTGAGAAAATGCTCAAAAAGTACGACGAAATGAACGCCAAGGTACAGGAAAACCTTGTGGGGATCAGAGTCGTAAAGGCTTTTGCCCGTGAAAACTATGAGACTGAGAAGTTCGAGGAAAACACGAAGAACGTCCGTCTTGCTCAGTTTGCGGCTGAAAAGCTGGTAATACTGGGAACTCCCGCAATGCAGCTGGTAATGTACGCAAGTATAGCCACTATCCTCTATTTCGGCGGAAGAATGGCTGTAGACGGCGATATAGCAACAGGTACGCTTTCAAGCTTTATCACATATGTCGGACAGATACTTCTCTCGCTTATGATGATGTCCATACTGTTCATCACCTTTGTTATCTCGAGAGCCTCTATCCAGCGTATCTACGAGGTGCTCAGCGAAGAGCCCGCAATAGAGGACACTGAGGGCTCGGAGGTATCGGCTGCTGACGGCTCCGTCAGCTTTGAGAATGTGAGCTTCAGCTACTATGACGATATGAGGAACCTTGCCCTTGAGCATATCAACCTGAAGATAAAGTCAGGCGAAACTATCGGAATCATAGGCGGTACCGGTTCGTCGAAGACCTCCCTTGTACAGCTCATACCGAGGCTTTACGAAGCCACTGACGGAAGAGTAGTGGTAGGCGGTCACGATGTTAAGGAGTACTCGCTGAAAACTCTCCGCGACCAGGTGGCGATGGTATTGCAGAAAAACGTTCTCTTCTCGAGAACTATCAGGGACAATCTCCGCTGGGGCGACGCTGATGCCACTGACGAGGAGATAATCGAAGCCTGCAAGGCTGCCTGCGCTCATGACTTTATCATGGGCTTCCCCGAGGGCTACGACACCGACCTGGGACAGGGCGGCGTAAATGTTTCGGGCGGTCAGAAGCAGAGGCTCTGTATCGCGAGAGCTCTTCTCAAAAAGCCCAAGATAATCATACTTGACGACTCCACAAGCGCAGTGGATACCGCTACAGACAGCAGTATCCGCAAGGCTTTCCGCGAAAAGCTGGCTGATACCACAACTATCATAATAGCTCAGCGCATAAGCTCCGTTATGGACGCCGACCGCATAATCGTCATGGACGGCGGAAAGATAACCGATATCGGCACACATGACGAGCTCATGCAGAAGAGCGAGATATACCGTGAGGTATACGACTCGCAGCAGAAAGGAGCTGATGAATAATGCCGCCAAGAGGACCTCAGAGACCAATGGCAAAGCCGCAGAACACTATGGGCGCCCTGAAGCGCATATTCAGTTATATGCACGGGTTCAGGATACAGTTCATATTCGTAGTTCTCGGTATATTTTTCAGCTCGGGCGCAGGAATAGCGGGAAATTACCTGCTGAAGCCCATAATCGACAACATTGAGGACGCCCTGAAGACGGGCAGCTGGAAATACGGCAGATTCATAGGACTTATCATCGTAATGGTGGTAATTTACGCTCTCGGAGCTTTTTCCACACTGTTCTATCAGAGAATGATGCTGAAAATATCCACAACGACGCTCATGCGTATCAGAAACGACCTTTTCAGCAAAATGGAAATGCTCCCCATACGCTACTTTGACAAGCACACCCACGGCGAACTCATGAGCCTTTACACCAATGATACCGACGCTATCCGCGAAATGCTCAGCAACAGTATCTCACAGTTCATAGGCTCTGCCATAACCATCGTGGGAGTATTCTCGGCAATGCTCGTTTACAGCTGGAGACTTACCATACTTGTCGTGGCTATGCTCTTTATCATCTTCAAGGTCATCGGCTTTGTAGGCTCAAGGAGCGGCAAGGGCTTTGCAGCCCAGCAGAGAGCTCTCGGAAGAGTCAACGGCTATATTGAGGAAATGATAGACGGACAGAAGGTCGTAAAGGTTTTCTGCCACGAGGAAAAGGCTGACGAGGAGTTCGACAGGCTCAACGAGGAGCTCTGCAGTGCTTCCACACACGCTCATACCTTTGCGAACATACTCATGCCTATCATGAACAACCTCTCCTATATCCACTATGCGGCAACTGCCATAGCAGGCGGCATAATGGCAGTAAAGGGCATAGGCGGCATGACTGTGGGAACCGTAGTCTCGTATCTGCAGTTCACACGTTCCTTCTCAATGCCCATAACTCAGGTATCACAGCAGTTCAACTCAGTACTCACGGCGCTTGCAGGTGCGGAGCGTATCTTCCGCGTTATCGACGAGGAGCCCGAGGCTGACGAGGGCTACGTTACACTTGTAAATGCAAATATCGCAAAGGACGGCACTATCACCGAAGCCGACCACCGCACGGGCCGCTGGGCATGGAAACACCCCCACAAGTCCACGGGCACTACCACTTATACTGAGGTGCGCGGAAATGTGGAGTTCGACGACGTTGTATTCGGCTATGAGCCCAACAAGACCGTACTCAACGGCATATCCCTCGTTGCGGAGCCGGGACAGAAGATAGCCTTCGTAGGCTCGACAGGTGCGGGAAAAACCACCATAATCAACCTTATAAACCGTTTTTACGATGTTCCCGAGGGAAAGATACGTTATGACGGCATAAACATCAACAAGATAAAGAAAGACGACCTGAGGCGCTCGCAGTCCATAGTATTGCAGGATACCCACCTATTTACGGGAACTGTCATGGAGAATATCCGCTACGGAAAGCTTGACGCCACAGATGAAGAGGTCTATGCGGCTGCGAAGCTCGCAAACGCGGACAGCTTCATAAAGCATCTGGAAAACGGCTATGATACCATGCTCACCGCTGACGGAGCAAACCTTTCTCAGGGACAGAGACAGCTCCTTGCGATTGCCCGTGCGGCAGTTGCGGACCCGCCTGTGCTCATTCTTGACGAAGCTACCAGCTCTATCGACACACGTACAGAGTCCCTTATCGAAAAGGGCATGGATTCGCTCATGGAGGGCAGAACGGTATTCGTTATCGCTCACAGACTGTCGACTGTACGCAATTCCCATGCTATCATGGTGCTTGAGCACGGCAGGATAATCGAAAGAGGAAACCACAAAGAGCTTATTGCTCAGCAGGGCAAGTACTATCAGCTGTACACGGGAATGTTCGAGCTCAGCTGATGATACCGGAAAGAGGAAAAGAATGAAACTCAGAAGAAATGCAGCATTTGCCGCAGCGCTGGCGCTTCTTGTATGCTCCGCTTCATGCAGCAGGAGCAGCGGAAAGGTAGGCAGCGCTGAGCTCCCTACGGAGCTTGTAACAGTCGAGGGCGTTGACATAAACGACGCTGTTGAAGCAGCCGCAGGCGACGCTTACCTTGCCATAACCGACGAGGCATGGGAAGTCCAGTACCTCGGCAACAAGGACGTCAACGGCAGCGACCAGCTCTCATACGACGCAGGAGTTGCACACATAAATGGAAACGGCGAGTACACAGTAAGCGTTACCGCCGATACCAACGGCTTCAGATACGACGAAACAGGTGACATAAACGGCGAATATACCATAAAGGGCATAGGCTTTGCGGCAGTTATCATCGACAATGCCGAGGAAGTCCTGCCCAATGCGGTAATAACGATAAACAGCGTAAAAGTGGACGGAAAAGAGCTGGAGCTCAGAAAAAAGAGCTACACCAACACGGAAAGCGGCTCAATACGCGCCAATATCTTCAACGAGTGGGTATCGGACGACGCTCTCCCTGCCGACGCAAGGACCGCGGAGGGAGCTCTCTTCGAGAACGGCGATACCTCTAAGCCCACGGCTGTCAACGACGGCAGCTGTTCCGCACAGATAATAGACCGTTCCGAGTTTGCCGAGTGGAAAAACGTAGAGGTCGGATTTACCGTATCGGGGCTCTGATGTCACAGTTTACTCGTCAGGATTTTTCACTTAGTTCAGCTTTTTGTCACAGAATAATCATATGGGTGGGATATAATACCATCATGGAAGAGAAAAACTTCCGAACGGTAATGACAGCCACATTTTTTCATATAAACCACCCTAAAGGTCAAAGCGTCCAGAAATGGGCGCTTTTTCCATTGTTTCCCCTGCCGTGATTGACAAAGCCCGGCTTGTATGTTATAATGTGGTATAGCATTTTTAACAAAAAATCAACCGTAAGGAGAAAATAACCATGGACGAAAACAAAAATGAAATGAACCCTGTTGTTGCGGATTTCTGTACTCTTCTCGAGAGTCGCAACGTATCCTACGAGCGCAACCAGCAGGACGTGAATATGATAAGATTCCGCACAAAGCTGCCAAATCACGACGCAGCTCCGTTCATACTTATTCACTTTAACCCTCAGAACAGTGCTCTCAGCCTTGCTCTCAGCAGACTTGCACTGTTTTCAAGCGTAAGCGAGGACCTCTACAAGCTTATGAACGAGTTCAATTCCGACCCTGCAAACTTTGCCTGCAAGATGTTCACAGACAAGGACGGCCAGATAATCGTGCTGACAAACGCTATACTCAAGGGCGAGAATACGAACGCTCAGATCGAGGAGTATATCAACATCAGCGTGCTCGCTGTTGACAAATATTTCGGAAAGATCTCCGAGCTTATTGACAGCAGCAACAATAATTAACGAAAAACCGCTAAATATTGAATTATTTCCAGGATAATCCGGAGCCGATAATACCATATGTAAAGAAAGCATTGTACAAAACGTAGAATTTTATTGTACGAACTGACAAATTATGCATTTTTCTCTTTTAATATTTGGATATTTGTGCTAAACTATAATTACACAAGTATTTCATATGAGAGGGAGGTGTTTGCATGAGTACAATGAAAAAACTTTCAGGCAGGATATCTGCTGCTGTGGTTGCATTTGCTATGATGTTCTGCGTACTTGCGAGCTTCCCGACCAAGGCTGTGGCGGAGGATAAACAGGACCTTTCCGCAAGGTGCGGCGAGGTAGTCGTTCTTATCAACGAAGCGAGAACTGATGCAGGTCTCGAGCCTTTGAAGATAGTTCCGTATCTCTGCGATATAGCGTATATCCGTGCTACCGAGTGTACGAGAATGTTCAGCCATACCCGTCCCAGTGATATCATTGATTACAGGGAAGAAAAGAACGGCGAGAAGTATTTCGGCTTTGATACTGCCATAGACGTTTCGATAGTGCCTTTTTTGTGGGCAGGAGAGAACTTAGCGGCAGGAAATTCCTCGGCAGAAGCTACTTTCGAGCAGTGGAAGGCTTCCGAGGGACACTGGAAAAACATAATGAACCCGAATTACACCCATATCGGAATAGCCGCTGTGTATGCGGAGGAAGACCCCAATAATTTCCATTATTACTGGGAAACTCTGTTTATCGGCTGCGATATCGAACTGAAAAACCAGTATCTCCCCGAAACTGTCAGGGAAAGACCTGTGAGCTCGGGAGACATAAACGGTGACGGCGAGATAGATTCCTTTGATCTTATAACACTGAACAAGTTCCTTGCAGGCAAGAAGGAGCTCAATACTCTTCAGCTGGAAAGCGCGGATATGCTCGATGACGATGAGGTAAACGCCGACGACGCTGAGGTGCTTGCGATGTACTTGCTCGGCGAATGCGATACTCTGCCGGTAACGGCGGAAATGCTGTTGAAGATGCTTAAAGAATGGAAATAAATGAATGAGAATAATATAGAAGGTGTGTTCATGATAAAAACGGCTGAGAGATCAGCCGTTTTTATTTATGAACGGAAGTATAATTTTTAAAATAATGAGATTTTTCAGAATGAACAAAAGGTATAATTTTTCACTGCCCGATATGCGTGAAAGCACGGTATATGGCTTAAAATACATAAAAATCACCGTGCCTCGAAATAATACTGATAGTAATTTGTGAACAGAGTATTACAAGTTATATAAATTCGGGGTTGTATATAAGTTGTTATTAGGTACAGTCTCCAATCTTTATTGGGAAATATTGACAAAATGTATATCTGTATGCTATAATACATTATGTTGAGGAGTAATACATTTTTGTATTTCTCCGACAGAGTCTTGCCGCGCGGGGCCGTACAGAAATATACGGCGGTTTTCCGCACAGATAAAAACAGGCGAGGCTGATGTTGATCGTTCGTGAAAAACTCTGTTTTTTTACACACTGAATCAATTTTATATCAACTGCTGCAAAAAGACGGAGCAAGAGGCTCGTATTGCAAAGTACAGGTCTCAGTTGAAGAGGCATAGGGAAAAACAAAAATCATTTTTTTAATTTCATTGGGGTGACGATTATGAATAATTTACTTATTATCGGCGCGGGTCAGTATGGCATGGTAGCGAAAGAGATCGCTGAGTCAACGGGCGAGTATGATAAGATCGCATTCCTTGACGACAATAATCCTGCCGCGATCGGCAAAATAAGCGATTACGCAAACTTCCGCAGCGAGTACGACTATGCTGTCGTAGCTGTTGGAAATTCGGATTTCCGCCTCAGCTTTATCAATAAGCTGTTCAATGCGGGTTACAAGATACCTAAGCTCATTCATGCAAGAGCTTATGTTTCGCCCTCTGCGAAGATAGGCATGGGCTGCTTTGTTGAGCCTATGGCTGTTGTGCATACAGATGTTACTATTATGTCAGGCTGTATCATATCGGCGGGCGTAATAATAAATCATAACAGTGTTATCGAGGAAGGCTGCCACATAAACTGCGGCTCCATCGTAAAGTCGGGAGTACAGGTAGCAGCAGGTACACGAAGCGGATACGGTGATCTGTTCGACAATGATTACCACCACGGCTCGTTAGCAGTGTGATAAATATCAAAGGGGAGACGGTATGGGTATAAATTGGACTAAGACATTTGCAGTTGCAGGAGCCGCTCTTGGAACTGCATTTGTTGCTTTAAATGTTATTGCGAAAAATAAAAAGTCGGGCTCGGTCTACAGGAACGAGCCCGACCAGCAGAACAAAATGCAGGGCAAAAAGGTAGTTTTTGTCGAGGACGAGAACGACCCGATAAATGCCGACGGAAAATGCGGCCATCTTGAAGCTATCGGCGAAAGTGAGCATATTCCCACAGTATACGAGAGATACATAAAACGTGCTTTTGACGTTTCGCTCTCGTTCTGTGGACTTGTTGCACTCTCGCCTGTTTTTGCTGCTACGGCTCTTGCCATAAAGCTTGACGACCCCGGTCCGGTACTCTTTACGCAGAAGCGCGTCGGACAGGATAAGCAGTACTTTATGCTCCACAAGTTCCGTTCCATGAAGATGTGTACGCCTCACGACGTTCCCACGCATATGCTGGACAATCCCGACCAGTACCTGCTGAAAGTCGGAAAGGTCATCAGAAAGCTCTCTATCGACGAGCTTCCGCAGATATGGGACATTTTTATCGGCAATATGAGCATAATCGGTCCGCGTCCGGCTCTCTGGAATCAGGATTACCTCACCTCGGAGCGCGACAGGTACGGCGCTAACGATATCAAGCCCGGACTTACTGGACTTGCTCAGATAAAGGGCAGAGATGAGCTCGAGATCCCCGAAAAGGCAAGACTGGACGGCGTTTATACGGACGCTCTCAAGGGCAGCAGTGCAAACGGGCTCCTTATGGATATGAAGGTGTTTATGGGCTCTGTTTCTTCCGTTCTCAGAAGCGAGGGAATCGTAGAGGGCGGTACAGGACAGATGGCAAAGGAATTTAAAAAGGCAGAAAAAAGATGAAGAAAATAATGATAACAGGCGCAGGCTCATACATAGGAGAATGCGTAAAGGACTATCTTCTGAGCGAACCCGATAAATACTCTGTCGATATCATAGATACTATGGGCTTTGAGCCGAAGCCTGATGATTTTGCAGGCTATGACGTTGTTTTCAATGTTGCGGGAATCGCTCATATCAAGGAGACCGACGAGAACAGGGCGCTGTACTTCAAGGTCAACAGGGACCTTGTTATAAAGATCGCAAAAGCTGCAAAAGCAGGAGGAGTCAAGCAGTTCGTCCTGCTTTCTTCCATGTCTGTCTACGGTAAGCTTACAGGCAGGATAAGCAAGAAAACAAAAGCAGCTCCCACAAATGCTTACGGAAAGTCAAAGGCGCAGGCAGATGCCGCAATAGCAAAGCTTGCGGACGACAGCTTCAGATTTGCCTGCCTCAGACCGCCTATGGTCTACGGCAAGGGCTGCAAGGGCAACTATCAGACCCTGAGAAAATTCGCGCTGGCTTCACCTGTTTTCCCTGATTACAGGAACAAGCGTTCAATGGTATATATCGGAAATCTCTGCGAGTTCGTAAAGCAGGTCATCGACGAGGAAAAAAGCGGCTTGTTCTTCCCCCAGAATGCCGAATATGTGAATACCTCGGAAATGGTCAGAAGAATTGCAAGGCTGAACGGAGAAAAGATCCGCCTTACAGGTCTTTTCAATGCAGGGATAAAGCTTGCGAAATTCAACGTGGTCAAGAAGGTCTTCGGAGACCTGATATATGAAAAGGTAGATACAGTCGACAAGTTCGGCTTTGAGGACAGCATAAGCCTTACAGAAACAGGCGAGTGTTTAAAAAAAACGGTAAAATCCGATGAGAAAATGAGGATCCTTGCAACCTGTCAGTACGGTTGGCCCGAGCCCTATCCGTCGCTGTATCCTATGGAGGAAATGGCAAAGCGCGGACACTATGTACACGCAATAACGGGTACGCCTAATTATCCTATGGGCGATGTTTTCGAGGGCTACCGCAACAAGACGAGCAAGGAACAGCATAACGGGATAGATATCACTCATGTTCCCGTTATCCCGAGGAAAAAGGACACAGTACACAGAATGCTGAATTACCACAGCTACCCTGTTTCTGCTAAGTTCTTCCTCTCACGTCTGAAAGGAAAATACGACGTGATATTCGCAAATCAGTCCTCACCCGTAATGATGGTGGAGCCTGCCATTGCGTATGCAAAAAAACACGATAAACGAGTAGTTATGTACTGTATGGATCTCTGGCCCGCAAGCCTCTGCGTCGGCGGAGTAAGCAAGGATTCGGCAGTATATAAGTTCTACTATAAAATATCAAAGAAGATATATCAGCAGGTGGACGTTCTGCTCGTTACCTCGAGGAAGTTTAAGGACTACTTCATGGAGGAGTTCGGTATCCCCGGGAATAAGATAGTATATCTGCCTCAGTATGCTCTTTCTACATTCAATCATATCCCACAGGGCGGCGAAAAAGACACCACAGATCTTGTGTTTGCGGGAAATGTCGGAACCGCTCAGAATATAGGCGTCATACTGAGAGCAGCTGCTATAATCCAGAGAGAGCAGATAACGGATAACGGAAAAAGGATAGTTTTCCATATCGTCGGCGAGGGTCAGGAGCTTGATAACCTGAAGAGCTATGCGAAAAAGGAAGAGCTTGAAAACGTTATCTTCCACGGCAGGAAGCCTTCCGAGGAAATGCCGAAGTACTACGGACTGGCTGACGCCATGATAGTTACCCTTCTGCCCGATCCGCTCATATCACTTACTCTCCCTGCAAAGGTGCAGAGCTATATGGCGGCAGGCAAACCCATAATCGCCTCTGCTGACGGCGAGATACCCGATGTCATAAGCGAGAGCAGGTGCGGCTTCTGTGCAAAGGCAGATGACGAGCAGGACCTCGTAAGAGCTGTAAAGGAGTTCATTGCTTCTCCCGAACGTCAGGAGCTCGGCGAAAACGGCAGAAAGTATTATTCTCAGCATTTTGCAGTGGATATCGTTATGGATAAGCTTGAGGATATCCTGAGAGAAAATTGCAGATAGAAGGTACAAATTGAAGGTTTTGATGATAAACAGCGTCTGCGGTATCCGCAGCACTGGAAGAATATGCACCGACCTGGCAGACGCACTGACAGCTCAGGGACATGAGGTCAGGATAGCATACGGCAGGGAAACGGTTCCCGAGAAGTATCAGAAATACGCTGTCAAAATAGGCAGCGATACGGATACGAAGATACACGCTCTGCGTTCGAGACTGCTTGATGATACGGGCTTCGGTTCGAAAAGAGCTACGGAACGCTTTATAGAGTGGGTCAGGAGCTACGATCCCGATGTTGTTCACCTGCATAATATCCACGGCTATTACATAAACATCGAGGTGCTGTTCCGCTATCTTGCGGAAACCCAAAAGCACGTGATATGGACATTGCACGACTGCTGGCCTTTTACGGGCCACTGTCCTCACTTTGAGTATGAAAAGTGCGGCAAGTGGAAAACAGGCTGCTTCGATTGTCCGAAGGACAAGAAAGAGTATCCTGCAAGGCTCCTGCTTGACAATTCCGCCAGCAACTGGAAAAAGAAAAGAAAGCTCTTTACAGCGGTAAAGGACATGACGCTGGTCACTCCGTCGAAATGGCTGGGCGACCTTGCAAAGCAGTCCTTTTTAAAGAAATGTCCCGTAAAAGTCATACATAACGGCATAGATACAGACGTTTTCAGACCGACAGAAAGCAATTTCAGGGAAAAGAACGGTCTCGAGGGCAAAAAGCTGCTTCTCGGAGTAGCAAGTACATGGTATGATAAAAAGGGGCTTGGAGACTTCATAAGGCTTTCAAAAAAGCTTGATGATCCCTATAAAATAATCCTTGTCGGACTGACAGATAAACAGCTTGAGACTATGCCGAAGAATATCCTCGGCATAACCCGCACCAACAGCACCAAGGAACTTGCCGAGATATACACGGCGGCTGACTATTTTATCAACCTGACCTATGAGGACAATTACCCGACGGTAAATCTTGAAGCTCAGGCGTGCGGAACTCCTGTTATCAGTTACAGAACAGGCGGAAGCACCGAGAGCGCAGTAAGGTTCGGCACTGTTGTTGAACAGGGTGATCTTAAATCTGTTGCAAAGCTTGTCAGGTCATCTGCGAAGTTTGAAAAGAATTGCAGTCAGGACGACAGCTGGGAGTATTCGTTAAAAGAATATCTGGAACTGTACTGAGAAAGCTCTCTGCGTACATTTCCGTTTGGATAAGCAGGCGCTGCTTTGTGGCATTGCCTGCGTTTTATCCGTGTAGGGCAGTATGCCGCGCAATGCTGTAACTGCTGCACGGGCTCTGCGTCAGAGTTTGTATTCGCTTCTCCTTCAACAAGAGGGGCGTTTCTGATTTTTACCATAGTATCGCATACAACAGAAAGTAATGGCAGCAATGGAAAAAGTCCTGACAAAAAGAAAAATATGTTTTTTGTGGTCGTTATTTCGGGAATGTTTGCGCGATTTTCAGTATCGCATACATCGGGTTCGTCAGAAATACCGTTTGCAGCGTTCATTCAAGTCTTGACAAATCCTATGAGTGTGGTATAATAAACAATTGCGAACGTATATAGTTTAATAATGTTCCCGAAAAGATATTTGACCAAATATATATAATTACTGAGGTGTGAAATGGCGGATAAAATTCTGGTCACACGTTCCTCAATGCCAGACTATGAGGAATACTGTGAGGAAATAAAGGGATTGTGGGACAGCCACTGGCTGACCAATATGGGTGCAAAGCATCAGGAGCTCCAGACAGAGCTTGAAAAGTTTCTGGAAGTCCCTCATGTGGTGCTCTATACAAACGGACATCTTGCTCTCGAGAACGTTCTTGCAGCAATGAATTTCCCGAAAAACGGAGAGGTAATAACTACTCCGTTCACATTTGCTTCGACGACACACGCCATAGTACGCAACGGCCTTGTTCCTGTGTTCTGCGACATAGACCCTGTTGACTACACTATAGACGTTACCAAGATAGAGGCGCTTATCACTGATAAGACCTGCGCTATAGTTCCTGTTCATGTTTACGGAAATATATGCAGGGTAGAGGAGATACAGCGTATTGCGGACAAGTACGGACTCAAGGTCATCTATGACGCCGCACACGCTTTTGGAGTAAGGTATAAGGGGGTCAGCTCGGCTTGCTTCGGAGACGCTTCGATGTTCAGCTTCCACGCTACAAAGGTGTTCAATACCATTGAGGGCGGTGCAGTCTGCTTCAAGAAGGACTATTTAGTGCAGCTTCTCAACGATATGAAGAATTTCGGAATACACGGTCCCGAAAGAGTTGAGTTTGTTGGCGGAAATGCTAAAATGAACGAGTTCCAGGCAGCTATGGGCATATGCAATCTCCGTCATCTTGACAGGGAGATCGGAAAGCGAAAGGCTGTAATGGAGCGTTACCGTGAGAGACTTTCGGGAACAGAGGGTATAACCCTTTGTCCTCTGCAGGCGGACGTTGAGCCTAATTACGCTTACTGTCCTGTAGTATTCGAGCCTACGCTTTTCGGCTCCACCCGAAACGAGGTATTCGCAGCTCTTGCGGAAAACGGTATCGGTGCAAGAAAGTACTTCTATCCGCTGACAAATACCTTTGACTGCTTCCACGGAGCATATGATATAAACAATACCCCTGTTGCACTCCATATAAGCAAGAGAGTGCTTACCCTGCCTCTGTATGCAGACCTCAGCCTTGAAGATGTAGACAGGATATGCGATGTTATACTGAGGTGTAAAAATGGAAAATGATGTGATCGCAAAGACAGGGGGGAAGCGCGATTCAAACATCGAATTGTTCCGTATTATTGCAATGCTGCTTATAGTTGCACATCATTATGTCATTAATTCAGGACTGATGAATTACGGCGGACCTATAGCCGCGGATCAGATGTCGGGAAGATCGGTTTTCCTTCTGCTTTTCGGAGCATGGGGAAAAACAGGCATAAACTGCTTTGTTATGATAACAGGCTATTTTATGTGCAGATCAAAGATAACTGCGAAAAAGTTTGCTAAACTGCTGCTTGAAATAATGTTCTACAGGATAGGAATATATATCATATTTCTTATGACCGGATACGAAAGATTGTCGGCAATGCGGCTCGTTCAGGCTGTAATTCCCGTTACGTCAGTGAAGCAGAATTTCTGGGGCTGTTTTATCGTATTCTTTCTGTCGATACCGTTTCTTAATGCGCTGATACAGTCGCTGAACGAGCGTCAGCATATAAGACTGCTGCTGCTGTGCTTTTTCACTTATGTACTGTTCGGGACGATACACGGCGGTCCGTTCGGTGTAACTATGAATTACGTTTCATGGTTCATGGTGATATATTTCATTGCAGCCTATATCCGCTTATATCCTAAGGAACTGTTTTCGGACAGAAGAAAATGCGGACTGATTCTGCTTTTGTCGCTTTTTGTTTCAATAGCAAGTATATTATGCTGTGCTTTTATCGGCTCAAAGAAAGGCATATTTGCTCCGTTCTATTTTGTTACGGATTCAAATTCT
This sequence comes from Ruminococcus sp., assembly GCF_017549005.1. Classification (GTDB taxonomy): domain Bacteria; phylum Bacillota; class Clostridia; order Oscillospirales; family Ruminococcaceae; genus Ruminococcus. The sequence continues at coordinate 192,610 of NZ_JAFYYT010000003.1, forward strand.
TTCCTGCCTGTTGTGGTGGGGATATTCGCTTTCCTGTTCTTTAAGTCGATCAGGATACCCTACAGCAAGTTTATCAATACCGTTGCAGCTTCGTCCTTTGGCGTACTGCTTATACACGCTAACTGTGACGCGATGCGTAAATGGCTTTGGAATGATGTTCTTGACAATGTCGGCACCTATGGAAAGAGCTATATTTTCCTTCATGCCATAGGAAGCGTTATCATCATATACGCTGTCTGCACAGTGGTAGATATATTAAGGATAAACCTTTTGGAAAAGCCCTTTTTCAAATGGTGGGATAAGCACTGGGATAGCTTTTCAGCAAAAATGAGAAATAAAGAGGATAAACTCTTTAAGAAACTGCATATCGGATGACGGACAGGGGCAGAGATATCTGCTCATAGCTTCAGCATAGGATATGCAAACATATAACTCGGAGGAATGAAAAATGTCATTATTTAAAGATGCGACCCTTATGATCACAGGAGGTACAGGCAGCTTCGGAAACGCTGTACTCAACCGCTTCCTGAAAACAGATATCGGTGAGATAAGAATTTTCTCCCGTGACGAGAAGAAGCAGGACGATATGCGTCACCACTTCCAGGCAACAATGCCAGAAGTAGCTGACAAGATCAAATTCTACATAGGCGACGTGCGTGACCTTCAGTCCGTAAGAGGCGCTATGTACGGAGTTGACTATATCTTCCACGCAGCAGCCCTCAAGCAGGTGCCCTCATGCGAGTTCTTCCCTATGGAAGCAGTACGTACAAACGTTATCGGTACAGACAACGTCCTCACAGCCGCTATCGAGGCAGGCGTAAAGAGCGTTATCTGTCTTTCCACCGATAAGGCTGCATACCCGATAAATGCTATGGGTATATCAAAGTCTCTCGAGGAAAAGGTCGCTATCGCAAAGTCAAGAACATCGGGCAAGACCAAGATATGCTGTACACGTTACGGCAACGTTATGTGCAGCCGCGGTTCTGTTATCCCGCTGTGGATAGACCAGATCGCAAGCGGTCAGCCTATCACTCTTACCGAGCCCACAATGACACGTTTCATCATGTCCCTCGAGGAAGCTGTGGACCTCGTTCTCTTTGCCTTTGAAAACGGCGAGAACGGAGACCTTCTCATTCAGAAAGCTCCAGCTTGTACTATCCAGACACAGGCAGAGGCTGTATGCGAGCTCTTCGGCGGAAAGAAGGAGGATATCAAGATAATCGGTATCCGCCACGGCGAAAAGATGTATGAGACCCTTCTCACCAACGAGGAGTGTGCTAAGGCGATCGATATGGGCGATTTCTACCGTGTTCCTGCCGACAACAGAGGTCTCAACTACGATAAGTACTTCAAGGAAGGCGACGAGGAGAGAAATGTTCTCACTGAGTTCAATTCAAGCAATACAAAGCTCCTCACAGTTGCCGAGACCAAGGAAAAGATAGCTTCACTTTCATATATCCAGGAGCGCCTCGCAGAAATGGGGTTAAAGTGATGAATATACTCGTAACAGGCGCAAAGGGCTTCGCAGGAAGAAACTTAGTAGAGAACCTCAGGAATATACGTGACGGCAAGAACCGTACACGCAGCTTTCAGATAGAAGAGATATACGAATTCGATATCGATACGGACAAGGCTCTCCTTGACGAGTACTGCGCTAAGGCTGACTTCGTTTTCAATCTTGCAGGCGTTAACCGCCCCAAGGACAACAGCGAGTTCATGTCGGGAAATTTCGGATTTGCAAGCGAGCTTCTCGACGCTCTCAAGAAGCATAATAATACCTGCCCCGTAATGATATCCAGCTCTATACAGGCTACACTTATCGGAAGATACGGCGAGTCCGACTACGGCAAGTCAAAGCTTGCAGGCGAGAACCTCTTCTTCGACTACGGAAAGGAAACAGGCGCAAAGGTGCTTGTTTACCGCTTCCCGAACCTCTTCGGAAAGTGGAGCAGACCAAACTATAACAGCGCTGTTGCCACATTCTGCAACAATATCGCAAACGACCTTCCCATACAGGTCAACGACCGCTCTACTCAGCTGGAGCTTCTCTATATCGACGACCTTGTTGAGGAGATGTTCGACGCTCTTGAAAACAAGGAGCACCACTGCGAATACGACGGACTTGAGCCTGTTGCGAAGGACAACGGAAAATACTGCTACGTTCCCACAACTCATAAGGTAACTCTCGGCGAGATAGTTGATCTTCTCGAGAGCTTCAAGGCACAGCCGAGCACTCTCCTTATGCCCGAGATACCGGATAACAGCTTTGCGAAGAAGCTCTACTCCATGTATCTCAGCTATCTCCCCAAGGAGAAGACCATATTCGACCTGAAGATGAACTGCGACGACAGAGGAAGCTTCACGGAGCTCCTCAAAACTGCGAACTGCGGACAGTTCAGCGTGAATATCTCCAAGCCCGGCATAACAAAGGGTCAGCACTGGCATAACAGCAAGTGGGAATTCTTCATCGTGGTTGCAGGTCACGGACTTATCCAGGAGCGTAAGGTAGGCACCGATGAGGTAATAGAGTTTGAAGTCAGCGGAGACAGGATACAGGCTATACATATGCTCCCAGGCTATACTCACAATATCATAAACCTCTCCGATACGGAGAACCTTGTTACGGTAATGTGGGCAAACGAGCAGTTTGACCCCCAGCACCCCGATACTTTCTTTGAGGTAGTGAAATAATGGATATAAAAACAGATTATTCTGATGTAAAATGGAAAAATAACGGCAAGCTCAAGCTTCTTATCATCGTTGGCACAAGACCTGAGATAATCCGTCTTGCCGCAGTTATAAACAAGTGCAGAGAGTACTTCGACTGCATACTCGCACATACAGGTCAGAACTACGACTACAACCTTAACGGTGTATTCTTCAAGGACCTCAAGCTTGCAGACCCTGAGGTGTACATGGACGCTGTAGGCGACGACCTGGGCGCTACAGTTGGCAATATCATCAACTGCTCATACAAGCTCATGAGCCAGATAAAGCCTGACGCCATGCTCATTCTCGGTGACACAAATTCGTGTCTCTCGGCTATTCCCGCAAAGAGGCTCCATATCCCGATATTCCACATGGAAGCAGGAAACCGCTGCAAGGACGAGTGCCTCCCCGAGGAGACAAACCGCCGTATCGTGGATATCATCAGCGATGTCAACCTTGCTTACTCCGAGCACGCAAGACGTTATCTTGCAGACTGCGGACTTCCCAAGGAGAGAACTTACGTTACAGGTTCTCCTATGGCAGAGGTGCTTCATCAGAACCTTGCCGAGATAGAGGCTTCCGATATACACAAGAAGCTTGGCCTTGAAAAGGGCAGGTACATACTTCTTTCGGCTCACCGTGAGGAAAATATCGACACGGAAAAGAACTTCATGAGCCTTTTCACAGCTATCAACAAAATGGCTGAAAAGTACGATATGCCTATACTTTACAGCTGTCACCCACGCTCTAAGAAGCGCCTTGAGGCAAGCGGCTTCAAGCTCGACAAGAGAGTTATACAGCATGAGCCTCTCGGTTTCCACGACTATAACTGCTTACAGATGAACGCTTTCGCAGTTGTTTCCGACAGCGGTACTCTTCCCGAGGAGAGCAGTTTCTTCACAAGCGTAGGTCATCCGTTCCCTGCAATATGCATAAGAACTTCCACAGAGCGCCCTGAGGCACTCGACAAGGCTTGCTTCATACTTGCAGGTATCGACGAGAAGTCCCTCTTACAGGCAGTAGATACAGCTGTTGAGATGAACAGGAACGGCGACTACGGTATCCCTGTTCCCGACTACGTTGAGGAGATCGTTTCAAATAAGGTAGTCAAGATAATCCAGTCTTACACAGGCGTTGTGGATAAGATGGTATGGAGAAAGTTCTGAGAGCTTTTCAGTAATCAGTAATAAGTGATCAGTAAGGGCGGCTTTTGCCGCCCGTTTTTTTGCGGGAAGAAAAAGCTTTTCTATAAGGGGGGCAAAACAGGGGCTTTTTAAACGGAAAACCGTTTAATAAGAAAAAAATAATTTTGAAAATCTGCGTTTCGCATAAAAGTTAAGCTCTGTTATTGTTGAGTGTGCACAATAACAGAGCTTGTTTTATTATGGTATGGGTGGGCGGATAGTATCCGCCTCTACAGAATGGTATATGCAGACTGTTGATAAAGGCGCTTGATGCCGTCCGCTACAGGGCGGAAGTCCTGTCATAGTCGGTGATATCGCTGCCGAGCTTTGAGTACAGCTCGGGGACGGTCATTTCCTTGTTTTTTACCGCAAGGAGCTCGTCATTGGTACAGCCTATGAACTCCACAAAATCGACCTTTCCATTTGGCGTGGACAGGGACTTCACGTCCTTGTCGGCAATGAGGATAAAGCCTGTCAGGTCGCTCTTCTGATGAAGGTCGATACCCGTTGTCTGACCTGTGTAGATGTACTCATATGCGCGGAACAGCTCGCCGTTTGAGAAGGTTATCCTTGCGACCTTCTGCAATATGCCGCATACGCAGCGGAGCTCCCCGTCCTCGTCCTCAGGGGCGATACAGGAGCGTTTCAGCTTGAATGTGAACTCCATGCCGTAACCGCTGATCTCAGGATCGTCGGTCTCTTTCTCAAATATTTCGCTGAGACCGTAGGTGACAAAGTGGTAGTATTCGGCAGTTTCGTAAATGCTTATGCCTGTCAGGGGATCGTCTCCGCCAAGCTCCCAAGGCACAAGAACGCCGTAGTGCTTCGGATTTTTCTGGTCCGGATAGAGCTCCTCAAAGGCGGCGGTTATTGCGTCCCAGCCCGAACATTCCGGCTTTTCGAGCTCTATCATCTCGTCGGCTTCTTCCTGCGGTTTTTCCTCTTTTTTCCTGAATTTGTCAAACAGTCCCATAATATTCTCCTTTTCTGTGAAGTTTACTTTCAGTTCAGCCGTTAAACGTCCTGGGCATATATCCTTACGGTCACGCCTGATTCTGTGATGTCCACGGTTGCCGTCAGCGGCAGCTTTTCCCAGCTGCGGAGGTACTCGCTGTCGGTGACTATTGTTGGTTTCCAGCAATTGTCGCCCTGCTGCTCGTTTTCGATGAATATCCGGCAGCTTTGTCCGTTCCTGTCAGTTCCCTGCAGCATATACCGCGCGGAAAGTCGGCACTTGCCGCTGCTTAGGCTGTATTTCTGGGTGTCCACGGCGTTTCCCATGACTTCGCCGCGGAAATGCTCGCTGTGAGCCGTTCCACTGAAAGGTACCATTACGACTTCGGTCACGGAACCCCTGACAGAAAGAGGTTCGCGGCATATAACATCTATTGTCAGTAAAAGCTTTTCCATATTATTCCTCCTGCTAAACCGGTCTGTAGTTTCAGTGTAACACATATTACGGGAAAAAGCAACTGATTTAAGCACAAAAGCAAATATATATTCAGTGAGGACGCCGTATCGGCTGCAATAGCACATTAATGTCAATAAATGCACAAAACGTTATATAACAAGTACGAAACGCTATTGCGTACTGCCCTTTGTTCTGATACAATATAGATGTAAAAGCACAAAATGATATGCCGACTTTAGCATAATACTGAGCTTTCTCAAATCCTGTATACGGTATGTTCATACCGTATCTGCACTGTACGGGACTTGACCAAAAGCACATTATGTTACTCGGCGAAAACGTAACTGAGAGGGAATCAAAAATGAAAAATCTTACTATCAAACGCTGTGCAGCTGTTTTTGCAGCCTGTACAGTCCTTGCGGCTGCTCTGCCGTACAGCGGAGCTCCTGTCATTGCCGCAGGGAACATTATCAGCAATTCCACATTTGAGAGCGGCACCACCGGCTGGGGCACCTACAAGGAGAGCGGCGGTAAATGCTCTCTAGGCACTGAGGACGGACAGCTTGCTCTGACAGTTTCCAACGTCGGAAAGCTCAATTATGCCGTACAGGTGTTCTACGACATCGTTCCGCTCTATCAGAACGGCGTTTACCGCCTCAAGTACGACATTTCTTCAAGTGAACCACGCTTTATCGAGGGAATGATACAGCAGAACGGCGGTACCTATCAGGCTTACACCTGGAAGGGCCTTCAGCTTACTACAGAGCCACAGACTGTGGACTATGAGTTCACAATGGAAAAAGAGACCGATATCATGGCAAAGCTCGTTTTCAACTGCGGTATACAGGAGAAGTACGAGGGAGAGCTCCCCGAGCATACTATCTATATAGACAATGTTTCACTGGAGCTCGTTGACGACAGCAATGTTGACTATGCTTCCAGCCGTCCATATGCTCCGTCCATAAACGTGGACCAGGTGGGCTACAGGACTGACGGAAGGAAAAAAGCTGTATTCCGCGACGTTACCGATCAGACCGAGTTCAAGGTCGTTAACGCGGATACAAAGGAGGCTGTATTTACAGGAAAGCTGGAAAACAGGACAGAAAACAAGAGAGCAGACGAGACAAACTGGACGGGTGACTTCTCATCAGTCAGTGAGGCAGGCAAGTACTACATCTCCTGCGAGGGACTCGACGATTCATATACATTCGAGATAGGGGACAAGGTCTACTCAAACCTCATTGACGACAGCGTCAGAATGCTCTATTTACAGCGCTGCGGCGTCAAGATAGAGGACAAGGACTTCGGTCATGATGCCTGCCATACGGATATGGCTACAGTTTACGGCACAAACGAAAAGATAGACGTGAGCGGCGGCTGGCACGACGCAGGCGACTACGGCAGATACGTTGTTCCTGCAGCAAAGGCTGTTGCAGACCTGCTTTACGCTTATGAGGCTGCTCCCGAGCTTTACAGCGACGATATCGGTATCCCCGAGAGCGGCAACGGAACTCCCGACATACTGGACGAGGCACGTTTCGAGCTTGAGTGGATGATGAAGATGCAGACTGCCGACGGCGGTGCATACCACAAGGTATCATGCGCTAATTTCCCTGCATATGTTATGCCTACAAAGGAGACCGCAGAGCTTATCGTTACTCCCGTAAGCTCAACTGCTACCGCTGATCTCTGCGCTTCTATGGCGCTTGCTGCGGAGTTCTATGAGAAGTACGACAAGGACTTCGCAAAGAAGTGCATGGACGCTGCTGATAAGGCATGGGTTTGGCTTGAGGCTAACCCGAACTTCCTGTTCAAGAACCCTGCCGACATCGTTACAGGCGAGTACGGCGACAAGACCGACAAGGACGAGCGCTACTGGGCAGCTGTTCAGATGTACCGCGCTACAGGTGACGAGAAGTACCTTTCAGGCGTCAGCAGAGCCGTTACGGGTCTTGACTGGTCAACAGTGGGCGACTACGGCAATATCGCTCTCCTCACAATGAAGAACGCAGACAAGGAGTCAGAGGCATACAAGGCTGCATACGAAAATGCTGTAAGCGCTGTTGAAAAGCAGGCAAAGTCGCTTCTCAGCACTTCCGGGGCTTCGCCATACGGAGAAGCTATCTCGATGTACAACTGGGGCAGCAATATGACTATCGCAAACGGCGGTATTATACTTGCACTTGCAGGAAAGCTCACAGGCGAGCAGAGCTACTATGATGCTGCACAGGCTCAGCTCAACTATCTCCTGGGCGTCAACCCCTGCGGTACTTGCTTCGTTTCGGGCTATGGTACTGTATCTCCCGAGAATCCGCACCACCGTCCTTCAATGGCTGTAGGCCATGCTATGAAGGGTATGCTTGCAGGCGGCGTAAACCAGAACCTCGAGGACAGCGCTGCAAAGGCTTACTGTCAGGATCAGCCTGCGGCTAAGTGCTATGTTGACAACTCCGAGAGCTATTCCACAAACGAGATAACTATATACTGGAACTCTCCGCTCACATATCTGCTCTCGCTTACAGAGAATACAGGCTCGGGCGAGCAGCAGCAGTCAACAACTACTACCACAACTGCTGCGACAACGACAACAACTACTACCACCACCACAATTGCTACATCAGAGGTCGGTGAAGAGGCAAGTCTTTACGGTGACGCTAACTGCGACGGCGCCGTTGACATGGGCGACGCTGTACTCATCATGCAGTCTCTTGCAAATCCAAATAAGTACGGCGTGAACGGCTCTGACGAGCACCGTATCACATCAAAGGGACTTGCAAACGCTGACGTAAGCGACAGAGGCGACGGCGTTACTACAGGCGACGCACAGGCTATACAGGCATATCTGCTGCATATGATAGAAAAGCTTCCCAGATAAGAGTAATATAAGAAAAAGCGTAAAGAAGAATTGCTTCTTTACGCTTTTTTCTTTTCAGACCGTAAATTCCGCGTATATCATTTCTGTGTCAAAATCTTCCGGGGAGCGGAAGTCTAAGAACTCCTTACCTATACGGTATCTGCCCTCGGTAAGCTTTCCGTAGAGCCATTCCCAGTCAATTTCCCATGAGGTCGTGTCGTTCAGGGGGACTGTATCCGTTACCCAATTGACCTCAGCTGTTTGCGGCAGCTCATTGACATTTACCCATGAGCTGCCGATAAGCTGCTGGATAACAAAGTTGCCGTGCGCTTTCAGCTCGGAAAAGTCCTTGCCGCCCGACTGTGTGCATTTCAGTGTAAGGCCGCTGCTTGTGACATTTTCCGCTGTGAGAGCAATGCCCCAGTCATGTTGTGTGAAATTACACTTTCCTGTGAGCTGGTCGAGGGTGAAATAGCTCAGTCCGTTACTGTCTCGCCGGACATAGACCTTGTCATACTTGTAGAGTATGCCGTATTCATGACCGGGAGCACTGTAGGTGCCGTCTTCGTTGTTTGTTACGAAGAAAGCGTATTCATTGCCTGCTATGGGAACTTCTCCGCTGTCGATTATCTCATGGTAATAGGTGTTGTCTATCTCCTCTTCGGTCATGCTGATACCGTCGCCGTACTTGCCGCCTGTTTTGTACAGTGTATCGCCTGTTCTGTCTCTCATGGAGATGTAGCCGCCCAGCATATAAATGCTGACTTTTTCGCCGCTTTGAAGTTTGCCTGCGGCGTCTTCGGATACGGTCACATCTATCTGAGTGTACGGCGTTCCGCCGCTCTCATATGTAAGAGCCTTATACGATATACCGTTAACTCTGCCGATGATGATATTATCGGCGTTTGCGGTGATATTGTCAAGTACACTGTAATCATAGGCAAATTCGTATATGGGAGTCATGTCTATGATGTTCTTGCCCCTGAGCTCGTCAGTGAGGGGAGCTTCTTCAAAGAAGTCATCGGGAGGAGAGAGGACATTTTCCCATACTATGCTGCCGTTCTGGTATACGATATTGTTTACGGAGTCAGCAGTAACGAGGTTATACTCCTGATCTACCTGTTCAAAGGTGATATTTCCGCTGTAGGGAGCGCCTGCAAGAAGCGTGACAACGGTATTGTCCTCGTAAATGCCATAGGTGCCGTCAACTGTTGTGAAAAGCGCTAAATCGCCTTTTTGTACAGCTTCGTTGAGCTGCGGCGCAAACATCTGACCGCCCCAGTATGAAGGCTCGGGAGAGTCAGAGCCGGCTCGGCTCATACCGCAGTTCGCAAAGCCTAAATATTTACCGTCATAGACCACGGGAAACATCCAGTTCTGAAGGGTAGCCACTACGGAATCGCCGTCAACGAGCAGGGATCTGAAGGGCTTAGCAACTGCTGCGTCGGGATAAGGTCCGCCGCTGAGCTGCAGGGGATTTCCCTCACTTGTGAAGTTGTCAATAGTCATCAGGAATTTTTTATTTTCAAGGAAGAATTCATATGGAATGTAGGGCATCTCTCCTGCGGAGGCAATCATTTCTTCGATAGTGAGAGTATCACCGCCGTATCGTTTGTCTTTGAAATTGTTTTTATAGAAAAGCGCTCCGCCCGTTACCGCCGAGCCTATGAGCACCAGCGAAGCCGCTGTGGCAAGGAGCTTTTTCCATACGGGTCTGCGGTAGACTTCAACTCCCGAAACAGTAGAGGAGTATTCGCCGTCGCTTTCAGCGGCTCTGTTTTTGAAGAGCTTTTCGCTCCTTGCAAAAAGCCTTGAAACATCGCTGTCCGACAGTGATTTATAGTTTTCGGAAAGCGTTTCTATGGTCTTAGTGTCCGCATTTTCGAGAATATCCAGGTCAAGTTCATCTTTTTTCATAGATATGCCCCCTTATAAAGAGATATCCGCTTTTTCAAGCATTTCTTTCAGCTTCCTGACGGCACGTCCGCTGCGGACACGGATATTTTCGGGTGTGAGCCCCACTATATCGGCTATTTCCCGTGCGCTGCGCCCGTAGTAGTATTTCTGTATGATTATGGAGGAATCGGGCTCGCCAAGTCCTGCTATCAGGCTGAGTATTACTCTGCGCTGTTCATTAAGAGCGGTTTCGCTCTCCACGTCCTGTTCCGAGCTCAGCTGTTCTGACAGCTCGTCGTCAATAGAAACGGTTTCAGCGGAGGATATCCTGCTTTTATACAAGGCAGCTGCCTTGCGCCTTGCGATGGTCCCGATAAAGCCTGATATATCACCGTCAATTTCCTTTTCGGTGTCATAATAGCAGTAAACGTCCGCGAAAACGTCGCAAACGCACTCCTCTATGTCCTCGCGGCTCGCACAGCTTCTTAGCCTGTTGAAAACTATGGTGTAAACATAGCCGCAGTAGGCTTCAAAAAGCTCTTTGTGCGCCTTTTCTGAGGATATTTTCAGTTTGCTGCGAAATTCCTTGTGCGTCATTCGCCTCACCGCCTTTATAAATGCATTTATTTTGGCTTTCACTATATCTATTGAAAAAAACGGAGCGAAACATAACATATTTCTGAAAAATTTCCGGTATTAAGTGAGGGTGTGATAAATTTCTTTACCACACCCTCTGAGAAAGGTCACTTATTGTCCTTATTGTCGCTGTTATTGCCGCTGTTATCGCTGCTTGCAGGCGGTGCGGCAGGCGGAGGTGCCTGCGGCGGTACGTTAGGCGGTATCATCTGCGGATTGGGCGGCATAGGAGCTCCCTGCATAATTGGCGGAGCTTGCTGCATTCTCTGCTGATACTTTGCCTTTTTGCGCTTTTCTGCACGCTTGCAGAAGAATTTTATTATCTTCACTATTATGAATATGATGATTCCGAAAACAAGCAGGAACGGAAGCATCCTTATTATGATGAACAGCAGGTTTTCCAGGAAATACAGGAAGCTGTCCCATGTCTTGGTCAATGTGTTCTTCAGGCGCTGTCCGAATGTGTCCGTCCTCTCGACGACCGGCTTGTCGGAGTACTTGCGGACTTCGTTCACGGTGAGATTGATGAAGGAATAAGCAACGTCGTTTTCGATGTTGTTCATACGCGTCTTTATCTTGGCGATCTCGATCTGAATGCTCGTGAGCTCGTTCTCAACGCTGATAGCGTCCTGTTCGTCCTTGATATCGGCAAGGATATCGAGATAGCGCTTTTCCTTTGCTTCATAAATGCTGAGGGTGGTCCTGAGGTCGGAATACTCGGTGGTGAGGTTCTGCACTGAGGAGCTCTTCCTGCGCATATCACCGATGTCCTCGGCATCCTTGCAGAAGTCCTCATAATCGGCGCTTGGTATTCTTATGGTAGTATAAAGAGTCTTCCATTTCTCGTTGTCCGTGTACTGCCATCTGGTGCTGCCTCCGCCGTCATTGTAGTTTTCGCTTTCGATAAAGCCATTGTAGTTGTTGATGAGTTCGTGTATCTTGTCAACGGCCTGATCGAATTCGAGAACATCAATGCTCATGTCGCATGAATAAACGAGCATCTGCTTGTTTATAGCCTTTACTTCCGACTGCTTGTAGCTCATGGAGCTGCTTTCGCCGTTTTCAAATGCTTCCGAATCGGCATAAGCCTCGTCGCTTTTGTAATCTGCAGAGCTGCCTGCCTGATTTGCAAAAGAGTTGGTTTCTGCTCTGTCTGCCGTTTTCATTCCCTCACCGCATGAAGTGAGCAGCATAGTGCCTGCCAGAGCAAGCGGTATTAGTATCTTCCTCATTTTTATTCCTCCTTTATGGGTGGCTTTGTATATATATAATAACATTTTGTTTGTAATAAGTCAACGAATATCTCATAACAATAAGGTTAAAAATCGTTTACAAGCGATAAAGAACTTGTCGTTCCTGTGGGCTTATCCATTGAGTCCTTGCCCTTCATAAGCCTGTTTGATATATATGTGTCTGGCAAAGATACTATTGTTGCATGGAGTTTTCATTTTTGGTATTTCACACAAATTGTGTGGAACGGATTAGTGCATTGCGATGAAAATATTTCAAGTGCCATTTTTGAAGGTCGATTATGAAAGGGGGGAGTATTACAGCTTGTATCTGTTTACATCTGCATCATTATGCTTGAAATAGCTCCTGCAAAATCAATAAAGAACATAAAAGCTGCTGAATATTTGTTATCGCTGCATTATTATCTCAAAATCAATGATATCATCTGATTGGCTCAGGCAATGCTTTTTTTCATAAACAGGCTATATACAGTCATTTGCGGTACGTACATAAATTTTTTACATTCAGGTGTATTGACAAACGAATGAAGGTGTGTTATACTGTATATACGATGATATATACAGTATAACACAGGAGTGCACTATGAAGATAGTTATAAAAAATAAATCTGAACTGCCTATCTACGAACAGATAGAGCAGCAGATAAAGACTCAGATACTTGAAGGCAAGGTCGCAGAAGACGAGCAGCTGCCGTCTATCCGCCAGCTTGCAAGAGATCTGAAAATAAGCGTTATCACCACCACAAGAGTATACAACGACCTTGCTGAGGAGGGCTTTATAATCTCTGTTACAGGCAAAGGATATTTCGTTGCGCCAAGCAACAACGAGCTTCTCCGCGAGCGTATGCTCTGCGAAATGGAGGAAGGCTTCGAGAAAGCCGTTCTGAACGGCAGAAATGCGGGACTTTCCGATGACGAGATCATCGCCGCGTTAAAAAAATTTATGGAGGAATGATTTATGGAGAACATTCTGGAGATAAAAGGACTCAACAAGGCTTACGACAGCTTTGCACTGAAGGATGTCAACTTTTCCCTGCCCAAGGGCTATATAATGGGATTTGTTGGTGAAAACGGCTCGGGTAAGACCACTACTATCCGTTCCATACTCAATATGGCTAATATAGACAGCGGCAAGATAAGCGTTTTCGGCCTTGACAGCGTTAAAGACACTATCGCCATAAAAGAAAAACTGGGCGTAGTATTTGACAGCCTTTACCTTGCAGAACACCTTACTGCAAAACAGATCGAAAAACAGCTGAAACCCTTCTACAAGGACTGGGACAGCAAGGAGTTCGCAGGCAGACTTAAATCCTTCGGACTCCCTGACAACAAGCGTGTCGGCGAGTTTTCAAAGGGCATGAAAATGAAGTTTATGATAGCTATTGCACTGTCTCACAAGGCTGACTTTATGATACTCGACGAGCCTACAAGCGGTCTTGATCCCGTTGCCCGTGACGAGCTTCTCGATATTCTTGCGGAGTACATCGAAAACGAAAACAGGAGCGTCCTCTTCTCCACACATATCACATCTGATGTGGAGCGTATCGCCGACTACGTTACAATACTCCACAACGGCAGGGTTTGGTTCACGGGAACTAAAGATGAACTCAACGAAAAATATGTTATTCTCAGAGGCGCTGAGGAGGACATCTCCTCTGCACTGCGTGAAAAATGCATAGGCTTCCACGGCTACAGAAACGGATTCGACGCACTTCTCAGCACCGAGTATCTGAGTGAAGTCACCGACAAGCTTGAGACCGAAAAGGCTGATATCGACGAGATACTTGTCTATGTTGCAAAGGAGGACAGACATGAACGAAATGATGAAAATGATAAGGTTTGACCTTATCACCGTCAGCAGGCTCACTGTACCTTATGTAGCCGTATTTGTCGCAGTAAGCATTATAGCCTCACTGTTCGGCCTCACCTTTGGTATCCTTTGTGTAGTAAACTTTGTAATGATCATAGCGCCAATACAGGGAATCAACAATTCAAACTGCAAAAGGCTCTACGGTATGCTGCCTGTACGCAGGAGCGCCGTCATAAAGGCGCTTTTTACTGAAATGTTCGTTACTATGTTCATAGGCGAACTGCTCTCTTTTCTGTGTCTGTTCATATGCAGGGGTTCCTCGCTTTACAAGATACTCCCAGAAAGACTTTCGCATATAGCAAGCAATTTTCACAAATTGCCTGAGAGCAAATATATGAAAATGTATCTGTTTGCTGCTGCGGCATTTGCTTTCTTAACTATTGTCCTCTGTTTTACGCAGATGCGCTCAGAGATAAAAAATATGGAGGCTGCCATACGTGAATTCCTGATAATTGTGGCTGTATTTGCTGCAGTAGCTACAGTCATATCTGTTATGATATACAACGATAAGATTGACGCATTAAAGGATATACTGCTGCCGCGGACTTCGGCAGGAAAATGGCTGTCCATTGCCATACTGAATGCAGTCACCTTAGCAGCAGCTTACATTTTCTGTACGGTCACCGTTAAAAAGGCTTCTGACAAAGAGCTTTAAGGAGGGAAAACATGAAAAAGATAATCGATCTCATCCGAGTCGATCTCATATCGGCAAAGGGCAGGAACAAGGGCAAATTCTTCCTTATTTTCATGCTGACTGCTATGTTTGTAGTCGTTGGAATGCTGACTGAATCCATATTCATGGTATACAGCATCGTTGTAGTGGGAGTTATGCTCGTGCCTTCTATCACAATGGCAGAAAAGACTCATAATACCGGAAAGATATTCACTGTTCTCCCCACTGACAGAAAAAGCATAGTAATTTCCCGTTTTGCTCTGACTACAGTAATATACACCATTTTTTCCGTCATTATCTTTATCCTGTACTTAATAATGGAAAAATTCAGTGATTTCCACACCTCTGTCATTTCTAAGGACATAAGCAACTTATACGAAGTATCAAGCGGTTTCGGTACAGGTATACAGATGAGGGCTATGACGAACTCAATGTTCTGGCTTTTTTTCGCTGTTACGCTCATGGTAATGGCCGGTCAGCACAGGAGATATTTCAAAAAGGGTATTTCAAGCAAGAACAACTCCCTGCTGAGAAGCTTTCTTAAATTCTTAGGCGGAATTGCAATATTCTATGCTGTATCATCTGTCATTCTTCTGATATTCAATATAGATATACTGAAGCCTGCACTTATCGTGTTTGTAAATATGCTCATTGCACTTGCAGCTCCCATGAACGGTCTGCTGCTCAGCATTATACTGATTTTTATCGGCTTCGGCTTCACCCTTTATCAGCTTGTTTGCTCGGTAGTGGACTATGAAGCCCGCGAGCTCTGAGGAGGTGGATATAGATGAAAAGAATACTTCGCAGAACTGCCGCTATCATTGCTGCGGCGGTGCTTACAGTCTGCACTCAGCCATTCAGTGCCTTTGCAGAAGATGAAGACGTTCTTGAATTTCCGTCGGGAGCAACAGTCAGCTCTGTTATAAAAATTCAGGAAAAATGGGACTCACATCGCAACAATATCGAAAGAAGAGACAAATCCAACGCTCGTGTGGAGCTTATTTTCCACGGCGACGAGATACTCTATACCCGTTACTACGGCTGCACAAATATCGAAGAGCACACCCTTGCTGACGAAAACAGCGTGTTTGAATGGGGAAGTATCTCCAAGACCTTTACATGGGTGAGTATCATGCAGCTCTGGGAACAGGGAAAAATTGACCTTGAAGCAGATATACGCACATATCTCCCCGATAACTTTTTCCGCCATCTTAAATACGACGATCCGATTACACTAACGGATATTATGAACCACAAGGGGGGCTGGTGCGAGAAGTTCTACGACTCCACCTCAGAGGACATGGCTGAAATGCCGTCACTTGAAGAAGCTCTCAGAAATACCGAGCCCGCCCAGACCTACCGTCCGGGAGAGGTAGCTTCCTACTCAAACTGGGCAGCTGCTCTTGCAGGACTTATTGTTCAGCGTGTCAGCGGCATGGACTATGTTGAGTACGTACATAAGAATATCTTTGAGCCCCTCGGTATGGAGCATACCTCAGCAGGTCCCGACTTTACCGATAATCCGTGGGTAAGAGAGCAGCGTCTGAAAACGATCTGCTACGAATCATCCTTGCATACAAACTATAAAGAAAATGAAGACGGAACAATAGAGGAAAGGGTAGTAGAAGAATACGAGCCCAAGGGCACCTGCCTGTTCAACGATCAGCTCTACCCCTGCGGCGCCGTAACGGGTACTCTCGGTGACCTCGCAACTTACGCACAGGCTTTCGTCAACGATGACCACCCACTTTTCCGGAATGCCGAAACTCAGGAGAAGCTCCTGTCAGGCTCGTCATTCTACGGAAACACGGATATTCCCGGCTTCAGCTACGGCTTTGACGTCAAGGAATACAATAACACCCGCACTTTCGGACATACAGGTGCTACCTTCGGCTGCGTTGCAAATATGGAATTTGATCCCGTATCAAAGTTCGGAGTCGTAGGCCTTTCAAACTGCGGCGATGATTTCCCAAATTCATTTGGCGGATCTGTTTTCGGCAGATTGAAGCTGAAAAAATATATAGGTGAAAACTACGAAAAAGCAGATATGACACCATACAGCGGATACTATTCAGATACCCGTACCCATGCAGCAGGTATCGGAAAATTCATATTATATATGGACGCATTTTCAATTGACAGTATAAACGCTGCAAAGGTTGCTGATGATGTGTTTTTTGAATATCATTCCGAAGACTATTACGATGATACTATATTTAGCATAGTTGAAAACTCGGACGGCAGACGTGGCCTTGTAAACTGCTGCTCGGAATATCTTGAAATAAAGAATTATATACCTAAGCTCTGTCTCCTTGCAGGCTTCATGCTCTGCGGAGTTGCTTCGCTGTTCATACTCCTTGCAAAGCGGAAGCTCAATAAAGCAGGCAAGGCTGCTCCGCTTTCCTTTGCTCACATCATCACCGCAGGACAGTTTGCAAAGATAATATCACTTGCCGCAATAATATCCATTGTGGTCATTCGCGTGAAAGGAGACAAACACGGTCTCACCAGGACCGAGGGTGCTGTCATCGGAGTTATACAGCTTATTTGTCTGGCATTATGCGGTCTTGCGCTTCTTGCCGCTGCTTACTCATTCATTTCAAAAAAGAAGCTCCCTTACGGAAGAATACGCAGTCTGTCCTGCTTTACAGGCAACCTTATAACCGTATCCGCAATGGTATTCTTTGAGATGTACAACTTCTGGTGCTGCTGACTGTTAAATGCATAGTGCAGTATATAATATTAATAGTAATGTGATGTTTTATTCATGTGAGCCCTGGAATCACGATCAGGCAGCCTGGAAGATCATTTACGATGGAAACAGATCTGTTGGTCTTCAGCTGATCGATGACAAGATCACAGATTAAAAACAATAAGGCTCTCACGGTTCTGATTGTGAGAGCCTTTTGTTTCAGAAAAATAGTTTGTGTAAAGTGGTAAGGATAGCATTCCGGCATACTTCCGAAGGAGATATATGTTTTGAAAGTCATATAGTATATACAGAGGACGGTACTCGCCGTCCTCAAATATATTATGTAGCTGCCTTTCTGCTTGGCAGGAATGTACATACTGTCAAGGCCTTCCGGAGCTTATATTGTTCAAGCTTCAGCTTGCCTTCGGGGTGGCAACCGGATGTATCAGGATAAGGAAAGGTACTATTCCGAACATCCTGAAAGAAAATACAGATAAGTATAAAAAAGCTCCCCTATGCGTATCACACATATATGGGAGCTTTGATGTATGCTGATGATATCAGCCGTTTACGATCTTTTCTCTTCTGAAAAGCTTTCCGATAAATACAATGCCCAACAGAGCAACGGCAATGTTTAAACCGAATGTTATGCCTGCATTTGCCCATGAATAGCTGACCTTGATACCGTCCTGAAGAAGCTTTACTGAATTCCATACAGGAATGAGGTAGTTTGTTGTGCCAAGCTTTTCAACACTTGATGAAAAGCTTTCGGATGAGCACAGTACCGAAGGTATCATAATGACCAGAAGAAGGATAGGCGAAAGAGTTGTTGCCTGTTTTACATCCTTGGCAATTGTAGAGAAGATAAGGAGCACAACTGCAAATACGAATGCGCCAGTTATAACTGCGCCAAGAAGTAATGCATAATCAGCTATGCTGTAGCTTGTGTTTTCGGATATTTTCAATGCCTTTGAGAATTTCGGCAGCGATAATGCCATTCCTAAAAATGCCGAGCAGCTTGCAATGACAGCTACCAGAAGTATAGCAAGAGACTTTCCTGCTGCAAGACTTTCACGCTTAATAGGCGTTATAAGCAGCGTATTGAGGAAGCCCTTTTCCTTGTCGCCTGCGATAGAGTTTGCTGCAAGGTTCATGCAAACCATGTATACAGCCATAAATACCATAAGAGGTATTATTCCGCCGAGAAGATTTCTCATCATTGCTGCCTTGTCAATGAGGTCGTATTCAACATCTGCGGCTTCATTGAATGTAAATATGCGCGGCTGCATTGTGGTGAATACAAACGTGGCCTTGGAATAAAGCTCCATAGATGAATTCTTGTCGGAATTATAGAAAATATCTATATTTGACAGTGAATCTGAATCAGATGCGCCCATTTTGAAATCATCGGGGAATACCATGAGCATATCTGTATCCTTGGATTTGATCTGTGACTTATATTTCTCAATGTCATTATCAGGTGCCGGCTTTATACCAAGTTCTTTCAATGCTGAACTGAACTCGGCAGGAGCATTTATGCTGTAGGCATTGATAGATATGTTATCCTGTGATGCATGCTCCTCACGTGTATTTGACCATGTTGCCGTCATGAGCATACCATAGCCGAATACTATGACAAAGGGCAGCAAGAACATCTGCATCAGGATGGCCTTGTCACTGAAAAATGCCCTTATTTCTTTTTTTGCAACTGTAATAATATCTCTCATGGTCACACCTCATCATTTCCGCCGTTAAGGCTTGTATAGATATCGTAGAATGCGTCCTCAAGAGAGCGTCCCTGCATGAGGTTTTCAAGCGTATCGTCTGCAACTATCTTGCCGTCCATTATCATGGCGGCTCTGTCACAGACCTTTTCTACGAGGTCGAAAAGGTGAGTGGAGATTATTACGCACTTGCCTGATTTTTTCATATCAAGTATGAACTCGCGCACAACGCGGGCAGCGATGATATCCAGTCCGTTTGTAGGTTCGTCAAGAATTACGAACTTCGGATCGTGAATTACGGAAATTACCAGAGATACCTTCTGTCTCTGTCCCTGTGAGAGCTTTGATATCATGGTATCTGCAAACTTATTTATGCCGAACTCGTCAAAGAGTTCCTTTTTGCGCTTATCTGCAGCGTCCTTTGGTATGTGATAAAGCTCCGCGAAGAAGTCAAACATGATGTTTGGTGTGGACTTCATGTCAGGCTTTAAGTCTGTAGTGAGAAATGCCAGCTGTGAGCGTATCTCCTCGGGGGATTTTACAGCGCTCACGTCATTGTAGAGAGCGTCACCGCTGTCGGGAATAAGAAGAGTAGCCAGCATACGCATGGTAGTTGTCTTGCCTGCACCGTTAGGTCCGATAAGTCCGAACACTTCGCCTGATCTTGCGGTAAAACTGATACCGTTGACGGCGACCTTTGTCTTTTCGGTTATACCGAGGGCTTTTCGCTGTTTTTCACTGATAGTGAATGTTTTTACGAGTTTTTCTGCTTTCAGAATTTCCATTTCATCCTCCAATAATTATTGCAGCATATAATGTATACAGCAATATTGATAACAACTCTCATCATGAGTTTATATATACATCATACATATTAGCAACAAGTTTGTCAAGTAGTTAACAAAAAAACATCATTTTTTATTTCAGAGCATATGCGGTTATTGTTTCGGGAATTCTTCAATAGGCATTATGTCCCCTGATACTGTTGAAACATAAGCATGGTATGCAAGTACAGAGGAAGCAACAATAGCGTTTATTATGCCGTTTTTAACGACATATGCGGCACAGCCGTGTCGGAGCCTGTACGTTATCTGTGATATGATCTATGACAGATAACATCAGACATTCATGATACTATGCCGAGGAAAACTAAAGCGTATACGGACTTTGACTGCGTGAATGCAGTCGGTACTCTTATTGCTCCTGGCAGCATAATATCTCACTTCAACAAGCTGTTTGATGCAAACGGTCTTCCGCATATAAAGTTCCATGCACTCCGTCATTCTTGCATAAGTTTCCATGCTAACGATAATAGCTTCTCGATGAAGCAGATACAGGACTATGCAGGACATGTAGACTTCCTTACAACATTCAATGTCTAAAGTCATGCTGATGATTCATCTAAAAAGACTGAGATGGACTTCATTACCAGCTGTTTCACTGAGCTTTTTGACAGCAGCAACGAAGAATAAAACAGTAAGTCTCCGCTAGGGGACTTACTCGTTCATATATATATTCTTGACTTTTGGCGACAGTGCAGTGTATAATATGGATAATATATAAGTTGCTATGATAAATCTGATTTAGCTTAGTACCATGATAGTTCAAAGCTTATGAAAAAATGATATGGAGAGTTCACGCAGTTGAGGGGGATGTATTTTTACATAGGTTACTGAAAGGGGCGTATGCAAAAGACACTTTAGCCCGACAGCGAAAATCCCTGCTTTGCAGTAAACAAAAGTCTTCGAGGCATGGCAGTTGTCTCAATTCTCTTGCCAAATGCCTGAATATAGTGTATAATGAAAAAAGTTCCGTGCATGCCAAAACATAATCAAAGGAGTGATATCATTATGAAAAAAATCATGTCTTTTGCAGCGGCTATGCTGACTGCGGCAGCAGCCATGCCCTGCATACCCAAAGCAGATATTGAACTGAATGTTAAGAACAAACCTCATCTCACATACCTACATTCTCTGGAAGTCGAACAGAAGACTGTGCGGTATATCACTGAGAATAACCTTGATATCGACTTCAACTCAGACGGAAAGTTCGATCATCTTGACTGCTATCTCCTTGATCGATATAACGACTATCCCGGCTCCCATGACTATCTGCCGGAGGATATCAGGACAAAGATAGCTGCCAATGCCGATCTTGACGGTAACGGAAAAGTAGATGAAAAATTGGAAATTATTTGCCATTTTCTCCTATACTGTGATATTGATACATCTTATTTTGCACAGTCAACATATGAAGCATATGATGATGAGCTGGGCATTCGTCACGGTCCAAGCTATAACAGTAACAATTTCAGCATAAATTTTATAGATACACTTAATAACAGGACAATATATCTTGGCGTACATTATCTTTTCCTGCAAAAGATGATCGAGGAGGGAAAAGTCGATCCTGATGTCAATAATGACGGTAAGTTTGACATATCCGATGTTCTGGATTTTGAAATAGCCACAACTTCCGAGCCGTGGATAGGCATACAGGATCCTGATACGGGCATATGGTCATATAAATGTTCTCCCGATAAGAAAATAGAGCTTGATGATGAGATAAAGGCAAGGGCAAAGGCAATAACGTTGGAGCAGAGTAATTACGGATTCATACAGGATTATGATACTTCGGCACTTCTTGACTGCCTTTTCATGACAGAACCTGTTCTTCCCGAATATTCAGATAACATATACTATGAAAAGTTCCATGAGGGAGCGCAGTATTACTATATAGGCGATTATGTCAAGGCTTATCTTGAATACAGTAAAGATGAAAGTATTTCTGTGCCGTCACTGGATGAAATTGAAAAGCAGGCAAGTGAAAAGGAAAAACTTCAAAAGCAGTTCTTCGATGATATAGAATCAGGAAAAATACCTGCTCCTGACCTTAATTTTGACAATAAAATAGACGGAAGAGACCTGCATATTGCCGACCTCTTTCACGGTGACAGGTTATACGGCAGAACAGCTGAGGAAAGCAAGCTTACAAAGGAAGAATATGATAATCTGGATCAAAACTGCGATTACAACAATAATGGCATAAGCGGTGATGACGATGATCTGGAATTGATCAGTACCTACATTCTTAATTCTGTCATTGAAAGAACAAATGCAATGGCAACTGACAGTACAGGTGAATTTTACAAGGAATATGCAGATGCGCTTTTCGCAAAGGAAATGGATCCGGATAATAATATTGATGTATTTGCTCCTTTCCGTCTTTATGATGATAAATACGAAAATTTTGTATTTCCGACTTTAGAAGATCATTATAAAAACTATTTGGCAGGAGTTGCATCAAAGATGAAATCTGCGCCTGACATTGACGGAAACGGAACAGTCGATGAACTTGATAAAATGTATGCAGAGTCATATGTAACTTACCTTCAAACCGGGAAAATGGGAGATACTGAGATACCTGACGATGTTCTTGAAAGAATAAAGAACGAATGCGATTTCACAAGTGACGGCAACAGCGGTCTGTTGTATGATATGCAGGTTGCTGCGCTCTATATCGACAGAGTAGTGCTCAAAAAGAGTGATCAGGGTACTGAGGAGACCTCTTCGCAGCCGGATCCGGAGCTTACAGAAAAGCTTTCAGGTGATACAAACTGCGATGGCGAGATAAATATGGCAGATGCAGTACTTATCATGCAGGCTCTTGCAAATCCCAATAAATACGGAATAAACGGTACAGACGAGAATCACCTTACCGAACAGGGCAAACTCAACGGTGATATGAACGGCGACGGACTTACTGTCGGCGACGCACAGGCGATACAGTATAAACTGCTTGGTATCAAGGAAGAAAAAAGTGAAGTTAAACCTGAATTGAGTGATATCGTATCAATCAAGACAAGATATAATCCTGTAATGAGCGACTGGTCGGGACTTGGCATACTGCTTGAAATTGATCCTCCTGGATATCCTGTTACACTGACAGCTAACGCCGGTTACTTTGCAGACTGTTATCTCAACAGTGAAAGTGAAGCTGTTATTGTTTCCGGAAATACCTGCGATATAAAAAACTGCGGCTATGTATTATGGTCGCCCGATGATCAGTGTTATCAGAACGACTGTTATATCGAGATACTGGTTGAGGGAACAGAAGGTGACAAGCGTATCCAGCTTGGGAAAATATACATTTATGAGACAGCAGGACTCGGTTTTAGTGCTACGCTTGAAAAGGGAGCGATTTGATCTGTATAATAATGAAAAAGGAGGACTTCGGTCCTCCTTTTTTGCAAGTTTAAGTCTTTATGTATTCCTCTAAAGGCATTATATCATCTTTAGCTGTAGAGAGATATGCATAGTAGGAAAGTATTTTCGATGCGTCAACAGCGTCTATGAAGCCGTCGTGATTTACATCAGCGGCAAGCTTCTGACCTGCTGTAAAGGTACTGAACCGGGCAGATGAGACTATTGCGTAATATTCAAGAACAGATGAAGCGTCCACTGCATTTATGAGACCGTCGTTGTTGACGTCACCAAGCTTATATTCGGGATTGGGAACAGGAGGCGCTGTTGTCACAGCAGTGGTGGTTGTTGTTTTAGTTGAAGTAGTAGTTGAGGTGGTCGTTGTCGTAGTTTGCTTCTCGCCGTTGATCTTGAGGTAGCCGTTATATATGCCCTTTGTGAAAACGTAGGTCATCTGAAGTCTTCCCGCCTCGTCCTGCTGCGAATTGATAAACATATCTGGTACTATACCGTCATCAACGTACGAAATACCGATGGGATAGACATCACCCTGTTCTGCATCTTCGGGAATTATAAAGTCAATGGTGAATAAACTGGCGTTATCCAGCAGGATATTCTCATCTGAATATGCATAAAACGCCAGCTGACCTTCCTCCACCATTGAAGAACCTGTTGTGAAGCTTTTTACAGCTTTGCCGGAATTAACGAATTCACCGTTTGAGTTTTCTTTGACGGTAAGTCTGGTATCATAAAAAATGTGGAACTTAATCAGGCTTACAGGCTCGGTTGCTCCTCTCACACTGAAGTATACACGCTGCACCTTGCCGTTGGCATAGCCGGCATCAAATCCTATCTTGTCAAAAAAGAGCATAATACCGCCATTATAATCCTTAGGTCTTATGGTCGGGACATTCCATTTCACAGGCTGTACCCAGCGTGAACCGTCGTAGGGGACTTCCATATCGTCCTGCTTGTTGCACGGATTGTAGGAACTATCATAAGAGGTGACTGCCGATACAGCAGCAGATGGAGCTGAGGCTGTAGCTGCTGCGGGAAGCGTATAACATGAAACTGACAGCAGCACAGAAGCGGCAATCATGATCCTTTTTAGTTTCATATCTAAACTCCTTTGCATAAATCATAAACGAAGTGTTTTATGAACATTATATCACATGAATCGGAAAATATCAAGAAATAAGGTTCTCTTTGCGGTATATATTCAAAAAAAGGGCCGTTGTGTTGTTGTTCTTGGTGAAGTCATAGTGCCTGCAAGAGGAGGTATACATAAAGCAAAACCGCCCGTGAAAAGGGCGGTAGCTAATCTAAATATATTCTTACTTCTTCATGTATTCTTCCATTGATATCGGAGCTTCTTTTGTAGTAGAGGAGTAAGCGTAGTAAGCAAGTATATTAGATGCATCAACAGCATTGATCATTTTGTCATGATTAACATCAGCTGAAAGCTTCTGATCTTCAGTGTATTCGCCGATTTGATTCGTAGAAATACGGGCATAATATGCAAGTACCTTTGAAGCGTCTACTGCGTTAATATATCCGTCAGCGTTTACATCTCCAAGTGTTTCAATTTCTATAGTTTCGATTTTGCTGCCAGGAGCAGGACCGTGACGGAAAGTTATTCCGCTGTAAACAAGAGGATTCTGCTCAGTCCACACAGATATGAGCTGATACAATCTTACAATTGCATCCTCATCAGTAATAGAAGGATCTATCTCAACATCTATTGATGCGAGTTTTACGTAAATATCCTTAGCATTACCGTCAGCATCGATTTCAGACTTTTTATAGAATGCAAAATCATTATTTTCAGCATTGATTCTGTAATATTTTTCTGGCATATTCAGTTCTGATGTGATCTTCTCAAAGTCATAATCATAATAGTTTTTACTTTTCATATCACTTGAATTTTCGCTTTCAAGCAGATCGGTCACGCCTTTGAGCATATAGTCTTTTGGCATAACTGCTACCCATTTTCCGCGTCTGATTTCGAGTATTGATTTAGCTGATTCTTTGCTTATATATGTCAGATCATTCTTTGAACAATACTGCTCAAGTTCATTTTCCTCTAAAGCATATAGTTCCTCAAATGTCATTGATCCTGATGAAGCAGCAGCCGATATTGGTGATTTGACGGAAAGTATGGCTGTTCCAAACGGAAGCATTGCACACATCAAAGCTGCTATTATTCTTTTACAATTCATAGTATACCTCCTGTCTATTCAACATCTAAGAATTTCTCAATAACGACCATAATCTCCTCAAGGCGCTTACCGCCGATACCTTTGATCTTACTGAGTTCTGACTCAAGAGCCGGGAGGTCTATGGTTTTGCCTTGTTCTCCGAGAAGCTGGTCACCATATCGAAGAATGAACTTTGTAAGCTCCGCTCGTTTCATCTTCTTATATGTATATCTGTCAATAATTTCTCGATTTGCCATATGTTACTTCTTTGTCAATTCTCTTGTCACCAATTATAGCATAATACCGATATAATGTCAATACATAAAACAGAACCGCCCATGAAGGGCGGCACTTAATTGAAATTCTAAGCCATAGTATTTTTGATATAAAGGCGGTAGTAATCTGGTGTATAAAAGAAGAATCATTGTTCATACCGCAACCGCAGGGGCGTGTATAGGTATTCTTGACTTTGGGCGCTGGAAAAGTTATAATATGAAGAGTGCACCGATTACTGTATAAAGCAGAATTTAAACTATTAATATGAGGAATGTAATGAAAGAGAAATTAAAAAACAATAAAACAAAAATTGCGATCATTGTTTTAAGCATATTGCTTGTATCAAGTATAGGCTTGAACATTTATGCATATGCAGGTACAGATTCTGAAGAAGCTCCGCTTTTCTGGCTTCAGTCTGAGGAATTTGTCGAAGAGACCATAAACGGCATCTTAAAAAATTCCAAGGATTTCAGAGACGGAGAAAAAATAGTCTTTGAGTATGATTTCGACAATAAGGAATATGATACCCTGCTTGAAAAATATCATCTTAAAGAAACTGCAGGTGAGGGAAGCGAGTTTGCTAAGGCAAAAAATCTTATGCATGAGTATGCGGGACGTATCAGACATAACAGTACAGCTAAGGTGCTCCCCGAAAACATGAATGCAGAATATCTGCTTGCTGCATATCTGGATAATAAAAAAGAAGGAACGTACTGCAAGGCGAAAGCTCAGATACTGAACGAGATGTGTTTAGCTCTCGGTATCTATGCAAGAAAGCTATGGATAGAATCTTTATCTGTTTATGAAAATGAATGTCATGTAGTAAATGAAGTGTGGGATTCTGAGTATGAGAAATGGATAATGCTGGATATTTCCAATGATCTTTATTGGGTCGATGAAAATGCTGCACCGTTATCAGTGCTCGAAATAAGAGATAAGATAATAAACAATGAATTCTGCACACCCGTTATTTCAGATGATGATTTGAAGGATCTGCAAAAGAGCCGTGAAGCGTATGAATATTATTATGCATACTATGTTAAGAATCTGGCAGTGCTTGAATATATGGATAGATATACCGTCGGAGAAACTCAAGGATTCTGCCTTATGCCTGTGAATTATACAGCTGAGGAAGATGAGATAAGACTGATATCAAGAGACTCTGTTGAGGCGAGTCCGATAAGGTAAATAAGAATGATACAGAAAGTCACCGCACTCGCGGGGACTTGTCCGTATAGCAACATGAATTACATTCATACTCTTGACTTAAAAAAACAAAGTGATAAAGTATTGTTATAACAAAATAGTTTCAAATCAGAAAAAGAGGTGTTTTATGGCTTATACAAGAAAAGATCATCCTATAAATTCTGCTGATTTTTACCCGCTTGCCAAAGCTGAAATTGATTATATACGCAGGTGTAAGGTCAGCCGCTTGATTCCGTTCATAATAGCAAGCATTGTAATAATATCTGTAACTTTCTTTATATATATCATGTCAGGGAGCAATTTCAGTTCGGGTTTTATTCCTTTTCTGGTATTCAGCTCTGTTGGCTGGATATGTCTGATAGTATCTGTTTGTCAGATATTCCGCTGTCCTGTCGGAGGACGCTATGCGACCATTGTATCCTGCTATGCAACACAGGAAACGACAGGGGGCAGTGGGGATGAAACCACAAATACAACACATTACTTTACTGTAAAATTTGATGATACAGGCGCTGAGATAAGGAATTTTACAGGCTCTATGTATGCAAAGGTCTTCCAAACAGGATCAAGGGTGTTGGTGGTAAAAAACAAGATCAGCAACTACGATGTTTTTCCTGCTGAGCCGCTTATTTCTTCAGGTATATACTCTGCCCCGATCATGCCGCCTGAGGAGACTGAACAACGGTTGTACGAAAGCAGAGCAAAAACAGCGTTTATAGACAGCATCAGCTTTTATCAGCTTTCGGAGGCTGATGTTGATTCCATAAAGACTCTCAGAAAGAAACAGTTCAAAACTCTGCTTATTATTATTGCCGCTATGGATCTGGTATCGGTGATAGTCACGGCGGTATTTCACGGTATGTCTTTGATTATCATGCTTGCCATACTGATCATATCCTCATTTGTGATCGGATACTTATTCAAAAAGCTTCTGACGGGCGATCCGAGAGAAGAATATTCGGCAAGACACGTTATAATAAAAGGCAGGAGATCAGAAAGCGTTATGTATTCATCCGGCGAGAGCAGCAATACCTATTTCTATACTCTTGAAACATCGGATACACATGAAATCCTGAGCGATATAAGTCTCAATGACAAGGAAGCTCTTGTTCGCAGTAAGGGCACTGAGGTCATACTTGTAAAAGATAAAAAAGGAATGTATAAGATTTTCAACATCTGATCGCTGATCATTAAAACCAACTTATCTTTAGGGCGGCGGATATCCGGCAAGCTATGCATTCTTGACTTTGATTATAGTATGGATATTAAGTAGGTTACTATGATAAATCTAAATTAAATTTTAGTTTTTGGCAATGTATGGCTAAGTTGCGTAAACGATGATATATTGCGAAGTATCCAAGTTATTCTATAATCATTTTGGGCAACATTTTGCAGACTAAGGTAGCTTTGTTGACCAATTGTTGCCCCAAATAATAATGAAATGACAGTCGAATATTCAATAACGGGACAGATGCATTCATTACACATCTGTCCCGTTTGTCTTATTATTAATTAACTCCATATTTATCAAGATTGATTTCTTCTCTTTCACATACTATTTTGTCATTATCCATTTTATATACTGAAAACGACGTATTGGTATAGCTTAAATTCTCATCTACAAATAGACCTATGTCAAATTCCATTTGATTATCATCATAAAAATCAGTATAGTTATCAAAGGTAATGGAATCAAAATCCCTATCATAAATCACTGTTATTCTTGTATTACCATAAATGCCTTTCTGATATAGCCATTTATAATAATCAACTGTGAAATGCTTAAACTTTTCCGCATTACATAGCTCATCTGAAATAAATATTTGATTTTGTCCGTGAATTTTACAGTCATAAAAAACATCATTCATTTCACTGATATCTTCATAATCACATTCAAAATGGCTGATGAATACAACAGCTTTGTCTGAACGAAAATAATCCTGAACGAAGTCATTATACATCTTTTCAAACTTATCTCTTAGAGTAGCACTGACATAATCGTCTGTAAATTCTCCCTTATCATTTGTTCTGACTGTTACGTAGTTCCTTCCGCCGTCTGTGCCGAGCTCCTTCGAATATGCAAAAAACTGTTCTTTTTCCATTAGTCCCGCAGGAATATATCCCGCATACTCGAACTCCATACCGTATTTATCATCAAGATATTTCTTCATTTCATACATACGGCGTATTGCTATCTTCTGCGAAACATCTAGCTCGTCATATTCTGTCGGCAGTCCCTGTGCTTCAAGCACTTTCTTCTGCCAGTCGTTGAGGGATTCATTAATATTTTCGGTCTGAGAAGTACTTGTTCCCGTATGTTGTGATGTCTGAGTTGTTGTTTTACTACATGAACTACAACACATTATTGCTGTGACAATCGCAGCAAATATTGTAATAATTTTTTCATTGATATCACTCCTCTTTCAAAAGTATAACATTTCTGCTACGGACTTGAAAGAGGTCATTTGTCACATCCTTAAATCAGATAGCAGCTTCTTTTTGGAGGAATTTAATTTTATATTTGCCTCGCAGAGCGCACATACCATGAAAATGGTATATAAGTGCGCCCTTAAGTCAGGGAAAGAAAAAAGTAGCATCATAGTATAATATAGAGCGATGAAACTGCGTTCTTAGCATTCTTGTCATCACTGCTTTTATCAAGAATTGAGTAAAAATAGGAGAGTGAAGATAAGCTGCAAGTCGCAATTCCGTTAGTTGTTTCAGCTATGATACTGCTTTTGCATATGTTCTGCACAAATCTGTTCCAAGGCAGAAGTTCCTCAAATATAAAGACTTTCAGGTCATATATACTTGACTTTGAAGTGCTCATATGTTATAATTTGCTCGTATTAGGCAACCGCTTTACAGCAGTTGCCGCGTAAACCCTTTATTTAAAGGCAAATCTGCGAATCACACTAATATACATGATTTGAAAGAAATAATAACAAAGAGGCGGTGATTTCTATGGCAGATGTAAAGGAGTACAAATGCCCATCATGTGGAGCTCCGATGCGTTTTGATATCAATAGGCAACGCATGGTCTGTAACTTTTGCTCAAAAGGTTTCAGCCTTGAATATATACGGTCGCATTTCTTCAATGAAGTGGCAGATGAAAACCAATCCGACTTTGACTGGGTTGACAGGACAAAATATGTATGGGAACCCGATATGCTCGAGGAGCTTGCGGAGTATACATGTTCCTCATGCGGCGGAAACATCATAACCAAGAATAACTCAGCTTCTGCCAGATGTCCTTTCTGCAATCATGACTTAATCATTTCTTCTAATTTTTCCGGTGATCTGCGTCCCGACAGGGTCATACCTTTCAGGGTCGGAGCTGAAGAATTTGCGGAAAAGTACAGACAAAACATCGCAAGATATGCCCCAAAGGCTTTCAGAGATCCTTCGGTAACGGATAATATTGTCGGATGTTATATACCAATATGGCTTTATAGCTGTGTCTGTGACACATACGGAGATCATTCTAACAAACGCTCCTTTAAAGTAACGGATTTCCCAGTTCTCGGAACAGATATAAAAAAGGATGTTTTCTATTCTGTTGCTCCTTTTTGGTTCAATCATTCGGTAAAATTTACCGAATCCTGCCTTACCGGCTTTTACGCAAGCAGATACTCCATAAGAGCCGAGCATGCAATGGAATTTGCAGACGAAGAAGTAAAAAAAAGTTGTTGTTTACAAAGAGTCGGCGCACTGGATAGTGTGTGTCGTTTTCCCGACTCCTTCGACGTAAATGCACACAGCAAGATAAGAAATCAGAAGCTGACCTATTACCTTGTGCCGATATGGTTTATGAATTTTAAATACAAAAGAAAAGAATATACAATTGCCATGAACGGTCAGACAGGCAAACTGGCTTCTCCTGATGTGCCGTTCAGTTACAAGGGTAAGCTGGTTTATGGGTTGATTTTTGCCTTTTTTGAGTTGCTGACCTTTGTGCTTTGGTATTCATTTCTTAAGATTGGCAGCACGTTTTCAGACGCCTTGGTGTATGCAATAATATTTACCATGATGTGCACGTTGTTGCCTTATATGGCAACGGAGGGGATATGGTCGAAAATCTCCTATAAATATATCGGAGGAATTAGAAGCACACCAAAATACTACTATAATGTTCAAAAGCACTATGATAAAAAGGCCAAATTAAAAATGAAAAAAAATAATGGCGGGCAGGCGGACGTAAGTCGTACTTCTGCCGACAAAAAGCATCTTTGAAATTGTCAAGAATTCTCAGATGAATCATATTTTAATACTTTCTGAGTATTCTGAATATAAGGTACAGAATCAATCAAAACTAACCGTTAAAATATAAACGTCAAATAAAGCGCGTCACATAAGATACAAAATTACCCTCGCCATAGGCGAGGGTAAACTTTATCAATTCTGATAAACTGTACATGATCTCAGCTTTATAAAAAAGAAGTCCTCGGGAAAAAGTAATTTTCATCTGAACTTGAAAAATGATGTATTTGGTGTATTCGATGTATTCATATACGGTGTTAAGCCGTTTTCGGATACATACTGAATACATCGGAATACATCGCCGCTGTATCAGATGTATTTTTGAAGTGTCGGATTACA
>NZ_JAFYYT010000008.1 GCF_017549005.1 Ruminococcus sp.
ACACAGTGTGACCATTTATTACTTCATATCTATTATTCTTCTGTATCGTAGGCGGCCAAAGAGGTAACAATTCCGGCTTTTTCCTTACAAGTGTAACCCGGAAGTTTTCATGACAAAACGCTACAAGTTTTTTGAATATTACCTCATTAGAGTCTGAGAAATGTACACGATAAACAGTATAGCTGTTCATATATCGCAGTTTAAGCTTCCCTATCTTCTCAAGGAAAACGCCATTTTCATTAATATAATTTGATGAAACAAGAATATAGTCGGTATTTGCTTCTATTGTATCGCCCTTGTGTATCTTTCGACCTTCGCCTGAATGATATGTAAACAGAGCGTTGTTGTTAATAAAACCATCGGCGTAATTTGAAAGGTATTTGTCAAGGTAATATCCATATTTAGACAAATACAAGCTATAAGACCTGTCATTCGCAGGAATAAAATCGAGTTCACAAAGTGTTGTTTCAGAAGGAGACAGTCGAGAAATACTATATTTTGATGTATATTTAGCCTTTTCTATATTACTTTTATCAGCTATTGTAACTTCAGCATCCGCTGCTATTTTCAAAATATCATATGGTATGGACGGAAATCCTATCTTTAATTCATAATCATTGCGCATATTGTTTCTTCTGATGTATATCGGTACGCCGACTCTATACTGGAGAGAACAGGAACTACCGGTTGAATCAACCCTTTTTTCACAAAAATCAGATTCGTCTGTTCGTTTGCCATGACGAAAGAAGCCGTTAATAACTAAACCAACGTATTCTCCGCACGCTGGACAAGTGAATCTATGAGTATCAAGAGGGATGCTTTGATTATGATACTTAGAGGCGTTGACTTCTACAGGAATCGAGCTTATAAAATTATCTAACGCAGTATTCACCAATAACGCCTCCTTGTTTGATAATATATATAATATTATACCACAATCAGTGTATCATTTCAATACATTTTACCATCTTTGAGCATAAATAATAAATGTGGATTATCATCGAACAGCGCTTTATATACAACCCGAGGTTCAAAAATGAGAAAAAAGCAAAAACCGCTTAGAAGGCTATTCTAAGCGGTTTGTCATTGGAGCTTGTGACGGGACTCGAACCTGCGACCTGCTCATTACGAATGAGCTGCACTACCAACTGTGCTACACAAGCATTATTAAATTTTTGAATTTGTAAGGTGCTGCACGGTTGTCGCTTTATTTTCAGTCCGAGACCTGCTCATTACGAATGAGCTGCACTACCAGCTGTGCTACACAAGCATAATCAACTCTGCAACATAAATATTATACATCAAAAGAGGAGCATTGTCAAGAAAAATTTCTGACAAAGAGAGCAGATACAATTCTATTCTTTTTAAAGTGAAAACAGCGGCTGTAAATATCACAGCCGCTTTATAATATCCACATTTTTCAGATGTCAGGTAAAAATAAGCGCTCCGCTTTCCTCCATCATATTAAGCAGGAAATACCGCGCTTCTTCGCGGAGTTCAGGCTTCGCCATATAGTACATATAAGTTTCGATCTTGTTCAGTGTACTTGCAGTCCTTCCCTCTATCTTGAACTGCTCAAAGCCCATGGGCACGTACTTCTCCCATATAGCTTCCGGAGATATATGTGTCTTCAGCTCGCGGATATCAAAAATATTGCGCTTGGAATATGGGCAGCTGCTGAAATGATTGAGATCGTATTTTTCAAGGTCAAAGGGTACATTTGGATACTTTTTTATGTGATTGCAGAAGGCAATCTGCTGCTGACTGATATCCTTATAATGCTGTGCTCTTCCCTGACATTCCGGCTGACAGCAGGCATTTACCAGAAGCTCGACGTCCTTTTTCCGCGGCAGCTCCTCAAGAATATCAAATCTGTTGTTAAGATCATAATCCGCGACAACAACATGATAGTCCTTTTCAAGCTCGGAAATGAGGGCTTCCTTAGTATCAAGGCGCTTGCAGGTCGAACTGGTAATCTTATACTTCGGGAACTCCCTGCGGATGTAGTCCTCAAGAAGCTGAGAAGCCACGATGACCTCGTTCATGCCGTTATTGGCAAGATGAAGCATCATATTACAGCGCTCGTCACTGAGATGTTTTTTCTCGAGCATTACGTTTGTGAAAGTAAATCGCAGCGGTATCCCGCGGTCGTTGAACTCCTTTATTACCGCTTTCATGTAGTTCTTATCCGTATTTCCGCCCTGCGACCTGCCGCCGTTCCAGAGACACGGCGGAAAAACTCCGTAAAACGAAGCTATCTCCACTCCTTCACGGAAGAATCCGGGGTGATTTTTCAGCATTTCCGCAAAAAGCAGATTGAGTTTGAAGCTTCCCGAAAAATCAGGAAGATGAAATCTTACTTTCATATTTTTCTCCTGTAATATCAAACTTTAATATCCTGCCATTTTTCTTAATTATACCACCAAACGACCTGATAGTCAAACTCTGTGATACCTTCATCTGCTCCTTGCGTTATCAGACTGCGACAGAACATCGTTCAACTCCAGGACCGCCTGTTCGTGTCCTTCATCGCTGAGGCTCCTGCGGTATTCGCTTGGACTTATCCCGAGCTCTCTGCGGAAGGACTCCGCATAGTAGCTTGCGCCCGAAAATCCGCAGGCAAGCCCTATCTCCGTGACCGTCATATTCGTGCCGCGAAGGAGTTCTATGCTCCTTTTCAGGCGGTATTCGTTGAGGTACTTCATAGGCGGCGTAAAAAGGAACCTCTCAAACATATTTCCGCAGGTTCGCTTTGACACGAAGCCTGCCGCCGCAATATCGTCAAGGCTTATCTTTTCCGCGTAATGCCCGTCGATATATGCGATCATCGCTTTCATAGCCGTCAGCTGCGAGCGCTCGGTCTGCGGCTTTTCATCAGGAGCAACGTTCTCTGCGACCTCGCTCCAGATAAGATTGATCATCCCTGCTATAGCCGACTTTGCAGTCTTGTCATTGCGCTTCCTGTCCATGAGCATGAACCAGTTGAGTATATTTTCCTGCCACTCCACGCCTTTCTGCAGAAGTATATAATCAAAGGACGAATTCAGAAACGGGTGTACGAGCTGCTGCTCCACTTCCTTTGATATGCACAGGAGCATAGGGTGGAAAATGAGCACATAATAATAACATTCGCGCAAATCCTCGGTCTGTGACGAGTGTATCCTGCGCGAATTGATGATTATCCCCTCGCCTGTACGGACTCTTACAAGTTTTCCGTTTATGTTATAAATGAGCTCGCCCATTGCGGGAACGAGTATTTCTATATCCTCATGCCAGTGTGCAGGCATAGAATTGTTTGCATAGGCGCTGTGCCGTCCTTTAAAGAATCCGTAGGGCACATCGGCGCAGCTGTATCTTACCTTTTCGCTTCGGTCGCTGTTAACTTCAAGGTCATACCAATTTCGCAGTCTCATATACTTCTTTTTCCTTTTTGTTATACTAATATGCAATATTACGATTGACAGGCTGCTGCGAGCCGTAATATAATAATATCACACAAAAGCACATACGTCAACATCAGAGAGGTGAAACAAAATGGGAATAATAGAAATAAAGAATGTAACAAAGGAATTCAGGGTGCTCAACCGCCGCGAGGGCCTGAAAGGCAGCATAAAGGACCTGTTTTCGAGAAATTACAAGACAGTCCGTGCTGTTGACAACGTAAGCATGACCATAGAACAGGGCGAGATAGTCGGCTATCTCGGACCAAACGGCGCAGGGAAATCCACCACCATAAAGATGATGACAGGCGTTCTTGAACCAACTTCCGGAGAAATACTGACAAACGGCATAATCCCTTATGAGAACCGCGCCAGGAACGCTCAGGAAATAGGCGTCGTATTCGGTCAGCGCTCACAGCTCTGGTGGGCTCTGCCCCTTGTGGAGTCATTCAAGATACTGAAAGACATATATCAGATAAGCGACGAGAATTACGACGGCATGATAAAGCTCTACAGTTCACTTGTGGACATCGAGCCTCTTCTCCACAAGCCTGTACGTCAGATGTCCCTCGGACAGCGCACTCTCAGCGATATTCTTGCAGCTTTCCTGCACGACCCTAAGATAGTATTCCTTGACGAGCCGACTATCGGACTTGACGTTTCCATGAAGTCGAAGATACGCACTCTCATACAGGCTCTCAACAGGGAAAAGAATACCACGGTAATACTCACGACCCACGATATGGGCGACGTTGACGCCCTGTGCCGGCGTATAGTCATAATCGACAAGGGAAAAATGCTCTACGACAACGATATCGAACATCTCAAAAGCTTTTTCGGCTCATACAGAACACTGAAGATACGCACCGGCGGCGAACTCAAAGAGCAGGCTGAGAGCATTAAAAAGGAGCTCCCCGACTTTCCGGTCACAGCCGACGACGAGTGGATATCCGTGCTTGTTGACGAGGAAAAGTCAAAGGTCATAGATGTCCTCGGACAGCTTCAGAAGTCCCATAAAATAAAGGATATGCAGCTTGAGGAGATATCCACCGAGGAGGTAATAAAGAAAATATACGAGGAGGGTGTTGCATGAAGCTGAAAAAATACCTCACCCTCACAAAAGCAGGCATAATGGAGTCATTGCAGTTCAGACTGGGCACATTCGTTATGGCTGTGGGCAACCTGCTTTACCTCATCGTCGTATACTACCTTTGGAAAGCGATTTACGCCTCCGCAGGAAGCGACACCGTAAACGGCATGACGTTTTCGGACACGCTCATATATCTTGTACTTGCCACGGCGCTTTTCAACTTCATGGAAATGTACACCGTATGGGAAATGGGGCGCTCGATACAGTCGGGAAAGATAGTGCTTGAGCTGCTAAAGCCGATGAAATACCGCAATTACCTCTTCTGGACATACTCGGGACAGTTCGTGACCAATTTCTTCTTCACGTTCCTGCCGACATTCATTGTCGTTGCGATAGTTACCCACGGAGCAGTACATATGGGGCTCAACCTGCTGTTCTTCATTATATCCGTAATTATGGCGATATCCCTCAATTACAGCATAAACTTCCTTGTTGGCACGATATGTGTATATACCGAGTCCATATGGGGAATAAACATCATGAAACAGGTAATAGTCCTGCTTCTTTCGGGAGCTACCATACCTCTTGCGTTCTTCCCCGAACCGTTCAGGACAATAACCCATTATCTGCCGTTCCAGTCCATATACAACGCGCCGCTTTCCATACTGCTGAACGCTCACCCCGAGCCTGAGGAGCTCATGGTAACTCTCGGTACTCAGCTTTTGTGGTGTATCGGCATGGCAGTACTCAGCAAGCTGTTCTGGAAGGTTTCTCTGCGGCAGATAACCGTGAACGGAGGCTGATGACATGAAAAGAAAGAGTCTGAGATTTTACCTCAGGATATACTTCAGGATACTCGCTCAGGACTTAAAAAGCAAGATGAGCTACCGTGCGGATTTCATAATCTCCACAATAGGCATGATATTCACCAATATCGCAGGCTTTGTAAGCTTCTGGATACTTTTCAGGAACTTTCCGTCCATAAACGGCTGGGGATATTACGAAATGCTGTTCCTTTACGGCTTTTCGCTGGTA
Source organism: Ruminococcus sp. (assembly GCF_017549005.1). Lineage (GTDB taxonomy): Bacteria > Bacillota > Clostridia > Oscillospirales > Ruminococcaceae > Ruminococcus. The sequence continues at coordinate 5,566 of NZ_JAFYYT010000008.1, forward strand.
GCCATCACTCCCGTGCAGTGCCTTTTCGACAACAACTGGAGCCTCAGAATGGCTGTGTATTCGGGAGATTTCATCAAGTACTGCTTCCGCCCCATAAATATTTTCTTCTATTATCAGTCGGAGGTCTTCGACATCAAGGGGCTCGGACAGCTTGCATTCGGACTTGGTACGCTTATCTACTCGTGGACTAAGATAGGACTTGGCTTCACGCCGCTGATACTGCTGAAAATGACAGTATTCCTCATTACCGCTTCGCTGGTCATGATAGCCATGCAGAACGCGGCAGCGGCTACCTGCTTCTGGATAATGAACTCCTTCTATGTCCTCGACCTCGTAACGCGCTTCAAGGACTACGCAAAGTACCCGATCACCATATTCAGTCCCGTTTTCAGATTTATATTCACATTTCTCATGCCTATCGCATTCATAGCCTATTACCCGAGCCTTGTGATACTACGCCCCGACGAAGTGCCCCTGCTTTCGTGGCTTTCGCCGTTTATCGGAGCGTTCTTCTTCTGGCTCAGCTACAAGTTCTGGATGCACGGCGCACTGAAATACAACGGAACAGGTTCGTAAAGCATAAAAACAGCCGGAACAGCGACATAAACCGCTGTTCCGGCTGTTTTATTCAGGCATATTACAGGTTTCTGAAGAGGTCTGCTTATTTCTTCGGCTAAAATTTATAAAACTGTGCACAGGAAACGTACTTTCCCGAAAAAGCAGTACCCTCGTTCTTGTCGAAAAGCATTCTGCAGATACTGAGAATGGTGCTGTATTTCTTGGTATTCCGCGTATTTATGCACTTCCCGAACTCTGCTGTGATGTTTATCGGTACAGGCACTTCGTCAAAGTAGGACAGCGCCTCTTTCAGCAGGTGGGAGCTGTGCGAATTTGCGGTCAGCTTGTTGAGTATCACGGCAGCCGCCTTTATTATGCGGTTTTCCGCACGGTCCGGAGTAAAAACGTCATGGCGCACGTATACCCGCTCGCGGTGGACGAGATTACGGCGGATATTCTCTGCAAAAAGGATAGTTCCCTGTACAGATGTGAGGTTGTCCTCACGGCTCGCATACGCGGAAAGTACGCCGCTTTTGATTATTTTTACGGTCTCGCCCGCAAAAACGGATATGAAATACTCCATAAAGTTTGTTCCGGGGTCGTAATTCAGCTGATCGAAGTTATATCCGCACCGCCTGCAAAACTCGTTGCACAGCGCTTTCCCTGCGTTTGCAGCGCCGCTTTCTGACGGAGGCAGTATCTCCAGAAGAGTTCCGTCGGCAAAACAGGCAAATCCGCAGTAATCCCCTGCAAAAAAGAGCTTTTTTCCGTTTTTCCGACCGACATACACAGCTTTCCTGCCGTCGGCAGCACAGACCTCGGCAAACTCGCCGAGCATTTTTGAGAGCTCGCCGTTTTCGGGAGAAAACTCCGCGATACTTTCATTGGCTGATACGCAAATATATTTTGTGTACATTATATTCTCCGTTCTCAGGAAACGCTGTAGATGTTCGTGAAGTGCTCCTTTTTCCAGTTTTTCGGGTCGCCGAGGCGGTACAGCTTCTGTCCCGAATCAAAGCGCTTGATATACTTCGGAGTAATACATTCGATGAAGTGATTATCGTCGTTGAGCACGAGCTTTATCCTCTCGTAGTCGTCGAAGAAGTACTCCTGCAGAAGCGGTATTATCTTCGTGGAAAAGACCGCTCTCAGCTCGTCGAGAGTCTTTATACAGCCGCGGCTGTTCATGAAATAGGCATGACCTATGGCGTGTTCGCGGTCGTAGTAATACTCGATACGCTCATTCAGCGCAGTAAGGAGCTTGCAGAGGTCCACGCCGCCGCAGTTCCCGAGAAGCGACGGTATAGGCATCATCTCAGTGAAATCGAATCTTCTTCTCAGAGCCGTATCAAGCATGGCGATAGAGCGGTCTGCGGTATTCATGGTTCCCAGTATATAGAGGTTCGCAGGCACCGCAAACTCGGTCTGCGAATAGGGAAGGGTTATTGAAGTACCGCGCTTCGACTCCTCGATAAGCGTGATGAGCTCGCCGAAGATCCTTGAGATATTTCCTCGGTTTATCTCGTCTATGATAGCTACGAAGTTCATATTCGGGCTCTTTGAAGCCTTTTCGCAGAGCGCCTTGAAAACGCCGTTGTACGGACGGTATATGACGGTGGTCTCGGAATGGGCAACATTCGTATCATTGCCGTACTTGTCAACTACAACAGGTCGTATGCCCTCGACGAACTCCTCATAGCTCAGGGACTGGTGAAATGTGGTGAACTTTATCTGTCCTGTAGCGGCATACTGGTCGTAACGCTGCCTTATGGCGCCGTAGGTCTCGCCTTCGGCTATCTTCCTGCCCTCAACGAGCTCAACGGCATACTTCACCACGTTGTAGGTCTTACCTGTTCCGGGAGGTCCGTAGAGTATCTGATTGAGGGGAGCTTTTTTATCCTCCTCATCTTCTTCCTCGTCCTGCACGTCAGACATGGCCTGAGCGTGCTGAGCGTTGACAAGCTCCCACGACATTATATCAAATGCCCTCAGATTCTTGAATTTGAAGTTTGCGTTGCGGTAATCAAGTATCTTATGGCAGTTTATGACATACTGGGTTATATCGCCCACGGTCTTGAGCTCGACGCCGAGAGCGTCATAGACCATTGAATCCGTGGCTCTTTCGCCGAGTATAGGGAACGAGAACGGTTTCAGACAGTGAAGTATCCTCGACATTACGAATACGGGCAGTCCCGAATCCCTTAGCTGGGAATTAATCATTTTCTGAGCCGTCACAAGGAGCTTGTTGTCGTTTTCAAGTCCCGAAAGGTTGATACACATCTTGAAAAAGAACTGTATTGCTTCATCTTTTTCGGCAATTATCGACTCCTTGAAGGAAAACGGAGCCGTCAGGAACTCCATTTCCTGCTTTTCGACGATGTGGCTGAACAGCATTCTCGAGCCTCTGCTCCATATCTTTTCGAGGCTCAGCTCCAGCTCGCGCTTGTCGTTGTGGAGCAGATGACTTTTCTGGATACGGAATTTCAGCTCGCTCCTGTCGTTTGTCCACAAGCCCAGCGACAGGTAATAAAGCAGCTCCAGGTCATGGAAATCAATAATTGTGGTCTTTCTCAGTTTTTCATAGCATTCCAGTGCTTCGCAGACTGAGCGGTATGTTCCGTCAAATTCCTCAGGCTGGATCTCATTTTTATGTTTAAGCTCTTCAATAATGATCGTTTTATCCATATTTTATGCCAACCTTTCCGATAGTATCCTACAATAATTGTATCATACCAACAAACCAAAGTCAACGGAATCTGAAATTTTTACACATCATTCACAAAGAAATGCGATTTTTGTGGCGTAATTAATTTTTTTACTCAAAGATATACCGCCGCTGCTGAAATAAAGCAAAACAGGCATAAAAGAACATTTCCTTTATGCCTGTTTCCGTTATAATTCTGTTTTTCAATAAGGTCGTACCAAAGCGCTTACTTGCTGAACATATTGATGTATGCTGCAAGGATAAGAGCGTCCATAAGGTCGATAGAGCCGCTTCCGTCAATATCGGCATACTTCATTTCAGCGTCTGTAAGAGGTCTTACGCCGAATACATGAGCAGCTATCATCAGGAAGTCTGTGGAAGTGATAGCGCCGTCGCTGTTTACATCGCCGAGCATTCCGTTGTCAACGTCTGAAACTTCCTCTGCATCTGTCTCCTGAGGCTCCTCAGCAACACCGTTTCTCTCGCATATGAGATCGTAGAGGTTGTCGTAGAGTATGCCTGCGATCTCCTTGTGACCGTTCTCATTCGGGTGGGGATCGAAGTCGTCCTCAGGTGAGATGTCGTATACGTCAACGTAGATAGCGCCTGTTTCCTCTGCAACCACCTGGAGCTGCTTGTTGAGGCGCTGTATCTGAGGATCAACGTTCTTGCCTGCCATCTTCATAGCGATAGGTGCAGCGATCTCCTCTGCAATAGCCTTTTCAGCTGCTGCTTCATTTGCTGTACGGTACTTAGCCATTACAGCCATGAGCTCTGTGAGCTCTGAAACATCGTCGTAATTCTTAACGAGGTCGATAGCTTCCTGAAGCTCTGAGATATCGTCGTACTTGAGCATGAGAGCGAGGATATCTTCCTGTGCAGGATTTCCCTCTGTTGCTTCCATAATTGCTGCAAGCTCTTCCAGCTCGCTGATATCGTCATAGTTCTCGACCATAGCAAGAAGCTCTCCAAGCTCTGCCTCGTCGTTATATTTATCCATTACTTCCTTGAGTTCTGTTAACTGGTTTGCCTTGTTTGTAAGGTTTTCTATATAATCTGTGGACTGCTTTCCGCTTACTGTGAGCTCGCCCTCGCTTGCTGCCGCTAATTTTGCAGCTTCTGCGTATATCTTTCCGAGCACCTCATAGATGTCATCTTCTGTTGCTGCTGCGCTCTCATCTGTGCGGTAGGGGTTGAACATACCCAGGAGAGCGATGTCAGCGTTGCCGTTGAGCTCCTTGACAGCCTCAACAACGCCCTTTACGTGGCTTGCAGAATCATCAACGAGCTGATCTGCCATCTGGCTTACATTGTACATATAAACAGCAGCCTCGATGAAATCGTCAGATGTGATGTTGTCCTTGTTTTCAATGAGGATCTGAAGTCCGCCGCCGATAGCTGTCTGTGTATCCATGCCGAAGAGTGTGAGCATGAGAGATGTTCCTGCAGCCTGAAGGATAGGATTGTCGCCGAATACCATCTGCGGGATTATGCTCATAACGATATCGTTTCCGCCGAGCTGAATGCTTACGAGGTCAGCTTCTGCGAGGTACTTTGTGTAGTAATCATGGTAGGGGATAAGCACATCGCTTGCACCCTCGCCAACAAATCTCTCAAGGATATTTGCTGCAAATTCGCCCTTGTTTCCGGGTATCTTAATGGTATTTTCGATATCCTCCGCACGGTATGCAGTAGAAGCAAGGTTCGTGCCCTTTACATTGAAGCCCTTTTCCTCGCCGAGATTCTGCAGATAGTCTGTGAATACAGCAGGATATGCGCCCTGTACAGGGTTTGCAAGGAGCTCCTCAGTTATAGTAAGAGCGGGATCCTCTGCAAGATCGCCTCCTGCGAGACCGAAGCCTGCTGCGATACTGTCGCCCAGTGCTACATAGTTGTAATTCTTTGCTCCTGTGTCATCTGCTGCAAAAGCTGCTGTGCCTGCATAGCTGCCCAGCATAGCTGCTGAAACAACGACTGATAAGATCTTTGACGCTTTCATTTTACTTATCCTCCTCAGATTTCTTTTCATTTATCGGAATAACAAAATTTCTGCCTGTTTTAATCCTTACGGTGCTGCCGTTCTCGGAGTAATCCACCAGCATAAGGCGACCGTCCTCGCATGGTGTGAGATATCCCTTGTAGTCGTGTGCAAGCAGGATATAGTCTCTCTTTGCTGTGATCTCGCCGATCTCAAATTCCTTGTAGAACTTTACAGCGTTGAGGTGATACTTGTCGCAGATATACTTTACAAGCTCTGCGCTGGGCTCTGCCTCGTCGGGATCGAGTATTACCTGACCAACAACGTCGTAGCCGCCCTTTTCGTTCCTGAACGCGCTGATCTCCCACTCGTTTATAGGATCGTTCTCATCGAGAGTGCTCTCTATCATGAACAGGTATACGCGCTTGCCGTTCTCGTCAACGTATGAGTCGGAAGCTCTTCCCATGATAGTGTATGAACCGTCAGCGTGTCTCATGGCGATATCGCCTGTTACGCCCCACTTTGTACCGTTTTCGTCAACATACCAGCGCTCGGCTGTTGCCTTGGGATTGTTGAGGTAGCGGTCGGCTGCCGCAGGGCTTGTAGCGTGGAGATTTGCGAGAACTTCGTTCTCTTCAACGAGGTTTCCGTTATCGTCTACCAGCTTTACGTGTACATACGGCTCAAGGGGCTTGCCTGTCTCGTTGGTCTTGGTCTCTTCGTCCATGAAGTATGTAACAAGGGTAGCTCCGCCCTCTTCGCTTGCGCCGCCGCCCAGTGAAAATCTTACCGTACAGCCGTTTTCGCGGAGCCATTTGTCTATCTTGCGGACTGAATTTATGTTTACAGCCTCTCCGCCCGAAGCGGGACGTCTGAAATTCTCAAGAGCAGTAGGCGAGATAACGCCCTGTCTTACGCTTGTGAGGTAGAAGCTTGCAGTTGCTACCGCACACTGGCAGTTTGTCTCGGAAAGGTCTTTTGCGAAGGTGTACTTATTGTAAATAGGTCTCGGAACAAGCGTACCGCCTCTTGCAAGGGGCATGATAGCGCATACTCTTTCTCCCGTCATGTGAGTGAGGGGGATACACTGGAAATTGCGCTCGCCCACGAAGTTCTGAGTATCGAGACCTGCGTGCATCTCAACATACGCATTCAGCGAATACTCCTTGTAAACAACGCATTTAGGCTTGCTTGTGGTACCGCTCGTATAGAAATAGCTTATATCACGGTCGAGGTCAGTCGGTCCGAGGTCGAGAGGGATATCGCTCTGTTCGCCGGCGATCCTCAGGTCTTCAAGACGTATGAACTCAACGCCCTTTATCTTGTCCAGATTCTGGAGGCAATCCATTATCTGCTCAACATTGAATACTTCCTGCATTTTCTCAGGCATTTCGGAAGTATCCAGGAACATTCCCTTCTTTTCGGCAGGAAGGAAGTCGTCGAGGTTCATAAGGATCACCTTTTTAATGCTGCTTTCAGCAAGGTGTTCTGTGAAGTAGGGCAGGAACGCGTCAAGTGTGACGATGATCTCCGAGCCCTTGTCCTGTGTATAAAGGTTAAAATCGTCCTTGAGGAAGAGGAAATTTACATTGTTGCTGACCGCTTTCAGAAGGTTGCAGGCGAAGAGGAGCATAAGGTTCTCGATGCTTACGGGCATACAGAGCGTAACTACATCGCCCTCTTTTACTCCTGCCAGCTTGAGTCCTCTTGCATAAGCCTCGCGGAGTGCAGGGAGCTCGCCGTATGTGATCCTGGTTCCGAAATAATCAAAGGCGTCGCCGTCAAGATTATCCTGATTGAAAGTCATGATATTATCGAAAATATTCATGTTGTAGATCTTAACCCCGTTGATCACACGATCCACTTTGGCCCATTCCGGGAATTTCCTCTCGATTGTGCAGGTATTGATTTGTGTAATTGTTTTCATAATTGCTGATCCTTTCATGGTAGTTTCTGAGCAGAGGCTCTGTTCAGTAGTACGGATATTATGCCGCTGCTTAAAAATGGCAACGATCTTACCCCATTAATGCCTGATAACCGCCGTGTTCCGCAGACGGAGCAGCAGCTCCCGTTCCGCAGTTCCAATAATAACACGGAAATTATTAAATAGTCATTAAATTTTGCCGCCGCAGCAATTTTTTTAATAATCGGCTCGGATCATCTAAGAGAAACAATCATCATACGATATCAATGCTTGAATCCACGGATATCGTCAGTTTTACCCCAATTCACCTCCCTATACTGTACAATAACGTCTTTGATAATAATTTAACATCGTTTTCCGCAAACGGCACCCTCAGCCGTTACAAGAAGCCATTACCCCGGGCTTTACGGATTGCTTCGACTATTATTGCTATGGTGATCATAATTCTGATAGAACCATTGTATAAGCAAATTAAAAATACCCAAGAAATATTATAACACACCTGAACATAAAAATCAACTATATATTGTCAGTTAACTATAAATTTACAATTACAATTCTGTCACATTGACCAACGGTCAGATTGCAAGGTCACGCGAACCTCCGATTTACCGCACTGCATTGATAAAATCCGGCATGAAGTGCGAATGTAACAATGTTTCTCACTTTCTCACTTTCTCACTTGCTTTCTTACTTTCTTGCTCACTTGAATGATTTAAATTGTTAAAGTACATTGTCAGGAGTTAAGATAGTGAGAAAGTGGGAAAGTGAGAAAGTGAGAAAGTGAGAACGTAAGAAAGTAAGCACGCAGCATTGCATATGCAAAAAGAAAGACGGATACAAAAGTATCCGTCCTTATGTCCTTACAGCTGGTCGTCGGGTATAGGTATGAGTATCTCCGTGATGAACTGCTCTTTTTCGGTGTGAGCGTTGAAGCTGCCGCTGTATTTCTCGCAGGCGCTCTTGATATTGGACATACCGATTCCCTGATGACCCATTTTCGTGCTGCGGAAGTGCTCTCCGCCGTCGGTAACGACGTTCTTGAAGCTGTTTTCCATGAGTATGAACACAAAATGGTTGTGCCGCTTTATGGAAAGCGAAACGCTGCGCTTTTCCTCGGGGAGCTCCGAACAGGCTTCAAAGGCGTTGTCGAGAAGATTTGAGAAAATAGCGGTGATATCGAGGTTTGAGATGAAGTCTATCTCCGTGTACTCCGCGTCCACCCTGAAGTCTATCTTCTGCTTGTCCGCCGCTTCGAGCTTGTTGTTGATGACAACGGTGAGAATGGCGTTATCGCACTCAAAACGGGGCATGAGCTTGTTGAGCTCGCTGGTGAGGAGCTCCTTGTAATGCTCGGCTTCGTCAGCCTGATTGGCGTTTATGAGCCCGTCCAGTGAGGCAAGGTGCTTCTTTACATCGTGGATAACGCGCCTTGAAGCGTTGTACTTTTCGTTGAGCGCCTTGTATGCATTGAGCTGGAGCTGAGACTGCTGAGTTACCAGATCGAGCTCCTTTTCCGTCCTGTATATCTTTGCGATCCTCCTCAGCAAGTAGGTAAGATACAGGTCAAACGCGAAGAATATCACCAGTACCACTATGATCTCTATCCTCGACTTTGACCTCTTGAAGTAATCGTTCAGCGCCGTGAGCAGCACTATCTCGCCGATAATGAGTATCAGGAACATTATGAGCTCCTGACTGCGGACGTTGTATATGCTTTTCTCCGACGCAATCATGACAAAGCTCTTTGTGATAGCAAGCATGACTATCAGGTTGAAGACTGTTGAAGCCGCGTAAAGGGCTTCGTCGGTCTGGAACGAAGCTGTCGGCACGTTCAGTATAAATCCGAGAAGCACCGAGCTGAACACCTCGACTACGCACATAATGACCACGAATATCATTACGAAGAACGCGACCCGCAGCGAAAAACGCTTATTGAATATGACCGCCATTGTGAACAGCACCAGGAAGGATACCGTAAAATTGAGCAGATTTATCCCAAGAGCATTGACTATCGTCATCGTCATGGCAGCCGCGAACATTATTCCCAGCTTTACCGGAAAAGAATACTTCGTTTTGGAGAATATTTTTTCAAATACAATTATGGCATAAGTGTTTATGGCTATTGCCGAAGCCAGATGAAGCAAGAAAAGTACCATGATCTACCCCTGTTTGATATAGTTTTTGATAAAGCGGCTGAATTCGTTCTGAAATTCTTTGATCTTCTTTTGTGCGATAGGGACTTCTATCCCGTTTGTTGTGTATAGTGTGAAGCCTGTTAGTTTGTCTATGTGTTCCATGTTTACTATGAAGCTTTTGTGGGGGGAAGTAAAGCTTTCCGAGTTCAACAGAGAGAATATCTCCGAGAGGCTGCCTTTTATGCAGTGCTTCTCGTTCTCGGTATATACGGTTATCCGCCGGTTGCCCGTATACTCGAATGCATATATGTTCCTGAGGTTCAGCAGCAGAGGACCTTCCATGCCTTTCAGCTGTATAACGGGGTCGTTTTCGGCGGTAGCCGTTATGTAATTCATCAGCTCGTCCAGTACGTTGATTATGCGCTCCTTCTTGAACGGCTTGACCACGAAGTCAAAGGGGTGTACCGAATAGCTCTGCAGAGCCAGCTCTGAGTGGTTCGTAACGTATACTATCCTTGAACGCCGTGATTTCGGGCGTATCAGATGTGCGGTCTTTATGCCGTCGATCCCGCCCATTTCGATATCGAGGAATATGAGGTCGAATCTGAGCGGACTTTCCACCAGCTTTTCGCCGCTGCTGAAGGTGTGTATCTCAAATCCCACCGAGTTTGCGTCCCTGAATTCGTTTACCGCTTCCTTTATGGAAGCTATCACGTTTTTATCGTCATCGCATACAGCAATGCTTATCATGTAGCAGCTCCTTTTCTGTTTTTGAGCCTTCCTGCCGCAAGCAGGAGACCCGTAATGAATACCGCCGCGGAAACCGTCAGTGCGAAATTATAAAGCCTGAAAACAGCAAATACCGTCCACAGCAGCAGCGCGGCGCAAGAGACCAGTACAGACCTCTTACGGAAGACCTGTCGTTCTGTAATGTCAAAGGGCTTGTTCGGAGTATCCACAGGCGCAAGACTGAGAATGAGCACCACGCCCATGCAGATAAAGCCGATAGATGTGAAGAGAGCCGCCGTGCCCCCGATGAGCTTTACCGCAGATATCACTGCCGAAAGCAGAAACATCGAAAGTATGAAGCAGACTATCCTCGAGCCTGCATGATAACCGCCGCAGCAGCCCCTTAAAAGCGCATAGGACAGGACAAATACCATTACCTCGGGTACGCTTTGCGTAATGAGCGCAGTTGCGATCATCATTGCGGAAATGATGGTTTTCATGATGAGAAGCTCCAGTCCGTAACGGACTATCTCCGCGTTTTCATCGTCCACGAAACCGCGGTCCAGGAGCTTTTTCATAATCGGGTCAAGAAGTTTTTCCATAATTATGCTCCTTTACAGCTTTGATCAGTGTGTTTCCGTGTAAATTAAATAAACATCATAATTATATATCATCTTTGTATCAAAAGTCAAGCATAAATACCTAAAGTGTTGACTTTTGTTCTGAAATGTTATATAATGTTCATAATAATCCACATTATATGTGTTATTGAAAAAATCACAGGAGGGATCTGACCATGAAAAAATTAATATCTGCACTTGCTGCATTTGCAATTATATGCGGCTCATTCACAGGTATTTCATCGCCTTCGGTTTCAGTTTCTTCTGCCAGTGCAGCAGAAGTGGGGGCAGCTGATATCTACGATTACGACGGCGCTGACAAAAAGACCGATACTATTGAAAAAGGCGGCGTTGTATATGACGTATACGAGAACGCTTCGGGAAAATATGCCGTTCTCTCGTCAGTAAAGGACGCATCAATACGCGAACTCACCATACTCGCTGTTGTATCCTTAAAGGAGCAGACAGCAGAAGATACAGAAACAATAGAGATCGGCGACGACGGCGTAATAAACGATAACGAAGCAGACGGCATACCCGTTGTAGCTATCGGTTACGCAGCCTTCAAGGACTGCGAGTGCTTGGAAAAGCTCAATCTTTCAAAGAATATCGCCGTTTTCGACTGGAGCTCCATCGCCGAGATATCCATCTGCGAGATAAACGCTCCCGATGACAGCGAGTACTTCGCTTCGGAAGAGGGCATTTTATACACCAAGGACATGAAGACCCTTGTTGCCTGCCCTCCCGGTATAATGAAAACAGAGATAAACGTCTCGGACAAGACCGAAAAAATAGGTGAATTTGCGTTTATATGCTGCAAGGACATCTTACAGGTGGAAATGCCGGGCTCTGTTACCGAAATAGGTCCTTATGCCTTCTTCGGCTGCAGCGTTATCACAGACATGAAGCTCTCCGAGAACCTGAAGAAAATAAACGTCTATGCCTTTGCAGGCTGCAAGTCGCTCAAGGAGCTCACTATCCCCGAAAGCGTTGAGACCATATGTGCAGACGCTTTCAAGGACGCAGGCTGCACAGAGACAGAGGGAGACATCTTCTACGTTGACAAATGGGCTGTAGGCTCTGAACCCGTTATCGAGACCGGCGACATAAGAGAAGGTACTGTCGGAACCTGCGAGGGACTTTTCATATCAAGGAATTACCTCAGGACCATTTATGTTCCCGCTTCCGTAAAGCACGTTGGAAGCTATCTTGCCTTAGGCATCAATATGCCCCTTGAAAGAGTCGATTTCTACTGTCCGGAGATACCCGAAAGATGTATCGGCTGTGTCGGCGTAAAGGAGATCACCATCAACGACCCCAAGTGTAAGATCGCCAACGCTTCAAACGCCCTGCCCTCCTACTGGAGAGAGGTAGAGCCGTATACGGGAACTATCGAAGAGGATACTATAGATTATACTCTTGAACGTGAAAGTGTAAAAGTTCATGCAGCCAATTCGGCAGCTTCAACCCGTCATATAGCTATAAATACAGTTCTGACGGAGCTCAGCACCAATAACGATAAAAATGAAGATCCCGACGATACTGTAATAACAAGGGTAAACAGAACTGCCGTAACAGCAGATAGCGCAAAAATCAGCGATAACAGCGTAATACAGCAAAAAGTACAGTACTACACGGAGAAGGCAAAGAGCACCGAAGATCTTCCCATGAGAAATGCCGCTCCCATAAAGAGAAACAAGCCCGTCAAGTATGACACCATTATCCGCGGCTACAGCAACTCCACAGCAGAGACCTACGCTCTGAGATACAAGAGGGTATTCGAGGAGTTCGTTCCTGCGTCGGCAAACGTCGGCCCCGATATAGTTACCGATGAAGATGCAAACATAACATACTGGATATACGGCAAATCATGCGCTACCGCAAGACTTGACGGTCCTCACGATCAGTACACGGACGTTGTTGTTCCCGATAATATCAACGGTGTCCCTGTAACGACCTTTGTTGTAAACTGCAATCTGTACGCAGGCAAGGTCACTCTCCCTGCGTCCATAGAAAATTTCTCGGACAATCTCGACCTTCAGGACGACAATACCGAGTATTATGAGGTAAGCGAGGATAACCCGTACTACAAGTCGGTGGACGGCATTATTTACAATAAGGATATGACAGAGCTTATAAAAGTTCCGTCAAGGTACGAGTATGAAGAGGTAGTCGTTCCCGATACGGTAAAGACCATACACAGGGGCGCCTTCCACAGTCTCAGACACGTTAAAAGCGTAATACTCCCCGAGGGACTTGAAGTCATCGGCGCCAACGCTTTCTGCGGTTCATCAAAGCTCTGCAAGATATATATGCCGGAGACTCTCGATACTATCTGCGACAACGCATTCAACGGCTGTGTTGCCCTTGAGGAGATACTTATCCCCGACAGCGTAACTCACATCGGCTTCAATGCCTTTGACCAGTGCCCTGCTGTTGAGTACGAGGACGGTTACGGCTACCTTGAAGGCTGGCTGGTCGATGTTGATGAAGAAGTAAAAAATGTTGCTCCTAAGTACGGCACAAAGGGCATTGCAAGAGTGTCCGCAAGGAGCTCCATAACGATACCAAAAAGCGTTACCAAAATGAGCTGGGAAATGATACCCGATGACAGCTACAGCATTATGGAAAGAGCCGATGTTTTTGCAAATAAGATAGACTTTGACGCATTCAGGAGCGCATATTTCATGAAGGATATCTATATCTACGATCCCGAATGCGAAATATGCGCCGGAAATCAGACTATCCCCGCACAGCACCTTGAATTTGACGAGGACAGCACTTTTATCCGCACACTTTTTGACGAACCGCGCAGCTGCAACGCCCTTACAAGAACTCCCTACGGAGAACTTCGCATATACGGCGACACACACGCAGCAGATACGGTTATCCACGGCTATAAGGGCTCTACTGCAGAGCTGTACGCCGAGTACTACGGCATTAAGTTCTCGGCTCTCGACGATGAGACTGTCTACAAGAACGGCGACCTCAACGGCGACGGAAAGCTCACTGTGGCAGATTACCTGTACATAAACAAGTACATCGCAGGCAAATACCAGTTCACCGAGCAGCAGTTCCGCTCGGCAGACCTCAACGGCGACGGAAAAGCCGATGTATTCGATCTGGTCGAGTACAGAAAAGCACTTCTTTCCGATATAGATCAATAAAGGCAAAGGGCGTGATAGAAATTATCACGCCCTTTTTATAGAGTATTGGTAGAAAGCTTTATTTTTCCGCTGCCTTTGTTACAGCTTCGATGTATTTGCCCGAATCGTCCCACTTGTACATACCTGTGTTTACCATTACCTGCAGGTTGTCCTTTGTGAGGACTGTAGGAACGAGCAGATAGGACTGAACATACTTTGCACCGTTCTGATAGGACTCGGTATCGTATCTTACGTCAACTGCGAGAGAGTCGATAAGTCTGCCTGTAGGCGTCTCACCGTTGAGTATCCTCTTGCTGACCTCGAAAGCTACGCTTGCTTCATCGCGGACGTTCTTGAATACAGTCATGGACTGCTTTCCGTCAATGATATTCTTGAGGTTGTCGATATCGCCGTCCTGACCTGTTATAACAGGCTGATTATTGCCCTTGTAGTTTCCTGCGAGAGCCTTTGTTACGCCGAGTGCGGTAGAATCGTTGGCACATAATACTGCGTCGAGCTTTTCGCTTGTATAGTACTTGCCGAAGGTCTTCTTCATGTCCTTTTCGGCATTGCTTGTCAGCCAGCCCTTTGTAGCAGTATCCTCAAAGGTGGTATTGCCCGAGAGTATACGGAGCTTGCCCGATTCGATATAAGGCTGTATGACATCATAAGCGCCGTCGAAGAACATACGCGCATTGTTGTCTGCGGAGTCTCCCGATACTATCTCGATATTGTAAGGACCCGATGTGTGGTCAAGGTCGAGTGCGTCGCGTATATAGGCTCCCTGGAGTTTGCCGACCTCGAGGTTGTCAAAGGATATGTAATATGTGATAGCCTTTGTGTTCATGATAAGGCGGTCGTAAGCAACTACAGGCACACCCTTTCCCATAGCTTCGTCGAGAGGCTTTGCAAGGGCGTTTCCGTCTACTGCCGCGATGAGAAGAAGATCAACTCCCTCATTAAGTATGCCGAGAACATCATTGTTCTGGCGTGTCGCATCGTTATTTGAAAAAGTGAGCTTTACCTCATAGCCTGCCTTCTCAAAAGAATTCTTGAGGTATTCGCCGTCAGTGTTCCAGCGTTCGAGCTCGGCAGTTGGCATACATATGCCGACTGTCTTTTTGCTGTTGCTGTCTTTTTCATCTTTTGTTCCACACGATGTCATTCCGCACAGCATCACCATTGATGTGACTGCTGCAATCATTTTTTTCATCTCAATTATTCCTCCTTAAATTTCTGCTGTCACCACTTAAATGAAAGCGTCCCCATACTTTATGACTAATACTGCATTATACTGTTTATTATACTTAAAATGTTTTCCCCTGTCAACTGTTTTGAAACAATTCCGCAACAAAATGTATAAAAACCTACTTAATTTACAATGTTTAATATTCAAATAGCTGTCTGATACAGCGATTTTCACACATAAGTACTAAGTTTTGCATATGGCTGTATAATCAGGCTTATATTGATTTTATGCGGACGTTGTGATATAATGATTGGGTGCAGTCGCATTTTGCGCATTTTTCAAAACATTAAATTAAGGAGAGTTAAAGTGATACTTTTAACAGCTCAGAACATATCAAAGACCTATATGGAGAGAAAAGTTCTTGACGACGTTTCGTTTTTTCTGAACGAAGGCGACAAGATAGGGATCATCGGTATAAACGGTACGGGAAAGTCCACCCTGCTGAGGATACTTGCAGGGGCTGAGGAGCCCGACAGCGGCGAGGTCATACGCACTAACGGCATAAGGATATCCTATCTGCCGCAGATACCCGAGTTTGACGACTGCGGAAGCGTCCTCGGACAGGTCCTCGCTCACCTTCCTGCCGACCTTATGCACTCAAAGGAGTACGAGGCGAAGTCTGTACTGGACAAGCTGGGGCTTCCCGACTATGACAGGGATATAAGCACTCTTTCGGGCGGTGAAAAAAGACGTGCAGGCATTGCCGCAGCACTTATCCAGCCCAGCGATGTGCTGCTCCTTGACGAGCCTACCAACCATATCGACAACGAGACCGCACAGCTCCTCGAGGACCTGCTGCTGCGCTACAGGGGCGCTATCGTAATGGTCACCCACGACAGATACTTCCTCAACAAGATATGCGGAAAGATTGCGGAGGTCGAAAAGGGCAGGGTATACACCTGCGAAGGCAATTACAGCGAATACCTGCTGAGAAAGGCTCAGCGCGAAGCCGACGAGGCTGCTGCCGAGCGGAAGAACAAGTCCCTTTACCGCCGCGAGCTTGAATGGATAAGCAGGGGCGCCCGTGCGAGAGGGACCAAGTCGAAGGACAGGATAGAGCGCTTTGAAGCCCTGAAAAACAGGGATATCCCCGTTGAGGCGGAAAAGCTGAAATTGCAGTCCGTTTCGTCGAGACTGGGCAAAAAGACCATCGAAATAGAAGATATCAGCAAGTCTGTTGACGGAAAGCCCCTTATCAGCGACTTTTCCTACATAATTTCCCGTGACGCAAGAATAGGTATCGTCGGCAGGAACGGTGCGGGAAAGAGTACCTTCCTGAAAATGCTCATGGGACAGGTGCAGCCCGACAAGGGCAGGATAGTCCTCGGCGATACAGTGAATATAGGCTATTTTTCGCAGGAATGCGAGACTATGGACCCCACGCTCCGCGTTATCGAGTATATCCGCGAGACCGCCGACCGTGTGCAGACTCCCGACGGCGTGGTGACGGCTTCGCAAATGCTGGAACCCTTCCTCTTTACGCCGGAGCTCCAGTGGAACAGGATAGAAAAGCTCTCGGGCGGCGAGAGAAAAAGGCTGTATCTGCTGAAAATACTCATGACAGCGCCGAATATACTCCTCCTTGACGAGCCTACCAACGACCTTGATATAGCGACTCTCACCATACTCGAGGACTACCTTGAGAATTTCAGCGGAGCTGTTATCGCTGTCTCCCACGACAGGTATTTCCTTGACAAAATGGCGGACGAGATATTTGAATTCAGGGACGGCAAGTGCACGAGATATAACGGAAATTACACGGATTACGCGGAAAAAGTCCTTGCGGACAGCTCCGCGGAGGAGAATAAGTCCAGAAAGAAGGGCGAGAAGAAGGAGCGCGTTTACACCGGCAGGACAAAGCTGAGATTTTCCTTCAAGGAGCAGCGTGAATACGACACTATCGACGACGATATCGCAAAGCTCGAGCAGGATATCGCCGATACCGAAAAGGAAATCGCCTCAAACGCTTCGGATTATGTGAAACTGCAGGAGCTTTCCGACAAAAAAGAGCTCCTCGAACAGGAGCTTTCGGAAAAAATGGAGCGCTGGGTCTATCTCAACGACCTTGCAGAGCGTATCGCCAAAGGAGAGACCGTATAAAATCTCAGTATTTCAGGCTTATTGCCCGTTCAATAACTGCTCCGGGAAAATTTTTCAGTTTTACTAAGAGTTTTTGCATTTTTATCCGTCTAATATATGTGTAAGCAAATTATTATATAGTATATGCTGTTACACACTACTAACTTTTTGTGGAGCACTTAATTTATGGTTGACAAATGATATACATAATGTTATAATATTTTTGTATATTGTTTAGCGGATAAGCCGCTTTTTCGCCTTTTACAGGCAATATTCAGATGAGAAACGGAGTAATAAGCAATGGGTATCAGCGTTGTACTGCTGGCATACAAGGAAGCGGAGAATCTTGCATTCCTGCTGCCTAAAATAAAGGAAATGATGGACAGTCTCCCCGAGGAGTACGAGATACTGGTCATTGACACGAAGGAGCCCCTCGACAATACCTCAGAGGTATGCGCTCAGTTCGGGGCAAGATATATAAATCAGGAGTTCCCCGGCTTCGGCGGAGCTTTCAAAACAGGCATAAAATATGCGGAAAAGGACAAGTTCCTCATACTTGACAGCGACGGCTCCCACGACCCGAAGTATATCCCCTCAATGTATAAGAAGTTCACTGAGGAAAACTGCGACCTTGTCATAGGCTCGCGCTACACCGAGGGCGGCGAGACCAACGACGCGAAGAGCTCAATAATCATGTCGCATATACTCAACGGATTTTTCCGTATCTGCCTGGGCATAAAGGCAAAGGACATCTCCACGGACTACCGCCTCTACCGCACCGAGCAGCTCAAAAATGTGGAGCTTGAAAACGTGAACTACGACGTACTGCAGGAGGTCCTCCTGCGTATGAAGCAGAACAAGCCCGACCTGAAAATAGGCGAAGTGCCCATATCCTTTCAGAAGCGCAAGTACGGCGAGTCCAAGCGCCGCCTTATACCCTTCATCATCGGCTATATGAAGTCGCTTGTGCGCTTCACTTTCATCAGGTACCCCATTCTCAGGAATATCTTCCTCTACGGAGTTTTCGGCGTCCTTGCATTTGTCCTTGACTATTCCGTTTCCCTCGGACTTGCAAAGACCGTAATGAAAAGCGTTCCCGAAGCCGCAAGCATAATCGGAAACATCGTCGGCTTCCTTTTCACATTCACTACCAATACCTTCTGGAATTTCAAGGTAAAGGGCAAATTCCTTGCGCGAGCCGCTTCCTACGGAGGCATAACGCTCCTCGGCATGGGAATTTCAACAGCTTGCATACATCTTTTCAAGAACAGAATGAACTTTGCACTCCTGAAGCTTATAGTGCTGATATTCGTATCAGTGATACAGTTTGTACTGAATAAGCTCATAACCTACAACGAAAAAGTCATAAAAAGCGATAATAAGTAAGAAAGGAAGGGATAAGCTGTGTCATCTAAAGCCCCGAAAGCTGATTTCCTGAAAAAAAACATGGATACTCTCGGTTCCGTGCTGAGAGTACTGATAGTATTCACCATAGCAATTGCGACAGGTATCGTTATATTCAAGAAAAAGGAGATATCTCCATACGGTCCCAACGATATCCTTTCCATCGACCTCTGGGGACAGTACTTCCCCATGTACCGCAAGTTTGCCCTTGACCACGGATTTTCCGAGGCAATGTACAACTGGAGCGGCGCTCTCGGCTTCAATAACTGGGTGCAGAACGCCTTCTACACAAGGAGCATATTCCTTATACCCTTCGGACTTGTTCCCTTTGCAAAGTGCATAACCTATATAGATATGGTAGCTCTGCTGAGGTTCGGTCTCGGAGCGGCAGCCTGCCAGCTCTACGCAGAGTACAGGTTCAGAAGCAAGAGCCCCGTTATAATGGCAGCCTCCATAGGTTACGGTCTCTGCTCCTACGCAACATCATTTATCATGCAGTTCATGTGGACTGACGGACTTTTCCTTGCTCCGCTGGTGCTTTTCGGACTTGAAAAAATGATGAACGGCAAGTCGCCCCTCATGTATGTTGTAACCCTTGCGCTTACTATCTATACCAATTTCTATACAGGCTTCGGAGTATGTCTTTTCACGGGCTTCTACTTCATTGCGGAGTGGCTCAAGAGGGAATACACCGATAAAGACGGCAAAAAGCTCTGCGTAAAGGCGAATATCAAGGCAAGAGCCGCACTTTTCGGACGTTTCAGCCTTTATTCCGTGCTCGGCGGACTTCTCACAGCATTCATTCTTCTCCCTACGTTAAAGGGACTCTCCCTTACAGAATCCGCAAACGAGGGCAGATTTGACTTCAAGCAGTGGTATCACACCCTTGCGGAGAACGTTTCCGCAATGCTCCCCACAACTCCTGCGTCACTTGAATACGGCGTTGCAAATATAGCTGTGGGACTCTTCGCGTTCCTGCTTATCCCGCTGTACTTCATGAACACTGAGATAAAGCCGAAGAACAAGCTCCTCACAGGCGGATTTCTGGGCGTTCTCTACGCAGGTCTCAACTATAATCCTATGGACTGGCTGTTCAACGGCTTCCACTTCCCAAATCAGCTCCCTGGACGCTGGAGCTTCCTCTTCTCCCTTGCCATAGCGATAGTCGTTTCAGAGGGAATAGCAAAGAGAAAGGGCATAAAGCTCACAAGCATAATCGCCTCGCTGATAATAGCGCTGTTCTTCACGGGATATGCGAAATTCGGCAATCTCTCACAGGAAAAGCTGGACAAGCTCTCCTACTGGAACAAGCTCATTATCGTATTTGCTGTCCTTATGGCATTCAGCGTGATATTCGGCTATTTCAGCCAGTATATGGACAAGCAGGCAGAAAAGCTCGAAAAGGCAGCCGAAACCGAGGGCAAAAAGCTCTCCGATGAAGAAGAAAAGTCAGCAAAGCTCTACAAGGCAAAGGCAGGCGGACTCCGCTTCTGCGCCTTTGTTACAAGTATACTTCTTTCAGTTGCAATGACTGAGGAGATATGCAGGAACAAGGTCAATGTGGCAACAGCTGACAGCGGCGGTATCCCTGTATCCAACATGGACTCGTTCATCAGGGTCAGCGAAGCCCTTTACAAATACGGCACCAAGTACGACAGCGGAAAGAACGAGTTCTACCGTATCGAAGCCAACGAGGGCTGGACGTTCAATACCTCGATGATAGGCGATTTCAAGGGTATCGGCTACTACGGCTCCACCCTTAACCACGGAGTATACGACCTTCTCCGCGACATGGGCAACAGGATATACGCAAACAACGTAAGCTCGGTGTATAACAACTCCTCCCTCTTCCAGAACAGCCTCTTCGGAATAAAGTACATCATCGACAGGGGCAGGTATTTCGAGTCAAGAAGCGGCAAGGGCTATGAACTCATCGACAATAACGACGACTGTCTCGTATGGGAGAACAAAACTCCTTTCCCCATCGCTTTCGCAGCTTCAAAGGAGATACTCACAGCAACGGTAACGCCCGACAATGTACAGGCTGTATACGATCAGAACGACCTCCTCAACAAGCTCTGCGGCAGCGGGACTGACGTATTCGAGCATATAGACCCTGCGGACTTCATAAACGATAACGCAGATATCGACACCTCCAACGGCGTATGGATGTATCATGACTTCTCAAGGATAGACGACAATCTTCCCGTGACCATAACATGGGTATATATCGCACAGGACGATATGCCCATATATCTCGAGCATAACTTCGGCGGCGGTCAGCTTACCGTAAACGGCAGCAACTACGACCTCGGAGCAGAAAAGTTCAGATGTATCGGCTCATATGAACCGGGTACGGAGATACGCATAGAGTATACCGCCAATGATATCGGCAGAGGCAGCTTCGGACTCGACCTCTACCGCTTCAACATGGACAAATGGAACGCTGTTTACGACAACGTAAAGGCAAACGGACTCGAGGTCTCGTCCTTTAAGAACACCCGTATCAAGGGCTCTCTCAACGCCTCC
This sequence comes from Ruminococcus sp., assembly GCF_017549005.1. Lineage (GTDB taxonomy): Bacteria > Bacillota > Clostridia > Oscillospirales > Ruminococcaceae > Ruminococcus. The sequence continues at coordinate 26,624 of NZ_JAFYYT010000008.1, forward strand.
GAGGCAGGTCTTGTAATGACATCTATCCCTCAGGACGGCGGCTGGACAGTCTACGTTGACGGAAAAAAGACCTCGGATTTCAAGGTGCTCGGTACGCTTATCGGCTTCAATGTCGGGGCAGGCAGCCACGATATCGAGTTCAGATACCATGTTCCCGCATTAAAGGCAGGTGCCCTGATAACGCTCCTTGCACTTGCGGCGCTGATATTCTGCCTGAGAGTCCGCAAAAACGGCGGCTTCAGGCTTAAAAAGAAGGAAAAGGCACCCAAGACCGAGGAAAAAGCTCCCGAAGCTGAAAAAAGCGGCAAATCTGAAAAAGCTGCTGAAAAGAGCAGCGACAAAAGCAAAAAGAGCTCCAAAAAGGCAGAAAAAACCGAAACTGCAAAGGACTGCGAAAAGGAGCTGACAAGAAGCAAAAGCTACATCGTGGGTCACGAATACGAGACCGTTATCCTGCGTAATGCAGACAATAACATGAAAATAGCCACTATCGCCAAATTCGGCAAGGACGACCCATGTGACGCGAAGATCGCAGAAAACGAGAAATACTGCGTGGTTATCGGCTGGGGAGCAGTCATATACAAGCTCCAGCCGCCTTTCGAGAACTATCTCCCGGGTCTGAGCACGACTCAGTGGAAGAAATACCTCGTTGACGAGGACACATGGTTCGAGGAAATAAAGGAAATCACCAACGAATATGCAGTGCTCGCTGCGGAAAACGGCGAAGAGCACAGGGTAGAATTCGATTTCTGAGAAAACAGAGGTGAAAAAATGTCAGTAGGATTCAAGGTAAAGTTTTATTGGTATCAGGTAGGCTCTGCCGATTTCCTGTTTTCGTTTTTCTCCACTGTAGCCTGCAATCTCGAAAACGGCAGGCAGGGAGAGCGGTTCCCCATGATAAAAAACCTTTGCGATAACGGACGGCTCGAAATTAACGAGCTTTCCGCCGCTCTTGAAGAAATCGCACTGATAAAGGCAGAGCTCAAACGCTTTTCCGCGGATAAAGTTGTATGGGACATGGATGACCTCTCAAAACAACCGCCGTGGGGCAGTAATATAAGCCCTGATATAACCGACCTTTCCAACTATTTCGTAACGAGCGACGGTGAAGACTTTATAACAGTACTTCAGCACGCCGTAGAAAAAGCTGTCAGTCTCGGTACAGAGCTGGAAATATCAAATTTATGAAAAACGAGATAAAAACAATACCGGACAGCGCCGTTTCCGATATCAGAAACAACGAAAAGGGCGCATACACAGCAGAAATTGACGGAAAGACCATACATACGGAAAAGGAATGGCTGTACGCTATGGCGGAAGCCTTCCGTTTTCCCGTTTATACCGAAAACGACAGAAAGACTGCCGTATGGTACAGCGGAGCATACAAGGATACGGAAAGATATCTTATGAATTATCCGCGCTATAACGACTGGATGACCGATCTTTCATGGATAAGCGAAGAAAAGATAGTCCTTATAGTAAGGGATTTCCCGCATATCTTTGACGGCGATCCCGACGCAAAGGGATATTTTCTGAAAGACCTTCGGGATATCCTTCATTGGTGGGATACAGAGGTCGTAAACTGTGTGGTCGGGGGTCAAAAAAGAGAGTTCACAGTGTATCTGACAGATAAGAATAAGTAAGGCGGACTGACTACAGGTCCGCCTTTTGCCGATTTAAAGGGATAAAAAAAGCATCAGGATCTGCTCCTGAAACAGTAAAAAAATATAAATTACGGATAAAAAATGCAAATAAACGGCGTTTAGTGCAAAGTTATTGACTTTTTCGGATTTATAAATATAATATACTTAGGCGTTGTCCAGAAAGTGCCCGCTCAATCATTTATAAGGAGGTATTTCATTCTTATGAAGAAAACCCGGCACGCTGTCACAGACATCATAATGAAAACTATCGTAGCAAAATCAGTAAAAACAGCAGCGAGAAACGCAAATTCCGCTTGTTTTTGGTGGAATAACCAACCAGCTGTTCCAAAGGATCTAAAAAAACTCAGAAAATTCTAAACAATAGTTTACATAATAAAGCCTAACCTCTATCCCTAACAATACTCTATTATAAAAACACTGAAATGCCGATTTATCCGACGCGTATTCGTTATCTGATACGCTGAGCTGCAACAGACTTAACCTTTACTGATAAAAGATATCCAACATTCATTTTATTCTATCAAGTAACTGACGCTGAACTTTATCTGACAACAGATCAATCTGACAGACAAATGATCGCGCAGTCACTTTCTGGCGACTAACCTAAAAAGCGGGCAAAACGATCTCATTTGCAGCGGTCGTGATGCCTGTCTAGTTGATCAAAACCACATCTTCTCTAATACATCATATCCAAAAAGCGGAATGTGGAACACTGCCGAGCATTCGGCAGGTCCCATTTTTCCGTCCCCCTACCCCCGATGATGATCATTCGTATGCTGCACAATCGGAACAAACAATGAACATATGACGCTTTCAGATCTCTCTTTAAAAAACCATCTCTATCTAAACGCTTGAAAGAAAAAACAGAAATTCAGAATTTCCATTCCTTGCTTGTTTCGCAGTAAATCATACAGTGATTTTTCATATAGGGAGTTCCGCTTCAACTCCCGAGTGAAGGAGCCCATTCCCGGTCAGAATGGGCTCCTTTGCTTTTTTATTGCCCGTGATCGTATTTCACTTTGCGAACACAGTTCTGTCACCTTCCTGACATCTTAGTATCTTGACTTTTTTCGCAGTAAATGATAAAATTATATCTGTTTAGTACTGATATAATGTGAAATCCGTTGCATTAAACCACACGGTGCTAAAGGATATTGGAGGAAAAAATGAAACACTATCTTGAATCAACCGAATCGGTCCTTAAAGAAGTCAAAAGTTCGGCTTCGGGACTTACCGCAGAAGAGGCTGCAAAGCGCCTTGAAAAGGTAGGTCAGAACAAGCTCGACGAGCCGCCGAAGCCCACGCTGCTTGCAAGGTTCATAGAGCAGTTCAAGAATCCCATGATACTCGTTCTTATCGCAGCTGCCGTAATATCAGCTATTACAGGCATAGTTTCCGAGGGCAAGCTTGACGCGGACGTATTCATCATCATGTTCGTTGTCATCGCAAACGCTGTTCTCGGAGTTTATCAGGAAAACAAAGCCGAATCCGCTATCGAAGCCCTGCAGGCTATGAGCGCCGCACAGAGCAAGGTTTACCGCTCGGGCGAGATGATAGTGATACCCAGTTCGGAGCTCGTCCCCGGTGACGTAATAGCTCTCGAGGCAGGCGACAATGTCCCTGCGGACTGCCGTATACTCGAAGCGGCTGCACTTAAAGCCGAAGAATCAGCCCTCACAGGCGAAAGCGTCCCCTCCGAAAAGGAGAGCGGAGTGCTCTCGGGCGAGGAAGTACCTCTCGGCGACAGAAAGAATATGCTCTACATGGGCAGCAGTATCGCTTACGGCCGTGCGGAAGCAGTCGTAGTCGCTACAGGTATGCAGACCGAAATGGGCAAGATAGCAGGTGCTATAGCAAATGCAGACGATGACGAGACTCCTCTCCAGAAGAGCCTCGACCAGCTCAGCAAGATACTTTCAGTGGCAGTTCTCGTTATCTGCGTTATCATACTTGGAATCAACATATTACAGATGCTCGTGAAGAACGGCGCTATCACGCTCCCCGGCTTCCTTGACTCGTTCATGATAGCTGTAAGCCTTGCTGTTGCGGCTATTCCGGAGGGACTTGCGGCAGTTGTCACAGTCGTTCTCTCTATCGGCGTTACCAATATGTCCAAGCGCGGAGCTATCATACGCAGACTTACCGCCGTTGAGGCTCTCGGCTGCGCTCAGGTAATATGCTCCGATAAGACAGGTACTCTCACACAGAACAAGATGACAGTCGTTCACGAGAATACAGACGACAAGGAGCTCCTTGCAAAGGCTATGGCGCTCTGCTGCGACGCTGTCCTCAACTCCGACGACACAGTTGCGGGCGAGCCTACAGAGGCTGCTCTCGTAGCTTACGCACACAAGTGCGGACTTAAAAAGTACGAGCTGGAGGCAGCAACTCCGAGAGTTGCAGAAGCTCCCTTTGATTCTCTCAGAAAGATGATGTCCACTGTACACAAGACCGATAAGGGCTATGTACAGTACACCAAGGGCGCTCCTGACGAGGTGCTGAAAAACTGCACCCATATGTACAAAGAGGGCGGCGTCCGCATTATGACGGAGTCCGACAGACTTGAGATACTCCGCAGAAACAAGGAAATGGCAGACCAGGCTCTGAGAGTTCTCCTTGCGGCTTACCGTGAGTACGACGAGCTCCCCGCAGATACCTCACCCGAAGGTCTCGAGCATGATCTTATATACATAGGCATGACAGGTATGATAGACCCTGTCCGTCCCGAAGTCAAGGACGCTATCGGTCTCTGCCGCACAGCAGGCATACGTCCTGTCATGATAACAGGCGACCACAGGGATACAGCCGTTGCTATCGCAAAGGAGCTGGGAATCCTCGGCGAGGGTCAGCAGGCTCTCACAGGCGCAGAGCTCTCAAAGATTCCCGATAACGAGTTCAACGCACACGTTGAGGACTACAGCGTATATGCCCGTGTACAGCCTGAGCACAAGGTACGTATAGTCAACGCATGGCGCAAGAAGAACATGACAACAGCTATGACAGGCGACGGCGTAAACGACGCTCCGTCCATCAAGAGCGCGGATATCGGCGTTGGTATGGGTATCACAGGTACGGACGTTACAAAGAACGTTGCGGATATGGTCCTTACCGACGACAACTTCGCAACTATCGTAGGCGCTGTCGAGGAAGGCAGACGTATCTATGACAATATCCGCAAGGCTATACAGTTCCTGCTTTCCAGCAACCTCAGCGAAGTGCTGTGCATACTTATGGCTACTATCGGTCTCGGCAGTCTCACAAATGGCTCGTTCGTGATATTCAAGCCTGTACATCTGCTCTGGATAAACCTTATCTCAGACTGTTTCCCTGCAATAGCTCTCGGCATGGAGCCTGCTGAAAAAGGCATTATGTCACGCAAACCGCGAAGCAGTAATTCCCACATCTTCTCAGACGGTCTCGGCATAAATCTTCTGTGGCAGGGTACACTGATAGCAATACTCAGCCTTATCTCCTACGTTGTAGGCTATCAGAACGAGGGACACGGCGCAGCTATGACAATGGCTTTCATCACCCTCTGCGTATGCGAAATGCTCCATGCATGGAACATGAGAAGCCTTAAAGGCTCTATCTTCAAAATGAAGAGCAGAAATATAGTCCTTATCGGAGCTATCGCCCTTTCAGCCGTGCTCACTATCCCCGTACTCTTTATACCGAAGCTCAGGGATATATTCTCACTTACTCAGCTTAACGGTTCCGATTATCTCTTTGCATTCCTCATAGGTGCCTGCATAGTGCCTGTTGTTGAGATAGTGAAGTTCTTCCAGAGAGCTTCTTCAAAGAAGTAAACAGAACTAAGAGCTAAGAACTAAGATTTTAGGGGCGCACAATGTGCGCCCCTTATAATATGAAAAAAGACCGATCATATGTGTAATACGCATAGAGAAGTATTTGTGAGAATTTATTGAGGAAAACCCTTTTGAAAAAGGGACGCCCGAAAGAAGAAATTATAGTTTTAGATGGCAGGCTGCATAATCATGCAGCCTGCTCTCTTTTTGTGTAGTTTTTCCGAGATATGACCGCCGAAGCAACGGCTACCTTAAAGCGGAAGTAAATATCCACCTTCTGCTGACGGTTACCCGTAGATTTATCGGGAGCATGGACTTCTATCCGCTCGATGAGTTCGTGCATTATCTCAGGCGTGAGCTCGGTTATGTACTCATATTTGCGGACAAGGCTGACAAATCTGGAAATATCTTCCGTTTTCTGCTCTTTTGCCTCAACAAGAGCGTTCAGAGCCGCGCTATCCTCTTTCAGCTTAGACTGCTCTGCTTCGTAGGACTTTGACATCATCATGAATCGCTCGTCAGTTATCTTGCCTGCGACATTGTCCTCGTAAAGTCGAGTGAAAAGCTTATCGAGTTCTGCGATACGCTTCTCGTTCTGACGGAGTGTACGCTTAGCTTTTTTCAGTTCATCGGAGTGGTTCTCAGTCGATTTTTCCATTGCTTCGCGCACAAAATCGGTTTCACTGTTGTGAATGGTTTGAAGGAGCTTGTTCAACTCATTGAGCACAAGCTCATCCAAAACTGCCGTTCGGATATAATGCGCACTGCACTCAGTCGAGTCTTTGGAGTAGGTCGCGCACTTCATATGTTCCTCGGCTTTTGAGGCGTTGTGCCAGCGATTGAGATACATCTTCGCTCCGCAGTCGGCGCAGTAAACAACTCCAGAAAAAGGATTTATCTCCTCGCATTTCTGCATTCTCCTGCGGTTCTGTCGGAGCTGCTGTACTAAATCAAAGTCGTGCTGAGTGATTATTGCAGGGTGTGTATTCTCGAAAATCAGCCATTTCTCGCGCGGCGACTTTATCTTCTTGCGCACCTTGTAGGACTTTCGGTAAGTCTTGAAGTTGACCGTATGACCGAGGTATTCCTGTCTTTCAAGAATCAAGGCAACTGAACTATTAGACCACCTCGACGGATTTTTGTAAGCTCCCGAAGAGATATAGCCTTTGGACACAGCGTAGGCTGTAGGGATAAGAATTCCTTCGGTGGACAGCCGACTTGCGATCTGCTTCGGACCATAGCCCTCAATACACATTCGGAATATGCGGCGAACGACCTCCGCGGCTTCCTCGTCAACTTCCCAGACATTTTTGTCAGCAGCAGATTTCCTGTAGCCATAAGGCGGAAAAGGTCCAAGCGGCTTGCCCGACTGACCCTTTGCCTTGAACACAGCCTTGATTTTTCGGCTCGTATCACGGGCAAACCAGTCATTACAGATGTTCTTGAAGGCTACAAGCTCGTTTTCGCTCTTGGCGGTGTCAACTCCGTCATTGATCGCGATGTAGCGCACATCGTTGTCGGGGAAGATTATCTCGATGTACTCGCCCGTGCGCAGATAATCTCTGCCAAGACGAGACAAGTCCTTCGTTACAATCGTTCCGATTTTTCCGTCCTCCATATCGTGTATCATTCGCTGGAAGTCAGGACGGTCGAAGGTTGTGCCGCTCCAGCCGTCGTCCACATAGAACTGAGGATTCGGGAGTTTGTTGTCCTGTGCGTATTTCAAAAGCATAGCTTTTTGATTTTTTATGCTGTTGCTCTCGCCTGCGAGGACGTCGTCCTGCGAGAGTCGGCAATACAGCGCTGTTATTTTGTCTTTCATTTTGACCTCACTTTCCGACAATCACAGCGAATCGCAACCTTATTATAACATATACTCCGCATCAATTCAAGACTTTAAAGCGAGAAATTTATTCGCGCGCTGTGATTCTCTTGTCGCTTATTCAGGCGGAGTAATCGCCGTTCTTGATTTCACGGGCTATCATTCTGCTAATGATAGCCTTGATAGTTTCGCTATCATCACCGCAGAAATGCGTCTCGACAATATAGGTGGTGTTGCCTATCCTGTACTCTGAAATAGTGGGAGTAGGCAATGTCTGCGGATTTTCTGTTGTATTCTCGTTTCTTCCCATGTGAACCTCCTTGCTTTTGGCTGCTCTGACGAATGGAGCAGCGGGCGTATGTCGTGGAGAGTGGGAGGATTTCATTTTGGCGACAGCTTGCAACTTTGGCAAAAACAGATGCAGGCGGAAATTATCCCCTCTTACTATCTGGAGAAAAGGAGCTCGTTTTTCAACCCTATCGCAGAAAATAGTCTGCAATTTTTGAGCGATTCTCTCTTTTGCACAATCAGCCAAGTCTGTTTGAATGCTGCGTTGTCAGAAATAGAGAATAGATGCAGATAGGGTTGAAAACAGGACAAATTATCTCCTGATAGTAGGAGGGCAACACAAAAGCCGCACCCGTGACAGGTGCGGCTGAAAAATCCGAGACATGAAAATGAAGCAAAAAACGGTTCAAAAAAAGTGCCGTATACCTTGTTGTGAGAAGCTACCAGCAAGCCATAGAAAGTGCCGTATTCTTTGCACTTTCGGAGATTTTCGGTCGCAAGTCTCCCGAAGATTTGATTCAGGGAACCCTCCGCCCTGAATCAAGTCTCCATCAAAACAAGGATGCACCTTGAACCGCTGAATAGGAAGTGTAGATGAAAAAACATCTCTCGCATAATTATTACAAATTATGATGCACTGTGCCAAGAATAAAGGTACTCACATAATAAAACCTTATTGCTTTGAATCATCAATGGGATACAAATCAAATAATAACGATGAAATTGTTTCTTGCAACGCATAACGGCGATATTTAAGACTATCAATGAGCTTACCAGAAGTTGTATAGTCATCATATTCCAGTTCTCTATACTTGTGTATAACTTGTAATTCTTCATCTGTTAAAGAATCACGAATACTCAATTCTTCTGATGAAAAGGCATCGTCACAATCTAACGGTGAGTTAAGGTTGTCAATAATAAAATTTGCTTTTTTAGGCTCCATACTATAAAGTTGTTCTTTTAGAGAACGTACCTTTTCATCGTATTCATTTCTATGCTTTACATAATCAGAATAGAGATCATCTACTTTTTTTAACTCTTCAACTGCTTCTATGAAACGTGGCATCGAAATAAACCTGTTAATCATTTTTTGATATGAATCAGCTTCTTCAGAAAAAACAAATTTTTCAGGAATAAGCCCCATAACAGTTTTTATTTGGTGAATAGATTCCTCAGTCAATCCTGTTTCAGCAACAACGATTGTTGTGTTTTTTGTTTTATTAGAATACGCTTCTTCTCCAAGGAGATATCCGAGTTCACATCCGAAGAATTTGCACATATTCAAAAGTATTTCCAAAGGCGGAAGTGTCCTCTTATCCGAGTCGTCATTTTCATAGTTGGATATTTGCTTTCCGGTTACTCCAAGTTTATCACCTAACCTCGCCTGAGACCACTTGTGGTTTTGGCGCTCTTTTTTTATATTCTTACTCAAGACTTCAGGGCTATAATACATATAATTTCCTTTCTTACCTAAAAAGTAAATTTATATTTCGGAACATACTTGACATTTCCTATTAGTCATTATACAATGTTATTACAGCAATGTCAACCCATTAGATTATGTTTTGAAAGGCGGTCGATTTGTATGGCTTGGAATCCAAAGAAACCAGGGAATTATGCTTGGTTAACCCAAATAGTAAAAGAACACGGAGGTGTTGAACAATTCATCGATGATATCCACAATGAAGGATATCAAAAAGGACAGGAACATGGAGTACTTATAGGAGCAAGTATCGCAACGATAGCATTTGTGGCGGTTTTGGGAGCTTATCAAGAGATAAGGCACATCGTAGAAGTACGAAAAGCGTCTAAGGTGCGTGCAAAAGTATCAAGTGATATTATACGTTGCAATATAAGCAAATCTGACAGTGAAGGCGTTGATACACCAACTCAAAAATGAGTTATTAAATTGTTTAGTGCCTGCAATGTTGCATATTTCTATAAAATGTTGCAGAAATATATGACTTCATACAAAGTGTTGCGCACTCGGTTCTTTTGTTGCAAAAAAACAACATCAAGCAAAAATGTTGCAACTTATTGTTCCTTGTTGCAATTATGTGATAAATATTGACTTTTACGCAACGGCATGGTATTATATGATCAAAGAACACACACCTGCAGATGTACGGAGGAGGAATCAGCTATGACCAAAAAGGAAATGGAGTTTTTAGGCGGCAGAATGAAACAGCTACGTGAGAAGAACTCTGTAAAAAGTCTTGAAGCTATGAGAGAACTACTGACTGATAGCGGAAATGATGATTATCGTGTTGATAATAAATCGACGCTTTCAAGAGCAGAGAGCGGTTCCGCAGGAGAAAAGACTATTATTAAGTGGGCAAAAGCTTACTGTAGTGTTTTCGGATATTCTGAAAAACAGACTGAGCAATTCCTTAGAGGCGATAAAATAGCTGTTCCAGATACATCGGCTCTTCTTAAGAATCCTCAGTTAGTGGACGAACTCGGTGAGGAATACAATATCGTTGTAATCCCAGACACTGTAATAAGAGAACTGGACGGCATAAAAAATGCTAATGCTGGTGCTCTTGGCAAAAAAGCATGGGAAATCATCAGAGGTATAGGTTACGGTGAAAGAGTAATCAAAATGGAGTATGATGGCGATAAATCCATTGAAAAGGACGAGCAGATAATATCGGTTGCAAAAACTGCGGCTGAAAAGTATGGATGTGAGGTACAAATCATTACAGACGATGCCGACTATTCTGCTTTTCTAAAAGGTGATGAAACGGTTACAGCTCTACATTTAAGAGAGTACATGATTACTAAGCAAAAACTTGTCAATATGAAAGGACTTGTAGAGCTTGATAATTATTATGCCGATGATTATTCCAATTTGACAGCTCCTGATGAAGATGAGATAAATGCATTTCTTGCTGACGGTAATACTCTTATTATTTCAGCGGTAAGAAATCGTTCGCACAGTTTAGCTCAAAGGAAAGCCAAAATCAAATGGTTAACAGATCATGGCGCAGATGTTAATAAGAGAGACTGTAAGCACAGATACTTTCCACCGCTGACTCATGCGATACAGATGAATGATTATGAAATGTTTATCTTCCTATTAAACGAATGCCATGCAGATCCAAATGTCGGCAGCAGAAATCCACACGATGCGGGAAAACTCAGACAAAAGGACATTAAGCGTGAAAAAAACGAAGGTAATATGCCTTTAATGGTCGCTGCTTGGGATGGCAAGGTCGAATTTGTTAAAGCACTTTGTGCTGATGAACGTACAAGTATCAATCAGCAAGACGCCAATGGTTTTACCGCCTTGATAAAGGCTTGCTACTGGGGATTCCTGAAATGCAGAGATATTCTGCTTGATGCAGGAGCTGATACAAAAATCGTCGACATTGACGGTTTAACAGCAGAGGATCATTATAACGAGTTCCTTGAATGCGGACGAAAAAAGCCAACCAAGCAGAATAAGAAAGGACGTCGATTCTAATGATTGACCGAGCCTGTATCAGCATCAACAATCGCTGTAACCTGAACTGCACTTACTGCCACTTTCACACCTCTGAAAAGGCGGAATACCTTGCTGAAGCGGAAATGAATGTCTTTTCGATACTTGACAATATCAAGCACCACGTTGACAAGTATAATATTGAGGTGTTCAAGCTCGGCTTTGTGGGCAACGGTGAGCCGCTCCTTGACTATGAAGCATTACACGAATACATTGAATACATCAGCGATTACCTCTCCGCTGGCAGGATTGCTGCCTATACAATAACAAATGGAACGCTCATAACCGATGAAATGCTCGATTTCTTCAAGGAACACAAGGTCAATGTGGGCTTTTCAATTGACGGAATACCGGAGATACACAACAAGTTAAGGTGCAATACCCATTCTGAGGTCATGCACGCTATTGAGCTGTATCATTCGGTAAACGGCTGCTATCCTTCAATGAATTGTACCGTTGGCAGAGATGCGCTCAAAACGGCGGAAGATACGATATCTTTCTTTGAACCGTTCAACAGCAGGATAACCTTTTCCCGTATGATCGGTACAGACGGTATATCCTTAGACGAGTTCCGCTGTTTCCTCGATAAAGCCAAGCAAAAGCTCAATGTTCGTACCGGAGGATACGATTGCACGATGTACGGAGGTATGTGCGGTGCAGGGATCAACAACATCTTCTATGCAAATGGAAATGTATATCTATGCGGCAATTGCGTGGATTTACCGCCAATTGCTAAAGCTGATACACCTATTGACCGTATAAAGCCCGATATTCCTGAATTTGACCGAAATACTTGTTTCAAGGAATCACAAGGTTTATAAATCATGGAATCGGTTTTTATAACCATTTCGTGATATAGATTATAATGTAAACAGAAGAAAAAACAACCGTTTTCAACATAAGAAGGAGGAATTTGAAATGATGAATGAAAAGAGAGTAAACGAGATCATTTCCCAGATAAACGCTTTTTCTAAAGAAACCTACACCAAGAGCGAGTTTTTGCCAGAGTTGCTGAAACTTCAAAAAGAGCTGATTGATCTGACCTTCAACGCTGAACACGCTGAAAACGGTGATCTTCGGCTTTGGGACGTAGAAAGGCATCTTCGCAAGATGAATGATGAACGCGGTCATGTAGCCGATGATGAACTTGCAAGGTTCATTAAGGGCAGTAAGGTTGTGTGCAACAACATCAGTGCTGAGTTTTCAGGCAATGCAGGAGAACAGAAAGTGTTCAGGGCGTTGGAGAATCTCGGTTGTCAGAATGGCGTTCTTCACAATGTGGAGCTTGAATTTGACGGTAGACGTACTGAAATCGATGCTATTGTATTCACCAACCGCGCTGTTTTCATTATTGAGATCAAGAACAGCAAGAAGAACATATTTATCGACGAATACGGCGAATTATACAGAATCGGCAACTCTATGCACCATGACTGTAATATCGTTGACAAGATGGACGAGCGTGAAGCTCTGCTCCGTAAGGCACTTGAACGGGCAGGAATGGATTACCTGAAAATCTTTAAGATAGTGACTTTCACTAATCCTCGTATTGATGTTGAGTGTAAGTATCACTACATAAAAGTATGCCCCAGCAACTATCTTCCTTCTTTCATTGAAAGATTCACAAGCAATCAGTGGTATTCCTATGAGGACATCTGCACAATGATGGAGGCTGTAACTGAGGTCAAATGTCCCGAAGAATATCAGATGTCGATTGATATGACTACTTTCAAGAGAGATTTTGCAATACTAATGGCAAAACTTGAGGCGGCGGAAGAAGCTGATATTGAGTCTGAAATCGTTCAGGAAGAAATCAACGAAACTGAGAAGATTGTTGATACTAAACCTGATAATAAGAATAAGATAGTCCGTAAATATGGAGGTATGGTTGCTGCCGCAGTTGGCATAACACTTGTAAATGTCGCTTTCATCGGTATCAGCAGATTTATAAGGAAGTGATAGCTAATGAAGTATGTACTGTACGGACTGCCGTGTGCAGGAAAAACTACTCTGTTAAGCAAGCTGACAACACCTTTTATTCACGGAAGTATAGAATTAAACCGAATGGCATCGGGAAGGTTTTCAAATCTTCCCGATGATAAAAAGGCTGAACTCCGTGTGAAATATGCTGAATGGCTTTCAAAAAGAGAAGATAGCTTTATCTCGGACGGTCATTACTCTTTCCTTGATGATGTTGTCTTTACCGAAGCAGACGGCAGCCTTTATGATGTGTTCATGTATTTATACTGTGATCCTGAAAGCATAGCTCAAAGGATTCAGTTATCCCCGAAAAACGAACGCTTCTCCAAATTGTCAGTGGAGCGAATCCGCAAGTGGCAGAGCTACGAAATCGAATGTCTGCGTAAAGAGTGCCACAACAGGAATAAGGACTTCTATGTTATACATGATGCCACATCAGCAGACTTACAGGAGTTTATAAATCAAATCGAGAATGGATTCAGTTCTTACACTTTGGCTGGAAGCATCGTGGATAGGATCACCTCCATTTATTCCGTTCCGTGCGAGCTGCATATTGTTGATGGAGACAAGACTATCATCGAGAAGGATTCATTTAGGGTATCTACTGACAACTATATCACCCATGTATTTGACGGTAATTTCTACACAGGGTATCAGTCCATGAAGTTCGCACAAGAAACAGAATTTTTGAAATACAACATGGATATCCTCGCTACGTTAAGTCTGAATGATGTAATATACAGCAAGATAGCTGATAAAAACTATATCATTCTTTCTTCAGGAGTAAAGAAATTATGGGACAGACTTTCTGAGCTTCACGGTTTAAGGAATGTTATAGCCAATACTCTCATATCAGCAGATACTAAGTATTTCGTGGTCAAGCTGCTGCAAGGTAAAGGATATGGAGTTATAGCCTATGGTGACGGCAAAAACGATTACTATATGCTGAGGCAGGCAGATAAGGGCTATCTGTATATCGGCTCATACCTTAGTCGCTCACTAAGAGATGCTGATACGGCAGGAATAAGCCTGATCTACGATAAATCTCCATACATACTGGCTGATAAGAACAACAGTATTACAGATGATATTGCGATTTGCAAGTCTAATTCAGCTGTAAACGGAGCTCCTCTTGCTGATGCTCATATCAGGCTCGGAAGAATGCTCGGTGAAGCGATTCGAGAGATAATTCCGCACATTGATAGTGCAGTCATCGTACTTGAACGAGGCGGTCGTTTCTTTGGTGACGGTGTATATACAGGCTTTGGCGGTACTTTCTACAGCTTCGATTCTAAAAGCGATGACTTTCCTGAGATACAACAAGGAGTTGCTGTTATTGTTGACAGCGTGATCAACACTGGAAAGTCTGTCCTTGATATGATAGACAAGCTAAAGCAAAGAAAAACTGAGATAGAGATCGTTATTGTATCCAATGTCATTCAGGAAGATGCTATCAATCTATTACAGGGTTATAAGGTCTTTGCGATACGAACATCTGCTAATTCATTCGTTGGTAGCAGGCAATCAACGCAAAAGAACGGGAAAGGCCCAGATACGGCTGACAGGCTGTTTAATTATATCGACTGACTGAAAGGAGAAATGCTCTATGGCGTGGGACGCAAATGAAAAAGGTAATCCGGCTTGGCTTACAAAACAGGCAAGTGAACACGGTGGAGTTGACAACTTCATTGATGATATTCACAACGAAGGCTATCAGGAAGGTCATGAACGTGGTATGATTGTTGGCGCTGGTGTAGCAACTGTGGTTATTACTGTTGTGATAGGTGCATATGAAGGCATCAAGTATCTCGTTCAGAAGCACAAAGTTAAGAAGCAGGTTGTTATAGAACGCTCAGATTCAGCTCAAAATGCTATCAGGCAGATGTGTGAAGATACCGATGATAAGCAGTATGACGATAATGATGTTTCAGACCTTGACGATTAATAAAGGAGGCTGTTTATATGACTATTTACACAACGCAGGAGTACAAGGGCTATGGTAAGCAGAACTACTACTGGTACGAATATCGACTTGAAGGCGATGAAGTGTTCAAGTACAAATGTCACAGACAAAAATTCTTTGACGGACATGAAAACACATGGGAAAGGGATGAAGATGTAGTTAATTCTTGGAAAACTGATGATCCGGATATGCCTGATTGGCTGCATCAGTATCTGTGAGTTCCTTATAAGTAACTTGTAAATTATGGACATGGAGGTATGATTATGAGACACGTTTTCAGAGCAACAAAGCTTGGTTGGGACGAGGAACAGGAAGGTATATGGTTTGATTCAGAATACTATACCAAAGAAGAAGCTGAAGAGCAATTCAAGCCATATCAAGGAATAACTCAAAAAGGCTATCCATATACAGGGTACGAATATGATGGGCAGAAGTATCATGATTATTTCTATCTTGGCGAATATGAGGATGATAAAATGCCCAAAAATAATGAAGAGTATATTGATAGTTTGTTTGGGAAAGGTAGATGAAAATCAAAAAGGAAGATACAAAATGAGTAAATAAACGCTATTATGCAGAATTTGACTAAACTGCATTACGGAACTTGTAAAAACAGTACAACGAAAAAGTCCCCCATTCAGCAGAATGTGGGACTTTTCTGATTCGCTGTAAATTGCCTTGGGTTCAAACTTCTGTGCTGCGTCCCAACTGAAAAAGGGTTCTTCCTCAAACTCCTTTCCTAAAACTTCCAGCTTAAATTTTTCTAAATAGGACGCCCAACGAAAACTAACGCCCTCTGTAACACTTACAGGGGGCGTCCTATTTAGAAAAATTTGGGTTAAAAGTCTTTGGAAGGGGGTTCGGGGGAGAACATTTCCTCAGAAAGGTTTCCCCCGATAAGTCCCATATATACTTCTTTACGAGTACCGCACATACGACCGGTCATTTTATATTATTCTGCTGCTGGAGCAGCTTTTATTCAGTTCATCTTAAAATAAACGTTTCTGTACCACTCTACAGTTTCAGCCAGACCCATATCTACAGAATACTCTGCCTTCCAGCCAAGGCGCTCAAGCGCCTTTGTTGCGTCAAGCTGCTGGATAAGAATCTCGGATACCTCGCTCTGCTGTACAACAGAAGGTACATTCTCGCAGCCCATAATAGATTTGATCTTGTTTACAACTGTTTCTATATCCGTAGCAATGCCTGTACCGAAATTGAATGCATTACCAACTACATCTTCCTTGTTGATATTATACAGCATATACATATAGGCATTGACGATATCGTTGATATAAAGGAAGTCTCTCTTGAACACGCCGTTTGCAGGGTGTCTTATCAGCGGAGACTCGCCGTTTTCGAGCTTCTGTATCGTTCCCGGGATAAGTCTGTTGAAGTTATTGTCACCGGGTCCGTAGATATTTCCGAATCTTCCTACTACAACAGGAAGTCCGTAGCTGTGATAGAAGCTTCTTGCCAGCATATCCTGACAAACCTTTGAAACGTCATAAGGATTGCTGCCCTGGAGTATCATGCTCTCATTGTAAGGCAGTACGTCGCTGTCGCCGTAGACCTTATCACTGGAAGCAACAAGGACAGCCTTGACTGTATCTGTGTGAAGTCTTGCAGCGTCTAAAATGTTGTATGTTCCCACAATATTGACCTGGAAAGTCACCTTAGGCATTTTATAAGCCAGATCCTGGAGAGCAACTGCTGCAAGGTGGAATATGACCTCTATCTTCTGCTCAACGATTATCTGCTCAATGAGAGTACCGTTGCTGACGTCGCCATAGTATACATTTACCTTTTTATCAAGTCCGCAGATACTGAAATAACTGGTATTGTCGCATCTCTCGATGAGAACTGTGACATTTGCGCCAAGCTCAATGAGATGCTTTGTAATGTGCGCCCCTACAAATCCTGTTGCACCTGTTACGAATACACGCTTATTCTTCATATCCATTTTTTCCATTTTTCCCTTACCTTTCCTTTTTCACCTGTTGTATACGGTGATCTCCCCTGATGCGTCGGAATTGTCTGTTTCTTAGTATTCGATATAACAGGCTATATTAAAGCAAAAAATAGTATAGCATATCCACGGTGGTTTGTCAAGTATTAATTTATTTAAGTTCATAGCATAAGATGTCAAACTATATAGATAAAATGCCACCGGAGCTCATAAGAAAAAGGTATTGATTTTTCTGTCGGAATATGATATAATATGAACTTGAACGGTTTTGAAGTGCCCATTACAGAAGAATACCTACAGCAAAGTCCCACTACTGCAACTCGGATAAAAAAATGATAAATATTTGGCAAAAAACCACGCAGGACACAGTAAAAACCTGTTTCGGCAGCGCCAAAGCTGACGAAAAACAACTGAGTACAGTATTCTGGGAGGAATCAAAATGAGCGAAGTATTAAAAACGACAAGCCCAAAAAAGATCTTTGTTGCAAACGGTATTCTGCACGGCCATTTTACAGGAAGTGTTGAGGTCGTAAGAGAATTAGCCGCATTAGGCCATGATGTCACCTGTTTTGTTACAGACGAATTTGCAGACAGATTAAACGAAGTTCCTGTTAAAAAGATCGTTTACTCTGCGGACGTCAGCGAAGTTGCAAAGAAACTGCCTCCGTATGCTCCGCCGTTTGCTATCAACTCTTTTATGGTCGGAAAAGCAACATATCTCCTTATGGAGCATTTATTAAAGGACGAGACGAAATATGATTATTACATTTTCGACTGCTTCTTCGATATCGGCGAGATGAACAAGGTATTGAAGCTTGATCCTGCAAAATGCTCTATCCTCTATCCTTCGTTCATTCTTACTGACGAGAACCAGTTTGACAATGCAAGAGTTATCGGTCTGCAGTGGACAAGCCAGCAGTATAACATCAATCTTCATGATTTCGTCGGACTCATTTTTACTCCCAACAATTTCAAGAAGCTTATTCTGACTTCAAAATTCTTCCATTTAAGACCCGAAGATACCGATGATACCTGCTATTTCATCGGACCTCACATCGAGCAGAGAGCTGCCGACAAGAACTTTGATTTCAAGAAGGACGAAAGCAAGAAGCTCGTGTTCATTTCACTGGGAACTATCTTCGGAAAGGACCTTGAGTTTTATCACCGCTGTATCGAAGCTTTCAGGGACTCAGATGAATATCAGGTAATCATGTCCGTCGGCAAATTTGTTGACATTGCTGAGACATTCAAGGATATCCCGGGCAACTTCAGCATTTACAATTATGTACCACAGACTCAGCTCTTACCCGAGGTAGATGTTTTCATTACTCATGCAGGCTTCAATTCCACCTCAGAGGGTCTTGCAAGCGGTGCTGCAATGGTTCTTGTACCGCAGGCAGTTGACCAGTTTGACGTTGCAAAGGTAGTTCAGAACTTAAAGGCAGGCATAGAGCTGAATAAGCATGAGATCGATATAACTCCCGATATAATAAAGAACGCGGTCGACGAAGCTTATAACAGCAGAGAAAGCTTCAAGGCAGGCACAAAGGCAATCATAGACTCATTCAAGGAAGCAAGAAGCAACAGAACTGCAATTTACAATGAGATATTTGCTTAAACAGCACTTTTACATATATTGAGCAGGACAGATCTGACAGAGTCATCCTCTGTCAGATCTTCGCATTTTCTACCACGAGGTGATACTATGAGACTAAGACCATACATACCAAGCCACGACTTCGACTCAATAAAGAACTGGATAACCGACGAACGCACTCACGCCATGTGGAGCGCCAATCACGCTCCCTATCCCCTCGAAAAGGACGCTTTTGACCGATTTCTTGCGGATATGTATACCAAACACGGCGACTGTCCCTTTGTGGCTACCACTGATGACGGAACGGCAGTGGGCTTCATATGCTGCGGAATAAACGCTGAAAGCAACGAATCCATGCTCGCTTTTGTACTGATAGACCCTGCACAGCGCGGAAAGGGCTACGGAAAGGAAATGATAAAGCTTGCCGCTAAGTACTGCCTTGAGATACTGAAAGCGAACGCGGTGCAGCTCAACGTATTCACTTCAAACGAGAGAGCGCGAAAATGCTACGAAAGCGCAGGCTTCAAAGAAAGGCATACAACTCCCGACGCATTCCCCTACGGGAACGAAATGTGGGGCAGGTGCAATATGGTATTCAAAAAATAAAGGTATAATAACAAAAAAGCCATAGTATTCTGAAATACTATGGCTTTTACTATTCACTTACTTAGTTCCGTCAACAAGGTAGATGAACTTAACGCTGCCGTCCATTTTATCGGAAATGCCCGAAAACGTGTTGTACTCCCTTGAAGCGTCCCTGAGTGCCTTGAGATTTTCGATTATCTCAGGCAGCTTTTCATCGACTGCTCCCGTGATAACGGAGATTCCCTCATCGTTGAATCTTATCATGCCGTCGTTGAGCTCCTTTGCGCCGCTTTCAAGTCTGCCGACTCCGTCCGCAAGAGCTGCGCCGCCGTCCCTGAGCTGTCCGATACCGCTGTAAAGCTCGCCTGTGCCGCCGTAAAGCTTAGACGCACCGCCGCTGAGGAGCTGTATCGAATCATACAGTGTCTTTGCACCGCCGCTGAGCTGCTTGCTGCCGCCGAAGAGCTGTGCAAGTCCGCTGTCAAGCTCTGCCGCGCCGCTGCTGAGCTGTCCGAGACCGCCGCCCAGTGTAAGCGAGCCCTGCGACAACTGAGCGAGACCGCTGTCAAGTGCCTTTGCACCGTCAGAGAGCTGATAAATGCCGCCTGTAAGGTCAACAGCGCCCGTTGAGAGCTTTCCGAGACCGTCATTGAGGGAAGCGCTGCCGCCGCTTAACTGTCCGAGACCCTTTACAAGAGAGTCGAGACCGCCTGTGAGCTTGCTGCTGCCGCCCGAAAGCTCGCCTATGCCGCCGTCAAGAGCTGCCGCGCCTGTGCTGAGGTCCGCCGCGCCCTTTGAGAGCTGCTCCGTTGAGCTGTAAAGCTGTCCTGCACCTGCCGCCAGAGCCTTTCCGCCCTCGTCGAGCTTTGCAAGACCCTGCTGCAATGATACAGAGCCGCCCTGTGCAGCTTCAAGTCCGCTGCTGAGCTGTCCGAGACCGCCGCCAAGCTGTGCCGCGCCTGTTTTGAGTGAAGCCGCGCCTGTACTGAGCTGTCCGCCCTCGTTCATTGAAGCGGATATCTGCTTCTGACCCTCAATGGTCTGCTGTAAAGTTCCTATAGCCACAGCCAGCTCCTGTGAGGGAGACTGCTGATAAACTGCCTGCAATGCTGCAAGCGCCTGTTCGTTTGCCGCTATGGTAGTATCAAGTGAAGCTCCTGCAAGGGCGATACCGTCACTGAGCTGTGAAGCTCCGTCCGTAAGAGCTGCCGCACCTTGTGCAAGACCGTCCGCACCTGTCCTGGCACCTGTGATACCCTCTGCAAGAGCGTCAGCACCGCTCTTTACAGAGCCTATGCCTGCTGATACCTGTCCTGCTGAATCGCTGAGCTTTGAAGCTCCGTCGCTGAGAGCAGCCGCTCCCTGAGAGAGCTTCGCAGAGCCGTCCCTGACCTGCTTACTGCCGTCCGCAAGAGCTCCCACGCCGCCTGTGAGGCTGTCCGCACCTGTTTTGAGAGCAGCCGCTCCCTCGTTTACCTGTGCAAAGCCTGCATTCAGCGCGTCCGAACCTGCCTTTGCGTCCTTTATTCCGTTTGTGAGCGCGTCCGCGCCTGCCGTTACCTTTCCGAAGCCCTCAACAAGAGCCGTAGAACCGTTCTTCGCGCTGCCGATACCCTCTGTGAGCTGAGAAGCTCCGTCGCTTAACTGTCCGAGACCGTCCGCAAGCTTTGCAGAGCCGTCCTTTGCGCTGCCGAGGCCCTCCTCGAATTTTCCTGTAGAATCCGAGAGAGTTTTTGCGCCGTCCGCAAGCTTCTTAGCGCCGCCGTCAAGCTCTGCCGCACCGTTTCTGAGCTCCAGCGAGCCTGCAAGGAGCTTATCTATACCTGCTGTCAGGTCGCCTGTGCCGCCGCTGAGCTGCTTTATGCCGTCATAGAGTGAAGCTGTACCGTTACCGAGCTTTTCAGCTCCGTCACTGAGCTCCTTCACCTTTGCCTTCAGGCTGTCAAGGTCTACAGCCTCGTCAACGTCCAGCTTTGAGAATATCTCGTTGGAAACTACCGTAACAGAAGTATTCATCTCGAAATTCTTCACATCTGCGGATATCTCGAAGCTCTCGGGGATATCAATGTCAACGCTGTCAAGTCCGCTGAGGTCGATACTCTCCTGAAGTCCCGGGAAAGCAACTCCCACAGCTATGAGCTTTTCGCCGTCGGAGAGTATCTTACCGTTGGTAACTTCAACATTGAGGTACTTGTCTGTGCTGAGGACAGCCGCGCTTGCCGCCATGAAAGGAACATAAATGTCCCTGCTCTTTCCGTTTATGAGCTTTGTGACCTTCTGTCTGTTCTTATAAGTCCAGCGGATAACGAGATGACCGCTTTTTCCCTTGATACTGTCCGGTTCGACCTTTTTGCCGTCCAGGAAGTACTCCATAGTGACGTCCACGGGGAGCTCCTTGTCGGAATTGCCCTTATAGTAGATATCGTCGCCGTCAGCGCTCCAGCGGAGCGAGCTGCCGTCCGCTTCAAATATCTCGTCGCCCTTTACGTTGACTATATCGCTGAGGTCGGATATATCATACAGACTTGAGAGCGCAGGGGAGTTTTTCAGCCAGTCGCTTACGACAACGTTCTTTACGGAAGAGTCGCTGTTGCACAGAACATAAACTGTTTCGTCCTTGTAAGCCTGTTCACCGTTGTTCTTCCTTGCGGTCTCAGCTGCCTTCTTTTCGCTCTCGGGAGCTTCTGCGGGAGCATTCCCGCTTCTGCTGTTTGCATATGCTATAGAGCCTGTAGCGCCTGCGGATACTGTTACCGCAAGCAGGGCTGCCATTATTTTACTTAACCTTTTCATATCCGTCACTCCTTTATAAGTTTACGCCATTCGGAATATATGATGATGCTTTCTTCCGTCCTTGTCCTTCTGTACAAAGCCTGCGCTTGTCCTGCAGATGACCTTGTCAAAGACCATAAACATCGAAGGAAGCACTGTTACGACTACGACCATTGAGATAAGAGCGCCTCTTGCAAGGAGCATACACAGCTCCGAGATAAGACCGATATCCGAGTATAATGCAACGCCTACCGTTGCCGCAAAGAATCCCAGCGCCGAGGTTATTATTGACTTTATGGAAGTGCTGAGCGCTATTCCAACCGACTCCTTTTTCTCCTTGCCGCTGTGCCTTTCGGTGCGGTATCTTGTAGTCATGAGTATCGCATAGTCAACAGTTGCGCCGAGCTGTATGGTTCCTATTACTATAGGAGCTATGAACGAAAGTTTGGAGCCTGTATAGTAGGCTGTGCCGAGATTTATCATTATGGCAAGCTCTATTACCGATACAAGTATCACAGGAAGCGATACCGACTTGAAGGTGAATGCGATTATAAGGAATATAGCCGCAATGGACAGGAAGTTGACTATCCTGAAATCTCTGTCCGTTATGGTTATGAGGTCCTTTGTTGCAGGAGCTTCGCCTATGAGCATACTTCCGCTGTCATAGCTTTCAGCGATGTCGTTGAGCCTTGCTACCTGTGCATTCACCTCTTCGGACGCCACCTCGTACTCAGAGCCTATAAGCATCAACTGCCATTTGTCGCTCTTGAGTACGCTTTTCAGGTCGTCTGGAATGACTTCCTCTGGTATCGCCGAGCCGACCAGCGAATTGAAGCCGACTGCGAACTGAACTCCGTCCACATTCTTAATGTCGTTCATCATTTTATTAGCGTCCTTAGCGCTCATTGACGAATCGAACATAAGGATATGCGTGCTGTTCATGTTGTAGTCCTCCGCAAGCTTTGTGTTTGCGGTAACGCTTGGCAGATAAGAGGGAAGGGTGCTGTCAAGCTTGTAGTAAACTCCGTAGTGGCTGTTGCCGAAAACGGCAGGTATCAGCAGTGCTATGGCAATTGTCAGGAAAGCCCATGAATGCTTTACTATAAATGAGGAAGTTCTCCTGAAAGCAGGGAAGAAGTTCCTGTGGGAGGTTGCCGCGATAGCCTTATCGAATATGAGTATCATCGCAGGAAGTACCGTTACGCAGGCGATAACTCCGCAAACAACGCCCTTTGCCATTACAAGGCCGAGGTCAAGTCCGAGAGTGAATGTCATGAAGCACATTGCAAGGAAGCCTGCAACTGTTGTGAACGAACTTCCCACAACCGATGTGATAGTAGCCGCAACAGCATGAGCCATTGCCTCCTGTCTGCTGTCGGGGAAGTACTTCTGCTGCTCCTTGTAGCTGTGCCACAGGAATATTGAGTAGTCCATTGTAACGCCAAGCTGAAGAACCATTGCCAGCGCCTGTGTGATAAAGGATATCTCACCGAGGAATACGTTCGTACCCAGGTTCCAGACTACCGCAAAGCCTATACTCAGCATGAAGAATACGGGTATCAGGAAGGAATCCATAGTCAGCACAAGGACTATGCTCGTGAGTATCACCGCTATCAGAGCATATATGAGAGTTTCGCTCTGAGTGATGTTCTTCATATCGAGAGTCATAGCCGACATACCGCTGATGAAGCACTGCTCCGAGGTGATGTTCCTCATTTCCTCCACAGCTGCGAGAGTTGCGTCGGCAGATGTGGTATCGTCGAAGAATACCGCCATCATGGTATTGTCGCCGTGATTGAAGAAATCGTATATATTTTCGGGAAGTATCTCCTTGGGGATATTGCAGCCGGTCATTGACTGGTAGCAGATAACGTCGGAAACATGATCGACAGCCTTTATTTTATCGGCAGTCGCCGCAACGTCCCTGTCGCTCATGCCTTCCACCATTACAAGGGAGAAGCCGCCCTGTCCGAAATCCTCTTTCAGGATATCCTGTCCGACCATTGTGTTTATATCTTTTGGAAGATAAGAGAGTATATCGTAATTCACCCGCGTTTTCATATATCCGAAAGCTGACGGGATAAGCAGGAGCACTCCGATGATAAGTATGAGCGCACGGTGCTTTACGATCCATTCACCGAATTTAAGCATACTATCGTTCCTTTCCTTGCATATTCAGAGCACATATTGAAAGTCCGTGAACCTCGGGAAAGCGCCGAGTGGATTCGGCATAAGAAACTCTTTAGGGATCGGGGTTCTTTCAGGGAAAACAATTCATCAGCGGCTCACGGACATTCAATATGCGCCCTGTTTACTGTTATTACATAGTATACTCCAAAAATGACCAGTAGTCAATACTTCGGGTGTTAAAAAATGACCTTCGGTCATATTTTTGTATGAATGCACAATTCGGACTGCGAAACAGCTTGACCGTTGGTCAGTTTTACACCCTTGACACGTCCTATTTTTCGGGATATAATAAAAATAACACAAATCATAATTCAACGGCTTTGCAGTCAGAATCAATCAGAATTAAGCAAAGCTGAGTTTTAGCTGCAAGAAAGGTACGTTAAAATGGGGAAAGTCGATATAAATAAAAGGATCAAAGAAAATTCTCTTCTCAAGACAGCTTTTGAATTTTTCACAACCAAGGGTTTCAGCAAGACTTCCATAACCGACATCGTAAGCAAGGCAGGCGTTGCAAAGGGCACGTTCTACCTTTATTTCAAGGACAAATACGACATAAGGAACAAACTGATATCGCACAAATCGAGCCAGCTCTTCAAAAATGCCATGTCAGACCTCGGGGACGAGCTGGACAAGCTTTCCTTTGAGGAAAAGATAATCAGGGTGATAGACAATTGCATCAATCAGCTCAACGAGAACCAGTCCCTGCTGACGTTCATATCGAAGAATCTGAGCTGGGGCATATTCAAAAACGCCATAACCTCGCCTGTTTCCGAGGACGACATCGACTTCTCGTCGGTATACAACAAAATGCTGAAGGACGCTCCAAAGGGCATAAAGGACCCCGAGATAATGCTGTTCATGATAATCGAGCTGGTGAGCTCCACCTGCTATTCGGCTATACTCTACAGCGAGCCATGTACGCTGAATGAGCTCAAGCCATATCTTTACAATTCCATAAAGCTCATCATCGCACAGCATGAGGGCGGAAAAGACAAGTGACCAGAGCAGGGGCGGTATTCCGCCCCAAATGCATAATACTAAAAAAGCGCTGACATTGTGAGGATTTCACAATATCAGCGCTTGCTTTTTGTGCAAAACACAGATCTTGAAAATTATTTTTTTCTTATTAAACGGTTTTCCGTTTAATAACAGTGTATTTCAGCCCCCTTACAGAAAGCAAAACGTGCAGATAATATCCGCCCTGCAAAATTACCTTGTGATGTTCTTGAGCCACTTATACTTCACGTAATGTCTGTATACCGCAGGTATTTTCACGAACTCGTCCAGTGTGAGTATAAATGCCACCGCAAGCACAGGGAGTTTCAGCCAGAAAGCGGCTATCATTCCCATGGGTACCACCACGCACCAGAGAGTCACAATGTCGCATATCATGCCGAATCTCGTGTCTCCGCCGGCAGGGAAAAGTCCTCCGATGACTGTGGAATTGAGGGAGTTTCCTATTATATAATAAGAAGCCATGAGCATCATGAACTTCAGGTAATACTGCGCCTTGTCGTTGAGAGATATTACATTGAGTACCAGCGGAGTTACCACCAGTATAACCACTCCCGAGACAACACCTATCAATATAGAAAGCCGCACGAACTTGCCGCCTGCTTTTTTTGCTTCGGCTATCTCGTTCCTGCCGAGCATTCCGCCGATAACTATGCCTACACCTGCTGCGATACCCCAGCAGAGACTTGCTATCATGCTGCGGACTATGCTGGCAATGGAATTTGCCGCAACAGCGTCACTTCCCAGCCTGCCCATAATGACCGAGTACATCGTCACACCGCCGCCCCAGCCGAGCTGATTGAGCAGAAGCGGCACGGTATATCTCCAGTAATCCCTGTGAAGCTCCTTGCTGCCGTTTTTCAGCATAAGCCTGACACTTAAAGGCGGACATTTACCCCTGAAAACAGCTACCGCAACCATGACCACCTCGAAAACTCTCGAAAGGACCGTTGCGAGAGCTGCTCCGATTATGCCCAGTTTTGGGAAAAATCCAACGCCAAAGATAAAAAGTCCGTTCATTATTATGTTGAGAACCACCGAAACCGAGCACACGACCGAGCTAAGCTTTGCACGGTCGCAGACCTTCATCATGCTGAAATAGACCTGCGAAAATCCCAGCATCAGATAGGACGGAGAGACTACCCTGAGATATTTTGCTCCCTCAGCTATAAGAACTTTATCGGAGGTAAATATCATCATTAGCTGACGCGGGATAAACAAAGCCGCTAATGTAAAAAGAAGCCCCACCAGCAGAGAATACCTCATAGCGACCGCAAGAACCTCCTCGGTGGTGCGCTTGTCCCCTTTTCCCCAGTACTGGGCCGCAAGCACGGTAAGTCCCGATACAAAAGCCATATTGAAAAGATTGGATACGAACCAGACCTGCCCTGCAAGCGATGAAGCGGAAAGCGAATCCTGATTGAGAAAGCCCAGCATAAAAGCGTCGCTCGCCGAAACCAGTGAATACATAAAATACTGGACGGCTATGGGCGCTACTATCGTAAACAGTTTTTTGTATATTCCTTTATTATCCTGCATAAATCTCCTTTATTCCTGTAGGAACGACCAATATCCGCCCCTGAGATGCGACGAAAAAGCTGCCGCACTTGCCGTGCAGCAGCCATTATACTTATTTAAACAGCAGCCTTTGTGCTGTCCGACTTTGTTTCCTCAGTCTTATCGGGAACGCTTACCTTTTCGATATCAGCTCCGAGAGCACGAAGCTTTCCTTCCATGCAGTCATAACCTCTTTCGATATGGTAGATATCCTCTATCTCGGTAACTCCGCTTGCAGCGAGTCCTGCGATTATAAGCGCAGCTCCTGCTCTGAGGTCACACGCCTTTACGGGAGCTCCCATGAGCTTTCCTGTACCCTCGATAAGCGCTACCTTACCGTTTACGGTGATATCCGCGCCCATTCTTCTGAGCTCGTCAACGTAGCGGAAACGCTGCTCCCAGATATTCTCAGTAATAATGCTCGTACCCTGTGCAAGACAGAGGAGAGTTGCTATCTGAGACTGCATATCCGTCGGGAATCCCGGATGAGGAGCTGTCTTGACGTTTGTCTTGACCAACGGACCGTCTACCCATACCCTGATGCTGTCGTCGAACTGCTCGATATTTACGCCGATCTTTTCAAGCTTCTTTGTGATCGACTCAAGATGCTTCGGGATAACGTTCTTGATAAGAACATCGCCCTTCGTGGCGGCAACTGCCACCATGAAAGTACCTGCCTCTATCTGATCGGGGATAACGGCATAGGTAGTACCGTGAAGGTGCTCAACGCCTCTGATCTTGATAACGTCCGTACCTGCGCCCATGATGTTTGCGCCCATGGAGTTGAGGAAGTTTGCAAGATCGACGATATGCGGCTCCTTAGCGGCATTTTCGATTATTGTGAGGCCCTCAGCCTTAACGGCTGCGAGCATAGCGTTCATTGTAGCTCCGACGGTGACAACGTCGAAGAATATCTGATTTCCCGTAAGCTTATCCGCAACAAGGTCTACCATTCCCTGGCTGAGAGTATACTCCGCGCCGAGAGCAGTGAAAGCTTTAAGGTGCTGATCTATGGGACGGTCTCCGAGAGGACATCCGCCCGGCATTGATACTCTTGCCTTATTGAACTTGCCCAGAAGAGCTCCGAGGAAATAATATGAAGCGCGCATTTTTCTTGCGTACTCATAGGGCACGCAGTACTTGCTTATGGTCGTAGGATCGATCCTGTAGGCATCTTTTCCTATCTTTTCGACCTGAGCGCCCATTTCCTCAAGGATATGGATACAGATCCTGACATCGCTGATGTAAGGTACATTTTCTACAACGCAAGGTTCATCAGAAAGTATGACTGCGGGAAGAATAGCTACAGCTGCATTCTTGGCTCCGCTTATGGTAACTTCACCCTCAAGGCGTCTTCCGCCTTTTACAACAAACTTATCCAAATATTTTCTCTCCTTATTTTTCGGGTCATCTGTATTTTTTCCCGAATTTCTTTCTTTTGTTCCCCGACTCACAGAGCCGGATAAATACACATATCATCGGACACCCGTCCGAAAAAGATCAATTATAGTCCTTGATGTTCCAGTGAACATCTCCGCCGCTGAAGTCCGATACTGTTACTTTCTCTATTATTACGTCTTCAGTGGGCTTGTCGTTGTTGCCTGTCTCTGTTTCCTGTATCTTGAACACTACGTCAAGACCGTCATATACCTGACCGAAGATGGTATAGCTTCCGTCGAGCCACGGCGCTCCGCCGTATGTCGAGTAGACCTCAGCCTCATTATCGGTAAATGTGTAGCCGCTTTCCTTGAGCTGGTCGATCTGCTCCTTTTCGTAAACCTCGCCTGTTACGATATAGAACTGGCTTCCGTTGCTGGCTGTAGAGCCGCTGTTCGCATAAGCGACAGCTCCTGTCGCATGGATAAGGTGCGGATCGGTATCATGGTCGTCGAAGCCCTTTTCAAATATGCATTCGCCGCCTGTTCCGTCGCCGTTCGGGTCGCCGCCCTGTATCATAAAGTCCTTGATGACCCTGTGGAAGGTAAGACCGTCATAATATCCGCGCTCTGCAAGGGTGATGAAGTTCTCAACGCCCTTGTCCGCATATTCGGGGAAGAGCTTGATCTTAACTTCCTTGTCGTAGCCCTTAACCTTGAGGCTTACGACCTTTTCGCCCTCTTTCGGAGCCGTGAAGTTTGCAATGTTAAGGTTTTCCTTGCCTGTTGAGTTTCTTATCTCGTCGGCGTCGAACTCGTCATAATCACTGATATACCAGTGTATGTCCTCGCCGTTGTACTCGCCCACTGTTACGGACTCCATAATGAGATCCTTGTAGGGCATACTGTTTGCGTCGACCGCAACATTCTGTATCTTGAAGAAAACGTCGAGACCGTCTATAACCTGACCGAAAACTGTATAGCTTCCGTCAAGCCACGGTGCTCCGCCCACTTCCTCATATATCTTCTTTGCATTTTCAGACAGCGCATAGCCTCTCTGTCCGAGCTCGTCAAGCTCTTCCTTCGAGTACTTCGTACCCGTTACAACGTAGAACTGGCTTCCGTTGGTAGCTGTGCTGCCGCTGTTGGCGTAAGCAAGAGCTCCTGCTGCATGGATAAGGTGGGGGTCTGTGCCGCCGTCGAACTTACCGCCCCACATACTTTCGCCGCCGATGCCTATTCCCTGAGGATCGCCGCCCTGCACCATAAAATCGGTGATGACTCTGTGGAACTTGAGTCCGTCGTAGTAGCCCTTCTTAGCGAGCCCGACGAAATTCTCAACGCCCTTGTCAGCATATTCGGGGAAAAGTCTGAACTTTACGGTACCGTAATCCTTTACCTTCATTACCACAATGGTATCGCCCTTCTGAGGAGCTGTAAAGTTTGCGATATCCACATTCTCGACTGTGACCGGCTGTGTTGCGGCTGTAGTTTCCTCTGTGGAAGCAGCCGTTGTAGTGTCACTGGCAGTCGTCTGTGTACCCTTGCTGTCCTGACCGCATGACGAAAGCGCCGATGCAGCCAAAGCAATGCAGAAAATTCCTGCTATAACTTTTCTGAACATTTAATTCTCTCCTTATGATTGAGCGGACATTCTTAACATATGCTTGTCCGCAGACAGGATTAAATAATTATACTTCAACTTATATATTATACATCAAAAAAATCACTTTGTAAAGAGTTTGGGCATATTTTTGTATTGATTTGTCAGATACTTTTATACATATCAGGTTTTTCTGCTTATTTTTCCTCCTCCGCGGCCTCTTCCCCGGGAGAATAAGTACTTATTTTAACTGAATTTATCATAACGTCCACGGCAGGGAACTTGTAATTTCCGACATTATTGGTTTCCAGCGAAGCAAGCTTTTCGACTACATCCATTCCGCTGTAGGTCTGGCCGATGACTGTCATCTGCTGCGAAAAATTGGGAACTCCGCCCTTTTCTATGAAAGCCTCCGCAAGCTCCTTGCTTTCCGAGTAGGACATAAGCTCCTCCTTGAAGGTGTCGTCAAAGGCTACCGTATTCACCAGCATGAATCTGCTGCCATTATAATAGGTACCGCCGCCGATTATCTTTTCCTTGAAATTCTGCTTGACAGTGGTGTTCATAGAAAGAACTGCGCCCCTGAAAGGCCACAGGTTCTGATGAAGCTCTCTCTCCACAAGCTCGTGGGAGTTGTCCTTTGCGCTGCCGTCCTTGTTGGGAGCGCCTGCCGCGGAATAAACTCCGCTTTCCGAATGGAAAACATAGGTGTTGTCGTAATAGCCCTGTCCGGCCAGCTCTGTGAAGTTCTTAACTGCATTCGGCGAATATTCGGGATAAAGCACGAATCTGAACTCGCCGAGGGTCGTGTCCACGATAGCTATGGGAGCGCCCTCCTCCAAAGCTTCAAGTTGTACGAGCTCCATTTCCTCGGGAACTATGGTGATATAGCTGCTGTTTCTCTCCTTCATCATGCCCGCAAGCATTACCACAAGGGACGAAACGCCCATAATAAGCGTAAATATCAGTATGAGCCTTACGGCTCTGTTTCCTCTTATCATTTATTTATCCTTTCAAGCGTATACTACCTACATTATACATACTATGTCACATTTTGTCAATATTTATCCCGTTTTTTCTGAGTTTATCAGTGTCGGGGCAGCATTTCTTCAAAATTTTTTCTTGACAAAGCGCCCCGTTTGTGGTATCATATTAAAAGAGCATCGTCTGCTCGTATAAACGGGTGTGAAATTCCGAAATATAGATGTGTGGGCCCTGTGCAACAAGACCCCGTGAACCATGTCAGGCGGGAGACCGAGCAGCATTAAGCGGTGCGTGTTGTGTGCCGCAGCAAGCCTGCACATCTATGTTTCGGAATTTTCCTTTAGACATGGGGGTGCGTGAAATGTTCCGTTCTATCCTCGCAATGCGCGCCAAGCGCGTACTGCTGTGCATAAAGCGGTCCGTAGTCAAGGCTGCCGCTTTTGTTCCCCTGTCTCTGACAGGTATCATGATCTATGAAGCCATAAAGAATAAGGGCGGTTCTGTCCGCTGCACTGAGGTAATAGACCTTATGCTCGCCTCGTTCCTGTTCTTTATGATAGTCTTTTCTGCCGATATGATAGCCAAATACAAGGGCAAGCTCTATCACCTCTACGATGAGGATCTCATCGGCAGTGCCTTTACAGGTTTGAAGCGGAGCTCCATACTCTTTGAACAGGCTCTCGACCTGTTCCACAAGAACAACTACCGCATGGCTCTCGAACAGTTTACCGACATCGGCAACGACGGCGAGAAGCTTTCTCAGCAGGAAACGGCTCTTCTGGAGTTCTACCGCGGACGCTGCTACCATATACTGAATGTTTTTCCCAACGCTCTCATCTGCTACGAAAACGCGGAAGAGAACGGCTTCTATATCCCTGAGCTGCCTATTTTCGAGGCCCGCTGTCATGTGGGCAACGGCTACTACGAAAAAGCGGAGTCCCTTTACAAGGAGCTCATGACCAAGGATTACCGCTACCGCGACAGGATACGCTGCGAGCTGGGAAATATGTACCTAAAAATGAACGACGGCAGGACTGCCCTCAAGTGGTTCGGCGAGTCGATCGAAAAGCACGAAAACTACGCAAGCGCTGTGGGCGGAGCTGCCATAGCTCAGGCTATGCTTGGAAATACCGAGAAAAGCGCGGAGCTCTACAAGCTTGCGATACTCAACAATATAGACAATGCCGACGACTTCAAGCACTACTACCGCGGCATTATCGCCCTGAAAAAGGCGGATAAAAAGGAAGAACAGTGAAAGGAGAAGAGGCTGTGTACAAGGCACTTTACCGCAAATGGCGACCAATGACCTTCGACGACGTCATATCACAGGAATACACCACGGAAGCTCTGAAAAACCAGATCATCAGCGGCAAAACTGCCCATGCCTACCTTTTCACGGGTTCGAGAGGCACTGGTAAGACCACCTGCGCCCGTATCCTTGCAAAAGCTGTCAACTGCCGCAATATGAAGGACGGCAACCCCTGCCTCGAGTGCGACATCTGCCGTGACGCCGACAGCGGCGCCCTTACGGACATAGTTGAGATAGACGCGGCTTCAAACAACGGCGTCGACAATATCCGCGACCTACGCGACGCTGCGGTATATACTCCCGAACGCGGAGCTTTCAAGATATACATCATAGACGAGGTGCATATGCTCTCAGCAGGAGCCTTCAACGCCCTGCTGAAGATCATGGAAGAGCCGCCTCCCTACGTTAAGTTCATACTTGCCACCACCGAGATACACAAAGTCCCTGCGACTATCGTTTCACGCTGTCAGCGCTACGACTTCCGCAGGATAAAGCCCGAGGACATCGCAAAGCGCATAAGCTATATCGCTTCACAGGAGGATATAAACCTCACCGAGGACGGCGCGGCTATGATAGCAAAGCTTGCGGACGGCGGTATGCGTGACGCAGTATCGCTACTTGACCAGTGCTCGGTATGCGCCGAAAAAATAGACGCGGAAGCGGTCTCCAACGCCGCAGGCATAGCAGGAAGGGACTATCTTTACGATCTGCTTGACGCCATAACGGACTCGGATACGGCAAAGGCGCTGTCAATTACGGCTTCGCTCTACGATATGTCCAAGGACCTCGCAAGGCTCTGCGACGAGCTCATCATGCAGTTCCGCAACGTCATGCTCATAAAGGCTTCTCCCGAAAATGCGGAAAAGCTCATAGTGTGTATGCCCGACGAGCTTCAGCGCTTAAAGGCTGCCGCCGAAAAGAGCGACCTCTCCGCAGTAATGGACAGGCTCTCCGCTCTGCAGGAGTGCAGGGACCGTATGCAGAACGCCATGAACAAGCGCGTGGAGTTCGAGATGTCCCTCATAAAACTTTGCGGAAATGTAAAGAATACACCCGAAAGTATTGACAATTCCGAAATTTATGATAAAATAAAACAGTTAGAGGATAAGATAAATTCAGCTCCGAGAGCTGTGCAGAATGCGGCACATATGCCCGAACAGCCCGAAATACTGGAGGCGAGCGCGGCTCCTGCCGACGAGAAGATAATCCCCACGGTAGACCTGAAAAAGCTTAGACCCGAGGATATCCGCCCCTGCGACCGCTGGGGAGAGATACTGGACGAGTTCAAGCAGATAAATCCTGCCGTTGCAGGAAGCCTTGACGGCTCATTCGCAGGCACAGCAGGGAATTATATCTTCATCACCGCTCAGAACCGCTTCTTCATGGACCTCTTCAAGGTCAAGGAGAATGCAGCCTCACTTGGAGCGGCTATCGCTAAAGTGCTGGGACAGCGCTTCATAATCAAGGCGAAATGCGCCACAACTGTCACAGAACAGAAAAATCTTGCGGAAAGTCTCATAAAAAAGGCTGTCGAAAGCCAGATAGAGACCTCCGTGGAGAACCAGTAAAGCTTCAAAAGCAAATATAACTTTGCTTGATATAAAATTTTTAAAAGAAACCATTTTTTCAAAGGAGAATTTAAAATGAAAGCAAGAATACCAAAGAATATCAACGGCGGCGGCGCTCAGAACATGAATCAGATGATCAAGCAGGCTCAGAAAATGCAGGATCAGATCACTGAGCTCCAGGAAGATATCGAAGCAAGAGATTTCTCTGCCACAGCAGGCGGCGGAGCTGTTGAAGTTACTATAACAGGCAAGAAGACTATCAAGTCTCTTACTCTCAAGCCCGAAGTCGTTGACCCTAACGATATAGATATGCTCCAGGATCTCATCATCAGCGCTGTAAATGAAGCTGTAAACAACGTTGAGTCCACAACAGAAAGCGAAATGGGCAAGATCACTGGCGGAGTTTCTCTCCCCGGCCTTTTCTGATAAATAATGGCTGACCACAACGCGCTCCCATTGGTCATACTGGCCGAGAAGTTCGCTTCTCTCCCCGGTATCGGCATGAAATCGGCACAGAGGCTCGCTTACCATGTCATGTCTATGGATACGGAAGCTGTGGAGGACTTCGCAAAGGCTCTCATAGACGCAAAGAAAAACGTTCACTGCTGCAAATGCTGCCAGAACCTCACGGAAAGGGATATTTGCCCTATCTGCGACGATCCTCAGCGCGACAGGAGCATTATCTGCGTCGTCGAGAACCCAAAGGACGTCACAGCCTTCGAGCGTACAAGAGAGTACGGCGGCGTGTATCACGTTCTTCATGGCCTTTTATCGCCTATGGACGGCATTACTCCCGATAAGCTCCGCGTAAAGGAGCTCCTCGCAAGAATTGCGGAGGGCGGCGTGAACGAGGTCATTATGGCAACTAATCCCACAGTGGAGGGCGACGCTACCGCTATGTATATCGCAGGCCTGCTAAAGCCAATGGGCATTAAGGTCACCCGCCTCGCTTTCGGACTGCCGGTGGGCGGTATACTCGAGTACGCCGACGAGGTAACGCTGTTCAAGGCGCTCGAAAACAGGAATGATATGTAAAAACGGGCATTAAGCCCGTTTTTTCGTAAAGTATTATATCGCTCCCACAGAGGAGCGGTACATCGGAGGAATATTTTTGAAAAGCAGATTTTTGCGCGGAATGTCCCACGGTATCCCTATTTGTCTGGGATATCTTTCAGTTTCTTTCGGATTCGGCATCCTTGCGGTCAACAAGGCAGGACTTTCCGTATTTCAGGCTTCGGTCATATCCGCAACTAACCTTACTTCCGCAGGGCAGAAGGCAGGTCTTGACGTTATTGCGGCAGGCGGAGCTATCATTGAAATGATACTGCTCCAGCTGACTATCAATATCCGCTACTCCCTTATGGCGCTTTCACTTTCGCAGAAGCTTGACAGGTACTTTACTACGCCCCACAGGCTTCTCGCCTCATACGGCATTACAGACGAGATATTCGCTGTCTGCTCGGCGCAGAAAGAGCCTCTTACCCCTGCGTATATGTACGGAATGATATTCATTTCCGCCGCAGGCTGGATAACGGGAACAGCTCTCGGAGCAGCGGCAGGTGAGCTTCTTCCCGCGTCTGTGAGCATGGCTATGGAGATAGTTCTGTACGGAATGTTCATAGCTATCGTCATTCCGCCTGCAAAAAAACAGCACGGAGTGCTCTTTGCGGCAGTTATCGCAGCTGCTCTCAGCGTTATGTTCAGGTATGCGCTGCCTGTGATAAGCGAAGGATTTGCTATTATTATTTCCGCGATCGCAGCTTCAATGCTTGCGGCTCTCATATTCCCCGTCAAGGACGGAGAGGAGGGAGCTGCACAGTGAGTTTAGCTGTATATATCGCCGTTATGGCAGGCGTGACCTACCTCATAAGAATGATACCTTTCACTTTCTTCCGGAAAAAGATAAAGTCCCGTTTTTTCAGGAGCTTTCTGTACTATATCCCCTATGCGGTGCTTTCCGCGATGACTATCCCCGCAATTTTCTACACCACCCATAATATGTGGACAGCCGCGGCAGGCACGGCAGTTGCTCTGCTGCTCGCATTCTTTGAGATGCCGCTGATAGTTGTTGCTCTTGCAGCTTCGGGAGCGGCTTTCCTGCTAAGTCTTTTCATGTGAAAGGAGCCTGACTATGCTGAAAAAGATACTCAGCAGCGAAGCCTGTGCGAAATGCAGGCTGTGCTGTATCTTCGACCGCTACGACGTATGGGAGACTCCCGTATTTACTGCGGAGCTCTGCGAAAAAATAAAAGCCGCCCGTCCTGAGGTGCAGTTTGTCACCAAGGACGGCGGCTATATATTCAGAGTGGGCGAGCTCAGGGGCGACGAGCTGTTCTCATGCCCTGCGCTCACGGAAAACGGCTGTATGCTGGGCGACGAGAAGCCCTTCGACTGCCGCATATGGCCCTATCGTATCATGGAAGTGGGCGGCAGGCGAGCCATAACCTTTGCTTCCATATGCGACGAGCTGTACCACCGCCCTCTGTCGGAGCTCGTTGGACTGCTGAAGGACGGGCTTGCAGATAAGATATTCGCCTATGCAGACGAGCACCCCGAGATAGTAAAGCCCTATTACGAGGGATATCCCGTGCTTCTTTTTGAGAGGAAACCGCTCTGAGCATTTCAAAAGCGGGTGCTTTTATCACCTTAACGCTTACGTTTTATCCTGGTTGACGGAGAAAATATCCGCAACTTCAGTAAGGGTTATGTATGCAAGAGGGTCTATTTTCTGCACTATATCCTTCATTTTCATGACCTGGAAACGGTTCACCACAAAATACAGAACCGTGCGTTCCTCTCCCGAATAGCCGCCGACTGCCTTAATGAGCGTCATTCCGCAGCCGAACTGCGCCATAAGCTCCTTTTTTATTTTGTCGGGACAGGCTGTTATTATCATCGCCGCCTTTTCACGCTGAAGTCCGTCTACTATATAATCCACGGTTTTCAGCGCCGCTCCGTAGGTCACTATGGAGTAAAGGGGCAGTATCCAGCTGTGTATGACAGCTCCGCAGATGATATAAAGTATGACGTTGTAGACCATGACAAACGTGCCGACGGACAGTCCGAGGCGCTTGGCAAATATTACCGCCATTACTTCCATGCCGTCCATAGCTCCGCCGAAGCGTATGGCAAGACCGCTGCCGACGCCCGATATCACGCCGCCGAACAGAGCGCACAGCAGCAGGTCCGTACCTGCAAGCGGTGAGGCTATGCTCACATCTATGGGCAGAACATCAGTGATCAACCACGACATCATCGAGTATACGGCTACGGTATATATCGCCGACACGGTAAAGCTCAGTCCCTGCTTTTTAAGTCCGTACAGAAACAGCGGTATATTGAGGACTATCAGGAACACAGACAGCGAAAGCGCTTCGGGCGTTACCTGAGCCAGCAGCATGGAAGTTCCCGAAATTCCGCTGTCATAGAGCTTTACAGGCATAAGGAACAGGGTTATGCCGAAAGCGTTGACCGCTCCTGCCACTGTCAGCATGAAAAATCTGAACGGACTTATTTCCTTTATGGCTTCAAGTATTTTCTTCATAAGAGCTCCCTTTTGCTTGATCTTTATAAAAAAGAGGCACTTTCATTCTGAAAATGCCTCTTTGCACGATCACTTCTTGATCTTCTCGACAATGTCGCCGACCTTGTCCTTGACCTTTTCAATATTCTCCTTGGTAGCCACCTTGCTGACCATTTCCTTTGCTTTTTCAAGATTGTCCTTGGTTGCTACCTTTGAAACTGTCTTTTCGATCTTCTCATCGGGAAGGTCTATGCCTGTTTTTTTCTCAACAAATTCTACAGCTTCTTTTACACCTTTTTTGATCTCCATAGGGGATACCTTCTTTCGATAAAATTTATATATTTATTGTATCACACTTTTTTTATAAATGCAATATTCTGATATGATTTTTTTGGTTGCAACTTTGAAATGCCCGAAAAACAGCGGATCGCAACCGGCGATTGACAAATTGTAAAGCAGAGTTGCTTGTATGTAACCGCCCGAAATGTTAGAATAAGAACATGGAAAACGAAAATGTTTCCGCAGAAAAAACTCAACGGAGGATATAAATATGATACTCGCAGACAAGATAATCGAACTAAGAAAAAAGGCAGGTATGTCTCAGGAAGAGCTTGCCGAGAAGCTCGGTGTGAGCCGCCAGTCAATATCAAAATGGGAGGGCGCTCAGTCAACTCCCGACCTCAACCGTATATTGCAGCTCGCTGAAATATTCAATGTCAGCACAGACACCCTCCTTAAAGACAGTATCGAGCTCACCGAAGCTCCTGCCGCAGCCGCCGAAGCTGCCGTAGAGACCGAGCCGCCTCTCCGCAAGGTATCAATGGAAGAAGCGAATACATTCCTTGAAGTGAACGAAAAGCGCTCATTACGCACTCCCATAGGAGTTGTCCTGTGCATATGTTGCTGTCTGCCCATTATACTTTTAGATATTTTCGAGCCCTTTATTGGAGCACCCGGTATCATCGGAGTACCGCTCATGTTTATAATGGTAGCCATTGCAGTGGGCCTGTTCATTACCTCGGGCAAGCAGATAAAGCGCTACGAGTACCTCGAAAAGGAGGGTATCGACACCGAATACGGCGTTTCGGGCATGGTAAACGAGAAAAAGGCAAAATTCGAGACAAAGCATACCCTCTTCCTTATCACAGGCGTTATCCTTTTCATAGTCTCATTCATACCCTTAATAGTTTTCACAGAGGTATTTCCCGAGAGCAGTTTCTGTGAAGCCCTCTCGCTGATGATAATGTTCGGAGCCATCGCTGTCGGCGTGGGACTTATAGTCCATGTGTCCATAAAAATGGGCGGATACAAGCGTCTTCTTGAGGAGGACGACTTCTCAAGGCAGAAAAAAGAGCGCACAAACAAAACATCGGGACCTGTTTCCTTATACTGGTGCATTATCGTTGCAGTATATCTCGCTTACAGCTTTATTACCAACGACTGGGGCAGATCGTGGATAATATGGCCTGTAGCAGCAGTCCTCACACCTGTTGTCATGGCCATTGCGGACAAGGTAAGAAAATAAGGGAACAGCCCCAGCCAACATGATATAGTTCAATAAAAGCCGCAGTTTTTACTGCGGCTTTACTGTTTATATGTTACTGCTCTGTGAGGGCGGCTGTTCTGTGGGTGGTGCTGGCTGTTCCGCAGGGGGCGGAGGCGTCGGCGGCAATACGGGCGGTTCTGCACCGCTTACCGCAGGCTGTGCGTTCTTAGTCTCCAGATAGCACGCCGCGGCTGTCGCCAATAGCATCAGCAGACACAGCAATAGTCCGAATTTCGATTTGACCTTTATGTATTTCGCATATTCTTTCGGGAAATCATAGTAACTGCGGAACGATACCCTGAAAAGAAGCAGAACAAGTGCGGAAATTCCGCTGACTATAGAAGCAAGCTTGAGATTTTTCTTTGTGAAGATCATCACAGCTGCTGCAATTCCGCCGCCGAACGCTGCAATAAGGAAGATATTCGGCTTCGGGTCTGACTTGGATTCAGAATTTGACATAACAGAGTCGTCCTTCTTTTCAATGCTGAACATAAGACGGACTCCCGAATAATTCTCCTTTATGGACTTGTCCTGAGTACAGGATACCGAAACGAACGGCAGGAAAAACGCTAAAAGCGCCACAAGCACGCAGACCTTTGCTATGAGAGCAAGAGGAAGTCCTGCTGTCTTCTGAGCTGCGAGGTCTGTTACCGAATCAGCAAGCTCCTTTACGGAAGCGCCTGCGTTAGCTGCATTTGCCGTCTGCTGGGGAGCGGCTGCCTGCGCCGTAGCTTCTGCTTTCGGTGCAGCATTTTTCGTCAGGGCTCCTCCGCATGAGGGACAAGTCTCAGAACCGTCGGGGATCTGAGTTCCACAGTGTTTGCAAAACATAATAATTACCTCCTTAATTATCATAACGGAATATTATGTCATATTTTAACATATTTTCACCATTGTGTCAAGAAGAATATATAAAAATCGTCGCCTGCGGAGAAGTGCCTGCAAAAAAGGCAGACCTGCGGTCTGCCTTTGGTTTTATCAAAGTTTCTTCTTTTCTTCCTCTATCATCTTGATGAGGTCGTCTACGGACATATTTGACGGCGACTTCTTCTTTTCGTTGCGCTCGCTCTTGTCGATGATATCCGAAATATCAGGTGTGCTGCTCTTCTTCGGCTTAGGAGCTGCTGCTGAAGGAGCAGACTGGCTTCTGAGAGGAGTTGTCTTGGGAACGTCGTTCCTTGACATTTCCGCAAGCTGGCTCTTTGAAAGGATACCGGTGTTATCTGTTACCGGCTCTGAGACTGCAGGTCTCTGAGCTGTATTTGTATTTACTGCCGCTGTGGAAGCAGAAGCCGCAGCTGCTGCCTTTACGCTGAATGAACCTGTGCGCTCGCGCTCTGCCTCGGCTGTCTTTCTGAGCATTTCTTCTCTCAGTGCGTCGGCTGTGGGAGCTGTAGATGATGAACCGCCCACGTTCTTTGCAGCAAATGTACTCTCGGCGCTGCGCTGTGCCTTGAACTGCATTGTACGCTCCTTTTCCTTCTGGTAAGGAGAATCGGGATTAACCTTCTTCTGGCTGAAGTTCTCGGCTATGGACATCTTCTTGCGCTCGAGCTCATTGCTCGGCTGAATCTCCTGTGATGGTTCAAAGAGAGGATTTGCATTCTTTTCATGGAGATTCTTCCTGCTCTCGGAAACTGCTCTCTCCTTTTCCTTCTCGTCGTACTCATAGAAGCCGAAGTCCTCGTCATCGT
Source organism: Ruminococcus sp. (assembly GCF_017549005.1). GTDB lineage: Bacteria > Bacillota > Clostridia > Oscillospirales > Ruminococcaceae > Ruminococcus. Next base: position 66,918 of record NZ_JAFYYT010000008.1, read on the forward strand.
CGCCCTTTGAAGAAGCTATCTTTGCGATGAAGAATATCACAAGAAGTACACAGGGGAGCACGAGAAGTGCGAATATGCCCTTTATTCCCGAAGCGAACTTAATGAACGAACCTATGCCGAGACTCTGATTGTAGCCCGTACATTTTGCAAGTATCTTGTCCTTTGTAATGGACTCTTCACTTCCGACCTTCGTTGCGTCTGCGGTAATGTACTTCTGAGTACCGTCATCGGCAGTAACTATGTCGAAGATACTGAGCACCTTGAGCGTCTCGGGAGCGTCCGCAGGATAACAGAGGACGATATCGCCCTTTGATATGGTCTCGTTCTTTGCGTCAGCCGCAAGAAGTGCAGCTCCCTCCGTAACGCTGTCGCCCATGTTGTCGGTCTCTCTGACCACATAGACGTATCTGCCGAAGAGCTTCGGGGTCTTTCCGCCCGAGAACGCAATATTGATAATGATCGACAATACGATCAGAATTATGCTAAGCGCGATAAGAACAAATTTAAGTATTGAGAAGCGTTTTTCCTTTTCCATTTTACATCACCTTTACGTTTTCTTTTGTTGTCTTTTTATTTCTACACTTTTCCGGTCATATTTTTATGACCACTTTACTATTATATCACATATTTATACAAATTTCAAATATTTTTTTGAATATTTCTAAGTTTTATTTTTTAAATATATGTAAGCCGTTCTCACTCCTGTTTTTTCGTCCCGTATGTGCATATCATATATGGTGCGGACCTCGTTTTGCACAAATTGCACAATCATCATCTTCCTTGTTTCCGCATATAAAACTATTTGTTTTGTCGTTATCCGCAATATATAAATTTCGTTGACAAATATTTGTATATTAATGCACTTGAAAAAAACTTTTTTTCATAGTATAATGAATGTGTATACTGTTCGTAGAGGGATTTTCCGCTGTTTTCCGAAAGCAGGTAGTAAAATCCGAGGATATTATACGAGCAGTAATAAAGCCGTCCTGCGGCAGATTGGAGATAATTTATGGCTACTAAAAAAGCAAATCCTCTGATGGACAAGATCAAAGAAGAGTTTCCGAGAAAGCTCCAGCTTTTATACAGCGTTTCTCCCGAAGAAGCTTCAGACAAACAGGTTTACCATGTTCTCTCCTCACTGATAGTCGAGATACTTGGTGCAAAGAGGCAAAGCTTCATAAATCATACCAGCTCTGTGGGCGGCAAGCAGATATACTACCTTTCGATGGAGTTCCTCATGGGACGCTCCCTCAAGACCAGCATCTACAATCTTGAGCTTGCCGACGGAATAAAGGAAATGCTCAAGCCCTATGATATAAACCTTGAGAAGATATACAAGATGGAGCCCGACGCAGGCCTCGGAAACGGCGGCCTCGGCAGACTTGCAGCCTGCTATCTCGACGGTCTCGCGACCATGGCTTTTCCTGCAATGGGATATTCCTTATGCTATGAGTACGGAATCTTCCAGCAGAAGCTCGAGGACGGCTGGCAGACAGAGCTCCCCGACAACTGGCTCCCCGGCGGCTCGGTATGGCTCGTTCCTAAGCCCGAGCTCTCCATAGACGTCCACTTTGAGGGCGATCTCCAGGAATACTGGGACAACCAGTACCACTATATCTCTCATGTGAACTACAACACGGTAGTTGCAACTCCGTATGACCTGTACGTTTCGGGCTACGGCTCGGAGGGAGTTTCAGTGCTCCGTCTGTGGTCGGCAAAGGCTCCGAACTTCAACATGGAGATGTTCAACAGCGGCAACTACGAAGCGGCTCTCGCTCAGAACTCTGTGGCAAACGCTATTTCTAAAGTGCTTTATCCAAACGACAACCACCTGGAGGGAAAGAGTCTCCGCCTGCGTCAGCAGTACTTCCTCTGCGCGGCTTCCATAGGCGACATCGTAAGCGCTCATATGGCTGTATACGGTACTCTCGAAAACCTGGCGGACAAGGTCGCCATACACATAAACGATACCCACCCGACTCTTGCTATCCCCGAGCTCATGAGGATACTCCTTGACGACTGCGGCTACAGCTGGGAAAAATCATGGGATATCGTCACAAGGACATTCGCATATACCAACCATACAGTTATGGCAGAAGCTCTCGAAAAATGGGACGTTAACCTCGTAAAGCAGATAATCCCGAGAATTTTCTCCATCATCATCGAGATAAACAACCGCTACTGCCAGTCTCTCGCAGAGTGGAACGGCGACGACTGTGCAAAGACCTCACGTATGTCCATCGTCAAGGACAATCAGATACACATGGCTACTCTCTGCGTTGCGGCTTCACACAGCGTAAACGGCGTATCGAAGCTCCATTCCGAGATAATCAAGCAGTCCGTTTTCCATGAGGAATTCGAGCATACTCCCGAAAAGTTCAAGAACGTAACAAACGGTATCGCATACAGAAGATGGCTGTATCAGTCAAATCCTGCCCTTACAAAGCTCCTTACGGACACTATCGGTCCCAAGTTCATCAAGGACGGCGCAGAGCTTGAGAATTTCAGGAAGTTCCAGGACGATAAGGAAGTTCTCGAGAAGCTCATGGCTGTCAAGAAGGAAAACAAGGAAGCCTTTGCGAAGTACGTCAAGGCTGAATCGGGCATAGAGCTCAATACCAACAGCATTTTCGACGTGCAGGTAAAGCGTCTCCACGAATACAAGAGACAGCACCTCAACGTCATGAATATACTCACTGACTACGCTTATCTCCTCAACGACCCGGACGCTCCCTTTACGCCAAAGACCTATATCTTCGCGGCAAAGGCTGCTCCCGGCTACTACCTTGCAAAGCAGATAATCAAGATGATATGGGCTATATCCGAGGAAATAAAGCGCAACCCCAAGATAAGCGAGAAGCTTGCAGTGGTATTCCTTGAGAATTACTGCGTAACTCTCTCAGAGCACCTCATGCCTGCATCTGATGTTTCCGAGCAGATATCCCTTGCAGGAACAGAAGCTTCGGGAACAGGCAATATGAAGCTCATGCTCAACGGAGCCGTTACCCTCGGTACTCTCGACGGCGCCAACATCGAGATAAAGGAAGCCTGCGGCGACGATAATATCGTTATCTTCGGCATGACCACACCGCAGGTCAACGAACTCAGATACAGGGGCTATCACCCCAATGACTGCTACAACTACGACCCGCGCATACGCGAGGCTATCGACCGTATGTACCACGGCATAAACGGCTGCACCTTCAACGATGTGGCAAATTCGCTGAAAAACAACGATCCTTACATGGTACTCGCTGATTTTGACAGCTACAGAAAGGCTCAGCACTATATCACACAGTGCTACAACGACAAGCTCAAATGGGCTAAGATGTCCCTGAACAATATCGCAGGCGCAGGTATTTTCTCAGCAGACCGTGCTGTTACGGAATATGCAGAAAATATCTGGCACCTCAGATAAAAAATACCGATAAACGGAGTGTTTTAAATGAAACCTTTATATGACACCTGGGATCCCATGTATAAATCCATATTCGGCGCTGTAAGGCAGTATGAGACCTGCCGCTTCACCATAAGGCTGCCGAAGAACGTCCGTCCCGACTATTCTCCTGTACTGGTGCTCTTCCGAACAGGCTTCAAGGAGCGCTTTATCACCATGAACTCAGTGGAGGAGGAAGAGGACTGCATTGCATACTCGGCTGAGTACAATGCAAGATATACCGACGTTCATTTCTACTATTTCTCGTACACCGAGGGCGGTACGCGCCACTATATCAAGAGGATAAATATCCATGAGGGCGGACTTGACGCAGGAGAGATGTTCCAGCTGACGGTCTACAACAGCACCTATGAGACCCCTGATTTCCTCAAGGGCGGCGTTATGTACCAGATTTTCCCCGACCGTTTCTGCAACAGCGGCAAGCCTAAGGAGAATATCCCCGAGGGCCGTATCCTCCGCGACGACTGGGGCGGAACTCCGCTCTACAAGCCCGACGAGAACGGTCACGTATGGAACAACGACTACTTCGGCGGAGATTTCGAGGGTATAAAGTCAAAGCTCCCTTACCTGAAGGGACTGGGAGTTACCTGCATCTACCTCAATCCTATCTTTGAGGCTCACGAAAACCACCGCTACAATACGGCAAACTACATGAAGGCAGACCCTCTTCTCGGTACCAACGAGGAGTTCGAGGAGCTCTGCAAGGCTGCCGAAAGCTTCGGCATATCCATAGTTCTTGACGGAGTTTTCTCACATACGGGCGCGGACAGCGTTTACTTCAACAAGTACGGACGCTATCCGGATCTCGGCGCTTATCAGTCACAGGAAAGCCCCTATTACGACTGGTACAGCTTCATCGAATTCCCCGACGTGTACGAGGCGTGGTGGGGAATAGATACTCTCCCCAATGTTTTCGAGAACAATGAGGACTATACTGAATATATCTGCGGCGACGAAGGCGTTCTGCGCTACTGGCTGGACAGAGGCGCCGCAGGCTACCGTCTTGACGTTGCAGACGAGCTCCCCGACAAGTTCCTGGGAAATCTGAGAAAATGCGTCAAGGATTACGACAGCAGCAAGGTCATAATCGGCGAGGTATGGGAGGACGCCACAAATAAGGAGAGCTACGGCATAAAGCGCCGCTATCTTCTCGGCGACCAGCTCGACTCGGTAATGAACTACCCGTTCCGCGAAGCTATCATGAACTTCATAAAAGGCGGCAAGCCTGTCGATTTCATCAACACGGTAATGACGATCGTCGAACACTACCCTAAGCCGACTATCGACGTACTTATGAACTTTGTCTCCACTCATGATATCGAGCGCGCTATCAACCGCCTTGCAGGCGACGACTGCGAGGGCAAGAGCAAGGAGTGGATGGCAGAGCGCTACCTCACACCCGAGCAGTATGAGCACGGAAAGGAAATGCTCAAGGCAGCTATGGCTATACAGTTCTTCCTCCCCGGTGTACCGAGTATATACTACGGCGACGAGGCAGGACTTCAGGGCTATAAAGACCCATTCAACCGCCGCTGCTACCCCTGGGGAAATGAGGATACAGACCTTATCGAATACGTTTCCGAGCTCAGCCGCGTAAGAAAGTCCATACCGAGTATGCGCGACGGAATGATATTCTTCGTCATAAACGAAAAGGAGACCCACGACAGCCGTCTTATCGGCTTTGCGCGTAAGGGACAGAAACAGGAGTATATCTTCTTCATCAACAGGAGCAGCGATACGGTACAGCTCGGAAATATCAGCGGAATACTCTCGCGCTACAGCGATATACAGCCATTCTACGGCGAATATATGGACGATACTATTACGGTAAAGCCCTACGGATATACGATAATCAAGGCAAACTTCGTAAAATAAAGGAAGGTGAGCAGCTGTGAAGCTGACGATTGATGAAGCTCCATGCAAGGTCTGAGGGAACTGCATGGAGAAAAACCTGATGGCTAACGGCTTTCCCCCTCTGGCTTTGCATTTTTGACATTATACATCAAAAAGGAGCAAAGTCAAATGAAAAACGGAATAAAACAATTAAAAACATATCTCCTGCTGTGGAGCACACAGTCACTTTCTACTCTCGGAAGCTCAATGACCAGCTATGCACTGGTGCTGTGGCTCTACATGAGCAGCGGCTCGGCTCTGAAAACCGCCCTGCTCACCGTATGCTCATATGCGCCGTATGTGGCGATGAGCATATTCGCAGGAGCGCTGAGCGATAAATGGAACAAAAAGCGCACCATGCTCGTGTGCGACCTCTTCGCCGCGCTCACTACAACAGCGGCATTCCTGCTTATAAAGTCAGGCGCTCTTCAGCCGTGGCATTTATACGTGATAAACGCTTTGAACGGGCTTATGAACACTGTTCAGCAGCCTGCAAGCGAAGTCGCGGCAACTCAGCTGATACCAAAGGAGCACTACCAGAAAACAGGGGCTCTGCGGTCTCTTTCGCAGTCGCTCAATACTATCCTCACCCCTGTACTGGCAACTCCGCTGTTTGCATTCGGCGGTATATCGGCAGTTATAGCTGTTGACCTTGTCACGTTTTCGGCAGCTTTCATAACGCTTCTGCTGTTCATACCGATACCTGAACCGAAAAACGGGGAAAAAGACAGGGAATCCCTTATTTCCTCGGCAAAGGCAGGACTCTCATGGCTGAAAGCAAATCCGCTCATACTTAAACTGATATTCTTTCTGTCAGGCATAAACCTCATAGCTTCGGCTTATAATGCGGCACTGTCGCCTATGGTACTGTCAAGGGCGGCAGGAGGCAGGAACGTTCTCGGCGCAGTTAACTTCTGCGCGGGAGCTGCGGCTTTTGCAGGGAGCTTCATTGCTTCTGCGACTCCTGCCCCGAAAAACCGCGTAAAAGCTATATGCCTTTCGCTGTTCTGCTCAATGAGCACGGAGAATTTCCTCCTTGCATTCAGCGGTTCGCCTGTAGTATGGTGCACAGGAGCAGTCCTCGGCTGGCTTTTCATACCGTATATGGGCGCAAATCTTGACGTTATACTCAGAAGCACTATACCTGCGGAAATGCAGGGGCGCGTGTACGCCTGCCGCAATACCTTGCAGTTTTTCACCATACCCATAGGCTACCTGACGGGCGGAGCTCTCATCGACAGGTTCTTTGAGCCGCTTATGTCACGGCAGACGGACGGAAGCTTCCTTGTATCGCTGTTCGGCAGCGAAAAGGGCTCGGGAGCGGCTGTGTTCCTTGCTTTCCTCGGCTTCGCGGGAGTTGCGGTGTGTACGGTGTTCAGCCTCATGCTGCACAGCGAGAACAGCAGGAAATACGAATAAAAATATCAATAATATGCGGAGTTAAACTCCGCATATCTTCGCCCCAAAGCTGTCCGTCAGTGGCGTACAAGCGTATTCACCAAAAATACAGTTTGCCATTCGCCTAATTTTGGCTTTCTGTCAATTGATTTCAGGAACAAAAAGGCATATAATAGATATTGCTATAAAATTATCAATGTTATAAAGGAATGATATATATGAATAATAAAGTCGTTAAGTTCGGCGGAAGCTCCCTTGCAGACGCCAACCAGTTCAGAAAGGTCGCAGCTATCATAAAGAGCGACGACAAGCGCAGATACGTTGTTCCGTCAGCTCCCGGAAAGCGCTTTTCCGACGATATAAAAATAACAGATATGCTCTATAAGTGCAGCGAGCTCGCAGGCAGCGGCATGGACTTCTCAAAGGATTTCCAGGTCATCAGGGACCGCTACAACGGCATTATTTCCGAGCTCGGCATGGATATGTCCCTCGACGATGAGTTCGACGCTATCGTTAAGGAGCTCAAGAACCGCCCTGCAAAGGATTTCGCAGCAAGCCGCGGCGAGTACCTCAACGGTAAGGTCCTCGCAAATTACCTCGGCTTCAACTTCGTTGACGCTGCTGATGTTATAATATTCGATACGAACGGAGTCCTTCTCCTGGACGAGACAGTAAAGGCTGTACGCGAAAGGCTGAAGGGACTGGACAATGCAGTTATCCCGGGCTTCTACGGAAGAACTACAGAGGGCTTCATAAAGACATTTTCACGCGGCGGCTCGGACGTTACAGGCTCTATCATCGCAAACGCGGTCAAAGCCGAGATATACGAGAACTGGACCGACGTTTCGGGATTCCTCGTTGCAGACCCGAGAATAGTTGACAAGCCCGATGTTATCGAGGTCATCACATACCGTGAACTCCGCGAGCTGGCTTACATGGGAGCCTCCGTGCTCCACGAGGACGCTATTTTCCCTGTCCGCTCGGCAGATATACCGATAAATATCAGAAATACCAATGCTCCCGAGGACGCAGGTACTATGATCGTCGGCAACGATTTCGATTTCAGCAGGGAAAGCGTAAAGCATACTATCACAGGTATCGCAGGCAAGAAGGGCTTCAGCACTATCAATATCGAAAAGGCTATGATGAACAACGAGACAGGCTTCGGTATGAAGGTACTCAAGGTGCTCTATGACAACGGTCTTTCCTTCGAGCATATGCCCTCTGGTATCGATACCATGAGCATTACCGTAAGCACGGAAAAGCTCGATCCTGTACGCGACAAGGTGCTCGCAGACCTCCGCAAGGCAGTTGATCCCGACCACCTCGAGATAGAGGACGGTATAGCTCTCCTCGCTGTAGTCGGACGCAGAATGAAGAACACAAGAGGTACCGTTGCACGTATCTTCGCTTCTATGGCTCATGCGCGCATCAACGTAAAGATGATTGACCAGGGCTCCAGCGAGCTCAACGTAATCATCGGCGTAAGCGAGAACGACCTCCCCGAGGCTATCCGCAGGATATACGATATGTTCATCAATTCCGAAAAGAAGTAAGAAGAACTAAGAGCTAAGAACTAAGAACTATGTAGGGGCGCACAGTGTGCGCCCCTTTTTTACGTGAAAAGTCTTTCTGTAAAGGAACTGACAGCTTTTATGGCACAGAACGCCCTATATTGACATATTTATCCTGTTGTGATATACTTTTATTATTGTTATTGCGGCGTTAAAGCGGACTGCCGGAGGCAGCCCCTGCAATGCTGATGTTTATTTCGGAACGCCGAGGCGGCGTTGTCTGCCGATTACTATGCACTGATCACTAATTACTCATAAAAGGAAAGGAATAATTATGGATTCGCCCGAAATATTATATATGGTAGTTCCGTGCTATAACGAGCATGAAGTGCTCAGACAGACTGCGGAACAGCTCAGAAACAAATACAATTCACTTATGGCGGAAAAGCTCATTTCTCCCGAAAGCCGCATTGTCTTCGTAAACGACGGCTCTTCCGACGAGACATGGAGAATCATAAAGGAGATCCATGAAGCCTGGCCGAACCTCTTTTCGGGTATAGATCTCGCCCACAACAGCGGCCATCAGAACGCCGTTCTCGCAGGTCTCATGACAGTAAAGGATATCTGCGATATGTGCATTACTATGGACGCAGACCTGCAGGACGATATCAATACCATCGACGAAATGGTCAAGAAATACTACGAGGGCAATCAGGTGGTCTACGGCGTGAGAAGCGCAAGGGATACCGATACCTTCTTCAAGAAGTTCACCGCCGAGGGCTTTTACAAGTTCATGAAGGTAATGGGCGCGGACGTGGTCTATAACCACGCGGACTTCCGTCTCATGAGCAGGAGAGTCCTGCAGGAGCTCGCCAATTTCAAGGAAGTAAACCTCTTCCTCCGCGGAATGGTACCCCTTATCGGCTTCCAGAACTGCAAGGTATACTACGAGCGCCACGAAAGAGCCGCAGGCGAAAGCAAGTATCCCCTGAAAAAAATGCTCGCCTTTGCCGTGAACGGTATAACCTCGTTCAGCACTAAGCCCCTGAAGCTGATCACAGCTCTCGGACTCATCATGTCCGTCGCAAGCTTCTTTGCATTTGTATGGGCGTTTATCACTAAGATATTCGGCTATACTGAGCTTGGCTGGTCAAGTACGATATGCTCCATATGGCTCATAGGCGGCCTGCAGCTGTTCTGTCTCGGTATCATCGGCGAGTACATCGGCAAGATATACGCCGAGGTCAAGCAGCGCCCGAGATACATAATCGCGGAGTTTCTCAGCGATACCAATAAAAAAGAAGAAAAATGATACGATAAGGAGGTCTCCGAATGGACGCTGTAAAAAATGCAATGGGAATTATTCTGTTATATCTGCCTGTACCTGCGGTGATCGCAATAGTTATCGCTGTGGTACTGATGATAAAATGGAAAATAAAAAAAGCCGTTCTGAAAATTATCCTTGCTGCTGCCGCTTCAGTTGCCGTTATCTGGTTCTTAGGTCCGTTCACAAAGGGACCTCATGCAACTTTCACATGGAAACATATAATTAAAACGGAAACTCTCAGTAAGGAAGAAGTATACGACGCTATGGAAATATGCAAGGATTTTTTCCGCAATAATGAAGCTGATAATAATCGCTGGCTTCAGGAACTTCAATTTGAAGAAAACGAACAGAGCCATTTCTTTTCAGACTTTGATAATTCTGAGCGGATCATTATAACTCCAAAGATAAAAAACGGTTACTTCTTTTATGAAGACTTTATGTCCCAAAGTGTCGAGTTCTGCCTCAAGCGTGAAAACGGCGGAGAATGGAGCTTGGTTTATCAAAACGACTTAGACTGATACATCACAGCGCAGTTTATCTGCGCTGTTTTTGCTTGCGGCGTTACCTGCAAAAATGCCTGACATTTCATTGAATACAGGCTGAATATCACTGTTTTTTCCGCCGAAATGCGGGAAAAACTTTAAAAAGCTCCCTAAATCATGATTACTCTTGACTTTTTCGCGCGTTTGCGGTACAATATTATGTGACTATTATAAAATAAAAGCGAGGTTGCTTATTATGCTTAAAAACAATGAAAAAGTAATGGATAAGATCGTTGACCTTTGTAAATCAAAGGGCTTTGTTTACCCGGGCTCCGAGATCTACGGCGGTCTTGCAAATACATGGGACTACGGCCCTCTCGGCGTTGAGCTCAAGAACAACATCAAGAGAGCATGGATGAAAAAATTCGTACAGGAGAACAAGTACAACGTAGGTCTTGACTCCGCTATCCTCATGAACCCACAGACTTGGGTCGCTTCGGGACATATCGGCGGTTTCTCAGACCCCCTCATGGACTGTAAGGAGTGCAAGACACGTCACCGTGCGGACAACCTCATCGAGGACTTCGACGGCACAAACGTTGCAGGCTGGTCAAACGAGCAGATGATGAACTACATAAAGGAAAAAGGCATTACCTGCCCTAACTGCGGCAAGCAGAACTTCACTGATATCCGTCAGTTCAACCTTATGTTCAAGACATTCCAGGGCGTTACTGAGGACAGCAAGTCCGAGCTCTATCTCCGTCCCGAAACTGCACAGGGTATCTTCGTAAACTTCGCTAATATACAGAGAACTACACGTAAAAAGGTGCCATTCGGTGTTGCTCAGGTAGGTAAGTCCTTCCGTAACGAGATAACTCCCGGCAACTTCATCTTCCGTGTACGTGAATTCGAGCAGATGGAGCTTGAATTCTTCTGCAAGCCGGGTACAGACCTTGAATGGTTCGACTACTGGAGAAGCTACTGCAAGAACTTCCTCCTCTCACTGGGTCTCAAGGAGGAGAATCTCCGTCTCCGTGACCACGACAAGGAGGAGCTCTGCTTCTATTCAAAGGCAACTACAGACTTCGAGTACCTCTTCCCATTCGGCTGGGGCGAGCTCTGGGGCGTTGCAGACAGAACAGACTACGACCTCACCCAGCATATCAATACAAGCGGCAAGTCCCTTGAATACTTCGACCCCGAGACAAACGAGAAGTATATCCCTTACGTTATCGAACCTTCTCTCGGCGTAGAGAGACTCTTCCTCTCAGTTGTCACCGAGGCTTACGACGAGGAAGAGATAGTTTCCACTGACAAGGACGGAAACGAGAAGAAGGAAACAAGAACAGTTATGCACTTCCACCCTGCACTTGCTCCTTTCAAGGCTGCTGTTCTTCCGCTGGTAAAAAAGCTCTCGCCAAAGGCTGAGGAAGTATACGATATGCTTTCCAAGAAGTTCATGGTAGACTTCGACGAGGCAGGTACTATCGGTAAGAGATACCGCCGTCAGGACGAGATAGGAACTCCTTTCTGCATCACATACGACTTCGATACTCTCGAAAAGGACAACTGCGTAACAGTCCGCGACCGTGACACAATGCAGCAGGAAAGAGTAAATATCAACGACCTCGTTGCTTATCTTGAAGCTAAAATGGTATTCTGATAAAAAAAACTTCATAAAATCATTATAAGCCATCGTTCCTCGCGTACTATGGCTTATTTAACAGGAGAGACATATGCAGACATCGGAGAGCTTTGCATTAAGCGCATTATTGTCCTTTTCGGGCGGCTTGCAGGACGCATATACCTATAACATAAGGGGAAAAGTATTTGCCAACGCTCAGACGGGAAACGTAGTCCTCATGAGTCAGAACTTCATGACAGGCGAAATACACAGGGGACTGCGCTATATGTGTCCGCTTATCGCCTTTGCGCTTGGTATTTTCATAGCCGAAAGGATAGAGAACAAATACAAGGATATAAAGTCTCTCCACTGGAGACAGATAATCATTATCATCGAGATGATAGTCCTCGCTGCTGTGGGATTTATGCCATCGGCACTTGATATGCCCGCGAATATGATGGTATCCTTTGCCTGCGCCATGCAGGTACAGACATTCAGAACGGTCAGGGGTTACGGCTACGCAAGCACCATGTGCATAGGCAACCTCAGAAGCGGTACGGAAAGCTTTTCGCAGTTCCTCCGTGATAAGAACAGGGACGCATTGTACAAGTCCCTGCATTTCTTCGGTATCATACTGTTTTTTGCTGTAGGCGCAGGCTTCGGCGGAGTTGTTTCTGCTATGCTCGGCATGAGAACTATATGGATATCAGTGGGACTCCTCCTCTTAGCCGCTATTATGATGATACAGAAAAAGGTAAAGATATAACAAAAGGACTGCTATAGCAGTCCTTTTTCTGTTATTCTGTCATAAAGGACGGATAATATCCGCTCCTACATACTTAGAAATTCCTTGATAACATCAAGATCGCCGTAGGTTCTCAGGAGAGTATAGCCTGTATTTTCAAGGACTGCGTTCACAAAGTCGTCTCTCTCGATACGGTCGGGGCGCGAATGTGAAGTATCGTCCAGCTCTATAAGCGCTACTATAGCTGTTTCATCATCGGCAAGGGCAAAGTCTATGTGCTTTGCCTTTATTTTATTGAAGCACTCCATCCAGTAGGGATTTTCTGCTTTCGGCTTCGGCTCGATAAGGTCCGCCAGCCTCACCTTTGTATAAATACTGAGCCCGTACTCGTCCGCGAGGGGCTTCAGGATCTTGTAAAACTCGTACTCTCTGTCCGTAAGTATGGTCTTTGCAGTGAAAAGCTTTGTTATATCAGGTCTGCGGACTCGTCTGTATACCCATACAGCAAAAGCTGCCACACATATCAGAAACAGGAGCGCAAGCACTTCGTTTCCGCTCATATCACTTGTCGGAGTGTATCATGTCCACGACCTTGCCGTTTTCGTCTATTTCCGCAAGACTGTGGCGGAAAGCTCCCGAGCCGCCGCTTACAAAGAGCCTGTCGCCGACTGTGCAGACGCCGTCGATGAAATCGGTGTTTTCAAGGTCTGATGCTTTCAGTATCTCCACGGTCTTTCCATCCTTGTCAACGACGGATACGCCTGCTGTTACCGCGCAGTACAGCTTATCCTTGTAAAAGCAGTAGCTTATGCAGCCCTTGTCCGTAACAGCTTCCTCATTGCCGCCCGAAAGCGTACTGCGCCAAAGTCGCTGATTTTTGATATAATAAAGGCTGTCTCCCACGATATACGGGCTGTTTCCCGAATTTATCTCGGTGAACCCGCCTTTTTCGTCAAAAATGCGGATATGCTCATTAATGCTTATGCGATAGGTGCAGAGAAGCGATTTTTTACCGTTTATCTCAGCAATTCCCACTATACGGGCATTTTTGTACTCAAGCTCGTACTTCTTGTCCGAGAGCTTTCCCGAATAGTCCATAGACTTTATGACCGTGCCGCTGTCAGCAGGGCAGGCGAAGTACACAGTGTCCTCCGTGAAGTAAAACTCATCACGCTCAGGTGCGGAATCGTCCTTTCTTGCGGTCTCTGCGCTGAGAGGCTTTGACTTTCCGTCCCTGTACTCGCAGATACCCTTATCGGGAGCGTAGTAATAGAGCTTGCTTCCGTCAGTGTGGAGCATAAGGCTCTTTGAGGGGAACGGGAGCTCCTCGGTATGTCCCTTGCGGTCGTCGAGAACATACACTTCTTCAGAGCCGTCCTTTCCCGATAAATAGATGTATTCGCCCTTATCGGTCATATACAGGTACTGAGGGCGGTTCAGCTCGGAAACGGCTGAAGGCTGCCCGAAATCCTCCGGATTGTCCTTTTTCGGCTTGGAAGTGACCTTTTCTGCAGTCGTTTCGTTCTCTGCCGAATAGGTCGCCTCCGTAACCGTCTCAGGAGCGCTGTTGTCGGTGGTGTTATGGTCTGAACAAGCCGTAACAAGGGGAGCTGCGAGGAAAGCGCCCAGAACGGCTGCGGCAATGCGATTTTTCATACATATTCCCTTTTTCTTTTAAAATGTTGGTTACACTTTTGACGTTCAAAGGCTGAGAAACTGGTATTATCAGCAATTGCAAACGTCGGCAACCGGTAAACTATTTCAAGTATAATTATATCACCCGTAAAGTACAATGTCAAAGAAAAACGCCGAAAACTCCCTTATACAATAAAAAGGACCGCTTTGAACGGTCCTTTTTGGTCATGTTGTGGATTCTTCCTCGGGTTCGAGGAGGATATTCTCATCGGGGATATCGGTGGCAGCAGCCTCAAAGTCATATTCCGTAAATTTGTCGACCTTTTTCATCTTCAGAATGAACCTGCTTTCCTTGTTCTCATTGTCAAGAACAAGCGTATCGCCCTTGATATTCATCACAAAGCCCTCCATATCGCTCCAGAGGTAAAGCTGCTCCTTTTTCTCGGGTTCCCATTTATATACCTGAGAGGAGTTGAGTATCGACATGGAAGCGGTATTGTCCTTGTTCATTTCAAGCTGGAACGACACATTTACGGGATAATCGCCGAGGGCATCGGTATAGACCTCTTCGCCCATAGTTATCTCTGTGGCTTCCCATTTGCCCATGAACCTGCTGTAATCCACCTTGTCGAGACCTGCCTCTGTAGTAGTCTCAACAGAGGTGAACTCGCTTACGGGCAGGAGATAGTAAACGTCGGATTCATCGCCGTAATACGGGGTAGTCATGGTCATTTCGCCCTGACTTACGGTACAGTCAAAGCTCTCGTCGGGGCTTCTCATATGGAGCACGTCGTTTCCGTCCTCGTCAACGGTTATGCCCCAGTTATACTCCATGACCCTCTCTTTTCCGTGGGGATTGAGGTTGTCATAGTATTTTGCCTTATTATCGTCGGTTATCTCAAGTCTGCATACTGAGCTGAGAAGATAGTCCTCATAGAAAGTCTCGTATATCTCGCCGTTGACCTTGACCTTGTAGGTCTCCCACTTTCCGAGGAACTGCTTTCCCGTATTGTCGATATTATCCGTATTTACAGCAGTTGTCGTCACAGCCTCTGTAACGGACTGCCCGTTATTGTCGTTGTTCGTCTTTTTCTTATTATCGCAGCCGCAGAAAACTCCTGCAAGCAGGACGGCTGACAAGCTGAAACAAATTATCCTTCTCATATATGCTCCTTTTTTACTGCGTTATACCGAAATTCTGTATCGCGCTTGCTGCGGCGTTGAGAGCGTCGGGGTCTATCTCCGTAAATTCGTCCACCTTTACAAGGTCTATCGACGAGCCGTTTTCCTCGATGACGAGTTTTCCGTCCTTATATTTCAGATTCATTGTCTCAGGGTCGTTCTTGCCCGTGAGGTCCTTTACTGTGAACTGCAATACGTCTGTCTCTGTCTCTTTCCACTTTATTTCGGTATTTTCGTTTGCGTTGTTTATTATGTCGTTATTTACTGCGGACTTCCATGTTACCTTTCCGTTGTCCTCTATCTCAAAGCGGAACAGCGCCCCGAGAGGGATACCCATGAATTTTTCCGTAGTCTCGCCGTTAACGGTAAGTCCCGTAGCTTCCCACTTGCCGATATACTTCGGATCGCGCTTTTCTCCGCAGCTGACTGCGAATATCAGCATAAGAAGCGCTGCAAGTGTCAGTGATATTATCCTTTTCATGTTATTTCTCCTTTACTGAGGTACGGGCTTGGTGAAATCCCCGACCCTGCCGAAGCATTCAACGAGCTCTCCGTCTGGAGTTTCCGTTTTCTTGCTGAGGTCGTAGCCGATATAGTCGAAATGCTCTATCTTTTCGCCCATATCCTCAAAATTGACGTCTATTCCTCCGTCAGCCGTTACCTTCCAGCGTATGAGCTGCTTTTCGTCCCCGGGAGTATAATAGAAGCCGTTACCGTCCTTTGTGAGCTCAAATCTTTTCTTTGTTATGTTCTTTTCGTCCTTTTCAACTCCGCCGAGGTACTCCGTCGTAGTCTCCCACTTGCCTGATATCTCGGATATAAGCTCCTCGTCAGACTTGTTTCTCGTTGCGTCCACAGAAGCCTTTACTCCCTCATTTGAAACAGGGTGACTTCCGCATGAAGCTCCGCAGCAGAGCAGCGCCGCGGAAACGCATATGCATAAAATGTTTTTTTTCATAGTCCTCTCCTTTTCGTATACTTGTATTATACAGCATAAAACGCATATTGTAAAGCTTTTTATTGCGGAAAAGAAAGCTGCCGCATAAAGCGGCAGCCTGATTTACTTGGTTTTTGTCTTATAGAGCATCCATATGAGCTCGAGGACTCCCACGCCGATGAAGCAGAGCATGGTCTTCATGCTTGGCTTCTTCACCTTGAAACGGGTGATAAAGGCGATAGCTATAACAAGGAGCGAGCCGCCGTAGACCTCGGGGAACCAGTCGCCGATATCCTTGTGGAAGCTGTATATCAGCGGCAGTATCAGCGCAACGCTGGTAACGGGCAATCCCTCATAGACCTTGCGGTTCTCTGAGGTCTTGGACTGCCTTTCCTCCTCTGCCACGTTGAAGTACGCAAGCCTTATGACAGCGCACAGCGGGAAGAGTATGAGTATGGGCAGGTCGCACCAGTCCCTCATGCCGATGGAATAGCCTATTATTGCAGGCAGTACGCCGAAGCATATGGCGTCGCACAGCGAATCTATCTGTATACCGAACTTTTTCTCGCTTTCGGTACGGTCTTTTTTTGTACGGGCGACCTTACCGTCGAACATATCACACAGTCCCGAGATCATAAGACAGATTATGGCATATTCGGGGTGAGATCTCATTCCGCCGTAGCCTGCCGCGAAGAACATACCTATTATCGACGAAACGAGGCTCATATATGTAAGGATCACCGTATAATTGTAAAATCCGATCATTAATTCTAACCTCAAATGATTTTTGCTGGAATATATAACATCAAGTTACGATCGTCCCATCACAGGGAACAGACCTGTGATCTGCACATCTGCAAGGACTTATAAATAATTATATCATAATTCATATGCTTTTTCAAGTATTTTATTGTAATTTCAAACAATTTACAGCTCATTCGCTCTTTTTCTTCCTTCCGCGCTTTACTGGAGCCTTTTCCGCCGGCTTTGCAGCCGTCTTTTTCGCAGACGTCCTTTTAACGGTCTTTTCGCGGTTCACGCGGAGCTGTTTCTGCTTTGAGCTCTTGTCCTCGAGGCGCTTATACGCCTCCTCATAGAAGTATTCCTGTGAATTGAGAGGCTTTTCACGGCTCCTGCGCTCGCGGACGTACTCGCCGCTGCTGAGCATTATCCTTGCCTTGACGTTATCGCGGAGCATTATGCGGAACATATCGCGGATACGCTTTCTCAGCTTCTCGTCCTCCACGGGAGCTGCCACCTCTACGCGGCGAATGGTATTCCTGCTCATATAGTCGGCAGAGCCTATATATATCTTCTGGTCCTTTCCGTCCTTGCCGAATATGAAGATACGGCTGTGTTCGAGGAAACGTCCCACTATGCTGCGGACAGTAATATTCTCAGTAAAGCCCTGAACTCCGGGGATAAGGCAGCATAGTCCGCGGACTATGAGCTCCACCTTTACGCCTGCCTGAGAAGCCTCGATGAGCTTTGCGATAACGGCAGGGTCGTTGAGGGAGTTTATCTTCGCGGCAATATAGCCGTTTCCGCCGTTCCCGGCAAGCTCTATCTGTTCGTCCATCATGGCGAGCACCTGAGGTCTCAGGGCAAGCGGCGAAACAAGGAGCTTTTTCGTATTTTCCACGAAGCTTCCGTTAAGGAGCGCAGTAAACACAGCCTCTGCGTCGGCAGCGATGTCCCTGTCGGCGGTGAGAAGCATGAGGTCTGTATATAATGTGGCTGTTTTTTCGTTGTAATTGCCCGTACCTATCTGAGTAACATAGTCATATCCGCCGCCCTGAGCCTTCCTCGTTATGAGCAGCAGCTTGGAATGAGCCTTGTACTCCTTCGGTCCGTAGATGACCTTTACACCTGCCTCCTGAAGCTGCTTTGACCATTCAATATTGTTTTCCTCGTCAAAGCGCGCACGGAGCTCTATCATAACGAGTACCTCCTTGCCCTGCTCTGCGGCTGTACACAGCGCGTCAATGACCTTGCTGTTGCGTGCGAGGCGGTAGAGGGTTATCTTTATGGACGTTACCTTCGGGTCGTTTGCAGACTCCTGCAGGAGCCTTATAAACGAGAGATTTATCGACTCAAAGGGATAGCTGAGAAGTATATCCCTTGACTTTACCTGCTGGAATACAGGTCTTGAGTCCGAAAGAGCCGCAGGCTTGCGGGGCGACCTCGGTACGTAGTGAAGCGCTGCATTTTCATCATATTCCTGCAGGGTATACAGATATGAAAGGTCGAGGGGTATCCTCGATGTAAATACGCGGACATTTTTCAGCTTCAGCTTCCTGCAGAGGTAATCCAGTGCGTCGCGGCTGAAAACGTCGGATATTTCAAGGCGTACAGGTGCAAGCCGCTGGCGCTTGTCAACGAGTTCCTCCATGCGGCGGCGGAACTCGGGACCTCTTCCCGAAGCCATGATGTCGGCGCTTCTCGTGACTCTTATGAGAGCGCGGTCTATGACCTTGTAGTTCTTGAACAGCTGGTGTGCAAAGCGGAGAATGACCTCTTCCTCGAGGATAAAGCGCTTTCCGTCGGGACTGAGATGTATCAGTCTCTCCGAGCGGCTGGTATTGGCAGGGATTATGCCTATGGACACGCCTTTTTTCGCCGCGAGCTGAACTACCGCGTATATCTCCTTGTTTTTGAGAAACGGGAACGGTAGGGCGTCATTTACGACAACTCCCGACACAAAAGGCTTCAATTCGCGCTTGAAGTACATTTCAAGGAAAGCCTGCTCCTCCTTTGTAGCCTTGTCGTAGGAAACGTGCTCGAAGCCGTAAGCTGCGAGCTCGCCCATAGTTTTCCGCAGAGCCTCCTCCACAGAGGGCTGCATTCTGCGGACAGCCGTAAATACGGCGTCAAGCTGCTGTGAGGGCGTCATTCCCGAAAATTTGTCCTTTTTTTCTTTCTTTTCCTTTGCCTTATCGGTGATCGAGCCAACTCTGACCATGAAAAATTCGTCTAAATTGCTCTGATATATAGCTGAAAAGGAGAGCCTTTCAAGAAGCGGAGTTTCCGGGTCCGTCGCTTCTTCGAGCACCCTTTTGTTGAATTTAAGCCATGAAAGCTCCCGATTTTCGAGATATTCCATAATTGTTCTCCTATCCTTTATTCAATTCATAATGCATGATGCGTAATAAACACCCTCATTGTTTCAGAACTGCCGCCGAAAGGCGATGCCGAAAATTATGAATCATGTATCTGTAATTATGAATCAGTATTTGAATTGTCCGTTGCCTATAAACTCGCATATCAGCGAATCAGGCGTAACATCTGTCTTTTCTATTGGTCTGAGCTTTTCCAGCACAGCTATGCACTCGCGCACCTCGGGAACGTCCGTAAGCTCCTCAAGCTGCGACAGAAGATCGTTTCTGTATACCGAGAGCTCATACGCCATAAAGGTGTCTATATCGTAGTCGGAACGATACTTATAGGGCATGATGTACTTGTTTTCGCCTGCCTCCACGCTGTGGAACATATTCATAGTCTCACGGAGAGAGCGCTTGCGGAAATTCTTGTCGCGTATCATGCGGCGCATAAGACGTACCCTGGACGGATGAAGCAGTATACCGTCGTCCGATATCCTGGTTCTTACGCTGACGTATATCTTGCTTATCATTCTGTCGGGAACCGTTATTACCGCAGGATTAAGGGCATGAATACCCTCGAAAATAACTATTTCTCCCTCGTTTCGCTTGAATTTCTTACCCGAGCCGCAGCGCGACGAGGTCTTGAAATTGTACTTTGGGAGCTCTATTTCGCGGCAGGCGCATATGTCCTCTATCTGCTCGTTGAGGAGATCGCAGTCCACACGCAGAGGCGATTCAAGATCCATTTTTCCCTCTGCTGCAAGAGCCTTTTCGGCTTCCGTAAGCGGACAGAACCAGTTGTCCATTGAAAGGGTATGGGTCTCGTGTCCCATTTCGTCAAGAAGCTTTTCTATCATCATAGCCGTGGTGGTCTTGCCCGAGCCTGAAGGTCCCGAAAGCAGTATTACAGGCTTTTCGTTATAATTATCGGCAATATCGTCGGCAATTTTTTTCAGCTTGTAGAGGTAGTCCTCGTTGACTGACCTGATAAAGTCTTTAGGGTCTGTTTCTATTCCCTGATTTATTCTTGTTATCTCAATATTCATTTATATCTCCCTTATCTTATGCTTATTTGCCGTGGAACCGTTTCCCCAACGTAAATAAACATTTTTATAACATTAATATTATATCACATTTTTTGGTGCATTTCAACCCGTAGATTTGGTATTTTTAACGTCCGATTCAACTAAATGTTTAATTTCAACTGCATTAAAATGCAGTCCCGGACAGGCTGAAAGCTAAGGACTAAGGGCTGAATGCTTTTTTATTGAAATTTACTCTTGACAAACTGTAAAATCTGTGCTAATATAATTGTACAATATTACGAAATCGTCGATGAGGAAGGCTGTTTTCAACAGCAACGCTCACAGAGAGCTGCCGTTCGGTGCAAGGCAGCAGCGTTCAGGAAACAGCATACCGCCTCTGAGTGCGCCCAATAAGCGACGGGAGCTCCCGTTACAGAGCACTTGAGATACGGAGAAGTCCTCCGTGTGAATCAGGGTGGAACCACGGTAATTCATCGTCCCTTGTGCCTAATACAGGCGTAAGGGGCTTTTTTGTTATCATGGCTCCGGGAGGTGAAAGTGTGAGCAACATAAAGTACAACGAACAGGAAGAAGCCTTCGAGCTTCCCTATAAGCTGTGGAACGAGAACATGACCGTCCGTTTCTATACGGGCGATGAAACCGATATAATGAAAAACCTCAAGGATATCGCCCGAAAACTTGCAAAGCTGGACAGCAGCAAGGCTGTGCTTGCAGGTATGCTGATCGACGAGGGCTACTACGAAGGCAGCAACGCGGACGAGCTTGCAAAAATACTGAAGCTCGAAAACGTTTATGTGGATATCGACGACGAAGATATCGTTGTGTGCTTCGATACAGGCACCGACGACGGATTCATGCAGGGACTTGCCCATGGAGAGCTCTTCGGCGAGCTCTTTGAAATAACGGGCTGGGTCGAATGACATGGATAAACCCGTCCGTTCAGAAATCGGACGGACAGTCCGAAAATATATTGTAAATACCCAAGGAATAATAAAATACGTGATAATGCAAATCATGTTCATATTATTCATTATGCATTATTAATTATGAATCAACATAAAGGAGAGATAACCATGATAAAATTAACATTACCTGACGGCAGCGTCCGCGAGATCGAAGCTGCACAGTCAGCCGCAGAGATCATCAAGGGCATAGGCATGGGACTTTACAAGGCTGCCTGCTGCGTAAAGGTAAACGGAGAGGTCAAGGACCTCCGCACCCTTATCGACAGCGACTGCCAGTTCGAGGTATGTACCTTTGACTCACTCGACGGCAAGAAGACCTTCTGGCACACAGCTTCACACATACTTGCACAGGCTGTAAAGAGACTTTACCCTGCTGCAAAGCTGGCTATCGGTCCTGCTATCGACAACGGCTTCTACTATGACTTCGACCTTGAAAAGCCCTTCACTCCCGAGGAGCTCGAAAAAATCGAGGCTGAAATGAAGAAGATCGTCAAGGAGGACATAGAGCTTGAGAAGTTCGAGCTTTCACCTGCCGACGCTATCGCAAAGCTCAAAGAAATGGACGAGCCTTACAAGGTAGAGCTCTGCGAGGAGCACGCTGACAAGGGAGAGCCTATCTCCTTCTACAAGCAGGGCGAGTTCATCGACCTCTGTGCAGGTCCTCACCTCATGTCCACAGCTCCCGTAAAGGCATTCAAGCTCCTTTCATGTACAGGAGCTTACTGGCGCGGCAACGAGAACAACAAGATGCTCAGCCGTGTATACGCTATCGCATTCCCCAAGTCCTCACAGCTTGACGAATATATAAAGATGATAGAGGAAGCAAAGCTCCGCGACCACAAGAAGCTTGGCAAGGAGCTCAGTCTCTTCATGTTCGACCACACAGCTCCGGGTATGCCTTACTGGCTCCCGAGAGGCTGGAAGCTCTTCAACGCACTCCTTGAATACTGGAGAGGCGTTCACGAGGATCACGGTTACACCGAGATATCAGGTCCTGTTCTCTCAAAGAAGGAGCTCTGGGTGACATCGGGTCACTGGGATCACTATCAGGACGGTATGTTCGTTATCCCTGCCGAGGAGGACAACGAAGTATACTGTGCTAAGCCTATGAACTGCCCCAACGCTATCAAGGTATATATGAACAAGCAGCGTTCCTACAAAGAGCTTCCTCTTAAATTCAATCAGGTAGACGTTATCCACCGTAAGGAGAAGTCAGGCGAGCTCAACGGACTCTTCCGCGTTCAGCAGTTCAGACAGGACGACGCTCATATCCTCGTAACAGAGGAGCAGATAGCTTCCGAGATAAACGATATCATGGATATCGCTACAGAGATATACAAGACCTTCGGTCTGGAATACAAGGCTGAGCTTTCCACACGTCCCGACGACTACATGGGCGATATCAACGTATGGAACAAGGCTGAGGCTGACCTCAAGGCAATCCTTGAAGAGAAGTACGGTCCCGACGGATACGAGCTCAACGAGGGCGACGGCGCATTCTACGGTCCTAAGATAGACCTCAAGATGAAGGACGCTATCGGACGTGAATGGCAGATGGGTACTATCCAGCTCGACTTCCAGCTCCCTCTCAACTTCAGGATGAAGTACATCGCTTCCGACGGCTCCGAAAAGCAGCCTGTAATGATACACAGAGCTATATTCGGTTCATTCGAGAGATTCATCGGTATCATCACAGAGAACTTCGCAGGCGCGTTCCCGTTCTGGCTCTCGCCTATGCAGGTAGGTATCGTTCCTATCAGAACAGACCACAACGAATACGCCAAGAAGGTAGCAGACCTTCTCAAGAAGAACCATATCAGAGCTGAAGCTGACTACACTGACGACAACATGAAGAACAAGATAAGACGCTTCAAGGACTACAAGGATCCGTATGTTGTGATAATCGGCGACAGTGAGGCTGAAAACGAGCAGGTATCCGTAAATATCCGCGGAAACAAGCAGCTCAAGAACGTTCCTCTCGACAAGTTCATCGAAATGTGCAGAACTATGAACGAGGAGCATTCTCTCGATATAATCGACACTCTTTGATAAGCTTTCATTGAACAGTAAATGATCAGGGCTGCCTTTCGGCAGCCCTTTTATTTATCGCCTGTACAGGAAGTGCTGAATGAGATATTTCAGAAAACGCTTTTCTTATACATATTCGAGTCAATCCCAAATTCTGTGTAAACGAGAAATAGTGCAATAGAAAAGTATATGATGAGACCGATTGTGAAAGCAGTCGGTCTTATCTGCATATTAGCACATGATTATTTGATTGTCAAGATAAAAGTGTTATTCCGGGA
>NZ_JAFYYT010000009.1 GCF_017549005.1 Ruminococcus sp.
AGCTTTTCAGCTTACATATCTTTTAATCCTGTTCATAACGCTTGCGTTATTACTTTCGTGTTATTTTTCAGTCTTTTCTTGACCTTCTCTTCTCTCCACTGTTTCCAGCTTCAAAAAGGAATCTCAAGGGTCGTTACTTTTTCTTCGCATTGTTCAATTTTCAAGATGCTGTTGTGTCTGTCCCTTTCGGGACAGCTTTAATATTATATCACTGTCTTTCGGATTTGTCAAGTACTTTTTCCAAATTTCTTTGAATTTTTTCGTTCTCGGCTCGTCCTTATCTGTCGGACAGTAATTAAATTATACACTTTTTCTTGAATATTGTCAAGCATAAACTTTTCAACTTTTCCTGTATATTACTGTTGAAAACTTCTTATCAGCAGCCACCTTAAAACAAAAAAATTGCAGCCGCAACTGCGACTGCAATCAATAATCATATTTCTTATTCTTCCTCTGCTGGTTTTGCTGCCATGAGAGACATATTAATAGTGTTAATACTACCACTTCTTATAGTAGCTAAATCAGCATCCGTCAGCTCATCGGTTGTCAGCGGATATGTACCCTTGTAACGTCCCGACTCGAGGTTGCAATAAACAACCGACTGAACAATATAGTTATCAACAAGAACCT
The DNA here is from genome assembly GCF_017549005.1 of Ruminococcus sp. Lineage (GTDB taxonomy): Bacteria > Bacillota > Clostridia > Oscillospirales > Ruminococcaceae > Ruminococcus. Next base: position 631 of record NZ_JAFYYT010000009.1, read on the forward strand.
TATAAAAGCCCTCTTCGCCGGCAATACGGTTTATCGCTCTGCTGAAGCTCGCGTTATTAGCAGCGAACTTATCAGGAGTGATCGCTGCACCGCTGTCCTTTGCACACTTCTGTCCAACACCGTTATGAGAGTAAAAACAAAACTCACCATTTGATATGAATGCTTCGTCAGACTTCATTGTGCGCTCTTTAGCCGCTATTCGTGTGACCTCCGTCTGTGCTGCTGTGAAAATGATCTTTGCCTTTGAGTTTGCGTTCCTTTCACGAGATTTTGTTATAAAATATCCCCATGTCGGGATCATGACGGAGAGTAAAATGCCAATTATTGCAATAACGATAACAAGCTCCATGAGAGTGAAGCCCTTTTTCGACCTATTTGTCTTCATCGTCATGCACCTCCCAATACAAATTTCCATTTATATTATATCAAAAAGTTCACAGTTTGTCAATAATAAAATGAGTTATCGGTAACAATTTTTTTGTCTTCTTATTGTGCATTCAGTCTATTACGTACAAAAATTGGAAGTCCGGCTGTTGAATACTCAGCACTTTTGACCATTTAATCAGGAACCTTTGCCAGCGCGTCAGTCAGAGCTTTTTCGTAATCGCCCTTATATTCTTTGTAGTTGTCAACTGTAACAACTCCCGAAGGATATGTGCCTGTATACGTGCTGTTGGCGCATACTGCTACAGCTTTAACAGCTCCGCCATCGCATTGAGCCTTAAAGGTAGCTTTTCTGGATTTGTCAAGAAAATGCGTTATTTTATTCCATACAACATCCTTCCCTATCTCTGTCTCAACAGATGATGGAGTTATCGTTACCTCGGTATCATCGACGTCTACGCGCTCGATGGTCATGATTTCCGATCCTGAATCATACTCTTCATCAAGCTCGATAAGTGCTGAATTTATCGCTTTTTGGTACGTATTTGCCTCCGAATTTGCCGACGAGACCTTCGACTTCTTTACATAACCAAGCATAGACGGAACAAGTATAGCCGCCAGAACGCCAATAATAGCAATAACTACTATCAGCTCGATCAATGTGAATCCGCTTCTCCTTTTTTTCATTTTAATTCCCCCTTGAAATTACCTCAATCCTTTTTTTCTCAATCCTTTAAATTGCTCATTACCGTGCGTTATGAACAAAATATAAATAAACCTTACCCACTTATATAATACTACATAATTAACATTTTGTCAATATTAATGTTGATATTCGTACTACAAATCTGCTGATTAATAATTGTTGAAATTCACCATTAAAACAAAAGAGACTCCTTAAAGGAGTCCCTTTATGTCGTTCTTAAATCAAGTCGAATACTTAGTCATTGCGTCCTCGCAAGCCGCTTCGTAATCGCCTGCATATTCCTTGTAGTTCTCAACCGTAACTACACCTGTTGGACAAGTTCCTGTGTAAACAGTGCTGATACTTACTCCAACGTAATTGCATGAACCGCCTTCGCATATGGCTTTGAAACGAAGCTTTCCTGACTTGCCTTTGTCAAGAAAATTCACAATCTTTCCCCAAAGATCTTCGTTGCTGACGATGCTTTCGATAGATGGTTCGGTTGTTACATAATCAGCACTTGAGGTTCCCGTCCTCTCAATATACTCGATTTCCGAACCTACCTCATACTGATCGTCGATTTCCTGCAGTACGGTATTTATTGCTTTTTGTAATGAGGTTGCTGTTGAATTTGCTGATGATATCTTTGATTTTCTGACGTATCCAAGCATTGACGGAACAAGAATTGCAGCGAGTACTCCGATAATTGCAATGACAACGATGAGTTCGATAAGAGTAAAGCCTTTTTTGTTTTTCATAAGATCCTCCTTTACCATTGTTTTCGCGGGTCAGACCCACAAATTCTTTCCCATTCAATCCAGAACAGCAGCTTATTTCTAAGCTTGACATTTATTATAGCAAATAAATATTGACGTGTCAATAACAATATTGCGATAAAATATGAATTTTTTATACCTTTATTGCTATTTTTAATATTGTATAAAAAAGCTTCTTCCAAACAGAAGAAGCTTTTTAACTCAAGTTGTACTAAAAATCGACAAATTACCCTTCATCAGTTGCAGGAACCTTTGTCTTCGCTTCTGCTAAAGCATCATCAAGATCAGCTACGCCAGCAGGTGCACAATAATCCTTATAATTATCAACTGTTACAACGCCCGAAGGATAAGTTCCTGTATACTTTGAGTCAAGAGCAACTGCAACAGCTACAGCAGCACCTCCATCACATTCAGCAAGGAATGCACAGCCCTTAGCCTTATCCATATAGTGCTGTATCTTCTTCCAGCAAGTACCATCATCTGTAAAACCATCTCCTGAAGCGACAGCAGGATCGCCCTTTTCACGAGCAATTTGTGTTATATCTGCGCCGTTTTCCGTCTCCTCATCCATTTCGGTAAGTGCGGTATTGATAGCCTTCTGAATTGAGCTTGCAGCTGAATTTGCAGAAGATATCTTGGACTTTCTTACGTAGCCGAGCATTGAAGGAACGAGAATTGCTGCGAGAACACCGATGATAGCGATAACAACGATGAGTTCAATAAGCGTAAAACCTTTTTTTGCATTTTTCATTTTTCATTCTCCTTTTAACTTCACTTTAGGTTATTATCTTTTCATTCACAAATACTCCATATTAATAACCTGTATATTGATTATATCATGTAATTATTACATTGTCAAGACATATTTGGTAATTTTATATATATTTTTTTTATAGTCCTTCACGTTTTATTTATAACTCCTGCATGCATAAAAAAGCTCCTCCCTATTGGGAGGAGCTTTGAATTGATTTAATTAAGCTATATAACTCTTAATTAGTCTTCATCCTGAGGAACCTTAGCCTCTGCAGCTGTAAGAGCATCAGGAAGCTTCGCTTCGCCGCTGTAATCCTTGTAGTTGTCAACTGTAACAACACCAGCAGGATATGTACCTGTGTACTTAGCGTCGAGAGCTACAGCAACTGCTACAACAGCACCGCCGTCGCAAGATGCCTGGAATGCAGCATTCTTAGCCTTATCCATGTAGTGCTGAATCTTCTTCCAGCAAGTACCATCATCTGTGAAACCGTCGCCAGCAGCTACAGCAGCTTCACCCTTTGCACGAGTGATAGTTTCGATATCTGCACCGTTCTCTGTCTCTTCATCCATTTCGATAAGAGCTGTATTGATAGCCTTCTGGATTGAGCTTGCAGCTGAGTTAGCTGAAGAAACCTTAGACTTCTTTACATAGCCGAGCATTGAAGGAACGAGGATTGCTGCGAGAACACCGATGATAGCGATAACAACGATGAGCTCAATAAGTGTAAAACCTTTCTTTGTAGTTTTCATAAGAAAACCCTCCTTTAAAAATATAGATTTGTGAAAGTCTTTGCTTTCACTCGATTTTTAGGTCCGGGGATTTTTTCTCCCTTTCCCTTCCCTGTGATTATAGTATATCACCTTATTCATAATATGTCAACAGATTCCAAGAAAAAAATCCATATTTGGAGGCACTTTTTACATCAGAACGGTAAATCGGCATATTTTTTTTGGCGTTTTCGTCGAGTTGCACAAGTTTTTGTGAATAAATTAAATCTTTAATTTAGTATTTGTTATATTCACAACTTTTTATACAAAATGTAATTCATATTTTCAAGTAAAATTCAAGGTTTAAGACTTCATTTCGCCGAGAATTTTTTCATTGAAAAATTTACAGTTCTGTATTATTCCCTAAAAATAATACCGTCGGTGTAATTCCGACGGTATTGATATATACATTGATTTTACAATTAACCCTGAGTTGGCATAGGAGAAACCATTGGTCTTCCGCCGCCGCCGAACTGAGCAAGGAAACGATAGAACTCTGTCTTGTCGAGACACTTCTCGAGAGCGTCTACTTCGCTGATAACGTTTCTGGATACAAGTCTTGCAAGCTCCATATCCAGAGACATCATACCCTGCTGCTTACCTGTCTGGATAGCAGACTGTACGAGGTGGATCTTATTATCACGGATCATTGCGGAAATAGCGTCTGTAACGTTAAGGATCTCCATACAAGCGATACGTCCGGAACCGTCCTTCTTAGGAATAAGTGTCTGAGAAATAACAGCTACGAGGTTGTTAGCGAGCTGTGTTCTGATCTGCTGCTGCTGATGCTCAGGATAAACGTCGATGATACGGTTGATAGTATCAGCTGCTGATGTGGTATGAAGTGTTGACATAACGAGATGTCCTGTTTCGGCAGCGGTTACGGCAGCCTGGATAGTCTCGAAGTCACGCATTTCTCCTACGAGGATAACATCGGGGTCCTCACGGAGAGCAGCTCTCAGTGAAAGGGCGAATGACGGTACGTCGTCGCCGATCTCTCTCTGGTTTACCATACATCTCTTATGGTCGTGAACGTACTCGATAGGATCCTCTACAGTGATTACGTGAGCGCTTCTGTTAAGGTTAACGAAGTCGATCATAGCTGCGAGGGTAGTTGATTTACCCGAACCGGTAGGACCTGTTACGAGAACGAGTCCACGGGGACGCATTGCGAAATCAGCGAGTATCGGAGGAAGTCCGAGATCCTCGAGAGTAGGGATATCGTTTCTCAGAAGACGGATAGCGATAGCAGGCTTACCCTTCTGGAAATATACGTTTACACGGTGACGGTAGCCGCTTCTTGTTGTGAACGAGAAGTCGGTATCGTGATGATTGTTTATGCTTGTCTGCTGAGCATCATTCGTCATCTGATGAATGATATTGAGTATCTCCTCTTCGTCCATTTCCGGGTACTGTGAACGCATAGTTCTGAGTGTACCGTTAAGACGTACAACAGGAGCTATTCTGTCTGTAAAATGAAGGTCAGAGCAGCCGAGGAGTCTAACCTCGTCCAGTATTCTATGAATTTCGATTGCCATATTAATTATCCTCCCTGCAAGCCATTAAACTGTAAATGTAGTTCTTACGAGCTCGTCGATTGATGTTTCGCCTGCCTGTACAAGCTCGGAAGCGTTGTCACGGAGAAGCTTGGTTCCCTGTTCCTTAGCTGCCTTTTCGATCTCTTCCTTGCTGCCGTTAGCTGCAATGATAGAAGAAACCTTTGCGGTACAGTGAATGATCTCGTGGATAGCAGTTCTTCCTCTGTATCCTGTATTATTGCAGACCGGGCATCCGCCTGGCTCAAATATCTGAATAGAATGGTCGATACCCATAAGGTCGTTCTCTTCGGGAGTTGACATTCTCGGCTTCTTGCACTCAGGGCAAAGAACCTTGAGGAGTCGCTGAGCGATAACGCCGATGATAGATGTAGCAACCATGTAAGGAGCTACGCCCATATCAACAAGACGTACAACTGTTGAAGCAGCGTCGTTGGTATGGAGGGTCGACAGAACAAGGTGTCCTGTGATAGCGGCACGGATACCGATATCGGCTGTTTCGGTATCACGCATCTCACCGATCATTACTACGTCAGGGTCCTGACGGAGGATAGAACGAAGGGCAGCGGCGAATGTCATGCCGGCCTTTACGTTTACCTGACACTGGTTGATACCGTCGATAGCCTTTTCGACAGGGTCCTCAACGGTAACGACGTTTACGTTCGGCTTAGCGATCTCACCGAGAGCCGCATAAAGGGTTGTTGTTTTACCGGAACCGGTAGGTCCTGTAACGAGGATAACGCCGTGAGGAACTCTCAGCATTGACTCGAACAGTGTATAGTTATAATCCGACATACCGAGGTCGGTGATCTTACGGAGTGCTATCTGTCCTGTTGAAAGGATACGGATAACGATCTTTTCACCGTGTACCATAGGAAGTGAGGATACACGGACGTCAAGAGTTGTTCCGTCAACGACCTGTGTGAAACGGCCGTCCTGCGGGATTCTCTTTTCAGCGATGTTCATACCGCTTATGAGCTTGAAACGTGTTGTGAGGGCGCTGTGAACTGCACTGGAAATATTCATGAGCTCTACGAGGTCGCCGTTTACACGGATACGGATTCTTGTGTACTTATCGAAAGGCTCGATATGTATATCGGTAGCGTCTGCTCTGTAGGAGTTCTCAACGATAGTAGTTGCGAGCTTAACGATAGGAGCGCTTTCAACTCTGTCCTTGGACTCAAGGTCAGCCTCGCTCATTTCACCGAGATCGCCGCCCATAGCGTTAACATTCTCAAGAACGCTGTCAACGTTCTGCATTGAGTAGCACTTACCGATAGCCTTGTTGATAGCAGATGTTGTTGCAAGAACAGGAACGGTGTCCATACCTGTGGAAACCTTGATGTCCTCAAGGACAATAAAGTTTACAGGATCGTTCGTTGCAACCGTGAGACGTTTACCCTGTACATTGATAGCAATTACAGTGTGCTTTCTTGCAAGCGCCTCCGGAACCATCTGTACAGCGTCGGAATTGATCTCAATGTTGTCAAGGTCAACGTACTGTACTCTCAGATTTCCTGCAAGAGCCTTTGCGAAATTAACTTCGGACATGAAGCCCAGCTCAACTACAACGTCACCGAATTTCTTGGAACCGTTGGAATTTCTCTGTGCGTCAAGAACCTGCTGAAGCTGCTCGCTTGTGATAAGCCCTTGATTGACTAAGTAGTCACCAATTCTCTCGTTTCTCATAAAAAACCTCCGCTTATTTTCTGAATACCCGGATGTACCGTCATACATCGCGGTATTCTAAAATTGTACTTGAATTTTCCATAATTTATGTTATAATAATATTATGTACATTTTAATATGAAGGAGGGGTAAACTCATGCTCTTTGGATTTGAGGATATGCTCCACAGTGAATTTACCGAGCTGCCATTCAAGATCATGTTTTACGTCATAGTTTTTCTGTTCGGGATCTGTATCGGAAGCTTTCTTAACGTTGTCATTTACAGGCTTCCGGATCCTGACAGTCCATCCATTCTCGGAATCGGACAAACAAAAGAAGATAAGGAAAAGGCTTCTCACTGCATGACCTGCGGTGCAAAGATCAGACCTATCGATCTGATACCCGTTTTCAGCTGGATAATGCTGAGAGGAAAATGTCACAGCTGCGGTTCAAAGATATCACCGCGGTATCCTATAGTTGAAAGCCTTAACGGTCTTCTTTATGTTCTGACGTTTTATGCACTGGATATCAATGTTAAATCCATAATAACCTGCGTTGTTATGTCCCTGCTTATATGCATCGCCTTTATCGACTGGGACACAAAGGAGATATTCATCAGCATGATCGCTGTGATATTCGTCCTCACGATTCCGCTTCACCTTCTGCACTCACGCGAGTATGAAGATGTTACGCTTAAAAGCCGTATCATCGGTGCGTTCATCATCAGCGTCCCCTTCTTTATAATAGGAGAAGTCAGCAGACCGATCATCAAAAAGAAGTTCGGTGAAGACTTCCGTGCTATTGAACTGGGTGATACATATCTGATGTTCGCTGCCGGAGCATTTCTCGGAACACAAGCTGTTATCGTTTCAACATTCATCGGTATCATGGTCGCTGCACTCGGCGGAATAATCGTCAAGCGTGTGACCAAGGATTCAAAGTTCGCTTTCGGACCGTTCCTTGCGATCGGAATCGCCGTCGGCTCCCTTTGGGGCAATCAGATAGCTCAGTGGTATCTGAATATGTTATCTGCCAAATAAAAAGTGAAAAATAAGTACAGGCAGCAGCATTTGACTGCTGCCTGTTCTTTAATTATTATTATTCTACTGTGTCTCCCGGGACTAATTCGTCACGATAAGTATAAATGAAGTAGATGTCTTCGTCGCAGTTGATAGTACTTGATATATAACTTGTATTTGAATCATCTGCCTTCTGCGTCATGAAAGAAAAACCTTCAAATGTTCCAAATGTCTGAAGAGCTACATCTTCGGTACCATCGGCTTTAAATGGTCTTCTCTCACACTTGTCTGCATCAGGATGCCTTTCCGATGCTGGATTTACAGTATTTATGGAAGTAAATGAAATAGGAGCAACCTGTACTGTTGCGGGACATCTGAATGCTCTATATGTATTACCGTCAACTTCTACATCAATTGATCCCTGATTTTTTTTACCGGCCTTATCTATAACGATAGATAAGCAGCAATCAATTCTTGATATACCATGATACAGTGTTGCGTCGAAGTCCTGATCCAAAGCCTTATATGCCGAATCAGGGTCGCCGCCTTCAGGAACAGGGACATTAACAAACTTGTTCGAACCAAGAGCATAGGAATAATTATACTTTGCATCCCTCGCATTAAAAAATGCAGGATTCAAAGCAGGTTCTTCGTCAACACTTGACGGATTGATAAGTGTAAAACCGTTATTTGATGAATCATTTGACTCGAACGGATAAACACTGTGCATTATCTGTCCTCTGTCATCACCGCTGTTGACAAGTCTGAGAACATGTATATTTCCATCTACCCAGCATACATCTCCGAGCTTATCAAGCTCTGAAGATGACTTGCTTCTGGCAGTAACAATGTAATTGTAATGTGTTCTTCCAAACTCTTCAACAAGAGCCTGCAACTCACTGGAATCAACGTCACCAGTACCGTCGCCAATATTATCAGATGTCGCAACTACAACCGCCTCTGCATACTCAAGATTTGTTTGCAGATAAGTCTGTATACTGTTGGCATTTGCATAAGTTCTTTCAGCTACTGCTGTATTCTTGTAAATACGTGACACAGGATCAATCAGTGACATTACTGCAACCATGATTATCGAAAAAATAGCCATTACCACTATCAATTCTGTTAGGGTAAAACCCTTTTTAATAATTCTTTTCATGCTGCTACCTCCGATCATTCAACCGGTGCTGCAACGGTCGTTGTTGTTGTCACCGGAGCTGCAGGTGCAGATGTCGTAAAACGTATAAACTTGAAATTTATTCCGCTATTAGGACCTTCCTGAATAACTTTTCTTTCCTGAACTGAACGTCCGTCAAGAACGATTTCCTCGGTATTATATCTTTCAACACCAATATTTACACTTGGATCTGGATAAGAAATACCGTCGAACTCGAATGAACCATTTATACGAACAACTACAGTACCTGCCTCTGAAGCCAGCTCAACATTATTGCCCGCGTGATCATTGTAGTGATTAACCGCATTTGCAGCATAAGGCGATTCCTTTACAACCTTATCTTTAAGATTATTTGTCGCTCTTGTAGTAGCATCGATATTCTGACCGACCATAGCAAGTATTACACATAACATAGCCAATACTGCAATAGTGATTATCATTTCGATAAGAGTCATGCCCTTTAAAACTTTTTTACCTTTTTTCATAAGAACATTCCTCCTTTATCAACCTACTACGTATGTGAAGTCCCAATCACCATCAACAGTATGTGCTGTGCCTTCACCGCCGCTTGTCGAACCGCCGCCGCCTGTACCTGATTTGGTATATGCCAGGTTAAATCCGTTCATATTGCCCCACGGATCCTCATTAGTTCCTGTCCAGTCATAATGCTTTATCTTGCTGATAAGAGCGTTTCCAATAATAATCGGCGTATAACCTGGTACAGAATCTCCTGATTCAGGCACATATGTAAAGCTGTCAGGTCCTTCGCCCTTCTTTGAGTCAAGTTCCATGTAAGGTGCCTTTATAGAACCTACGATAAGATTTCCATTATTATTGGTTATTCTTGACTTACTTATAAGTGAGCCGCTCTCATCTTCTTCTGCATAGCCATAATACTCAATACCGTAATCATCAAGATAGTTTATTATTGGCGGCATATTCTTAAGCGCAATTCTGCTGTTACCGTTCATCGTAAGGTTACCCTTTATGAAGAAACGTATAATGCCTCCGCCATACTGCTTAGAGCCTGTATGCAATGAATCAGGCGCATCCTGAATATAGATATTGCTACCGCCGTTCATATTTAAGTTATCAAGAACATACCACTCAAATCCTTCAGAAGGACGTGTTATAATCAAATCATTTCCTTCATGCTCAATTGATGAACTTGAAATGCTTGAGAAATTACTTGATGTTATAACATGAGTAGCGGTCTCAACTGAAGGCTCTTCATACGGATATACCGTTTTATCGAATGCACCGTCAGTCTTATTCCAGCTAAGAGCTCTACGAGCATCATCAAGTGTGGTTACAAGTTTTGTATCGGAATGTGTTACAAACTTTCCATCCTGATATTCGCCGTATATTTTTTCACGGGTCATATTATCGGGATATGCATTTCCAAAAATAGCTACATACTGCTCATACGGAACTGCTCTGCTTGAACCTGTTGATATTTCATTCGCCTCTAAGAATCCTACAATTACATCAGGAATTCCGCTCTTTATAAAGTAATCACCCTTGGCATCAGCCTTTGAACAACGATTATCTTCATCGTCGTAATACAGATACTGCTCGTTTGTTTTTTCAGGCTTTCCATCAGCGTCAAATACAAATTTTCCTTCTTTATCAACTACAAATCTTCCCTTAGGCTCTGTAGTGATAACAACAGGATCTGAAGTATCGCCATATGTAGAATCTGAGATTGGTATTCTCTCTATATAAGGTATCGTGTCAAATCTCTGATCTCCAAGATCAGCGATCGTAACCAAATATTTACCGTCTGACTGAAGTAATACTTCAACTTCATCTATAAGTTGACGGTTTTCAATCTCATAGGATTCGACCTCGGTATATCCAGGGTAAAGCGAATCTTCGACCTTTTCATATCCGGGTTTCAGTGTAACTGTAACAGTATCACCGGCTGATGCATAACCTGTATTGTAAATCAGTCCCGACACTACTTCATCCACACTATAATGTGAATTATTGTGGATCGTACCAGCTACAACAAGATTGCCTTCAATAATTGGTCTGTCGCCGTCTGATGCAACATCCTCAAGGTAAAAATCTCCGTTGACTCTTACATCACCATGTATGATACCTGAGCCATAGTGGAAATTACCGTTGCAGAAAATGTTTCCGCCGTACGCATCATAGGTATCTTTCCTTGTAAATGTACTTGAAGCCCATTTATAAAGCTGTTTAGACTGCCTTCCCGTTGTAGAAGTGTTACCGTTAACATCACAACCGTAATAGCTTTCGCCCTTTTTCAATTTTGTGTTTTCATTTGAAGCTCCACCGCTAAGCATAGTTGCATAAGGTGCTTCATACATTTCAAAACCGCCTGCTCCATCTGATACAGGTTCGTCCATAAGGTAAAGATCAGCCTTTGCCTGGAACTGCTCAGGATAATACATTGTACCTGCATAGATATTGAATGGCTGGAATTTTGTTGACTCCATACCGTCTTCAGGCTCTACATATGGAGCACTTGTTCCCTGTCTTTCATAGATAAGTCTATCAATGTAAAGATATGGGATATCCTTCTGCTTAAAGTTCTTATTCATTGTATAAGAATTCTTCAGCGTTATAAATGCATTGTTCTTTATGGATAAATTACCCATGATAACAGTACCATTCACTGGCACTGCCGTGCTCTTTTCAACATTGACCTTGAAAGAACTTGTTAACATATAAACATTTGCATTAATAAAATTCAGTGTAGTATGAGTCTGGAATTTGTTGTTGAGTTCATATTCTCCAAGACCGTCCGCAGGATCATCCGCAAGTGAGATACCAAGACCACCGTAGATATCGCCGCCGTTCATAAATGTATTACCGCCGGCCTCCTGAAGTCCTTTAACCTCAGAATCGGATACAGGTGTATCTTCCGACCCAGGTTCAGTGTGCTTGCTTATGTAAGCCTGAACTGTTTCTTCCTCACGTCCAAGACGACAAGTAGCTGTAATACGAACTACATTGTACGGAACCCACTTATCTCCTTTGTAAACCCATTCAATCCTGTCTGGAACAGATTCAAGCAAAATCTCATCATTTACCCAGTTGCCTGAACTGTCCCATCGACCTATCCGACCCATAGTATTATCTCCGAGTCTGATAATAGGGTGCAGTTCATCTACTGACGATGTTGCAAGCGCATATACCGCTGCCACACAGCCTGCACCGTCGGTTGGATCTTCCATTGCAGCTTTGAACGACTTTATTGCCGTTCTTGCAGTATAACTTGCCTGAGATACGGAATACGACTTATGCGCTCTGCTGTTTGAAGCTGAAGCAAGTGCAAGTGTACCCGTCAGGAAAAGTATAAGAATCGCCATAACAGCAACTACTGTAAACAGCGCTGAACCGCGTAATGTTTTCCTCTTCTCTGTTTTCATTTTCCTAACCGCCTTTCAAGTTATATTTTTAATAACTCAGCGTTTGAAATTAGGTGTTTTTGCCATTTTGGACAGCCCTCGTTATCAGTCAACATTAGGCGTATCCATTTCATATACTGAATAAAGTGTAATAATGATCTGAGCTGGTGTCGCATTTGATATCGTCTTATCACCGCCGATATCAATCTTTCTTTCCTCCTCATCCATAGGATCTGGAGCCTCTACATTTGCTTTCTTTGCGTCATTCTTACCAAAAGAATAATCTCCAAGCTTTACACTCTTAACTGTGATAGACTTGTCGAACTGCTTTATAGCCTCAAGATAATCCCAGATGTTTTTCTTTGTACCGTATGCTGTTACAGCATAATCTGTCTGAAGGATCTTTGTAACAGGTCTGTCCTTGAGTGCTACTCTGTCAGCATGGATCGTATCTTCAATTGCCTGAAGATTGCCGTTTACATCTGCACCTTTTCTTGCATCCTTGTACTTGTCGTCCTGATCAAAGTAATAATACTTGATCTCCTTGACAGATGCCGAATCAACTTTCACGGACTGAAGCTTTACTTTACTCTTTACTGCGAGATCCTGCATATACTTGTCAACAACTACAGGATTTTCAACGTTCTCTACAGGTACGAAAATCTTTGTGAGTTCGTTTGTAGACTCATGAGTGCTGAGGATATCCTTCTTTAAACCAGGAATCTCAGCTATTTCAGCTTCTATCTTTGCTTTTTCTTTTTCAAGCACTACGAGTTTATCTTCGTTTTCCTTCTTATTATTTATAACTGGTCTTATAAGTGCAAAGAAGCCCAATGCCAGTATTGCTATTGCAAGTATGATAGCAGCAATTATCTTATCTCTGTATGTGAGTTTCATTTTTTCTTCTCCTCCTTTGAAGTTGAATCAGGATGATATGCGCTTTCATCAGGTACAAGATTTACACTTGCCTGGAAATTGATTATTTCCTTATCCTCTTGACCTTCCTGCTTTACAGTTGCTAAATTGAAGCCAGAGTATGAAGCTGCCATAAACATATCATTTTCCACAAGATTCTTTACAAAGTCAGAAGGCATTGTCTGAACTTTAGTATCCTTATTAGCATCACAGGTAACAGAGAACTTGAGCAGACCGTCCTGATACTGAGGATTGATTATAGTTTTTTCCTCTATATGTTCCTTGTCGCAAGTCTCTGCAAGGATCTTTTCAATCTCATCATATGCAGCACCTGTGAGTACAGGCTGTGAACGATAAGCATCATATGCATTATTCATCTGGTTGTAATATTCATTTACAGTATCCTTAAGAGATAAGAGTCTCTTACGGTGTTCACGCTGTGCATTTGTCTGAGGGCTGTCAATATAGTCCTGACACTCCTGAATATCATTCTTAACACTATTATTAAGAAGAGTCATAATACCCCAGCCTGCGCCGACGATCACAAGAGAACCAAGAAGAGCAGCAAGCATTGCAATATTGCCTGCATTATCATTTTTCATCTTGTTCTTTACGGCTGTGCTGAAGTCTGTTTCAAGAAGATTGATCTTTTCAATCTCTCTGTTTCTCTTGAACATAGCGCCGATAGCGTTAGCATAAAGTGAGAACTCAAGATTTTCATGACCGTGTATCTGCGGAGGAACATTGATAAGACTTGTCTTGAGGTCAAGCTTTTCGAGTTCGTCTGTAAGTCTTACATACTCGTGAGTATCTCCGTAGAAAATAACGTTCTCTATAGCCTCGCCTGTGTTACGGCTTCTGTGGAACTGAAGCATACGGAAGATGTTCTCATTAACAGCTTCGAATACGTAGTCATCAGAATAACCGTAGTCAGCAGCATCGATAGAAGCAAAACGTGAGAATGAAAGCTGTCCCTGCTCATAAAGGTTGAGAGATATAAAGTTGTTGTCGATCTGAACAGCAAGGAGAGGCATCTTCGATCTGATCTTTGTGTCAGCGAGAAGAACCTTTGTTATACAGTTGCATCCAATCATTACTGATCTGAGAGCAATTGTAAGAAGCTTGAACATCTCTCTGTAGCTGTTTACGATCTCATAAGGACAAGCTGTAGCAAGAATCCTGTATGAAGGCTCGCTTACCTCGCTGCTGTCAGCGTCGCCAACGATGATGTAGGATACGCTGTATGAATCATCAAGATTGAGCTCAGCCTGCATCTGGAGCTTAACAACCTTCTGAAGATCCTGCCCCCTGTTGCTCTTTGCAACTGTCATTTCCTTGAATATCGTAAGGTTGGACGAGATCGATACGATAGCGTCCTTATCAGGCATTCTGTGCATCTTGAGCACGTTATTGATGAGAGTTGCAACTGCGGGAACATCTCTTACGTGTCCGTTAACGATGAGTCCCTCTTCAACATTTACAGTAGCAGCGGAGCTGATCTTGATTTTTCCGTTGCTCTCAACGCCTTTAACAACTCGTATATTTCTATCGGTAATATCAAATGAAAGCATTTTTTACTTTTCCACCTTTCTTATTCGTTTTCGATAGTTCCGATTGAACCGTAAAGTGCAGGGTAGATACCCATAACTACCAGTCCAATGATAACGCCCATAAAAATAATGAGTACAGGCTGTATCAAGTCAACAAGACGCTGAACTGCTGCGTCCGATTCTTCTTCATAGTAATCAGAAGATTTTTCCAGAATGGAGTCCAAAGCACCGGCTTCCTCACCAACGTAGATTACCGAGCAGAACATAGGCTCGAATATTTCCGTTCGCGTGATGGCGGCCGAAAGCGGTTCACCTTGTTTTACTTCGTCTATTACTTCTTCAAACTTTTTGTCAACGTAGCTGTTGCCAAGGATGGCGGACGCTCTCTCAAGGCACTCTACCATCGGAAGACCACTGGAGTAGAGTGAAGAAAGTGTACGTGAGAACCGACCTGTATAAATCTTTGTAATAAGAGGGCCAAAGCCCGGACCCTTGACAAGCATCCGGTCAAATTTCAACCGGAAGCTTGGAACCTTCATTGCATAAATGAAACCTGCAACCAGTGCCGCTATTATACCAACAAGTATGTACCATCTCTTCCTGAGAAAGTCGCTGATAGCCGAAAGAACTCTTGTAAGGAACGGCATATCTTCCTTGCTCTCGAACATATCAATGAATGTCGGCATGATGAATGTGAAGAGAAGAATAGTTACCGCCACACAGAGTACAAGAAGTATGATAGGATATATCATTGCGCTCTTGATGGTGTTCTTGAGTTTGTTTTCCTTCGCATAGTGGTCTGACATTCGCTGCATAACGATATCCAGCGAACCGCTGCTCTCGCCCGCGCCTACCATTGAGATGAGGAACGGCGGGAACGAACCGGCGTGCATTTCCAGTGTGGACGAGAAGGATTCACCCTTCTGTACGTTCTCGTACACGTCCTGCCATATAGCTCTTGCCTTTTCACCTTCCTGCTCTTTTGTCAGAATATCGATGGCTTTTACAAGTGTAAGACCAGAGGTCAGCATCGCCGCAAGCTGTCTGCAGTCGAATGCCAGCTCCTTGGTTTTGAACTTGTAGATCGATTTTGCTTCACTTGAATCGCTTTCCCTATAATCCTTGACATAAAGGCCCTTTTCCTTGGCTTTCTGTAAGAATTCCTGCTCATTCTCCGCAGTTATGATACCTTTCTTCTGCGCGCCTCTTGCATCCTGAGCAACGTAAGAAAAACTCCTCATGAAACCACCTCCATAAAATTATTACTTGTGATGAACGTTTCTCACTGCCTTAATAATAACAATTATAACATTTTAAGTGTTACTTTTCAATCGCTTTTTTGACATAAATAATCTACCGTTTTTTATCAATATTAACTAAGTTATATACTCTCAGTAATACCACATAAAACAAACGGCTGATATTGTACAAAACAAAAAGCACGAAGACAGCACAATATCAGGTACTGACGCACCCGTACCAAACATTGTTAAACTTCCACAATAATTATATCACACTCACTTTCAAAATGCAACATAAAATACCCTTTTTTTATCTTATTTTTACAGAATTGTGAACTGCGGCAATTTGCCTTATTCATATTTAGGCATTTTGCACGTTGTTGCACTAAAAACTTAAAACAAAAAGGTAAAAAACGAGGAGAAATCTGTGGACAGGTTCATTTTTTTAACAATACTGTATGCACCGCTTTACGTTATTTGCCTGCGTATACTATTATAATATAGACTTATTCTCCGGGGTATTCCGGAGACTCACATTTCGCGTATTACTTTCCATAGTTCTTCGGCTGTTTCAAGGCTCACTCCGGCTGCTGCTGCGAGCTCCCCGGGAGAGGCTTTTTTCAGATTTGCTATGGTCTTGTACTTCATGAACAGCTTCGCAGCTTTCTTTTCGCCTATTCCGCGTACTGTAAGCAGCTCCGAGCTGTACGTTTTCTTCTTGTGGCGCGAATGCATGAAGCTCACCGAAAACCTGTGCACCTCGTCCTGTATCCTCGTCACCAGGTCAAATACCGCTTTCAGGCTGTTTATCTGTATTTCCCTGCCACCCGTTGCGATAGCACGGGTGCGGTGCTTGTCATCCTTGACCATTCCGAACAGCGGTATATCCAGCCCGAGCTCCCAAAGCAGCGGTGCTACGGCGTTTACGTGTCCTTTTCCGCCGTCGAGAAGTATAAGGTCGGGAGTCCTCGTAAAGTACTCGTCGCCCTCCCCGGTAACTATGTGCATGAGTCTGCGCTTCAGTACCTCTCGCATACTTCCATAGTCGTTCTGGAGCTCCTGCTCTTTCACGGTAAAGCGCTTGTACGCCTTTTTCAGCGGTCTGCCGTCCTCAAAGACCACCATACCTGCGACCATTGACTCCGACGAAAGGTTGGAAATATCATATGCTTCTATATACCGCGGCGGCTTCGCAAGACCGAGACTCTGTCCCAGCTGTTCGAGGGCTATGACCTCTTTTCCCGTCCGCGAGTTCTTTATCGCCGCATATTCCGCACTGTTATTCTTTGCGAGCCTGAGCAGTTCCAGCTGGCGGCCTTTCTGCGGCACATGGAGCTTCACCTTCCGCTGCGCCTGTTCCTCAAGCATCTCAACCAGCAGTTCGCTGTCCGCAGGTATATGGTCAACTATGATATTTCTCGGTATATCGGGCTTTTTGTAGTAAAACTGAAGCATGAACTGCCCCAGTATATCCTCGTCCTTATCAGGTATGGGCAGCTCAAAAACTGCCTTGTCAAAGAGCCTGTCCTCACGATACATGAGCACGGAAATATACAGTCCGTCATAAAATTCGGCAATTCCAACAACATCGGCAGACTCGACTCCGCTGTTGATTATCTTCTGCTTCTCTGAAGCCTTTTTTACCGCTGTGATACGGTCTCTAAGCATAGCCGCCTTTTCAAAATCGAGCTCCTCTGCCGCCCGTTCCATTTCCGTCTGCATACGCTCCACAGACTCGGCGCTTCCGCTCTTTATAAACTCCACAGCCTGATCGACTGCGTTCCTGTAGTCAGCGGCACTTATCCTGCCGCGGCAGACGCCCATGCACTGCTTGATATGGTAGTTGAGGCAAGGTCTCCCTTTCCCGAATTCCTGGGGAAATTTCCGCTTGCAGGTAGGCAGCATGAACACGCGGTTCGCCTCATTTACGGCTTCTTTCGTGATAAAGCCGCTGGTATAAGGCCCGAGGTACGTACCGCTCTGCTTCGTGTTTTTTTCGTTGGTGATACGCGGGAACTCCTCATCGGAAATGCGGATATAGTGATACCCCTTATCGTCTTTCAGGAGGATATTATACTTCGGCTTGTGCTGTTTGATAAGGCTGCATTCAAGCAGCAGAGCCTCGAACTCACTGTCGGTGACGATAAAATCGTAGTCGTATACATTTGAGACCATTGCCGCCACTTTCGGCGTATGGTCGGGATTTTCGCGGAAATAGCTGCTCACGCGGTTGTGGAGGTTTTTCGCCTTGCCGATATATATTATGGAACTGTCCTTTTTCCGCATGATATAAACTCCCGGCGAAGCTGTCAGTTTTGCAGTCTTTTCGCGCAGATACGGCAGTCTCGGATTCATGTTCTTACTCCTTTCCGCATTGTATGAATCAAATAACAAGGCGCACAAAGTGCGCCCGAAATGTTTTTCTGTTTTCGGACGGATAATATCCGCCCCTGCTGACGGAACGCCGTGGCCGGCATTCCCTGCAATTCACTCAGCTGATCGCTGCTTGTTTTTTCTGACCTGTTTCCGTATGTAACGGAAGGTATAGTCCTCCCCCTTATCGCGAAGCATGGTCAGCAGGAATTCCAGCTTCCACGCCGTTTTTTTCTCGATGATACGGCGGTGCTTGACGCGGAGGTAGTACTCCAGCGGCATGGAATCGTTATACTTTTCCTTGTTGTATATTTTTGAAGCCGCAACCCGGTCGCAGAACATCTCGAAAACGAACACATCGGGCATTTCCACGGGCTCGAGCTGTTTGGTCTTCATGTTGTAGTCCGTCCAGTACTCGAAGTGGTGACGATTTCTGCCCTTATGGTGCATCCACGCCTTAGAATAGCCGTCTACCTCGCGTTCACGCTCGTTCGGACTGCGGTTCCCCTGGAAGTAGAGCACCCCCGGTATGAACTCCGTGGGCGAGAATTTCGACAGATCGTGAAGCATTCCCCTCAGCGGTATCCCTGCCTTAACGCAGTGTATAAAGACCTGATGTCTGTGCTGTAAAACTGTTTTTAAGTGTCCGATGAAATTCTTACAAAGCATTTGAACGCTCCTCAGTGTAGCTACCGCTGATATCGAGGACGCTTTCCTTTTCGATAAGCTTTCCGCTGATTATGCGTCTGCCCTCTGAATATGACGGATCAGCAAGCTTTTTCGCCATTATTCCCACTGATACCTCCGCCATTTTGGTGAGGTCCACCTCAACGGTAGTTATCGTCGGAATGCATATACTTGACACTGTATAATTGTCATATCCTACAACGCTGATATCCTCGGGAACTCTCACGCCCTTCGTCTTGAGAGCGGAAATAACACGGAAAGCCGTTTCATCGCAGTTGCACACAAAAGCTGTGGGCATTTCTGCAGGGAACTGCAGATCGTCGATGAGTATGCCCTGTTTTGTTCTGTCGCCGATTATCCACTCTATGCGGTACTCCAGATCGTTCTCCATAATGCACTTGAGATAGCCGAGATAGCGGTCGTTTATACTGCTTGTAGCATTGAGCGTGCCGAAGAATCCGATCTGCCTGTGACCCTTTTCCACAAGGTAATCCGTCAGCATATAGCCGCCGTTGAAGTTGTCCGAAAGGACAGCGTCCACCTTGTATCTGTTATCGTAGAAATCCACGAAAATAAGCGGAATAGTCAGCTTGCTGAGACACTCTATGTACTTCCTGTGCACCTGACCGATGACGATAACTCCGTCGACTTTGCCCTCGGTGACCATGTTCGGAAGTATGCCGCTCTTTTCGTTTTCGGCGTTAACGCACTCGTATACCGTGCACACGTTTATCTGCGAGAGCTGGTTTGAGATACTGGCAGTAAGCTCCCAGTAGAAAGTTCCTCTTGCGCCCACGAAGCGCTCAGAAGTAAGAATGCCGACATTTTTCCCTGTTTTCGGCAAAGCTATCCTTTTCTTATCGCTCTTTGTGTTTGAGGGCTTGTAGCCCATTTTTTCTGCGGTCTCGCAGATCTTTTTCCTCATCTGTTCGCTTACGCCGTCGCGACCAGCAAGAGCGTTTGATACCGTAACAACGCTTACTCCGAGCTTGTTGGCGATATCAAGCATTTTTACACCGTTTTTCATATGCTTCAACCTCTTTATACCGGCTTTCGGACGCCTATTCCGAAGCCGTTCTCCTCTTTTATCGTCTGAAACGAATTAAATTAACACAGACTATTATATCATGCTTTAAGTAGTAAATAAAGCATTTTCTATGATTTTTCTTTGAATTTCAGCACTTTCGTCAATTTCTTCGTATCTTGCTTGTGCATAATGATAAATCGGCAGCGGTAAAGCATAGATAGGAGCTTCTTAAACAGCTGTTTTTGAATATCATTTAATAATTCCCGACTTCAAATCAGCTTTTGAGTACCCATATCACAGTTTGATTTCAGCACATTTTCTGTTGACATTTTGGGGTATATATGTATAATATAGTACATAAGGTTATAATATATGCCTTAAATATTATGTAAAGGACTTGATAAGAATGAAAAAAACGCTCAGGAAGCTCGCCGCAGTAACTATGGTTTTTGCTCTCCTCGGTACAGGAGCAGTTATTACAAAACCAAGCTTCACAGCTACAGCTCAGGCGCTTTGCCAGTATCACCGCACAGATAACGTAACATGGCGAGACGGAACTCCCTACTGCAACTGCTGCGGTCAGATCAACTATGACGCTTGCTGCAAGCATCAAGGACAAAGATACGCAGGCTATGATAACGACTGGAAATATGACCATTGCTACACAGTTTCGACGAGCAATTTGCCCGTATACTATTATGTTTATAGACGCGATGAATACATTAAATGCTCCAAATGCGGCAAAAATGTCGGTAAAACAGGTCACTATCAGTATAAGGTTGTATGTTTAGGCTATGAAGAAATATTTACACATTGATAAAAGCTCTCCTATCGGAACGCTTTAAGCCTGTCAAAAAACGAATCATGCTCAATAATTAATGGGCGCTCGGAAATTGCCCCTACATGATATAAAAGCATATAATCAAATTGCAGGGGCGCTTTCCAAGCGCCCCTGTTGCTCAAAAATTAAAGCTTCCCTTTTTCATATTTCATCTTTGGTCTTTTCACCGCAGGAGCTCCTGTCGATTTTATCCCCGGCGGCAAAATTGATAAGTCCCGTCATATCGCCCCATGAAGCAGAGGGGCACTCGTACTCCTCCTTTTCGGGGTCAGGAACGGGTATCTTTTTCTTATTTTTGCTCATAAATATCATCTCCCGAGGGTATTATCCGCAGAAAAAGCGTTTTTATGCACAAAAAGTGCGCTTTCTGAGCGAAAGCGCACTTGCGTTCAATTTTCGGGAGACTCGTTCACCGTCTGAGTTATCTTAGGACCTTCGCCTCTGCTCTCATGTTCTTCAGCCATGGTCTTTGCATCGGGCTCGTACTGAAGGATTATCTTCTTGACCTTCTCGTCGCGCGTGAGGTTATAGGTCATTTTAAGCGCTTTGAGCGCATTTGGGATATCCTCGTCCATAAGGTATGATGCGGAAAGGCGGGCGGCTACGGAAACGACGTCCTCATTGGGACCGAACTCGAAGTCATACTTCTTCATAGCCTCAACCATTTCTTCGCGTGTAGGCTGCTTTATAGGCGAGCCCTTGCGGTTCACAACATCTCTCATTTCATATGGAATGGCAGGGTGCGGAGCAAACAGAACGCTTGCCGTAAGGAAAGCAAAGGCGTCGTCGTACTCGCCCATATCCGTAAGCGCATAGCCTGCATTTGCGTAGCATCTTGCGATAGCCACCGGCGATGAAGCCACTTTAAGAGTTTCTCTTGTGGTCTGAAGCGTCATTCTCTTGTTTTTCAGGAGCTTATACACTTCCGCAAGCTCAAATCTCGGACCGCAGTCCAGAGGATTGTACTCCATAGCCTTTTCAAGGACAGGTATAGCGTCAAGGGGCGAACCTGTCTCGACCAGCAGATAGCCGTATGTAGTGATGAACGTACCGAAATCAAAGGGAGTTCTGTTCAGCACCTTATCAGTCTTGTATTTGAGCTGATAAAGGTTATCCTCAAATGGATTCCTGAGAGAAACGAACTTTGCTTTCTCAGTGTCCTTGTAATCGACGATTATCTTCTTGTAAAGACGCTCGGCGAGGGACTTTGCCTCGTTCATATTCTTTTCCTTGATGAGCTGCATGATCTTCTCGTGCATTTCGTCAAGGCGCATTCCGTCAAGGTGAGTAAGTCTGTCTATCTCTGCTTTCTGTTCCTGGGGCATTATTTCGATAAGAAGCTGTGTTGCAGCGTCCACGCCCTCAAGATTTTTCTCCTGTGCAAAGCGTTCAGCCTCAGCACGAAGGAATTTATTGTCGTCCTCGGCGGAGCCTGTGAGCTTTGCTCTCAGCTCCGCAAGGATCTTGTTTTCTGCCATTATGATTTTTCCTCATTTCATCGGAAGTACTTTTTATGCTCAGAAGCCTCTCTTGGACATTTCCTTTCTGAACTTAGCGTCGATCTTGTCCTGCTTCTTCTTGTTCTTGAGCTCTGCCTTAGTCATGTAGCGTGCGTCCATTGGCTGCGGCTGCATGGGTCTGGGCGCTGAATTGCTTCTGAAGCCCTGCTTTGCAGGTGTCTTGTACTCGTCGAATACGGGAACGTTCTGCTGTGCCTGCTGAACCTGTCTTCTCTTGGCTGAATCGTCGCCCATTGTTGAGAGAACGTCCTCAACAGAAGTAAGTACGGGGCTGTTAGCCTTGAGTCCCTGTGTCTCGATGAGGTTCTTGTCAGCGTACTCTCTCGAGCTTGCGATAGCGTTGATGAAAGCCTGTGATGTAGACTTGCTGTGCGGATTTACTGCGATCTTGGAAATATTTGCAGTAGGTGTGCCGCTTGTCTGAACGGGCTTTCTCGGAACAGGAGACTTTACGGGAGCCTGCTGAACGGGAGCTGCTGCCGCTCTCTGAGCCTGTGCAGCTGTCTGCTGTGCGGGAGCTGCGGGTCTCTGCTGTGCATTGAGCGGAACGAAAACGGGCTTGCCGTTCTGGTCATATCCTGCAAGTCTCATCTGTACGTACTTGTATACAGGCTGGTTGTTTGCGTCATATCCTGCAAACTGCGGAACCTTTACGATCTGAGGCTGCTGTGCCTGCTTCTGGTCTGCACCGTTTGGTGCTCCGTTATTATTAAAATCACTCATATAGTAATCATACTCCTCTTCTGCCTTAACAGGCTGATTTAATGTTGCTTCATAAATATCATCAAGCACTGCTGCTTCATCATCTCTCGCCTTAGAGTAACTCTCGAACGCAGGTGCTGACAAGTCGGGAACTACGGGGATATCGTCAAGCTCGGGAACCGAATTGCCCTCAACAGGGGGCAGGGTATCAAATTCGGGAGCTGTAATGTCCTCAACTGTGGGAACTCCTTCGAGGGCTGCTGCCGCAAGGCTTTCAGCCGACGGGAGGGAAACAGTTTCGGGCGCTACGATATCGTCGACCTTCGGTGCTCCGTCAAGGGCTGCTGCCGCAAGGCTCTCAGCCGACGGGAGATCATCGACCTCGGGGGCGGCTATAGGCTCGGCGTGAGGAACGTTTGCCGCAGGCTGTTCCATTCCGTATGTAGCGGAAAGAACGCCGTTTCCGAGGTAAAGATTATTGTTTATGGGGTCAACATAGTTGTCTGACTCTTCCGTGAAATCAGCCATTTCATCGCTGTACGCCTGATAAGCTTCGGGAGCTGCTCCATTGGCGCCGGCATCTTCGTTTATGCCGAAAAGCTGATCTGCGAGGTAATCCCAGTTATTCTCCTGAGGAACAGCCTGTTCGGGAACGGGCTGATAACCGTCGGCAGGAGTAACTATCGGACCCTCGATAAGGTTTCCGTTTGCGTCATACAGCGGCTGTGAGCCGTCGTAGATATTGATGTCACCGTACATGGACTCGTCGTAAACGACCTCGCCGTATTCGGGCTCGCCGTAAACGGGCTGTTCATAGACAGGCTGCTCGTACACAGGCTGGCCGTACTGAGGCTGCTCATATACAGGCTGCTGTACGGGATCGGTATTTATTGAGAACAGATTCATTATATCCTCGTCGGAATGGGACATATCAGGAGCCGCAGGCTGCTGGTATGCGTCGTCATATCCGCCCATATCAACGTATCCGCCCTCATTCTGAGGCTGATTGTAGTTCTGAGGCTGATTATAATTCTGAGCCTGATTGTAATAAGGCGTTGACTGCTCGGGAGCGCCCTGAGGATTCGGTATAGCAAACTGTGCGAGGAAGTCGTCCTGCGGAACAGCAGCCTTGGGCGCAGCGGCAGGAGCAGCATAGGGATTAACAGCCGCATCGGGCTTGTTAACAGCGAACTGTGCGAGGAAGTCGTCCTCGGCAGGCGCCGGCTGCTGGTTTTCGTGAGGATCTATCGCAAACTGAGCGAGGCTGTCGTCCATAGGTACGCCCGTACCCGGGATAGTACCCTGATAGCCCTGTGCCTCGGGAGCCTGACCGTACTGGTTAGCCTCCGCAGCTCTCTGTGCTTCTTCCTCAGCAGCTCTTCTTGCTTCTTCAGCTGCCTGTTTTGCTTCTTCGACAGCCTTTCTTCTTGCTGCTTCTTCTTTGGCTTTTGCATTAGGGTCTCTTGTGATCCTTGCAGTAGTATTTCCGAGCGGAACTATACCCGCGTCGTTCATACCCATTTTTTCGCGCTTTTTCTCTTCCTTGAGAAGGAGCGCCATTTCCTTCTTGTCAGCTTTTATAAGCTTTTTCGCGAGACTCGCCTTACATTTTTCGCAGGTGATCTCTTTCAGGTCCGTCATTAGAGATGTTCTGTGGAAACGAGTTACGTTTTCAGGCTTCATGAGGTTGATACCGCAGCCTGTTTTCTTCTCGTTCTCGGTTCCGTGAACGATCTTATCGAACGAGGACGTTACCAGTGTGATGTCCATATAATTCTCTCCCCACCACTGCTAAACTGCAGTTCCCGCTTTACGGCAGCGGCAGCCGATTTCCCAGCTCGCAATCGCACTCCGCCAAAAGTCAGCGCAATTTAAAGGGAAATTACGCCGCAGAGCTTCTAATGCGATATCTATACAAGTATATTATACATGACATTTCAGAAAAAATCAATAGTTTCTTCTCAAATGGACCGAAAAAATATACGTATTTTAAAATTTTCAGTGAAAATAACAAATCGTTATTGATTTTTTTGTCAATTTTCCCTGTCATTGTTCACGTTTAATTAGGTAAAAAATAATACGGTTTATTGAGCGGTAAACGGCTTTTTGCCCACCCGGCCGTCACCGCTGTTCCACATTATTCTATCAGATGTATCAAAATCACAGCATTGAACAGTCATTATTTTACATAGGTGTAAAAAATTATAAAAACAGTGATTTTGCTATTGCATTATCCCCGATTTTGTTGTATTATTAATAGTGTATTGGTAGGCTCGGGAAACTGTCTTCCGCGGTCTGCCGCAAGCTTCTTTTGAAGGAGAGGATTATTCGTGAAACTCGTTTCAGTAGTGGTTCCGTGTTACAATGAGCAGGAAGTGCTCCCCATGTTCTATGAGGAGATCACAAAG
The DNA here is from genome assembly GCF_017549005.1 of Ruminococcus sp. Taxonomy (GTDB): domain Bacteria; phylum Bacillota; class Clostridia; order Oscillospirales; family Ruminococcaceae; genus Ruminococcus. Next base: position 26,063 of record NZ_JAFYYT010000009.1, read on the forward strand.
ATATCGGCGCAGATGTCAAAAGACTTCCCCGAGCTCGAATTCGAGTACCTGTTCATAAATGACGGCTCAAAGGACACAACTCTCGATCTGCTCCGTTCTCTCGCGGAAAAGGACAAGAGAGTAAGATATATTTCATTTTCGAGAAATTTCGGCAAGGAATCGGGTATGTATGCAGGCCTCAAGAACTCCAGGGGCGATTATATCGTCGTTATGGACGCAGACCTCCAGCACCCCCCTGCTTTTCTGCCCAAAATGTACAGCTACGTCAGGAACGGCGAGTATGACTGCGCTACTACGCGCCGCGTGAGCCGTAAGGGCGAATCAAAGGTGCGCTCATGGTTCGCAAGGCTGTTCTACAGGATAATGAACAGGATATCCCAGACCGAGATAGTGGACGGCGCACAGGATTTCCGCTTCATGACAAGACAGATGGTGGACGCTATCCTCGATATGTCCGAGTACAACAGGTTCTCCAAGGGCATATTCAGCTGGGTGGGCTTCAACACCAAGTATATTGAGTACGAGAACGTGGAGCGCCCTGCAGGCACATCTTCCTGGTCCTTCTGGGGACTTTTCAAGTATTCCCTCGAGGGTATCATGGCATTCTCGACAGCTCCTCTGGCAATAGCCTCCCTGCTGGGAATACTCACCTGCGCTATCGCCTTTGTGCTCATAGTCGTGACCATAATCAGGTCCATATTCGGCTGGCTCGACGCCCCCGACGGATATCCGACGCTCCTCTGCCTCATATTCCTTTTCAGCGGCTTGCAGCTGTTCTGCGTGGGAATACTGGGACAGTACCTTTCCAAGACATACCTTGAGACGAAAAATCGTCCGATATATATAACCAAAGAGACTGAGGACACCTACCGCCAGCGCAAGGCTGCGGCTCAGAACGATCAGTCTCAGCAGTCCGCAGGAACTGAAAACAAATAACGGCATTCGGGAGGTGCGGAGACAATGAATAGGAATATGAGACTTATTGTCTCCGTATTGTTCATAGTCATCATCGTCCTTGCAGTTGCAATAACGCGATTCTACTCGCGTTCCGAAAAAAGCGCCTACAGCGAGGATACGCAGCCCGTCATCGCGGACATCATCGACACCCGCGACGGCAACCACATTTTCAAGGACAACAAGGCACTCTTCGGTATCATTGACAGCAGCGGCAGAGTCATCGTTTATCCCGAATGGCAGGAGCTCACCTTTACCGGGGACAGCGGCTGCATAGCTTCAAAACGCCTGAGGAGCAGAAGGCTGTTCGGCTGCATAGACTATGAGGGCAATATCACCGTTCCCTTCGTTTATTCGGAGATAGTGCCCGCGGAAGTGAAAGGCGCCCGGCTGCTTATTGCAAAATCCGCCGATAACGGCTCATATACCATTTACTACAGCGATTTCCGCCCATGCTTTGCGGAAACATGGACGTCCTGCTCGGCAGACGGCAGCGAGCTCACTCTACGCACGAAGAACGGCGAATATACCTACTCTGCCGACAATTCGGAGCTCGTGTTCGCAAAAGCATCGGTAAACGGCAATGTGGGAGACCATATCCCCTACAGCTTCGAGATATCCAACAGTCATCTTCTCGGAAATCTCACACCGAAGCTCATAGAGATAATGTCCGCGGATCTCGGCGGCTACCTTGATTACGCCTACTCAAAGGGCAGAACGGTCCCCGACGAAAAGCTTGATCCGCGTTACAGGAAGTTCAGCGCGGTTTTCCCCGACGAAAAGGATATAGAGGTCAGGATCACAGACCTCTCCGACTTCCAGATATACGGCATAAGCTCAAAGGAAGCAGCTATTACGGTCGGCGTTTCCCTGAAAGTCGGAACGGACGTGAAATACATAGTAAACGGCATTCCGCGGCTCATACACAACAAGTACAAAGCAGACCTCAGATTTTCGGGCAGCTTTGAGACCGATTTCGGCATCAGCTATGCAAAATTCCAGAGATCAAAGCCGAAATATCCGGCTGCTGCCGCCGAAGAGCCGCAGGAAAACAGCGAACAGGCAGAGTGATCTGCACATAATCATAAAGGAGAAAACATCATGTCAAAAAAGGTTGCAGTTATCATGGGAAGCGACAGCGACTTCCCTGTTGTAAAATCAGCTCTCACAGAGCTCAAAAAATACGGCGTGGAGTTTGAGTGCCGCGTGATGAGCGCACACAGAACTCCTGCGGAAGCCTGCGAATTTGCTTCAAACGCAAGAGCAAACGGCTTCGGCGCTATCATATGCGCCGCAGGCATGGCTGCTCATCTTGCGGGAGTCGTTGCTGGGCACACCACTCTCCCCGTTATCGGTATCCCCATGAAGTCAAAGGCTCTCGAGGGAGTTGACGCTCTCCTCGCTACAGTTATGATGCCTCCGGGAGTACCGGTTGCTACAGTAGGCATTGACGGAGCAAAGAACGCAGCCGTTCTTGCTGTACAGATGCTGGCTATAGCTGATGAGGAGCTCGCTGCAAAGCTCGCTGCCGAGAAAAAGGCAATGGCTGAGGGCGTTATCGCCAAGGACAAGGCTCTCCAGGAGCAGATAGCAGCTCTCTGATAAGAACACACCGCATTTCCCCATAAGGAGGTAATATCATGACGCCCGCCGAAAGAAAAGAACGCTCTGAAAAGATCATCTCAGCGAAGGGTATCGGTATAAACCCGAAACTTCCCCTTACAGAGCCTGCTTCACAGGTAAAGCTCAGGAGTCCCGACGACATATGCAGACGCGCTGTTGCAGCTCTGCTCTCAACACAGGTCGGCTTCGGAAGGAGCGAGCAGAACGATGAAGACGTCAACTATTTCGTCGGTCTCATGGACTTCTTCGGCGTCAGGGATTGCCTCAACGCAAAGGAAAGACGCCTTGTTGACGGCTCATATGTCCAGCAGGACATCATTGATGTCGTATGGGAATATGAATCCTACTGGGCTCTGGTATGGGCTCTGGGACTTGTTGAAGATATAACCGACGCAGAGAATATCTGCGACTGTCCTCAGGCTGTACGCTTCGTTTCACAGTGCGGCAGCTTTGAGGAATTCAAAAGCAAATGCACTCTCAGGAGCGCTGACGAGATAATGGATATGCTGGATCTCTACTACCGCTATCACTGGGCAGCAGTCCAGCATGAGAAGATAGACAGGAAATGCCCCATAGGCGGTCTAAACGCAGACGCAGTAGTCGAGCGCAGGCGCGGTCTTGAATGGCTCGTATGCGACACCGATGACTGGAACAGGATATCGCTCGATACATGATGAGAAACTACAGCACCCTGCTTTTTGACCTTGACGGCACACTTACGGACTCCACCGAAGGCATACTGAAATGCCTTGAAAACGCAATAACTCAGATGGAATTTGAAGTCCCGGAGGATACCAACATCTTCCTCGGTCCGCCCATACGCCAGTCCTTTGCAGAGTTCCTCGGCATGAACGCCGGACAGGTCGATGAAGCGGTAAGGATATTCCGTGAAAGATACTCAACAGTCGGACTTTTCGAGAACCGCGTATACGACGGTATCCCAGAAATGCTCGAACGCCTGAAAAGCGGCGGCAAACGTCTCATGGTCGCCACAAGCAAGCCTCTGGTATACGCAGTCCGCATATTTGACAGGTTCGGACTTTCAAAGTACTTTGAATTTGTCGGCGGCGCGGAGCTTGACGGCACAAGAGACTACAAGGACGAAGTAATAGAATACGTTCTCGCACAGACGGGCATCGCTGACAGGAGCACTGTGCTCATGATAGGCGACCGCAGACAGGACGTCCTCGGCGCCCATAAAACAGGTATCAAATGCATGGGCATACTCTGGGGCTACGGCTCGATCGAGGAGCTCAGGGAAGCCGGTGCGGACTATTTCGCAGAAACTCCCGGAAAAGCAGCGGATATGCTGCTCTGACATCAATTCATAATGCATTTATTTAATGCCTACAATATCCGCGATGATGCGGAATTGCATATACAATCATTTATATAATTCTCAAGGAGGAATTTTAAAATGTCAAACATCGAAAAGAAGGAACAGCTCTATGAGGGCAAGGCCAAGAAGGTCTTCGCTACAAATGATCCTAACCTCGTTATCGTTGATTACAAGGACGACGCAACAGCGTTCAACGGCGAGAAGAAGGGCACTATCACAGGTAAGGGCGTCATCAACAACAAGATGACCAATTATATGTTCAAAATGCTCGAAAAGGAAGGCGTTCCAACACATCTTGTCGAGGAGATCAGCGACCGCGAAACTATCGTTAAAAAGGTCTCTATCGTTCCCCTTGAGGTCATCATCAGAAACGTTGCCGCAGGCAGCTTCTCAAAGAGAATGGGCGTTGAAGAGGGAAAGAAGCTCCTCTGTCCTATCCTTGAATTCAGCTACAAGAACGACGATCTCGGCGATCCGTTCATCAACGACTACTACGCACTCGCTCTCGGTATCGCTACAAAGGAGGATATCGACACTATCTCAAAGTACGCCTTCAAGGTGAATGAGTTCATGGTAAAGTTCTTCAAGGGCCTCAACATCGACCTCATCGACTTCAAGATCGAGTTCGGCAAGACTGCTGACGGAACAATAATCCTCGCTGACGAGATCTCTCCCGATACCTGCCGCTTCTGGGATTCAACGACCCACGAGAAGCTGGACAAGGACCGCTTCCGCAGAGATATGGGCGGCGTAGAAGAAGCATATCAGGAAATCATGAAGAGACTTATGGGAGAATAAGCTATGGGCGGTTTTTTCGGTGCAGCTTCCAAAAATGACTGCGTTACCGACGTATTTTTCGGAACAGACTATCATTCTCACCTCGGCACAAGACGAGGCGGCATGACCTCATGGTCGGAGGAGCACGGCTTTCAGAGAAATATCCACAGTATCGAAAATTCTCCCTTCCGTACCAAGTTTGAAGACGATGTTGTGACAATGCGCGGAAAGATCTGTATCGGCTGTATCAGCGATACAGACCCCCAGCCTATACTCGTCCGCTCAAAGTTGGGCGTTTACGCTATCTGCTCAGTAGGTATAATCCGCAATGCCGACCAGCTCGTTGACGAGCTCCTTGAAAAGGGCTGTGCCAACTTTGAGTCCATGAGCAGCGGAAATATCAACTCGGGCGACCTTATAGGCGCTCTTATAGCACAGAAGAACTCATTTGTCGACGGTATACGCTACGCTCAGGAAAAGATAGAGGGAACAATGTCCCTTATCATACTTACGGACAAGAGCATTATCGCCGCAAGAGACAAATTCGGCAGACTTCCCATTATAATCGGTAAGAGAAGCGACGGCTTCTGCCTTTCCACAGAGTCATTTGCTTTCCAGAAGCTGGGCTATGCCACACACAAGGAGCTCCTCCCCGGCGAGATAGTCGAGCTCACTTCCGACGAATGTAAGACCATTGCAGAGGGCGACCCTTCAAAGATGAAGATATGCACCTTCCTGTGGACATATTACGGCTACCCCAACGCTGTATACGAGGGCGTGAACGTTGAAGTCATGCGTACCCGCAACGGCGAGATAATGGCTGAAAACGATATCAAGAACGGCAGACTGCCCGACGTTGACTATATCTGCGGTGTGCCTGATTCGGGAACTCCCCACGCTATCGGCTACGCAAACAAGAGCGGCATCCCCTTTGCAAGACCGTTCATCAAGTATACCCCCACATGGCCGAGAAGCTTCATGCCCACAAATCAGAGCATGAGGAATCAGGTGGCAAAAATGAAGCTCATACCCGTACATGAGCTCATAAACGGCAAAAAGCTCCTCTTCGTTGACGACAGTATCGTAAGAGGCACTCAGATGAGGGAAACAGTAGAGTTCCTCTACGAGCACGGCGCTAAGGAAGTACATATGCGCTCTGCCTGTCCTCCTATCATGTACGGCTGCAAATACCTCAACTTCTCACGCAGCACATCTGAAATGGAGCTCATCGCCCGTCAGATAATCGACGAGTTTGAAGGCCCTGTCGGCGTAAGACATATCGAGGAGTACAGCAACTCCGCAACAGAGAGAGGACGCAGGCTCAGAGATGAGATATGCAAGAGGCTCCGCCTCACCTCGCTCGAATTCCAGACCCTCGAGGGTACTGAAAAGGCAGTAGGACTCAATTCCTGCGGTCTCTGCACATATTGCTGGAACGGCAAAGAATAAACTTATATTCTGTCTCCCTGCCTGCGGCAGGGAGACAGGCAACTATGGAGGTAGATCAATGAATAACAGTTTTTCCGAAAGCTACAAAAAGGCAGGCGTTGACGTTACCGCAGGCTACAAGTCAGTTGAACTGATGAAGGAGCACATCGCACGTACCATGATAAAGGGCACCCTTTCGGGTATCGGCGGTTTCGGCGGACTTTTTGAGCTCGATATGACCGGTATCAGCAAGCCTGTACTCGTTTCGGGCACAGACGGCGTCGGCACAAAGATAAAGCTCGCATTCATCATGGACAAGCACGACACAGTAGGTATCGACTGCGTTGCTATGTGCGTAAACGATATCATCTGCTGCGGTGCAAAGCCTCAGTTCTTCCTTGATTATATCGCCTGCGGCAAGAACTTCCCCGAGAAGATCGCCACTATCGTTTCAGGCGTTGCAGAGGGCTGCGTTCAGGCAGAATGCGCTCTCATCGGCGGCGAAACTGCCGAGCACCCCGGTCTTATGCCCGAGGACGAGTACGACCTTGCAGGCTTCTCTGTAGGCGTTGTTGACAAGGACAAGATACTCCAGCCCGATACTCAGAAAGCAGGCGACGTCCTCATCGCCATCAAGTCAAGCGGTGTCCACTCAAACGGATTCTCACTGGTAAGAAGAGTATTCGACGTTAACGAGCAGAACCTCAATATGCACTTCAACGACCTGGGTACTACTCTCGGCGAGTGTCTGCTCACTCCTACACGTATCTACGTAAAGGCTGTAAAAAGCCTCCTCGAGAGCGTTAACGTAAAGTCTATCTCTCACATCACAGGCGGCGGATTCTATGAGAACATACCGCGTTCTCTCCCCAAGAACCTTGCTGCAAAGATCGAGAGGAACGCAGTACAAGTACTTCCGATATTCGACCTCATCCAGAGATCCGGCGACATTCCCGAGCGCGATATGTTCAATACATTCAACATGGGCGTCGGAATGGTCGTTTCAGTCGATAAGAACGACGCTGACAAGGCTATCGCTGCTATCAAAGCAGCCGGCGAGGACGCTTATGTTCTCGGCGAACTCGTTGAGTCAGAGGAAGGCGTTATCATCTGCTGATACAGCACAAAACTCATTAAACATCATAGCAGAAGCCGCATAAATTATCCGAATTAAAGCCTTATGCTATACTTTCAAGGGATATGTGATTTGGACAGATTTTAAAAAGACGGTGATGTTTATGAAAAAACTGAAATTTATCGCCTCAGGACTTGCGATCGCAGTCCTGACGGCTACACCTTTATACAGCGGCGCGGCTGACAGGATAGATATGGACTATAACTCCGACGGAGCTGTGGACTGCTTCGACCTTATAGCCGCACGAAAGAACGAAGAGATCTCACGGGCTGAGCTCAACGCTCTGCAGAAGTTCCTGCTGGGCGTTAACGGCAAGGCTCCCACAGAGTTCGAGATACCCGACCTGCCCATTGACGAGGACGCCATCCTCGAGCCGAAAGGCACTGTACATACGGGCGAGGGCACCTTCTACGGCGGCGGATACACGGGCGGTCACGCTATGCTCGACCCCGTTTCCCATGATTACTGGATAGTCGCCATGAACCACTCCGACTACAACGAGGCTCAGCTGGCAGGAGCATACCTCGAAGTAACAGGAGAGCTGGGAACTATAAAAATGCTTGTTACGGACGAGCTCCCCGAGGGCAAAAAGGGCGACCTCGACCTGTATACGGACGCATTTCCGCTTATCGCTCCCGTGGAAAAGGGACGAGTTCCCGTCAGCTGGAAGATAATCCCGCTGGATACTGCCGAGAATGCTCCCATATGCTTCAAGTACAAGGAGGGCAGCACCGAGTTCTGGTGCGGAGTACAGGTGCGGAACCACCGCTACCCCATAACAAAGCTTGAATATCTTAACGCCGACGGCGAATTCGTGGAGATACCCCGCCGTCCCTACAACTACTTCGAGTCAAGGGAAATGGGCGCAGGCCCCTTCACGTTCCGCATAACCGATATCTACGGACAAGTGGTCATAGACAAGGATATCCCCCTTTCCTACGACGATACGGAGATAATACAGGGACACGTTCAGTTCCCCGAATAATATTCGCTCTTGCGATAAACCAACAGGAGGAAACACTCATGAAGAATATAGTCGTGCTCGTTTCGGGCGGCGGCACTAATCTGCAGGCTCTTATAGACGCCGAAAAGTCAGGCATCATCAAGGGCGGAAGGATAACCTGCGTAATATCCTCAAAGGAGGGCGTTTACGCTCTTGAACGTGCTTCTCAGAACGGCATAAAGAGCATCGTTATACCGAGAAAGGACTACACTGCCATTGCCGACTACACACGGGCGGTGACGGACGCTCTCATCGCAGAGAAGGCTGACCTCGTGGTATATGCGGGCTTCATGACAATACTCGACGAGCAGGTGGTAAAGGCGTTTCCCTACAAGATGATGAACGTTCACCCTGCGCTGATACCAAGCTTCTGCGGCAAGGGCTTCTACGGACTGCACGTCCATGAGGCTGCTCTCGAGGCGGGAGTAAAGCTCTCGGGCGCAACGGTACACTTCGTCACCGAGGAGTGCGACGGCGGTCCGATAATCCTGCAGAAGGCTGTCCCCGTAGAGAACAGCGACACCCCCGAGACCCTGCAGAAGCGTATAATGGAGCAGGCTGAGTGGAAGATACTCCCCGAAGCCGTTTCGCTGTTCTGTCAGGACAGGATAGAGATAATCGACGGAAAGGCATACGTAAAGTAACATCATGGAAAAATTAAAGGGATTATTTGAAAAACAAGTTATTCAGAAGCTCTTCCTCTGCTTCTGGATGTATGCGGTACTTGGCTGGTGCTATGAGGTCTTCCTTGAAACAGTGGTCTACCGCTGGGGATTTCACAACAGAGGAAATATGTTCGGTCCCTACTGCCCGATATACGGCGTGGGAGCTCTCCTGTTCCTGCTGTGCTTCGGCTGGCTGATGAAGAAAAAGGACGTAAAATGGCTGAATATAGTCAAACCGCTCCTCATCTTCCTCGGGTGCATGACTATCGCCACCCTTGTTGAGCTTGCCGCCACGTATATACTTGAAGCAACAACAGGCTCATGGCCGTGGCAGACCTATGCGCGGTACAAGTACAATTATCAGGCGCGTATCGCCCTCAGCACCTCTGTCCGCTTCGGACTTGGCGGCCTGCTGTTCATGTATATTGTGCAGCCGTTCTTCGATTGGCTCCTTGCAAAGCCGAAACGCAGAACTCTCAATATCATCGCACTTGCCGTGCTGGTAATAGTTCTCACGGACTTTATATTCACAAAGGCTACAGGCTACACACCGAAATTGGCAGAAGCCGCTGTGTTCATTCATCACATCACAGCTATAACATACTAAGAGACATACTATCATGAAAAAGATGAAGGAATTATTGGAAAAACAAGCTGTTCAGAAGCTCTTTCTCTGCTTCTGGATGTACGCGGTACTGGGCTGGTGCTACGAGGTATTCCTCGAAGTAGTGGTCTATAAATGGGGCTTTACAAATCTCGGAATAATGTTCGGACCCTATTGTCCGATATACGCAGTGGGAGCGCTTCTGTTCCTGCTGTTCTTCGGGAAATTCATGAAAAAAGAGGGTGGACTTCTTTTACAGATAACACGTCCCTTCATAATATTCTTCGGAAGCATGGCAGTTGCAACTGCCGTAGAGCTTGCCGGCACGTATATCCTCGAGTTTTTCACAGGCTCATGGCCGTGGAACACCTATGCGGATTACGACATCAACTTCCAGGCAAGGATAGCTCTCTCCCCATCCATGAGATTCGGCATGGGAGGACTGCTGTTCCTGTATTTTGTACAGCCCTTCTACAACTGGCTCCTTGCAAAGCCGAAGAAAAAGACTCTCAACATCATCACACTTGCGGTGCTGGTGATAGTTGTAACAGATTTCACGCTCACACTTATTTTAAGATATTAATATGAAACCATTACCCGAAAGGAGTTATTATCATGAAAAAGCTTGACTTGGCAAAGGAACTCAGCACAAACGCATACCCCGGAAGAGGTATCGTCATCGGTAAATCAGACTGCGGAAAGTACGCAGTTACCGCATACTTCATCATGGGCAGAAGCGAGAACAGCCGCAACCGCGTATTTATCGAGGACGGCAGAGGTATCCGCACAGAGGCTTTCGATCCTTCAAAGCTTACCGATCCGCACCTTATAATCTACGCTCCTGTAAGAGTTCTCGGCAACAAGCTCATCGTTACAAACGGCGACCAGACCGATACTATCTATGAGCTCATGGACAAGCAGTACACCTTCGAGCAGGCTCTCCGCACAAGAGAGTTCGAGGACGACGCTCCAAACTATACTCCCCGTATCTCGGGTATACTCCGCTTCGGCGAGGAGGGCTTCAACTACGCAATGTCCATACTCAAGAGCGCTAACGGAAATCCCGATTCATGTCAGAGATACACATTCAGCTACACAAATCCTCTCGCAGGCGAGGGACACTTTATCCATACATATATGGGCGACGGTTCTCCCCTCCCCAGCTTTGAGGGTGAGCCCAAGCTCGTGGGCATAAGCGGCAATATCGACCAGTTCACGGATATGCTCTGGAACAACCTCAATGCCGACAACAAGGTATCTCTCTTTGTCCGCTATGTGAACCTCGAAAACAACACTGAGGAGACTCGTATCGTAAACAAGAATAAGTGATCCTCACCTTTGTTCAGGAATGAATAATTATGCATTATGCATTACGAATTATGAATTATTATAAGGAGGACATGAAAATGTCAAATGAAATGCAGTTAAAATACGGCTGTAACCCAAATCAGAAGCCTTCAAGAGTTTATATGGCTGACGGCAGCGAGCTCCCTATCGAGGTGCTCTGCGGAAAGCCCGGTTATATCAACCTGCTTGACGCCTTCAACGGCTGGCAGCTTGTAAAGGAGCTCAAGGCTGCAACAGGTATGTGTGCAGCTACCTCGTTCAAGCACGTTTCACCTGCGGGAGCCGCTATCGGCAGACCTCTCTCCGACGATCTCAAGAAGATCTACTGGGTCGACGATCTCGGCGAGCTCACTCCCCTTGCAAGCGCTTACGCAAGAGCAAGAGGAGCTGACAGAATGTCCTCCTACGGCGACTTCATTGCCCTTTCGGACAAGGTTGACGTATGCACTGCTAAAATGATACAGCGCGAGGTATCCGACGGAGTCATCGCTCCCGACTATGAGCCCGAAGCCCTTGAGATCCTCAAGTCCAAGAGAAAGGGCACTTACTGCATACTCAAAATGGACGAGAACTACAAACCCGCTCCTATCGAGACAAAACAGGTTTACGGAGTTTCCTTCGAGCAGGGACGCAACGAGCTTGACATCAACCGCGAGCTTCTTGCAAACGTAGTCACAGAGAATAAGGATATCCCTGACGACAAGAAGGACGATCTCCTTATCTCCCTCATAACTCTCAAGTATACACAGTCCAATTCAGTCTGCTACGTAAAGGACGGACAGGCTATCGGAATCGGCGCAGGACAGCAGTCCCGTATCCACTGCACACGTCTTGCAGGTCAGAAGGCTGACAACTGGTGGCTGAGACAGTCACCGCAGGTAATGGGACTTCAGTTCGTTGACGATATCCGCCGCGCAGACCGCGATAACGCTATCGACGTTTATATTGGCGACGAGTACGAGGACGTTCTCCGCGAGGGCGAATGGCAGCGTATCTTCAAGGTAAAGCCTGCTGTATTCACACGCGAGGAAAAGAAGGCATGGCTCGCAAAGAACACTGGCGTATGCCTTGGTTCCGACGCTTTCTTCCCGTTCGGAGACAACATCGAGCGCGCTAAGAAATCAGGCGTTGAATATATTGCAGAACCGGGTGGTTCTATCCGCGACGACAACGTTATCGAGACCTGCAATACGTACAATATTGCAATGGCATTCACAGGCATCCGTCTGTTCCATCACTGATAACGATATCTTTCAGCTGCGGTCGGGAATGACCGCAGCTTTATTAAGGAGAAAAACATGAAAAAATATACCTTCACAGCTGTTCTTTCATCAGCTGTACTTTTAGCGGCAATGTGCGGCTGCACAGCTCAGAATGCAGACAACACTGCTCATACCGAGCCTATACAGACAGCAACCATTTCGCTGAACAAGGAAAAGACAGATTATTTCAACGGCCATGTAAAATCCAACGACTTTTCATACTATGCAGACCCTAACCTCTGGGCATATGTCAATTCGCCCGAAGATACCTGCGAGCTCCGCATGATAACAGGCAAGGATATCAATAACTGCGGACTCAGTCTCTTCATGTCCAATGAAAAGTCTCAGGGCGAAACTGCCGAATTAAAGGTATTATCCGTAGTAAACAAAGAAGAGATACTCTCTACGGGTACACTTGTTACTGCCGACAGGACGTTCTATTACTATGAATGGACGGTCGACGACGACCTCAACGCAAGAATGTATATTGCCGACTGCGGAGACAAATACATCTGCGCTTACGCAGAAAGCAACAGCTTCGGCTATGTTGAGAACAAGATAGCAGATGTCCTCAGCATGATAAAGCTTCCCGAAGAGGAAGACAAAGCAGCTTTCTGAGACACCGCATATCTGTCTTGAAATACTTCAGGCATTATGATATACTATAATTAATGTGTACTCAATAACTTAATTGGATCACACACGCTTTTTGACCTGACTTTGTTGTTATTCTGGGGGGATCACAATATGGGCAGCTATAATTCAATCAAACTCGAAAAGCTTTACAAGACCGCCGCTGTTTTCTGCGGATTATACATTATCGGAGCTATACTTGCATATCTGCTGTCAGGCGCCGTATTCGGAGCTTTCACAGGCTCGGGCGACGACTACATACCCGCTCATCCCGAAATGATGATCTCGGGGAAATGCAAGCTCCTGCTGTGCCTTACAGAACTGGCATGGGTGCCGTTTATCTCCTATATCATAAGCTGTACGGGCTGGGCTTTTTCCGCAAAAAGATGCAGGCGCACTCTCAAGGCAGCTCCGCTGCTGTGGATATTCGGATTCGTTGCCGAGCATTTACTGGCTGCGCTTATCTCGCATTCATCATTGCCGGTATACGCTTCTGAAAGCTGGCTGATACAGCACACGGAGTATATCACATTCTTTTTCAGCATAATCCTGACAGGTGCGCTGGTACTGGTGTGTACTGCCGCAGCTCTCGGTATAGATGAGGACAGACACGTTAAGCATCTCAAGTACAAATGATCATTCAAAAATGATATAAGGGAAATTCAAGGGTGAAACTAAAAATGAAAAAAGGGATCATTATCACAGGGGCAGTTATCGCACTGGCAGGAGCCGCTTTTTTAGGCTATGGCTGGTATCTGTCAGAACCGTCGGTAACTATCAGCACAGACAACTACAGCATCAAAGTTCCTAAGAGCTTCAAGCTGGAAGAGCAGGAAGGCGAGTCTAAGTTCACTTTCAAATGCCTCGGCGAGGATATCATTATCAGTGATGAGCATATGAACTGCAAGCCCGAACTGATAAGCGAATTCTTCCCTTATTACGCCGATGAAAAAAACAGGCAGCTTGAAAAGCTTGAGGGTTATCCTTACACAGGTTATTTCAGTTCATCGGAAGTAAATTCATTAGGAAAAACGAAAAACAATCTGTATTATATACTCGGAACAGATACGCATTTTTTGTCAGTTGACTGTTACTATTGCAATTCTTTGAAGTCAAAGCTCATAAAAAAAGCAATGTCAAAAATTGCAAAATCGGCAGAATATACCTCGGATTTCCGCATCGCCACAAAGCCTGATGTATACGACTACGAATGGTTCAGCGTTGATACGGGATCAAAATATTATCTTATCGACCAGACGGAAGAATTGAAACCATTCAATGAAAACGGTCTGATCTGGGTCAAGGAATTTTATACAGAGGCTGACAGTGTTGACAAAGCGGCTTTCCCACGGGTCTCAATACATGTTGAGAAAAGTAATGATTCTCCTGCCGGCTGTGCAGATGAAATCTATAACAAGAAACTGGAAAAGAAAGAGAAATATCCTGTACTGACAAGGGATAAAAAGAACAGGTTCGGTTTTGAATGTGAGCGCTTTTATTTTGAATATGCTTCCGAATCAAGTGACTTTAAGACATTCAGCGATACATACTTTTTCAGAAACGGCGATCTTCTCTACACGATCAACGCATTATATGACACAGCCGAGAAAAAAGCCGATGCCGAAGAAATGCTTGACGGCATAACCATAAAGGATATCAAATAACTATTTACATACAGGAGGAATACCCCAATGAAAAACGTATTAGTAGTAGGCGGCGGCGGACGCGAACACGCTATCATAATGAAGCTGGCTGAAAGCCCGAAGGTCGGCAAGCTCTATTGTACTCCCGGAAACGGCGGTATATCAAAGTATGCCGAGTGCTTCAATGTTGCGGCGACCGATGTTGACGGCGTAGTCGCTCTCGCAAAGGAGCTCAGACCCGATATGGTAGTCGTAGCTCCCGACGATCCGCTGGTACTCGGTATGGTGGACGCCCTGCAGGCAGAGGGCTTCATGACCTTCGGTCCTAAGGCAAATGCAGCTATAATCGAAGGCTCAAAGGTTTTCTCCAAGGAGCTCATGAAGAAGTATGATATCCCTACAGCCTTTTACGAGGTATTTACCGAGTCCGACAAGGCTGTTGCCTATCTTAAAGAGCAGAACAGCTACCCTGCCGTTATAAAGGCGGACGGTCTCGCTCTCGGAAAGGGCGTTATCATCGCTCAGAACGAGGAGGAAGCTGTAAAGGCTGTCCACGAGATGATAGACGAGCTCAAATTCGGCAAGAGCTCTGCACGTATAGTTATCGAGGAGTTCCTTACAGGTCCCGAGGTATCTGTTCTCAGCTTCACAGACGGAAAGACCATAGTTCCCATGATATCTTCCATGGATCACAAGCGCGCTCTCGACGGCGACAAGGGCCTCAATACAGGCGGTATGGGTACGGTCTCTCCCAATCCCTGCTATACCGACGATATCGCAAAGGAATGCATGGAAAAGATATTCATTCCCACTATGAACGCTATGAACGCAGAGGGACGCACCTTTGAGGGCTGCCTCTACTTCGGTCTTATGATAACTCCAAAGGGTCCGAAGGTAATAGAGTACAACTGCCGCTTCGGCGACCCCGAAACTCAGGTGGTTCTGCCTATGCTGGACGCCGACCTCTATGAGATATTTGAAGCCATATACAACCATGAGCTTGACAAGGTGGATATCAAGTGGCATAAGGGCAGCTGTGCCTGCGTTGTCATGGCAAGCGGCGGCTATCCCGAAAGCTACCCGAAGGGCATCGAAATGAACGGCTTCGATGATAAGGGACAGGTCGAGGGCTGCTTCGTTTACCATGCTGGCACCAAGCTCTCAGAGGACGGAAAGTTCCTCACAAACGGCGGAAGAGTTATCGGTGTTACCGCAAAGGGCGATACATTGCAGGCTGCTCTCGATAAGGCTTATGAGGGAGTTTCAAAGATAAGCTTTGAGGGAGCTCATTTCAGAAAAGATATCGGTCAGAGAGCACTCAAGGCTCTCGGTTAAGGAGTTCTTATGCACGAAAGATTGAACTTCGGACTGAAACTGAGCTTTTTAGGCAATATACTGTTTATTGCTTTCGGCGTTATATGCTTCATATTCTATAAGACCTATGATCCCGGATCGTTCCTCACAAGTTTTCTGAGCTTTATCGCTTATGCTGTGGAGATCGCAGGCTTTGCGCTGCTCCTCATGGGCGACTGGCTCATGGTGTCCTCAATGAGATTCAGAACAACTCTGAAAGCCGCTTGGACGTTTTATATCTTCCTTGAGGCGATAATGATGGTGCTCGAACTCAATTCCTACAAGATAGAGGCTTATAAGCCATACTCCCTTGCAGTTGCTATTGCACATTCCGTTATTTCGGGCTTTGTATGCCTTACATTCCTGCAGTTTGAAAAGGACAACAAAAAGCTGGAGGTAAAAGTGATAATCTGCATATCAATGATGTTCGCAGGTATGCTCGGAAATATCCTCGGTATAAGAGTTTATTTCAGTATCATCGTAAACGCTCTTGCTTTCGTTAGCATGTTCCAGTCCATAAGGAGCCTCGTCAAACACGGCGATATTGAGATCGACTGCCACGGCGACAGGGCTCGCGTTGCAGAATATAAAAGTACATTCGTCGACGACTGATTACGTCCTTTCATAAGGGGGCTGAAATAAGCCTCTATTAAACGGAAAACCGTTTAATAAGAAAAAAATAATTTTTGGATTCTCTGTTTTGCACAAAAAATACTTGTCTGCATTGTGCAGAGCGAGTGGTTGGTAAATAGTAATCAGTTGCGGGCTGCCTTTGGCAGCCCGTTTGTCTTTTCATTGACTTTTTTCAGGTTTTGCTGTATACTGATTACTAATATATGTAATTATTTATGATCAGGAGGGCATAAAATGGACTCAGAAGCAATCATGATTATTCTGACGCTTCTTTTTGTAGGCACAGTCTGCGGACTTATATGGCTGATACTTCTGATAATCGGCTGCGTAAAAAAGAGCAAAAAGCGCATTATACTGTCGTTTATCCCCGTCGGAGTTTTTGCGGTCATAGCAGGCGGCATATTTGCCCATGACGCTGTAAAAAGGCATGGATTCGAGAAGATACCATGCCTTGAGGTAAAAAATGATTCGGTAACTATCCTCATGCGTATCCATAAAGGTTTGAATCCCAATTTTCACTATGTTCTTGCGGAGGAAGGCGAAAAAGGTAATATAGTCGTCAGGAACACAGAAAGGAATACGCAAAAATACATTGGCAATTTCTTTATGACTTCCGATGAAAGCATTCTGACGGAAACAGATCATCAATTTCACATGAATCACAGCATGACAAAATCAGGGTATACGTTTAAAGTCAATAAGCCCGGAACTGCTTATGTATGCATTTTTGTCCGGGAAAACGGACATTATGTATTTCTGGAAATCTATAAGGTCATTGCCGATGATAATAAATCAGTAACAGCTGAAAAAATCGAGCATATAGAGTGCAATGATAAGTTCAGTGAGGAATTGCCCGAGGAGTTTTCATTTCTTACGGAAGTATTTGATAAAATGAATAAAAGATAAAAAAGGCGAACCTTCCGGTTCGCCTTTAATTATGCATTAGTACATTCCGCCTGCTGGCATTGCAGGAGCTGCAGGTGTGTCTTCCTTGATGTCTGCTACAAGGCTCTCTGTTGTAAGAACCATTGAAGCTACAGAAGCTGCGTTCTGGAGTGCGCTTCTTGTTACCTTTGTAGGATCAACGATACCTGCAGGTATCATATCTGTGTATACCTCGTTGTATGCGTCGAAGCCGTAGCCTACCTTGCGTGAACGTACTATCTTGTCAACGATCACGCTGCCCTCGAGACCTGCGTTCTCTGCGATCTGACGTACAGGAGCTTCAAGAGCCTTGAGGATTATCTTAGCGCCTGTCTTTTCGTCGCCCTCAAGTGTGGGAACGAGCTTGTTGACAGCCGGCATTGCGTTTACGAATGCTGTACCGCCGCCTGCTACGATACCCTCTTCAACAGCTGCCTTTGTAGCTGCAAGAGCGTCCTCGATACGGAGCTTCTTCTCCTTCATCTCTATCTCTGTAGCTGCGCCGACCTTGATAACTGCTACGCCGCCTGCAAGCTTTGCAAGTCTTTCCTGGAGCTTCTCACGGTCGAAATCAGATGTTGTTGTCTCGATAGCTGCGCGGATCTGGTGAACTCTTGACTGGATAGCCTTCTTGTCGCCTGCACCGTCTACGATGATAGTGTTCTCCTTCTGGATAACTACCTGCTTAGCCTGACCGAGCTGCTGGATAGTAGTCTCGCTGAGTTCAAGACCGAGCTCGGAGGAAATTACCTCGCCGCCTGTGAGAACTGCGATATCCTTGAGCATTTCCTTACGTCTGTCGCCAAAGCCGGGAGCCTTAACAGCTGCAACCTTGAATGTGCCTCTGAGGTTGTTGAGGATAATTGTTGTAAGTGCTTCGCCCTCTACGTCCTCAGCAACGATAACGAGCTTCTTGCCCATCTTTACGATCTGCTCGAGAAGCGGAAGTATCTCCTGGATAGAAGATATCTTCTTGTCTGTAATGAGAATGAAAGCGTCGTCGTAAACAGCTTCCATCTTGTCTGTATCTGTTACCATGTAAGGTGAGATGTAGCCTCTGTCGAACTGCATACCCTCAACTACTTCACTGTAGGTCTCGGCAGTCTTGCCTTCCTCAATAGTGATAACGCCGTCAGCTGTTACCTTCTCCATAGCCTCAGCGATGAGCTTGCCGACATTTTCATCAGCAGAAGATACTGTACCTACCTTGGCGATATCCTCAGTACCCTGTACTGCCTTTGAGTTGTCAACGATAGCCTTTACTGCTGCATCAACTGCCTTTGCGATACCCTTCTTGAGTACCATCGGGTTAGCGCCTGCTGCGATGTTCTTCATACCCTCGCGAACGATAGTCTGAGCGAGAAGTGTAGCTGTTGTTGTACCGTCGCCTGCTGCGTCGTTGGTCTTTGTAGCAACTTCCTTAACGAGCTGTGCGCCCATGTTCTCGAAAGCGTCCTCAAGCTCGATATCCTTTGCGATAGTAACACCGTCGTTTGTGATGAGGGGAGCGCCGAACTTCTTATCGAGAACTACGTTTCTGCCCTTTGGTCCCATTGTTATCCTTACTGTATCGGCAAGCTTGTCAATACCTGCCTGAAGCGCCTTTCTTGCGTCTTCGCCGTACTTTATATCCTTAGCCATGATATTTTCTCCTTTAAATTATATTTAGATCTGTAGGGAACGGCGCCCTCGGCGTTCCCTATAATAATTTTTATTTTACTGTTGCGAGTATGTCTTCCATCTTGACGATGATGTACTCTTCTCCCTCGAGCTTTACATTAGTGCCGGAATACTTGGAAATGAGCACCTTGTCGCCCTTCTTTACTTCCATTTTAACATCAGAGGTTCCCGGGCCTACCTCAACGACCTCTGCAACCTCCGGCTTCTCCTTTGCAGAGCCTGAAAGGATGATACCGCTCTTGGTAGTTTCCTCTGCTTCTACCATTTTAACGACAACTCTGTCCTGTAAGGGTTTGATAGTCATAATATATACCTCCTGATAATTAATTACAAGTTCAAGTTTAGCACTCTTTCTCTCAGAGTGCTAATTATATTTTACCACCTTTTTACAATAAATCAAGCCTTTTCTGCAAGCTTTCACAATTTTTGGCGCTATGTACAAATATCTGCTTTTGAAGTGAATTTTTATGTGCTGTAAGCCGAGCTTTCCCCGTTGTTCTTTCCGTATTCCAGCATGAGCATTATCACCATTATTACAAGCATTACCGAGGGTATCGCCGAATCTGCGCCACGTTCGCTAACCCTTATGTCAGCCGCTTCCACCGCCTCGCCGAATATGAAATACGGCAGCAGAAAACGACATATCACAAAGCTCAGTACTGCCGCAGCCGCTCTCATTATTATAAAGGGCTTCAGTGAGAGCTTTCCTGCGGTCAGCGCCCTCAGCTGGAAAAATACGCACAGTCCGCCGAATGAAACAGCTCCGCTCACGCAGGGCAGCAGCTCACCGCCGCCTGCGATACTTCCTGCATTTGTTATGTCTATGAGCGAGGCGATAACAGTCTCACCGCTTTCACGGTCAAGACACAGGAGCTTCGCAATAAGCTCCCCTGCTGCTGACATAGCGCCTGTGCGGACAAGAAAGGCGGTGAACACTGCAAATCCCACTATCATTATGCATATGTCCGCCATAGCCCTGCCGCTGCGGAGAACGCAGTCCGTCAGCATTTCAGCGGAGATACTCACAGAACGGCGTGTGCGGGGCTGCTTTTCATAAGCTCTGCGGAGAAGAAATGATACTCCGAACGCCATAACGATATTTGCGGATACAGTCGAGGTGAGTATGAGCAGCCCCATGCGCTCAGAACTGAAAAACTGCGGCGCGATACAGCCGAATATAAAAGCAGGTCCTGCTCCGAAGCAAAGACCAGAGAGAAGCTCTGCACGGCGTTTGCCTATGCGCCCTGCGCTGTACAGCTCGCAGAGCATTTTCACTCCCACAGGATAGCCTGCAAGCATTCCGAAAGAGAATATGGGGAACTCCGCTTCGTCCATGCCGAATATGAAGCGGCTTATCCGCCCGGACTGCCCGGGCAGAAGCTCCGCGATACCGCTGCGGACTATTAATGACGATATGGTCATCATCGCAAAGAGCGACGGTATCACCACATTTATACAGCGTAATACGCTGCCGTATACTGCCTGCGAAACTGCCGCCGTATCTGTGGCGCAGAACAGAAAAAACAGTATCATCAGCGCCGTTTTTGCGGCTTTTACAGCTTTTTTCCCGAGTTTTCTCATAATCATCACCCCTTAAATCATATTATTGGAAGTGAAAAAATATACGGGAGTGGCTCTTATGTTTGAACGGTTTGCGGAACTTGCCCGCGAAAAGCTCTGTCTTGAAACCAATATACATATTTCGGGGCGAAACGAGCTGATAATCGACGGCTGCCGAAGGATAGAGGAATGCAACGAGGTCTATATGCGTCTGCTGTCGGGAGATATCTTCGTGAATATCCACGGCTGCGGTCTGAGGGCTTACGATTTCAGGACGGGCGGTCTTGTCGTCCGCGGCTGCATAGAAAAAATAGAATTCGAGGAGAGAAGCAAAAAACATGAAACTCAGACGGCTTGTAAGGATAAACGCTCGGGGGAAGAGACTCTCTGAGTTCATCAACCTCATTCATGAGCGCAGGATAGAATGCAGGGAGGAGTTCTGCCGTGGAGAGGTGTTCCACGGGGACGTTTTCCGCAGGGAGCTCCGCGAAATACAGGATATAGCAAGAGAATGCGGTGTCGAGCTAAAAACCGCGGACTATGATACTCTCGGGGAGCGGCTTTTCCGCTACAGAAGACGCATCGGTCTGCTCATCGGACTTATCCTTGCGGCTTTTACCGCAGTCTGCTTCTCGGACGTCATCGTTACCATCGAGATAAGCGGCAATACCTCCATAAGCGACGAGGTCATTCTCGCAGCCCTGGCTGAGCTCGATATAAAGCGCGGTACGCCCATTCACAGCGTCGACCTGGAAAAGTGCGGCAACAGGCTGCCCTTTCTCGTTGACGGCGTCGCATGGGTCGGTATGCACCGCACAGGGAACCGCATTGCCGTGCAGATAAGGGAAACTGCTCCCATACCACAAAAGGAAAAGGGACGGATACCATGCAATGTGGTCGCGGCTCACGACGCGGAGATAACCTATATCCTCGCGCGGAGCGGCTTTGCCATGTTCAGGGAGGGCGACTATGTCCCCAAAGGTGCTCTGCTCATCAGCGGCGTCGTTCAGTCGAAAACGGGGCGTACCTCCGTAAGCCATGCTATGGGCGAAGTACGCGGCATTTACAGCGAAACTGTCAGCTTCTCGGGAGCTTACCGAAGCACTGAGCAGTCTCTCACGGGCAGGAGCAGCACTCAGCGTACTCTGAGGCTTTTCAGTCTGGATATTCCCCTGTATTTCGGGGGAGATAAGTTCATGAGCAGCACATCGGAGTACTCGGAAAGTCCCCTTGTGCTCTTCGGGAAGGAGCTCCCCATAAGCATAAAGCGACGAAAACTCTCGGAAACTGTGTGCAGCGAAAGGCTTTTCACGCCCGACGAGCTGAAAGACAGACTCATGGATAAGGTCAGCCTGTACGAGAAGAACTTTCTCGGTGACACTAAGATAATAAGCAGGGATATAAAGACTTCAAGGAACGATGATACGCTGACTCTCAACGTCTTTTACAGACTGGAGGGAGATATCGGCAGACAGCAGGAGGTATTTGTCAAATAGCAGTAGCAACAAATCACGCTGCCGTTTTTTGTAAAAAGTCACGAAAGCCCTCTTAGTGACAAAAATATAAAACTATGATATAATATAGTTAATGTTTTTAAGGGGGGAATCCTATGAAAAAATATCTGAGGATCATATCACTTTTGGCTTTTATATCAGCATTCGTACTCTTTCCATTGAAGCCTCTGTACACCGAGGCTTCGCCGAGACGTGCCGATTTCGGCGACTTTTCAGGCGATTCGGACTTCGGCGACAGCGGCTGGGACAGCGGTGGCAGCGACTGGGACAGCGGCGGCAGCTGGGACAGTGACAGCGGCAGCTACAGCAGCAGCGGCAGTTCGGGAAGTGCGAGCTGGGGCGAAACGATCATTGTTTTAGCTGTTATCATCGTTATTATCATTGCTTCGGCTTCTTCAAACAAGAAAAAGAGCAGTTCTGCGCTCCCTCCGCCTGTGAATACTCCTGCTCTGCGCCGTGTGGAGGAATATACGCAGATAGACCCGAGCTTCAACGCGGAACAGTTCAGGGACAAGGTCTCAAATCTCTATGTACAGTTCCAGAACGCATGGCAGAAAAAGGACCTCTCCCCTCTCAGACCTTACCTCACAGATACATATTATTCGCAGATGGATAACCAGCTCAGCAGATACCGCAACAGCGGTCAGACCAACATTGTCGACAGGATAACCGTCCTGAAGACCGAACTCATGGGCTGGAAACAGGAAAGCGGCTTCGACGAGATGATAGTAAAGCTCGATACACGTATCGTTGACTACGTTGTTGACGACAATACGGGCAATATCGTCCGCGGCAGCAAGACCGCCGAGAAGTTCATGACCTACGAATGGACTCTCGTCCGCACTACAGGCGTGACTACCTCGCGCTCCACAGGCACGACGGGTCAGACCTGTCCGTACTGCGGCGCAAGCGTGAATATCAATCAGTCCGCTGTATGCGAGTACTGCGGCTCTGTCCTCACAACGGACAAGTTCGACTGGGCTGTAAGCAATATCAAGGCTCTTGCACAGCGTACACGCCAGTAAGCTTTCTGAACAGACCAATACGGGCTGCCCATCGGCAGCCCTTGCGATTATACTCCATACGAGGTGGGAAACATGAAGGAAAGGATACTTATCTGCGATATGTCGCCGAGTCTCGGCAGACTGTTAGTGCGTAGCTTCATAAATACAGGCATTCAGGCAGACTTCTGCCGCGGAAGCCTGTCCGCCATAAAAAACGCAATGTCAAAGAAAAAGTACAGCTCCCTGCTCTTTTTTGCTTTTTCTCCCGATGAACAGCTCCTTGACTTTGCCAAAGCCAGCGCTGAAAGCGGTATAAAGGTGTTTGTGGGACTGTATTCGGGCTCTGCCTCCGTACACAGGAGCTTCCGCAGCGCAGGCGTCTCAGCGTCATTTACCATGCCCTGCTCCGTCAGAGGAATGTGCGTAAGCGTTCTCATGCGTATCGGAAATACAAAGGATATCCTTTCACAGATAGAGATATTTCTCGAGGAAACAGGCTTTCCCAGGCGGCTGAAGGGCTTTGCCTACCTTGCAGGCATGAGTACGGCCTGCCTGACAGCTCCGGAAAGACTGTGGGGCGGTTTGTCGGAGCTGTACAGCGAAACTGCGGAAAAGCTCTTCACAGAACCCTCTCTTGTGGAAAGGGCTGTGAGAAATCTCAGCGCCCATGCCACCGAAAACGGCTCGGTATCACGCCTGACCGAGGGCAGGCTCACCGTAAAGCCAACAAATACGGAGCTCATTTGTGCAGTATGCGATAAGTTTACTCGCCGTTAGCACATTTTTAACACCTGTTTTTTGTAGAAAATAGCTTAAAATTATAACACTAATTCAAAAATTAGTGATTTTTGATTGACATTTTTGTAAAACTGAGTTATAATTATCTTAATATATCATAACCAGGCGTATTTGCCTGTATTGTGTCAAATGCTTTCTTTGCGAATTATGCAAATAAGGGGAAGTATATGTTGAATACGGAAGGAAGGTATTAAAAAATGGCTAACGAAAAAAATCCAAAGGTACTTATAGTTGACGACGATAAGAACATCTGCGACCTTCTCCGCCTCTATCTTGAAAAAGACGGATACAGTGTTCTTCTCTGTCACGACGGCGACGACGCTGTTGTTAAGTTCAAGGCTCTCAGCCCCGATATGGTGCTGCTCGATATAATGCTGCCCGGTAAGGACGGCTGGCAGGTATGTCGTGAGATCAGAAAAATCTCAAACGTTCCGATCATTATGATCACTGCCAAGGGGGAAACTATCGACAAGGTAATCGGACTTGAGCTGGGCGCTGACGACTATATTGTAAAGCCTTTCGACGCCAAGGAAGTAATAGCCCGTATCAACGCTGTTACACGCCGCGTTGGCACTGGTATGGCTGAGCCCGAGCAGAAGGAAGTACACTACGATAAGCTTACTGTCAATATGGACAGCTATGAGCTGAAGGTAAACGGAAAGAATATCGACACTCCGCCTAAGGAACTGGAGCTTCTCTATTACCTTGCTTCCAATCCGAACAGAGTTTATACCCGTGACCAGCTTCTTGATGAAGTATGGGGCTTTGAATACTACGGCGATTCACGTACCATTGACGTACATATCAAGCGTCTCCGTGAAAAGCTCGACGGTGTTTCCGACAAATGGACTCTCAAAACAGTCTGGGGCGTCGGATACAAGTTCGAGGCTGATGAAGAGGAATAAGCTTATAACAACTCCAGAAATTCAAGGGGACATCTGTCCCCTTATTTTGTATAGAGGTGATACCATTGAAAGGCAGAAAAAGCTCATATGACAAGCTTTTTATTTTTATAATCGTCATTATCCTTTCGATAAATATCATACTGGGTATAGTTGCTATAACTGTCAGCTCCACTATATTCAAATCCAATAAGCTTGACGAGCTTCATAAAATAGGGGATCTTTTTATACTCTGTATGAAGGACAGCTATTCGGAGAATACCAATACCCGTTCAACCGCCATAAAAAATCTGCATAAGAGATTTTCAAGCAAATACCACCTGATAATCTATATATATGACACTAACGGCAACTGTGTCCTCTCTGACGCGGACTATGAGGACCAGCCGCAGAAGATAGTAAAAAACAGCGAAAAGATCTCGGAAAAAGAGCGCGAACGCCTTGGCAAGGACGATTATCTCGCTCTCGAGACCAAAAGCATATCCGCAAACGAACCGTATATGCTGTACGCTTCATGCTTCTTCCTGCAGGGGAAGGACGATACGGTCCCTAACCGTATGTATGCCAAGATATATTCCAACTCAAGCTCCGTAAACTCATTCTCGGTGAAGCTGATCGTGTTCTATACCCTGTTCTGTCTGCTGAATGTGTTCATACAGGTGCTCATTCTCAGCCGCCGTTTCAAGGCGCTGTCAAATTACGAAACAACTTTCAGACGTATCAGCGAACAGTTCGCAAAGCGTGACTTCTCAGAGAATATACCTACTTCTGTGCCGTATACAACTCCCGAGATAGCGGAATATGTAAATAAAGTTGCCGCTGACGTTGCAAAGAGCGAAGAGACCAGTAAGACCTTTATCGCAAACGTTTCACATGAGCTGAGAACACCTATAACTACTATCGGCGGATTTGTTGACGGTATTCTTGACGGAACTATCCCGAAAGGCAGACAAAGAGAGTACCTCATACTCGTTTCCAAGGAAATAAAGCGACTGCGTATACTTATTTCTTCAATGCTGAATATGTCGCGCTTTGAAACCGGTACTCTCAGACCTAATTTCCGCGACGTTAACCTGACAGATATAGTCATACAGACAGTTCTCATGTTCGAGAAGAAAATAGAAGACAAACACCTGGAGGTCGAGGGACTCGGCAGCGACCGTATGTCCGCTGAGGTAGACCCCGACCTTATCCAGCAGGTAATATACAACCTCGTCGAGAACGCCGTAAAGTTCATCAACGACGGCGGTATACTCTCATTCCGCTTTGAGCGTTCAGTTAACGGCTCCTGCACAATAGGCATAAAGAATACGGGCGAGGGTCTGAAAAACGACGAGATACAGCAGGTATTCGACCGCTTCTACAAGACGGATTCCTCACGCGGTAAGGATACTACGGGACTTGGTCTCGGACTTGCTATTTCACGTAAAATAGTTCATCTCCACCACGGTCATATCGTTGTCAAGAGCGTGTACGGAGAATATACGGAGTTTCTCATTCAGCTTCCCGAGAAACAGCCGAAAAAGAAAGGATAACAGATGGACGAAAGAGAAGATCTATATCAGGGATCCCCTGATAACGGCTCAAATGAGCCGTACATCCCAAAGCATGAGAAGCCTGCCTCCGAAAACGGCATGAACGGCTTCTACGGACAGCAGCAGAATAACAGCTACAGTCAGCAGGGCTATGGTCAGCAGCAGAACAACGGCTACATTCAGCAGGGCTATGGTCAGCAACAGAATAACAGCTACAGTCAGCAGGGCTATGGTCAGCAGCAAAACAACGACTACAGTCAGCAGGGCTACGGCCAGCAGAACAACGGCTACAGTCAGCAAGGCTACGGTCAGCCCCGCAGACCTGTTTACGACCGCTTCATGTACGAGCCTATAGGATTCGAGGACACTGACAACAAGCAGCAGTCCGATACACTCGAGGCTGATCAGAAGCAGCGGTCTAAAAGCGAAAAGGGAATTGTCTTCCTATTTGCGATGATTGCCGGTATAGCCGCATTTTTGGCTGTTTTCGGTATCGTTTACGATGTTGTCAACAGCGACAAGATAATAAAGAAGATAGGCAGCCCGAATCAAATAGTCATATATCAGGAGTCAAAGCCGGAGGGCGCAAACGACCTGGAAAACTTCAAGGACGAGAACGGAAAGTATACTCCCGAGGGAGCTGCTGCTCTCGTAAAGCCCTCCATCGTCAAGATCTACACCTATGAGAACTACCAGACCTACGCTGCGAAGAGACCTTTGGGCACGGGCTCGGGAATAGTTCTCAACGAGGACGGATATATCGCCACGAATGCCCATGTTCTCGAGGCTGAGGGATATCACAAGATAGAGACCTCGGACGGCAAGTTCTATGACGCTAAGGTCGTCGGCAGAGACACCAAGACAGATATAGCCGTTATCAAGGTGGAGGGAGCAGACCTCACACCTGCCGTTCTCGGCAACTCCGATGAGGCTATCGTGGGCGAGACGGTTATCGCTATCGGTAATCCCGCAAACCTTGCAGGAACCGTCACGGACGGTATAATCTCCGCCGTTGACCGTAAGATAAGAAGCGATTCCTCGGGCTTTGAAATGAAATGCTTGCAGACAAACGCTGAGATAAGCCCAGGAAACTCGGGCGGCGCTCTTGTCAATATGTACGGTCAGGTCATCGGTATCACTTCATCAAAGTACGTCAGCAGCGACCTTGAGGGTCTCGGCTTTGCGATCACCATAAACGAAGCTACTCCCGTTATCGAGGAGCTTATCAGGAACGGCTTCATCGCAGGACGTTTCAGGATAGGCATACACCTGCTCGATATGAGCTCTGAGGAAAAGATAGGCGCTATCGAGGAGCGTATGGGTATCACTCTCCCCGACGACTTCAAGGGAATATATATCGACGAGATCGACAAGGACTGCGATATCGCCAATACCGAGCTGAAAAAGGGCGACTTCATCATTGCTATCAACGGCAAATCCGTCAGCACCTACGACGAGCTCTACGATACCATAAGCGGTCAGTACGAGGCAGGCGATACAGTTCCTGCTACCTGCGCGAGCATTGACAAAAATGGCAAGGTAAGCTACTATGAAATAGAATTCAGGCTCATGGAAGACAAGTCAGGAAATTACTAATCCATTAGCTTTTTCGGGCGTTTCGAGTTAACGCCTGCAACTCCTCCTGCTGCACCCGAAACGGTGAGCATGAGGAGTTTTTTTATGTCCGCAGGTGCTCCCAGTATAATAAGCCCTGCGATACTCACAGCTCCGTACATGAGAGCTCCGCACAGAGAGCCGCCGAAAAGCCCATTTCTGCGGCGGTACTTGCCATGCAGGAATGCTCCTGTATATGCCCCTGATACGAGGGCTGCCCCCGAAAAGGCTTTAATAAGCTTCATATCGCCCATAACAAAAAACAATATCCCACTGAGCAGCAGCCATGCCGCCCCTGTGGTCAAAAGTCCGCAGAATACAGCGGCAGCGGCACTCAGCGGAGCATTTGTCCATATACTACGTCTGTGTTTTCGCATGAAAAAACCTCCGCATAGATTTTTTCAATTCTATGCGGAGGTCATATTTTTTATTCTTCTTCGTCAGCTTTCTTTTTCTTAGCCTTCTTGTCCTCAGCGTCATCATCGACTACTGCTGCGGATTCAAGCTTTGCAGATGAAGCGCTCTTGCCCGAAGCCTTTGCGTCCTTGATACGCTCTGCTGCTGTTACATTCTCGGTGATAGCCCAGTTCTTTATTCTGAGCTTGTGCTTTGCGCCGCCGGTCTCTATAACAACTGTGTCCTCGCCGACGCTTACTACGATACCAACGATACCGCCGCCTGTAACGACTTCATCGCCTACCTGTAAGCTCTCCTGCATTTCCTTGAGCTCCTTGTCACGCTTTTTCTGCGGTCTGATAGCTACAAAGTAGAGAAGTGCGAACATGATAGCAAGGGGGATGAGCATTCCGCCGAGACCCATAGCAGGCGTCTGCTGTGTGCCGTCAGCTGCAGCCGCTGTAGCTGCCTGTGCGTCGTCAGCAAAAGCCGTCATAGCCGTATATCCTGCCATAGCAGCCGTTGAAGCAGCTGCTGAAATAACGCTTATCAACTTTTTCATATTCATAGTTTTTCTCCTGTTCTGATGGGATTTATTTCATACAATGGTTATTATAACATATATCCCGGGGTTTTGCAAGTACTTTTCTTCGATTTTCCGCAATTTTTATGGCATTTCTGCGATAATGCCGTTTTGCAGGGGATACGGAAAAGCCGCTCCCGTAAAGGGAACGGCTTTTATAATAATTATCTGCGATCAAACGAGCTTGATGATAGCCATTTCAGCAGCGTCTCCGCGGCGGGGTCCGATCTTTACGATCTGTGTATAACCACCGTTCTTCTCTGCATACTTGGGAGCGATCTCGTCGATAAGCTTCTTAGCAACGGACTCCTTTGTGATGTATGAGAATACCTGACGCTTGGAGTGCAGATCATCATTTTTACCGATAGTGATCATTTTTTCTGCAACTGCACGAACTTCCTTTGCTCTTGTTACGGTAGTTTCGATCTGACCGTTCTCAAGCAGGAAAGTTACCATGCCTCTGAGCATAGCCTTTCTATGATCAGATGTTCTGCCCAGTTTTCTTGTACCCGGCATTGTATTCACTCCTTTTTATAGTGGTGCGCTAACGCACGTTTTATGGTTTATTCCTCTTCTGAAGAAAGGTCGAAGCCCAGTGACTGGAGCTTTTCCTTTACCTCGTCGAAGGATTTCTTTCCAAGGTTTCTAACCTTCATCATTTCTTCCTCAGACTTATTGATCAAGTCATCTACGGTATTGATACCTGCACGCTTCAAGCAGTTGAAGGAACGTACAGATAAGTCAAGATCCTCAATGGTCATCTCAAGGATTTTTTCCTTACCCTTCTCATCCTTTTCAACAAGGACCTCAGCAAGTCCAGCCTCTTCCGAGAGGTCGATGAACAGCTTCAGATGCTCGTTGAGGAGATTGGCTGCCTGTGATAAAGCTTCCTTAGCGGAGATGGTACCGTCTGTCCATACCTCCATGGTAAGCTTATCATAGTCGGTGACCTGACCGAGTCGCGTATCCTCTACGGTGTAATTTACCTTCAGGACAGGAGTATAGATACTGTCTACGGCGATAACGTCAACGGGGAGGTTGATCTGCTTCTTGTTTCTTTCTGCTGAAACATAGCCTCTGCCTCTGTCTATTGTGATCTCCATGTAGAGCTTAGCGTCCTTGCCAAGTGTAGCGATATGCATACCGGGATCGAGGATATTTACCTCAGAATCGGTCTTTATATCGCCTGCGGTGATCTCGCATTCGCCCTCTGCCTCTATATATACTGTCTTCGGGCCTTCGCCGTAGAGCTTAGCCGTCAGTCCTTTGATACTGAGGATTATTTCCGTAACGTCTTCTTTAACGCCAGGAATGGTTGACAACTCATGGTGAACCGTACCATCCTTGCCCGAAAGCTTTACAGATGTTACAGCCACACCAGGAAGTGAGGAGAGCAGCACACGTCTGAGGCTGTTTCCAAGTGTAATACCATATCCACGCTCCAGCGGTGCTAAAACGAATTTGCCGTATTTGCCGTCACTTTTAAGCTCGACGATCTCAATATCAGGCTTATTAATTTTTTCCAGCATAAAAACCCTCCTATTTCGCAATTAATGTTGATTTCGAATACTGACGCTTCAAGTATATCAATTTGATTACTTGGAGTACAGCTCGACGATGAGGTGAGTAGCTACCTCGTAGTCAATATCCTCAGCCAGTGGAAGACGTGTTACTGTTGCGGAGAAGTCGTCCTTTTTAGCTGTGAGCCATACAGGAACGAGTCTGTCCTTAGTCTCTTCAACTGTAGCCTTGAACTTCTCGGAAGTTCTGTCCTTTTCTCTGAGGGCGATAACGTCGCCAACCTTAACTCTATAGGAAGGAATGTTTACCTTCTTGCCGTTTACTGTAAAGTGGCTGTGTACAACGAGCTGTCTTGCTTCTCTTCTTGTGAGAGCGAGGCCCATTCTGTAAACAACACTGTCGAGTCTGGATTCGAGGACTGTGATAAGGTTATCACCGGCCTTACCCTCCATTTTTTCAGCGATAGAGAAGTAATGTCTGAACTGCTTCTCGAGTACGCCGTAGATAAACTTCAGCTTCTGCTTTTCCTTGAGCTGGAGTCCGTATTCAGATATCTTCTTTCTGTTATTAGCGTTCTTGAAGCGGATAGACTCCTTCTTTGAAACGCCCATTACAGCGGGGCTGATGCCCAGATATCTGCACTTTTTAAGAATTGGTTCTTTCTGTACTGCCATATTAATACACCTCCAATTTGATCAGACACGACGTCTCTTAGGCGGACGGCAGCCATTGTGCGGGATAGGTGTAACGTCCTTGATCATTCTTACCTCAAGGCCTACGGTCTGAAGTGCTCTGATAGCTGCTTCACGGCCTGCACCAGGTCCCTTTACGTATACTTCAACATTCTTGAGGCCGTGCTCCATAGCTGCCTTTGCAGCTGTCTCGGCAGCTGTCTGAGCTGCGAAAGGAGTAGACTTCTTTGAGCCTCTGAAGCCGAGCTCGCCTGCGCTTGCCCAAGAAATAGCATTTCCAGCTGTATCTGTGATCGTAACGATCGTGTTATTGAAAGTGGACTGGATATGAACAGCGCCGCTTTCGATATTCTTACGTTCTCTACGTCTTCTGACAGTAGTAACTTTTTTACCCTTCTGCTGTGCCAAAGCTCATGACCTCCTTACTTCTTCTTGTTAGCGATAGTCTTTACAGGGCCCTTGCGGGTTCTTGCGTTTGTCTTGGTTCTCTGACCTCTTACGGGGAGACCCTTACGGTGACGAACGCCTCTGTAGCAGCCTATTTCAACAAGTCTCTTGATGTTAAGAGCAACTTCACGGCGGAGGTCACCCTCTACTGTGTAATGCTCGTCGATATAATCACGAAGCTTAGCTACATCCTCTTCTGCGAGATCCTTTACTCTTACGTCAGGATTAACGCCTGTTGCTGCGAGGATATTTGTTGCAGTCTGACGACCGATTCCGTAGATATAAGTGAGACCGATTTCGATTCTCTTATTCTTTGGAAGGTCAACACCGGCTATTCTTGCCATATTATAATTGCACCTCCATTAATGCGTCGGGGATCAGCCCTGGCGCTGCTTATGCTTTGGGTTTTCGCAGATAACCATGATTCTGCCTTTACGTTTAATAACCTTGCACTTTTCGCAAATAGGTTTTACTGAAGGTCTGACTTTCATTGAAAATACCTCCTTTAGCGGATAGAGGATATCTGTGATATCCTGTATTTTTACTTAACGCGCCATGTTATACGGCCTTTTGAAAGGTCGTATGGTGACATTTCAAGTTTTACCTTGTCACCGGGTACGATTCTGATATAATTCATTCTGAGCTTTCCCGATACATGAGATAATACCTCATGACCGTTTTCAAGCTGAACCTTAAACATTGCATTCGGCAGAGCGTCAGTTACAACGCCCTCAACCTCGATTACATCTTCTTTTGACACTTTGCATAACCTCCTTTACTCAGCGCTGCTGAACTGTTTCAGCACATTTCTGAGTTTTTTATCAGTTATATCGTTTAGATCGATCATACTGTCTGTAATGCGGATATGTTTTATATTCTTACGCTTCGGGGCTGAGAGCTTTCTGCTCTTTCCGTCCGCGATAAGGCAATATTTTTCATCGGCTTCCACGACTGCGAAATACTTTCCGCCGTCACGTCCTGCCTCCGCTCTTACAACAGAGCCTTTCAGCAGCTTCACGATAATTCCCTCCGTCAGGGCTGTGTCAAAATGACGGGACCGTCAGGAGTTATTGCGATAGCGTGCTCAAAATGAGCCGACAGTGAACCAGATTTGGTAACCACGGTCCAATTGTCCTTGAGAGTTTTTACATCATCGCCTCTGACATTTATCATTGGCTCGATACATATCGTCATTCCCGCAACCAGTCTTGGTCCGTGACCTGCACGTCCCCAGTTCGGTACTTCGGGTGATTCGTGAACCTCTCTGCCGATTCCGTGGCCGCAGTAATTTCTTACGATTCCGTAGCCTCGTGAAGCACAATACTCTTCTACAGCATGAGAAATATCTCCGATTCGTGCGCCGACCTGAGCCTGTGCGATACCTTCATAGAGGCTCGCCTCAGTGACCTCAAGCAATGCTTTAGCTTCATCAGAAATTTTACCCACAGGGAAGGTCCAGCAGCTGTCTCCGTTGAAGCCTTTATAAGCAGCTCCCGTATCGATGCTTACTATATCTCCTTCTTTTAACCTGTGGCTTGCCTTCGGGATACCGTGTATAACTTCCTCATTTACTGAGATACAAGCGTTTCCGGGGAATCCATAAAGGCCTTTAAAGCATGATTTGCTGTTATGACGAGCGAAGTACTCGCCCACCAGCTTATCAACGTCGAGCGTTGACATACCAGGCTTTAATCTTTCGCCCGCATACCATATTGCGCCGCAGGTAATCCTACCTGCTTCACGCATTATGGCTAATTCGGACTTTGATTTAATGACTATACTCATTACTTCTCTACTCCTA
The DNA here is from genome assembly GCF_017549005.1 of Ruminococcus sp. Lineage (GTDB taxonomy): Bacteria > Bacillota > Clostridia > Oscillospirales > Ruminococcaceae > Ruminococcus. The sequence goes on from NZ_JAFYYT010000009.1 coordinate 59,433, forward strand.
CTGCTGCGAGTGTGAGCTTGGAAGTTTCTGCGACCTCTTCCTGACCGATAACAGTGACAAGCTTGCCCTGCTTCTCGTAATAGTCCTTGAGAGGAGCTGTTTTTTCGTGATAAGTTGCGAGTCTTTCGAGAACTACCTCGGGCTGATCGTCCTTACGAACGATAGTCTTGTCGCCGCACTTATCGCAAACACCCTCGGCCTTGGTAGGCTTATACTCAACGTGGTATGAAGCTCCGCAGCCCTGGCAGACTCTTCTGCCCGAAACTCTCTGCTTGATAGTCTCGTCGGGAACGTGGATCTCGATTACCTTGTCGATACGGATGTTCATTTTATCAAGAGCTTCTGCCTGAGGCACCGTTCTTGGGAAACCGTCGAGGATAAAACCGTTTTTGCAGTCATCCTCAGCGATCCTCTCCTTCAGGATACCGATAACGATATCGTCTGAAACGAGAGCGCCTGCGTCCATAGCAGCCTTAGCCTTAAGACCGTACTCTGTGCCGTTCTTTGCAGCCTCACGAAGGATATTGCCTGTTGAGATCTGAGGAATATTCAGTGCTTCGGAAACCACCTCAGCCTGAGTACCCTTGCCTGCGCCGGGAGCGCCTAAAAAGATAAGGTTCATATTGACGGTCCTCCTTTACTGTAAGAAGCCCTTATGATGACGCATCATAAGATGTGATTCAAGTGTTCTTGTTGTTTCGAGAGCAACTGATACTGCAATGAGTATCGTTGTACCACCCATTGAAAGCTGCTGCAGCTCATGATCTGCCATAGCCATGAAGATCGGGATAACTGCAATGAAGCCGAGGAAGATAGCACCCACGAGAGAGATCTTGTTGAGTACTCTCTGGATATAATCAGATGTGGGCTTACCGGGTCTGATACCGGGGATACCGCCGTTTGACTGACGGAGATTGTTTGCTATCTCAATAGGATTGTACTGGATCGAAACGTAGAAGTAGTTGAACGCGATAACGAGCAGGAAGTAAATTACAGCGTAACCCCAGCCTCTTGTGCTGAAGAAATCGCAGAACTTGCTGTAGAAGCTGCCGTCATGCGGATTCTGTTTGAACATCTGTATAGCAGATGGGAGAGACATAAACGACATAGCGAAGATGATAGGCATAACGCCGCTCATAATTACCTTTATCGGGATATGTGTCTTCTGTCCGCCGTACTGTTTTCTGCCGACTACGCGCTTTGCGTACTGTATCGGGATACGTCTTTCCGCCTCATTCATAAAGACGATAAAGCCGATCTCGAAGATTATGAATGCAAGGTATGCAAGTGATATCCAGAGGTACTTACCGTTCTGTCCGGTCTTGATGCTGTCTCTTGTAAGTCTTATAAGAAGTGCAGCGTCATTCGGGAATCTTGCTGCAATACCTGCAAAGAGTATGATAGAGATACCGTTTCCGATACCCTTATCGCTGACTCTGTTACCCATCCATACAACTATGAGCGCGCCTGCAACGAACAGTGCGATGATTACGAAGGCTGCAAAAACGCCCTCGCCGCCCGTTTTATACTTCAGAGCATTGCCGATAACATTGCCGTCCTTGTCTTCAACGCCGTTTGTATGCTTAAGAGTAAGATAATAAGCAAACGACATGAATACCGCAAGTACCATTGCTACGAAAGCAGTGATCTTTTCGATCTTCTTTCTTCCCTCTTCGCCCTCGTCGCGCATTCGCTCGAGAGGAGGCAGTGCATATGTCAGCAGCTGCATAATGATGGAAGCGTTGATGAACGGTGTTATCGAAAGTGAGAACACAGTTGCCTTTTCAAGTGCGTTACCTGTGATAGTATTCAGATAATCGAGGATACCGCCGTCCTTTGCGTTGTTCTCCATCCATGCCCTTACTACTTCGGTATTGATGAAGGGAACAGTTACGGCACATCCGAATCTGAACAGTATTATCATGAGTAATGTGTATAAGATCTTTTTGCGTATCTCGGGTACACCCCACGCTTTTTTCAGCGTATGGAACACATTACATCACCTCAGTCTTTCCGCCTGCCTTTTCTATCTTCTCAACAGCGCTCTGTGAGAATTTTGCAGCTTTAACTGTCAGCTTAGCGGTAAGCTCTCCATTTCCGAGGATCTTTACTCCGTCATTTAACTTCTTAACGAGACCGGAAGCTACGAGGAGCTCTGTGTCTACTACTGTACCGTCCTTGAACTTGTTAAGATCGGAAACGTTAACGATAGCATACTTTGTAGCGAAGATGTTGTTGAAGCCTCTCTTAGGGATTCTTCTTGCGAGTGGCATCTGACCGCCTTCAAAGCCGATCCTTACGCCGCCGCCGCTACGAGCATTCTGACCCTTGTGGCCCTTACCTGCTGTCTTGCCGTTACCCGAACCGTGGCCTCTGCCTATACGCTTTACAGCCTTGTTGGAATCGAGTGCAGGTGTTAATTCATGAATTTTCATATCGTTGCACCTCCTTGTTTACGCTTCTGTAACCTCAACGAGGTGTGAGATCTTCTTGATTTTTCCGTTTGTCTGCTCGTTGTCGGGCTGTGTTGTAACATCTCCGACTTTTCTGAGGCCAAGTGACTCAGCAGTAGCGATCTGGTCCTGCTTTCTGCCGATGAGGCTCTTTACAAGCTTGATATTCTTTGCCATTTCTTACTGCCTCCTTAACCTAAAATTTCCTTAACAGACTTGCCTCTCTTAGCTGCTACGTCCTTAGCGGAAGTGCAGTTTACGAGACCGTCGATAGTAGCTCTTACTACGTTGCAGGGATTGTTTGAACGAAGTGACTTTGTTCTGATATCCTTGATGCCTGCAACCTCGATCACGGCACGAACAGGGCCGCCTGCGATAACGCCGGTACCGGGTGCAGCGGGCTTCATAAGAACTCTGCCTGCGCCGAATGCGCCAACGATTTCGTGTGGGATAGTAGTTCCCTTGAGAGCGACCTTTACAAGGTTCTTCTTTGCGTCCTCGATGCCCTTACGGATAGCATCGGGAACTTCTCCTGACTTTCCGAGGCCAAAGCCGACTGTACCGTTTCCGTCGCCTACAACAACGAGTGCTGAGAACTTCATGATACGGCCGCCCTTAACTGTCTTTGATACACGGTTGATAGCAACAACCTTCTCAACGAACTCAGGAGCCTGTGTTTCGATATTAGCCATTGTTTTACCTCCCTCTTAGAACTTTAATCCGTTTTCACGTGCGCCCTCTGCGAGTTCCTTGACTCTGCCGTGGTAGAGGTAGCCGCCTCTGTCGAAAACTACTTCGCTGATACCCTTGTCAGCTGCGTTCTTAGCGATCATCTCGCCGACCTTGCGAGCACCCTCAACGTTGCTGCCGTTGCCCTCAAAGCCCTTATCCATGCTTGATGCAGAAGCAAGAGTAACGCCGTTTACATCATCGATAAGCTGAGCATAGATGTGCTTTGTCGAACGGAACACATTCAGACGGGGACGCTCGGGAGTTCCTGAGATCTTTGCACGAACTCTGCGGTGTCTCTTTAATCTTGCCTTATTGCTGTCAAATTTCTTAATCATAGCAATTTGCTCCTTTTAATTACTTCTTGCCCTTACCAGCTTTACCTTCCTTGCGGATGATATGCTCGCCTTCGTATCTGATACCCTTGCCCTTGTACGGCTCAGGTGGACGCTTTTCGCGTATCTCAGCTGCAAACTGACCTACAGCCTGCTTGTCGATACCGTTTACTATGATCTTGTTGGGCTGAGGAACTTCAAGCTTGATAGCGTCTGTATCCTCGAATACAACAGGATGTGAGAAGCCAAGGTTAAGAGTTACCTTGTTGCCGCTCTTTGCTGCACGGTAGCCGACACCCTCGATCTCGAGAGTCTTTGAATATCCGTTTGTTACACCCTCAACCATGTTGTGGATGAGTGTTCTTGTAAGACCGTGAAGTGAACGAAGACGCTTGTCGTCGTTAGGTCTTGTTACTGTTACAGTGCCGTTCTCGACCTCAATGCCGAGCTCTGTGCTGAACTGTCTTGAAAGCTGACCCTTAGGTCCCTTTACAGTGATAAGATTGTTTTCGTTCTTAACCTCTACACCTGCAGGAACGCTGATGGGCATTTTACCGATTCTTGACATAATCAGTTTTCCTCCTTACCAGATGTATGCAAGGACTTCGCCGCCGACATTGAGCTCTCTTGCCTTCTTGTCAGTTACGATTCCCTTTGATGTTGAAACGATTGCGATACCAAGGCCTTTTCTTACCTTAGGCATATCCGCGCAGCTTGAATAGATACGCAGACCGGGCTTAGAAACTCTTCTAAGGCCTGTTATAACAGGAGACTTATTGTCGCCGTATTTAAGCGTGATCCTGATAACACCCTGCTTTCCGTCCTCAATGAGCTGGAAGCCCTTTACATATCCCTCGTCTACGAGGATCTGTGTAATGTCCTTCTTTACTCTTGAAGCGGGAACGTCAACTGTGGCGTGCTTTGCAGTATTCGCATTGCGAATTCTTGTTAAAAGATCAGCGATTGTATCAGTTATCTGCATGCCGAATGACCTCCTTTTTGTATTTTACCAGCTTGCCTTTTTAACACCAGGAATCTGACCGTCGTGTGCAAGCTCTCTGAAGCAGATACGGCAGATGCCGAACTTTCTGAGATATGCGTGCGGTCTGCCACAGATCTTACATCTGTTGTAAGCTCTTGTGGAATACTTGGGAGTTCTCTGCTGCTTATTGATCATTGCCTTCTTAGCCATTTTTAATCCTCCCTGATTACTTGATGAACGGAGCGCCCATAAGTGAAAGGAGCTCTCTTGCCTCTTCATCGGTCTGTGCTGTTGTGATGAAGTTTATATCCATACCTCTTACCTTATCGATCTTATCGTACTCGATCTCAGGGAAGATAAGCTGTTCCTTGATACCTGTTGAATAGTTGCCCTTGCCGTCGAATGAATTTGCGCTGATTCCTCTGAAGTCACGTACACGTGGGAACGCAACGTTGAAGAGCTTGTTTACAAATTCATACATTCTTTCGCCTCTGAGAGTAACTTTAACGCCGATAGGCATACCCTCACGGAGCTTGAAGTTAGCAACTGACTTCTTAGCTCTGCACACTACAGGCTTCTGGCCTGTGATAGCTGCGAGATCGGTCATGATAGCATCGATGACCTTTGCGTTGTCCTTTGCTTCACCTGCGCCGACGTTGATAACAACCTTGTCGAGCTTCGGGATCTGCATAACACTCTTATAGCCGAACTTCTTCATAAGTGCAGGAGCAACGTCGCTAACATAAAAATCCTTTAAACTTGCCATGTCGTTTCTCCTTTACTATTATTCAAAAGACTTTCCGCACTTCTTGCAAACGCGGAGCTTCTTGCCGTCCTCTATAACGTGGCCTACTCTTGTGGGCTTGCCGCACTTAGGGCAAACAAGCTGTACCTTACAAGCGTAAACGGGAGCCTCAGTTTTTACGATGCCGCCCTTTTCGCCCATTCTTGTAGGCTTTACGTGCTTTGTGATCATGTTGACGCCTTCAACGATGACCTTTTCTTCCTTAGGGCTTACCTCGACGATCTTACCTGTCTTTCTGTCGCCCTTGCTGTCGTACTTGTCCTCGTACTTGCCGGTGAGAAGGATTACAGTGTCACCGGTTTTAACGTGTACTTTACTCATAATCGAATGACACCTCCATTAAAGAACTTCAGGGGCAAGGCTGAGGATCTTTGTATACTCCTTTTCACGGAGCTCCTTAGCAACAGGTCCGAAAATACGGGTTCCCTTGGGGTTCTTGTCTTCCTTAATAATAACAGCAGCGTTCTCATCGAAACGGATGTAAGTACCGTCCTCTCTTCTGAGACCCTTTGCTGAACGAACGATAACTGCCTTTACAACATCGCCCTTCTTTACAACGCCTCCGGGTGTTGCTTTCTTTACTGAAGCAACTACGACATCGCCGATATTTGCATATCTTCTGCGTGTACCTCCCAGAACTCTGATACACATAAGCTCCTTAGCGCCTGTGTTATCAGCGACTTTAAGATAAGTCTGCATCTGTATCACAGCGAGTTCCTCCTTTCAAGCTTTAAGCTTCTATCAAAATTACTTAGCCTTTTCAATGATATTTGTTACACGCCATCTCTTGTCCTTGGAAAGCGGACGTGTTTCCATAACCTCAACGCGGTCACCGATTCTGCACTCATTGTTTTCATCGTGAGCCTTAAGCTTAACGGTACGCTTGATGATCTTCTTATAAAGCGGGTGTTTAACGTTATCAACGATAGCAACTACGACGGTTTTATCCATCTTATCGCTTACAACCTTACCTACTCTTGTTTTTCTAAGGTTTCTCTCAGTAGACATTAGCTAAATCCTCCCTTTCTTACTGCTGTGCAGCAAGCTCTGCCTCACGCAGAGATGTCTTGATGCGTGCAATATCCTTCTTTACAGCCTTGAGTCTTGCTGTATTATCAAGCTGATTGATTGCCAGCTGAAAGCGGAGAGCGAAGAGCTCTTCCTTGAGGCTGGCGAGCTTCTCGTTGAGCTCATCAACTGACATTTCTCTGATTTCCGATGCCTTCATTACTGCTCAACCTCCTGCTCTGCTTTAGTTACGAACTTACACTTGATAGGAAGCTTGTGCATAGCAAGACGCATAGCTTCTCTTGCAGTCTCTTCAGCAACGCCCTTGATCTCAAAGAGAACACGGCCCGGCTTAACAACTGCTACCCAGTATTCCGGTGAACCCTTACCTGAACCCATTCGTGTTTCAGCGGGCTTTTCTGTGATAGGCTTGTCAGGGAATATCTTGATCCAAACCTGACCGCCTCTCTTGATATAACGAGTCATGGCAATACGGGCAGACTCGATCTGGTTGGAAGTGATCCAAGCAGGCTCGAGAGCCTGAAGACCGTAATCACCGTAAGTTACCTTGTTTCCTCTGTATGCCTTACCCTTAAGACGTCCTCTGTGGACTCTGCGGTATTTAACTCTCTTTGGAAGCAGCATTACTGGTTACCTCCTTCTCTTTTAGCAGCGCGAGTCTTGTTGAACTCTCTGCGGTTATCCTTTGACTTGTCGTCTCTGCGACGTCTGTCATTGTTTCTTGTATCGTTCTTTCTCTCGAGCTTTTCTCTCTGAGCAGCAGCCTTTGCAGCATCGCCCTTGAGAACTTCGCCCTTATAGATCCAGACCTTTACGCCAAGCTTGCCGTATGTTGTATCAGCCTCAGCAAAGCCGTAGTCGATATCAGCACGGATAGTCTGGAGCGGGATAGTACCCTCGTGGTAGCTCTCGCTTCTTGCGATCTCGGCACCGGCAAGTCTGCCTGATACCTTGACCTTGATACCCTTTGCGCCGAGACGCATTGTTCTGCCGATAGACTGCTTCATAGCTCTTCTGAAAGATACTCTGTTCTCAAGGTCGAGAGCGATCTTCTCTGCTACGAGCTGGCTGTCCATATCGGGCTGCTTTACTTCAATGATATTGATGAAAACCTGCTTGTTCATCATCTTCTCGAGCTGTGCTCTGAGCTTCTCGATTTCTGCACCGCCTCTGCCGATTACGATACCGGGCTTAGCGCAGTGGATGTGGATTCTTACCTTATCGGCAAAACGCTCGATCTCGATTCTCGGAACGCCTGCAGCATAGAGGCTCTTCTTTACGAAATTACGAACGTTGTAGTCCTCAACGAGAGTGTTGCCGAAATCGGACTTGTTTGCATACCAACGAGAATCCCAATCTTTAATAACGCCGACACGAAGACCGTGCGGATTAACTTTCTGGCCCATTCTTCAAACCTCCTTGGGATTATTCTTTTTCTGTGAGAACTACTGTGATGTGTGATGTTCTCTTTAAAATTCTATATGCTCTGCCCTGTGCTCTCGGCATGATCCTCTTCATTATAGGTCCTGGTGTTACGAAGCACTCGGAAACCACGAGGTTATCCTTGTCCATGCTGAAGTTGTTCTCAGCATTTGCCTGAGCGGACTTAACAAGCTTTGCAACGATAGGACTTGCAGCCTTAGGAGTAAGATCTAAAGTAGCTAAAGCGAGATCAACAGGCTTGTTTCTGATAAGATCCAGAACAATCTGCACCTTTCTGGGTGATATACGAGCATTTCTTAAATAAGCTCTTGCTTCCATCTCTGAACTCCTCCTTCCGCTTATTTCTTACCGTTGTTGGATGTCTTTGAGCCTGCGTGGCCCTTATAGGTTCTTGTAGGAGCAAACTCGCCGAGCTTGTGACCTACCATATCCTCTGTAACGTATACCGGAACGTGCTTGCGTCCGTCGTGTACAGCGAATGTGTGACCTACGAAATCAGGGAATATTGTTGAAGAACGGCTCCATGTCTTGAGAACCTTCTTTTCGCCTGCTTCGTTCATTGCAACGACCCTCTTCAGGAGAACTTCCTGGACATAAGGTCCCTTTTTGATGCTTCTGCTCATTAATCAGTTCCTCCTTTCAGATTACTTGCCGTTGCGGCGCTTTACGATGAACTTATCAGTTCTGTGATGCTTCTTACGTGTCTTATAGCCGAGTGCTGGCTTACCCCAAGGAGTAACAGGGCCCGGACGTCCGACAGGTGACTTACCTTCACCACCACCGTGCGGGTGATCGCATGGGTTCATGACAGAACCACGAACTGTAGGTCTCCAGCCCATGTTTCTTACACGACCAGCCTTACCGTAGTTAACGTTCTCGTGGTCGATATTTGAAACCTGACCGATAGCAGCCTTACAATTGATCGGAACCTTTCTCATCTCGCCTGAAGGAAGTCTTACGAGAGCGTATGTGTCTTCCTTACCCATGAGCTGAGCCTGGTTGCCTGCGCTTCTTACGAGCTGAGCGCCCTTGCCGGGATAAAGCTCGATAGCGTGGATAAATGTACCAACAGGGATATCAGCGAGCTTGAGTGCGTTGCCGGGCTTGATATCAGCCTCTGCGCCTGACTCGATCTTATCGCCGACCTTTAAGCCGTTTGGTGCGAGAATGTATCTCTTCTCACCGTCCTCGTACTCAACGAGCGCGATGAATGCGCTTCTGTTAGGATCGTACTCAAGAGTCTTGACAACTGCGATCATATCGTCCTTGTCTCTCTTGAAGTCGATTACACGGTACTTTCTTCTGTTACCGCCGCCTCTGTGGCGAACTGTTATACGGCCGTAGCTGTTTCTTCCCGACTTCTTCTTCATTGGTTCGAGAAGGCTCTTCTCCGGCTCAACCTTTGACAGAACCGAGTAGTCAGTTACAGTCATCTGACGTCTCGAAGGTGTCGTAGGCTTATAAGTCTTTATAGCCATTTTAACTTTCTCCTTTAATGCATTTTTTGCGGGAGCATTACTCCCATAACTCTCTTACTTATTTAATAGTGGGATCAAACCATGCCCTCGAAGAACTCGATAGCCTTTGAATCCGCTGTAAGAGTAACGATAGCCTTCTTCCAGTCGGGTGTCTTGCCGACATATCTTCCGACTCTCTTATCGCGTCCGTTGCAGTTCATTGTGTTTACCTTTGCAACCTCAACGCCGAAGAGCTGCTCAACAGCCTTCTTGATCTCGGACTTGTTAGCGTCCTTAGCTACCTTAAAGGTGTACTTTCCAGCCTGAAGATCGTCCATGGACTTCTCAGTGATAACAGGCTTGAGAATGATGTCCTGAGCTGCTTTCATTATGCGTACACCTCCTCGATCTTTCCTACAGCATTCTTTACAACGATGAACTTGTCATAGTTGAGAATGTCGTAAACATTAAGTGTATTTACAGCAGCAGTCTTAACACCGGGGATGTTAGCTGCGCTCTTGATAACCTTTGTATCAGCCTCTGCTGTTACGATGAGAGCCTTGCCCTCAACGCCGAGAGCCTTGAGCATATCAACAACTGTCTTTGTCTTGAAGCCGTCAAGTGTAAGAGCGTCAAGAACGATCATGTTGTTGTCGATGACCTTAGCAGAAAGCGCGGACTTCATTGCAAGTCTCTTTACCTTCTTGTTAAGCTCGTATCTGTAATCTCTGGGCTTGGGGCCGAGAGCGATTCCTCCGTGTACCCACTGAGGAGCACGGGTCGAACCCTGTCTTGCATGGCCTGTACCCTTCTGTCTCCAGGGCTTTCTGCCGCCGCCGCTTACTTCTGTTCTTGTAAGTGTGGACTGTGTGCCCTGTCTCTGGTTTGCAAGGTAATTAACAACTGCAGCGTGCATAACGCCTTCATTGGGAGTGATTCCGAAAACTGCGTCATTGAGCTCTGTCTCGGAAACCTGCTTACCTGTCATATCAAATACTGAAATAGTAGACATTTACGCTTCCTCCTTCCTTAAGCCTTAACGCTGTCAACGATATAAACGATACCGCCCTTAGGACCGGGGATAGCGCCCTTGATAGCGATGAGATTGTTCTCAGTGTCTATTTTAACGATTTCGAGATTCTGTACAGTTACCTGCTCAGCACCCATGTGACCTGCCATGCCCTTGCCCTTGTAGATTCTTGAAGGGGATGAGCAAGCGCCCATTGAACCTGCCTGTCTGTGAACAGGACCTGTACCGTGAGTTTCCTTGAGTCTGTGCTGATTGTGGCGCTTGATAGCACCTGCGAATCCCTTACCTTTGCTTGTGCCGACAACGTCGATAGCGTCGCCTACAGCAAATGTATCTGCCTTGATGATGTCGCCTACGTTGAGAGCGTCGCAGTCGTCAAGTCTGAACTCCTTGAGTTCCTTCTTGCAAGCAACGTCTGCCTTGTCGAAGTGACCCTTCATAGGCTTGTTAACTCTCTGTACCTTTACGTCGCCGTAGCCCAGCTGAAGTGCTGCATAGCCGTCGTTCTCAACGGTCTTCTTCTGTACAACAACGCACGGGCCAGCTTCTACTACTGTTACAGGAACAACTTTTCCTGTTTCGTCGAAGATCTGAGTCATACCGATCTTCTTGCCGATAATGCCTTTCTGCATTTTCATTTCCTCCTGTTAGGTTATTGGTTGATGATTTACACATCAACTTGACCGACGGATCACCGTCATTCCGCTTCCCGAGCGGTAGTTTCAAGCGTAATATCAGTCAATTACTTGACTTCCATAACAACGTCTACGCCTGCGGGGATCTCGAGCTTGTCAAGAGCAGCTGTTGTCTTGTCTGTAGGACGGATAACGTCTACGAGTCTCTTGTGAGTTCTCATCTCGAACTGCTCACGGCTGTCCTTGTACTTGTGTACAGCGCGGAGAATAGTAACAACTTCCTTATCTGTAGGGAGCGGGATAGGACCCGAAACTCTTGCACCGCTTCTCTTGGCTGCCTCAACGATCTTAGCTGCTGCAATATCAACAGTAGCGTGATCGTAGCCCTTGATCTTGAATCTGATTTTTTCGTTGACTGCCATTGTTTTCGCCTCCTTGGAATTAATTACGGGGACGCAGATTGGAATATCACACGTTTCCGTGTGTTTCATGCTTCATCTCATAAAAAACTCGAAAAACTGGTGTTTTCCGAGCGGTTTCAGCAAAATATGAGCACAAAAAGAGCATAATCCACGCATACGCAAGCTGCGTGAACAATAACCACAAACTGTGTTCGATATCCCATTCGCCCGGTTTAAAATCGGACATACTCCACGGAAATTACCTGCCATACCGACAGCAACCTTCCGTTTCAACGCATATCTTCGTGCAGTCAGTGCGCGTACAGCGCACTCAACGTAATCAATTATATCACATATATAGGGATAAATCAACAATTTGCAGAAATTGTATTTGTAAATTTTTAATGAACAATAATTTTATTTTAACAATATACTCCGAACCGTGATTTCCTCACAGCCCGGAGTATGGATAAATGCCTGTTCATCGCCTTTTCAGCTTCCGAAGATAAATTTCAGAGCTGTCAGGACAGTATCGCCGACCTTCTTCGAGTTCACGATCTCGAGAGCCTTGTCGGGGCGGTCTGTGATGATATTGTCAACTCCGAGAGCCATCATCTTCTGCATTTCGCTCTGCCTGTTCACAGTCCATACGAAAATGCGCTTTCCGTGATGATGAGCCGAGTTCACCACAGCCTGGTTGACGAAGAGATAGTTCATACTCACAGCGTCGATATATGGCAGCTGTGCAAATGACGTAGCCGTTGCGAGGTTTGCGATAAAGCCCGTCTTAATCTTTGGATTGAGCTGCTTAACCTTTTTCAGTGCAGGGTACGAGAACGACGTGATATAGCAGGAATTGACGATACCGTACTCCTCTATGAGCTCCACAGCCTTTTCAGCAGTCTTTTTCGGGTCGCCCGAGCGCTTTATCTCAATATTCAGCATTATATCATCCCCCACAAGCTCCAGCACGTCCGAGAAGAGCGGTATCTCCACGTCGTCGAACTCCCCGTCCTTTCCGAACCACGAGCCTGCGGACAGCGTTCTGAGCTGGTCGTAGGTGTATTTCTCCACCATGCCCGTTCCGTTCGTTGTACGGTCGAGCTTGTCGTCATGTATCACGACGAGGCGGTCGTCAGCAGTCAGCTGTATATCGAGCTCTATGTAGTCCGCACCGCAGTCCATCGCCGATTTGAAGGCAGGCAGGGTGTTCTCCGGAGCTACCTTTGAGAAGCCCCTGTGCGCCGTTACCTGAGTACGGCTTATAATTCCCACGTTGAGGCTTACATTTCCGCGTGAAAGGGCTTTCAGGTAGGACAGGTTCATCACCGAGCTGACAGCTGCAAGACACACTATGATGACCGCACTCTTTTTCTTGCTGAACTTCTTATAGCCCGCATTCGGGAGAACTATATCCTCGTCCTTAACGTCCTTCATGAACTTGTCGGTAAGCAGCCATATAATGGCAGGAGCCGAGAAGAAAGCCGATACCGCCGTAAAGACGCTCCACGTATAACGCAGTATCTTCAGCGCCGTGCCGAAAGCAGCTCCTGGCTTTGAAAAGCCCTTTACGATAAAGACTATGATGAAGCTGAGACCGAAAGTCAGCAAGCCGATAAAGGCAACTATGCCTATGCTCCACAGGAGCGCCGAAATTATCATCTTTCTGCGCTGTCCGTGCATTTTCTCCTTGCTGCTCTTTATGCACTCCTTAAAAGGCTTGTCGGTAAGGATAAGGTAGTGGATACTGTAGCTCGCGCTTATGATAAGGATAATGAACAGCAGCTGCACAAGTACATAGCATACAACTGCCAGAGCTCCGTTCATGGAGTTGAATATCCTCCTCATCACAGGCATGAGCGGAGCCATGAACATACCCGATGACAATGAGAACTGTGCAAGGGGCATTATTGCCATGTACGCAAGGAAAGAGACTATCCCCGTGCCTCTGAAAGCCTTTGCAAAAGCTTTCAGACCCGTTCGGAACATTCCTCCGGTGTATATCCGCTGCTTTTTGTTATAGCAGGAAAAGCAGGCTACAAGAGCGGAGAGCTCCACAAAGGAGAAGAACGCATAGCTGAAAAGCATCAGAGCTATGACTATAAGGGTCGAGGGATGTCTTAAATATGTAAGAAGATTTTCATCGTTGAGATAAGTAACTCCCGAAAGCTTCATGGTGAGCTTCAGAAGCAAGGCAGTCACAGGCGTTCCCACTGCAAGCAGAAGGAGCTTGAAAATAAGCTCGAATACCAGGAAGTGGGGCATCGCTTTTATAAAGACCCCTGCGGGTCTGAGTATCTTTTTCATTTTTTACTCCGGAACCAATGGATTTACTTCAATTATACGCCCCTGACCGTCCGTTGTCAATATCACATTGTGCTTATCGGACAAAAAAGGCATAAAGAAATTTCTTCCTTATGCCTTTTTCTGTAATAATACATATTCAGCCAACTATTCCCGAGCGTTCTATTCCCTCGGTGAAGTGCTTCTGCAAAAATACATACATGATAAGCACGGGAGCTATGGAAAGCAGACAGCCTGCCTCTTTCCATACTATCTGGTCACGGGGACTTATCTGCACCGTCGGGTCGTCGAAAAGGTTCATTTTCAGCTCGTTGTCGAGATTTGTCAGCATGAGGGCTATGGTCCTGGTGTCCGTGAAGAAGGTGCTGCTCACATAGTAGTCGTTCCAGTACCATACAACGGAAAACAGGAATACAGTCAGCAGCGCTGCCGAAGCGTTGGGCAGCATTACCCTTACGAACGTTCTGAAAGGTCCGCAGCCGTCGATATACGCAGCGTCCTCCAGTTCTCTCGGCATTCCCTTGAAGAACTGACGGAATATATATATCATCAATCCTGCGCGTATGCCGTTGGCGGTCATTGCAGGTAGATACATGGTAAGTCTGCTGTCAATGAGATTAAGTGAGAAAAGCCCTTTTATGCCGAAGTATCTGAACTGGGTATACAGCGGCAGGGATATCACCTGCGTCGGCACAAGTATCATCATGATGACAACTCCGAAGAGAAGCCTGCTGCCCCTGAACCTGAATCTTGCAAAGCCGTAGCCCGTCAGGGCGCATGAGAACACCTGCACCAGCGAGCAGCCTATATTCAGGAACAGAGTGTTGCCGAGAGTTTTCCAGTAGTCCATAGCGTCAATGGTCTCGGCTATGACCTTCAGCGTGTAATGCCTCGGTATCCACATTACCGTGGGGTCGCTCATATCAGCCCTGTCTCTGAAAGCGCAGCTTATCATGTATATCAGTGGATACATTATGACAAAGCCCAGTCCTATGAGTATAACGGCTCTGAAAAACGGCCATACCTTATCCGCAACGGCTTTCCTCCGCAGATAGCGCCTTTCCTCCGCCGTGACGGAAGCTCTTCTTCGGCGTCCTGCTTCGCGGCTGTCCATGCCGCTGCCTGTCTCGTCGGCTGTCTTTATCTTCGGTGCATTCGTTACATCTGCCATTCATGCACCTCCTCAGTCGTTCTCATAGTATATGAACCTGTTCATAACAGCCGTGACCACGCCTATAGCGGCAATAACGACTGCAAAATATATCCACGCCATTGCGGAAGCCTCTCCGAAATCGAACTGGCTCCTCATGGTGGAGATACGGTTCATAACGCTGTTCATCGGGTTAGTGAACGAATCTATTACGGTAAATATGAGATTTGCAAGTATGAACGGGCTGACATACGGGAAGGTTATCTTCCAGAAGTACTCCCATGCGGTAGCGCCCTCCATCTGTGCCGCTTCACGGGCAGAGGCAGGGATATTCTGCAGAGCCGCAAGGAAAAGGATTATCTGTATGCCCGAATTCCATACGATACCGAAGATATTGTCCGCGACTGCTGAAATAAAGGTGCTGACGCTGTCGCTTATGCCGTAGATACCGAGGAACTGCATCAGCTCACCCACAAGATTCGTGGAAAACATGGTATTGAACTGCTCAGCGCCCGCATTGCCCGTAGAGTCCATATCGCCGCTGATTATCCTGAAAACAGGTCCCGTGGCGATTATGACGGGCAGAAAGAATACAGCCCTCGCAAGTGTCCTTCCCCTGAACTTCTGATTGAGCACCACCGCGATAAACAGCGAGAATATCAGTATCAACGGCGTTTTCCAAAGAGTTTCGAGGAGAACGTCCCCGAGATATTCCGTATAATAGGGGTCTTCACCAAGTACGCTGAAATAGTTGTCCATGCCCCTGAATTCGGTATTCAGCGAGCCGGGATCCACCGAAACACTGCAGAATGAGTACCACAGCGACTTCCCGAGAGGTATCAGGAAGAAAAGCACCGTTCCCGCCAGCCATAAGCTGATAAAACCGTAGCCGTACAGGGATTTTCTCCGCTGATAGGACATTATGCGCCTTTTTTTACTGCTTTTTTCAGTTTTTGCGCTCAATTTCTTCCCGCCTTTCCTATGTGATTTCGCCAAGAGAGATGAAGCCGCCGTCCCAGCTGACCGTCATTGCCCCAAGGTCGGTAACGACCCTTGTTCCGTCCGAATAATCTGTAGTTATGATATCGCCGTCCGCATGATAACCGGTAATATAGCAGTCCGAGACACTGCTCAGGAGCGGCTCGAGCATGGCGTAATCCTCTGCCGCTTTTCTGATATTGCCCTTATAATTGGCATAATACAGGAAATCAAGCTCTGTGTCTTTCAGTTCGCTTGTCTCCTCGTGAATCATATCGTAGCTGAGAGAGCTTCCGGTAGCCGCCGCCATGAGCATCAGCCTTTCGGGGTCGGGGCTTCCGTTGACAGCCTCCGCTGAATACGGTATAACACCGTGCATTACCATCTGATAGAACGGGATATCCTCGTCAAAGAGGTCGAATCTGCCCGAATTCATGGGAACTCCCGTGATATGGCTGACATATGGGAGAGCATAGGCGTTTGCATTGTCTGCAAGTATGCCGCCCCCAAGCTTCTCCGTGACAGTCTCATAGCCCTCCGTAAGGAGCTTTTCCGCGCCTGCCCTTGAAATGCTCTTTTTGCCATAGTCTCCGTAAAGCGAGGAGGTAAGACTTGCGAGAGAAACTCCGCCGAGCCCTGCATTTGAATAGTTTTCGGCGATATCTCCGAAAACCTCACCGTAGCAGTCAGGAGTAAGCAGAGAAAGATTCTTTCTGAAACCGTCGGGTATGCCGTAAGCCCTGTCATAGCTGACTATCCTCGAATATGAGCCCGAAACCCTCACGGCTGTGTCCGAAAATGAGTAATAGCCGTTTCCCGAGCTGAAATCCCTGTTGTCGGAAACAGGGTACAGGCTGTAACCGCATTCGTCTATAAGGTCGGTGAGGCTGCGGAAGTCTCTTACTCCACCAAGCTTTCCCGAGGGCTTTGCGCCCTTGTCGACCTTGTTTTTTATACCGTCGTTGGTCCAGTTGCTGTAGGAGACGACCATATCGTCAACTCCGCGCTCTTTCAGCTCGCTTATTATGTCAGCTGCCTGCCCGAAATCTGTAACGGAGGTCCGAAACGAGAGCGGTATGCCGAGAACCGACTTTTTCTTCATAACTCCGCCGTAAAGTCCGAGATACAAAGGTGCTTTGTCCGCGCTGCTCCTTATCTTCACGCCCTGCTCTTCAAGGAGATACTGCCTGTATCTTGCAGCTATATCGGTATAATCAGCGCCTTTCTTCGCAATGGGGTAGTAGAGCAGCTCTATATCGTCCGATCTTATCTTTCCCTTTTCAAAGACAGTGTACTTATCGTGGCTGTTTCCCGACATGTAAAATGTGTCCGTACCGCGGAGAATAAAGGTGAAATTGCAGATATTGTACCTGCTTTTGGACTGTCCCGACACGTTTGCCGTGATATAAGCGTTGGAGTCGCCCTTTGCCGCGACCGCAAGGAGGGCGTTGCCCCCTCTTACTATGCCGTATACGGGCAGATATATCTGCTCCGTGAGAGCTCCCCTGTTCTGCGGTACAGCCGTTACATCGCTGCCATAGATACGCTGCTGATAGAGGTTCGTCTGCATAGTCCTGCCGTTGTTGAAGCGCACAAGGGCTCCGCAGCCGTCGGGTATGACGAAATATCCCTCTTCATCGTCGGGAGCTGCTCCGAAGCTGCCAAGCAGTGTCATCTCAGTCGCTATGTTTTCAGGCTTTGATTCGGCTATCTCAGATATTTTCACCCTTGCCCTTAGGTGATCGTCCTCTATGGTATACTCCACAGGAACAGTAAAGCCTGCGTCTTTGTAGCCGTATATCACGCGGATACCGTTTTCGATATCGCTGACATTGAATACGCAGTCCTTATCGCTGCCCGAGCGGAGCATATTATTGCCCGAACGGCTCATAGGTATGCCGTAGCGAAGCACATTCGACGAGCGCAGCTCGTCCGCTACAAGTCCCGTAGCAGTTGTATCCTGAGAAGCTTCGAGGGGCGACGACCACCATATAAAGCCGTTTTCCTTGTTCTCGATACCGAATGAGGCGCTCCTGTCGTCTATTATCATACGGAGCTTATCATTTTCCGCGCCGTAGCGGAAAGCTCCGAGGTAATGGCTGCCGTCGGCGGTCAGCCACGCAAAACCGCCCTCTGCGGACTTGTATATCCGCTTTCCGTCTTCTGTCCTGTCAAAGCTGTAGCTCTTGTCCGTGCCTTTCATATCACCGCGGAGGAACTCCAGCGTATTCTTGTCGGCAGACAAAAAGGCGTATTTGCTGTCAAGGGTGGAAACTATCTCCCTTATCCTTATGACTCTGCCGGTATCTTCATCGGTAAGCACGAAAAATCTTCCTGCGTCGCTGACATAGAGCTTTCCCTCGTCGCATTTGACGCCGCTTCTGAATGAAGCCGCAGCTTTTCCGCTTTTACTGTCAATTATAACGAGCTCGCCCAGTTTTTTCAGCTCGTCTGCCTTGTCGGCTATCTTCTGCTGCTCGGAAGTATAGTCCTTTTTGCTCTTAGGCTTGCCGCCCACGGTCTCCCAGAGCTCATCTTCAATGTCCTTGCTCCTGAAATAAACATCGTAGCCGTCGCAATATCCTATCTTTTTAAGGTATCTGTCAGCGTCCTCCGCCGAAAGCTCGGCTTTCTCAACTGACTCCGAACGTTTGGACTTCTCGGTATCTCCGCCGCTTTCGGTTTCCGAAGCCGTATCGGACTGCACGGCTTTTCCTTCGCTGTCCGCATAGGCGCTGCCCGAAGCCGCCATTGAAGCCGCAATGAGCAGACAGAGCAGCGTTCTTCTTATCTTTTTGCCCATATTCCGCGCCTTTCAGACTCTCGCTCTGTAGGAGAGCTCCGTGTAAACAGTGGATATGAAGATGTATACCTGCTGTATCAGCGACATGAAAAGCACCAGCAGGAACAGCATTATGAGCATTGCCGCTATGGTCAGCAATACCGCAAATACCGTCTTTCTGAAGGTGTACTGATGTACCGACTTCACCGCCGAGAACAGCAGCACCACCGTCCAGCAGGTGCCGATGATCTCTATCACCTGCATGAAGACAGCTTCGTCGCGCACAAGTATGTGGGAAAGCAGTACATTCACGTAAAGCTGCACCACATAGGGTATAAGTGCGTAGGCACTGTATATGCAGATATTCCTCAGCGTTCCCTCTCCCTCGAGGAGAGTGCACACTGCCCAGTTGCCCACTGTCCATGCTCCGAAAAGCACGAAGCTGCGGACTATATAAGGTATGATATTGAAAGTCTTGTCGTATGAGATGTGAAACTGAAAGCCGTAGAGCCGCCCGTAGGCTATCTCGCCGAAAAAGAGGAGCAGAACGATGAGCATGGCTATTTTCAGCGAGCCCGACTTCTTCCAGCGCATATCCTCAAAGCCCTCAAAAGGGTGCGTCACCGCGTGCTTTACCCACTGACGCTGAGTAAGATCCATCATTGCTGCTCCGCCTCCTTTTCTTCCGTATTTTTCGCAGCTCTGCGCCTTTTCCTGTAATGTCCGGAAACTATGAGAGCTCCGGCGCAGAGTATCAAAGCCGCCGCTACAGCCGTGAAATGCTCCCTGAGGAACTCCCTGCGCCTGCCCTCGAAGGCTTTGTTGTAGATGTCGCCTGCGTCCGCAAGCTTCGCGTACTTCATGGAGCCCTTGTAATCGCCCTTTCTGAGAAGCGCCGAAGCTATTCCCACATAGGCTCTGCGGTAGTTTCCGTCCCTTGCAAGGACCTCCTGCCACGGTTCGAGAGCCTCCTCGTAGTATCCGTCGTTGTAGAGTGCGGCAGCCTTGTGGACCACCTGTCCGAATGAGGTCTCCTTAAATACCGTCACCGTGTCCTTTGAGGAGTCAAGGACGTATATCTTGTCGTCGAGGGACTCCACCGCCGTCGCATGGTCAAATCCGCCTGTCTGTTTGGCAATGGCACCCGTGATGAACAGCAGATTGCAGTCCTCGTCGTACTGGAAAACTCTACCCGTGGTGAAGTCAAGGCAGTTTATGCAGCCGTCTGCGGCTACATCTATATCGACTATGGACGGCATGAACATCTTGTTCTGCGATGTATCGTACATGGGCTTGTAGTCGCCGAAAGTCAGCGAAAGTCCTGCAAAAATGTTGTTTCCTGCCGCATTCAGCTTCTTGACAGCGTCAACTGACTGAGTATTTGAAGCGGTACAGGTGAAGATAAAGTCTCCGTCGATGTCAAAGCTGGTTATTCCCGTGGGGACTGTCCTTTTTCGCCGTGCCTTCTTCTCGTCGGACATGAAAAGGCTCCTGAAATAGTTGCTTACCACCTTTGCGGTAGCTTCAACGCGGTTCGCGCCGTAAAATCCGATAAATCCGCCGTCGGGCGAGAACATCGCGGCTCCCGTTGTGATATTTCCGAGAACAGTGTAGACGTTACCTGCCTTGTCGGCAACTACTCTCTGGGGCAGAAAAGTCCTCTTCTGGTCGTAGACCTCAGACTCGGGCTTTGTTATCTCAGTTTTTACGCTGCCGGCCATATCCGTTACAAGTATGCGTGAATTATCCGTATCGGCTATGTAAAGGCAGTCGTTCGACGCGGAAACGAAAACTCCCATAGGCTTGCTGAGCTTTGTTTCCGAGCCGTCGGGCATGGTGAAGCTGTCATAAACGCGGAGAACGCTTTTCAGCTCGGAGTCCGCCGCGATAATGCGGTCGTTGCCCGTATCGGTTATGTATACCGTGCCGCTGCTGTCTATGAAAAGGTCGGAGGGGCTGTCGAAGCCGCCTATCTCAAGGTCGTTTCCCGAGACCGTCCTGTCGGCGGTATAGCCTGCCTGTGAGGGGATAGCCTCGCCCCAGCGGTCGTAGTTGTAGCTCTCCGAGGGAACTCCTGCCGCCGAGACAGACGATACGCTCACGGAAGCGAGTGCAGCAAATGCCGTCAGCGCTGTGATACATCTTTTCAGTTTTGTATTCGTTTGCTTCACTCCCTTTCATTTTATCGGTTTGCACCGGGCGTCAATGATGCAGTCACCAACTAATCATCAAAAACTACTTACTGCTCACTCTTTGATGCCCGAATGTGCCATAGTCTCGATGACCTGCCTCTGAGCAAGCATGAATATGACTATAGGCGGTACGAGCATGAATACCGCTGCCGCCATTGCTACGCCTGCACGGGCAAGTCCCGAGGTGGCAGCCTGCGAGACTACTGTGGGAAGGGTCTTGTACTCCTCCCTGAATACCACCGAGCCTGTCTGTATGTTCCACGCCCCCTGAAATGCGAATATTATCAGGGTCATGAGCGCAGGCTTCTGATTGGGTATAACTATCTGCCAGCATATGCGGAAAAGTCCTGCGCCGTCCACCTTTGCGGCTTCTATCATGGAGTCGGGCACCTGACTTATGGACTGCCTCATGAGGAAAAGTCCCATGGGCGACGCCACCGCAGGGAAGATAAGCGCCATATAAGTATCTATCATGTGGAGCTTCGCCATAACTATGTACTGCATTATGTATATGACGCTGCTCTGATAGAGAAGCGCTATTACTATTATGCCGTTCAGCAGTTTGCTTCCCGGGAACTTGCACTTTGCAAGCACGAATGCCGCCATTGACGAGAATACGCACTGCAATACCGTTACCGCCGCAGTCACAAATATGCTGTTGAACACATAACGTGAGAACGGTACGCGGTTCTGATGGAGCACACGGAACATATCCCTGAAATTGTCAAGGGTGGGTCTTACTGCGTAAAGCTTCGGCGGGAAAACGAAAAGCTCCTCAACGGGCTTTACCGACATTACTATCGTAAGGTATATGGGCAGCACCATGAAAAGTCCGAGTATCGCAAGAAGCATGAATATACTGATACTTCCGCCGAATTTTCTGCCTGCCTGTCTGTTTGAAGCGCGAAGCTTCGCAACGTCTGTAACTGCCACAGCTTCGCCTCCTTAGTCCATATATTTGCCAAGCGCCTTGCTGATGAGCTTGTTGCAGACGAACATGGCAGCGAAGAGTATAAGGCATATCGCCGAAGCATAGCCCATTTCAAATCTCTGCCAGCCGTAGTCGAAGGCGTGGGTCATTATCGTATGCGCCTTGTAGTCCGTACTCGGGAAGCCTACAAGGTTCTGAGCAACAGTTCCTGCGGTGAACGAGCTTACTATCTGCATTACCGCCGCGAACATGAGCTGAGGTCCCATTGACGGGATAACGATGTAAATGAGCTCCTGCCAGCGTGTGCGGATACCCTCGATAGCTCCCGCCTCGTACATGGAGCGGTCAATATTCTGAAATCCCGCACGAAGCGCAAGAAATCCTGCGCCCAGCGATATCCACAGCTGCACAACTATCGTGACGCCAAGCACGTATCTGCCGTCCGTAAGCCACTGCACAGGTGAATTGATGATACCGAGATTTATGAGGAAGGAGTTCATGTAGCCGTTCATATCGCCGCTGAAAATGAGCTGCCATACCGTGTATACGTTGGCCATTGAGGGCGCGTAGAATATCAGCGTAAACAGCGTTTTCAGCTTCGGGTGCATCTCGTTTATCATCCATGCCAGCAGGAAACACAGCACGTAGCTGACAGGTCCCGTAAGCAGGGCGAATACCAGCGTTACCCTTATCGAGCGTATGAATATCTTGTCAGAAAGAAAGAGCGTGGTGAAGTTGGAAAGTCCCACATATTTCGGCGGACGGACCATGTCAAAGTCCGTGAAGCCCATAGGCAGCGACATCAGCACAGGCACTACGGTAAAGACTATGAAGAATATCATAAAGGGCGCTATCATGCCGTAACAGGCTTTGCTGCGCTTTATATCGCGCCAAAGCGTACCGCGCTTTTCCTTTTTTATTCTTTTTCCGGTATTTTCAGCGGAAACTGCCACCTATTTCACTTCCTTTACGTTTTAACCGAGGCGGATATTACCTGTCTATTAAAGTAACGCCTTCTCTTGCAAGGCGACTTCGTATTTTGGGGCGCTGCCCCAAACCCTGCAAGGGCTGTCAGCCCTTGACCCGACCAAAGGGGTGTAAACCCTTTGGAATCCCAGGTTTAACCTCAGTTGAGTCCAAGATTTTTACGCTTTCGCGTTATTTCGTCGTTTATGTCCTTATTGTACCATATCAGCGTATCACGGGGGTTATTATGCTCGTTTATGGTCTCTCTGAATGCGTTCATTATATTCCGCGTCACCGCATATGAGGCAGGAGTTACGGGTATCTCCTCAAGCTCTGCCTGCTGTGCGCGAAGCCGCTCAAGCTCGCCGTTCGACCACGACATACGCCCGAGAGCTTCAACATTGGCAGTATCGAACCGTCCCAGAGTTCCCAGAAGTCCCTCTATCTGAGAAGCGTACTGCACCTGCGTCTCCGTATCAGTGAACCACTTGACGAACTCCCACGCATTTTCCTTGTTTTTCACCTTGCTGAATATCACAGCTCCTGCGCCGTTTGAGTTTGCCGCGTGTGATACGGTACCGTCGGCTCTTTCAGTTCCGGGTACGGGACAGAAGTCCCACAAGCCCTTTATCTCGGGAGAAGCAGCCGTAAGCTGGTTGAAAAAGGTATAATTTGCGATAACTATGGGATATTCCCCTGTTCTGAAACGGCTGAATGCGTCGTAGGTCTGCTCGAAGCAGTAGTCCGTGTAGAAATCCGTCCACTCCTCAAAGGACTGCACCGCTTCTATAGTATCAAGGGACGAAGCCGTCAGGTCTTCATTATAATAGGTCTTCCCCTTTTGCAGCAGAAGCATGGCAAAGGTATGACCTGCCTCCGTCGCAGGAGAGATATTATTCGGCGGAAGAACAAGTCCAACCGACATATAGTTCCTTTGTAGGGCTGGGAGCATATCCCTGAGCTCCGACCATGTCTCGGGAGGCGAGAAGTATCCAAGCTCCGTGAGCACGTCCGTGCGGTAGAACATCATCGGGAAGGACTGGCTCAAAGGCAGTCCGTAGCAGCCGCCGTTGTAGGTATACTGCGTCATGGCGTTCCTCTGAAAACGCTCCCTTACCTCGCCGAAGTCATCAAACTGCGACAGATCAACAAGGAGATCACGGGCAGCAAGGTTCACAGGGAACTCTCCACCGAGGAAAAGCGCAACATCAGGCCCTTTCCCTGCAAGTGAAGCCTCCACCACTCCGCCTGTGACAAGGTTCACGGAAACAGGTATGCCCGTTTCCTGCATGAAGCGGTTCTCAGTCATTTCCTTCACAACCTGTGCCTGATCGCGTCCCAGTGAGACCCATACCTCCATAGCCTCCTCGTTCTCAACATCGGAAAGGGTGGTATAGTCCTCGAAAAAGGAGCCGATAAAGGCGTCAAGTCCGAATTTCAGCGACTTTCCAAGCTTCTCATCACAGCTTGAGAACTCCCTGTCGGCAGTAGCAAATTCAATGTAATCAATTTCAAGGGGCTGGTCGCGGTTATCCCTCATCCATGCGGAAAGAGATGTGATACTGTCCTTTATCTGGCTTAGATACGAGGGGATACGCAGAGGCTTTTCCGTGCATTTGTCCAGTATCACAGCCATATTCTCCAATGCAGCCGCCTCTGTGCCCTTGCTCCCGGCAAGAGCCTCTATGCCGCTCTGAACGTCTTTCAGCTCCGCGGAAATGCTGCCGAACCTTTCTACAAGCCCCGGTATCTTTTCATGTACATAATAATCCGTGTATTTATCGGGAGAAGGTCCCGTTATCATCAATACCTTCCGGTAATAAGTGTTCAGCTCCCTGACTACGCCCTCGAGACGGCGGAGATACTCGCCGATATCGCCTGTTACGGCTTCAAGGGAGATAGTGTGGGGCATTCCGCCCTCCAGCCATACATATACGTAATCGCCGCCGCTTTCCGGAGTTACTACCGACCAGTCCGTATCGTAGGCGAACTCGACGCGGTCAAGCTCCCTGCATGGAACTTTTCCGTCGATATAGATACGCCTGTTGGAGTCAAAGCCGCGTATCTGATCCTGACGCGCCTTTATGCCTATCTTATACCAGCCGCCCGAACCGATATCCTCCTCGGGTATCTCCCATGTAACGGTTTGCAGAGCCTTTTTCCAGCTGCCGCTGCCAAGGGTGTTGTACACCATTTTACGTGGGTCGGCAGGCGAAGCAAGGTAACTGCTGTTGTCATAGGTAGGATAAAGCGTGGGGTCGGACTTGTACAGGGCGCTTTCGCCCTCTATCCTGAACAGAGCGGATGGCGTTCCGCCAATGGTCTGTTCAGTCGCCGCAGAAGCCGCATATTCGCTGTATGCGGGGAGTTCCTCAGGATTGAAAAGCTTTATGCGTTCAATGGCGAGCTGTGCCCTCTCGGAGCTGAAACGCAGCTCATGCTTTCCCTTTTCGAGATAAATGAACAAAGGCTCGCTGAAAAGTCCGTCAATATCGCCGAATACCGAGCTTTTCCACACAGGGCGCTGCACCTGGGCGGGACGCACCTGATTTCCGCGTATATCCGTGTATATCTCATGCTCATCCGTCCATACTCTGCTTAAAGTCATGCGTGAAGCCGTATCGTAAGGGAGCTTCCCGTCTATCTCCATTTTCAGCTCTATATCGGGACTTCCCGACAGCATGGGGCAGTAATCCGCAGAAATGCAGTAGTTGCCCGTTTCCTTTACGTCGAGGCCGAAAACTATACTTCCGTCGGCGCTGTTCCAAAGAATGACGTTATTTCTGGTCTCGCCGTCATCGGAGGTGAAGCTGCCCGTGGTGATATCGCCGTTCTCAACTGCCGAGATATCGCTTTTATCAAGAATTATCTCCTTATCTGGGCGGTTTTCGCCCGAATACTTATCATAATACTCGCTGAAAGTGAGAAGTCCGCTGTCAAATGGCTCAATGCTGTAATAATCCGCGGTCAGTGCCGCAGATACAGTGTTTTCAGCTCCGAAGGCGCATAAAGGAGCTGCTCCGGAAGCCGCAAGCTGCAAAGCCATTGCCGCCGAAGCTATCCTGCCTATTGGTAATTTCACCGAACTTCACCGCCTTTCCGCATATCACAGCCTTTTCCGCTGCCTGACAAATAAAAAAGCGCACGTTCCCCTGACACGGGAATTATGTGCACAGGCAGCCTGCAAAAGCCGCGTTCTTCATTAAAGTTAGTATATCAAATTTATTCCCCGATGTCAAGAAAACGGGTGTGTCGGAAATATAAATAATATCTTTTACCTGTTTTGATTTAGCTTAATTATAAGTTTTCTTGATAAAGCTGTACAAATCACAGTGCTCCAAACTGTAAGCTTCTCCAATATTTTTCACCTGATTTTCATTTTTTCGGAATAGTATTTCATCATTATTAAAAAACTGTAAAATTTGAGTTCGTTTCTACGTTTTGTATTGACAATTTGTACGATTTGTGGTATTATAATATTGGAAAAACTAACAGTTTCAATACAACTCCACAATAAAAGGAGAGATATCTTGGCAAAAGTTTTAGAAGTAAAGGAACTGTCAAAGCAGTACTCAAAAGTACTTGCCGTAGACAGAATATCCTTTGATATAAATGAGGGCGAGATATTTGCTCTTATCGGACCCAACGGCGCAGGTAAGACAACTACTATCCGCATGATCTCAACCCTCCTCACTCCTACATCGGGAGACGCTTCCGTCGCAGGACACAGCATAATCAAGGCTCCCGACAAGGTAAGAGAATCAATAACCTACCTCCCCGACGAGGCAGGCGCTTACAAGCAGATGACAGGTATCAAGTACCTGAGATTCATGGCAGGTCTGTTCACCTCAGATATCGACAAACTCAACGCTTACGTTGAACGCGCAAAGAATATCTGCGGTCTCGGAGACAGACTGGGCGACAAGATCGGCACCTACAGCCGCGGTATGATCCGCAAGCTGCTCCTTGCGAGAGCGGTAATGACAAAACCGAAACTCGCGATACTTGACGAGCCGACAAGCGGTCTCGACGTTCTCAACGCCATCGAGATACGCAAAATGATAAAAAAACTTGCAGAAGAAGAGGGAATGTCCTTCCTTCTCTCATCACATAATATGCTCGAGATAGAGTTCGTTTCCGACCGCATCGGCATCATCTCAAAGGGTCACCTTATGGTAACGGGCAGGGCGGACGAGCTGAAAGAACGCTATCAGGCGCCTAATCTCGAACAGGTATTTGAAAGGGTGGTGAATGAGAATGAAGTTCATTAACCTTCTCAAAAAAGAGCTCTCGGAGCTCATAAACAAGCAGATGATCATATCGCTGGTGTTCGTTCTCGCAGTATTCCTTATTATGGGAAACGTCATGCAGTCGGCTACGTCCGAAATGGTCAACGACGCAAAAAATCCCAAGATAAATATCTGCAACCTTGACGATACGGACTTTACCAACGAAATGCTGAGCTATTTCAAGTCAAACGACACTGAGATAAACAGTATCACCCTTACCGATAACGACTACGCAAGCGCTTTCAGGGACAATTCAAAGCTGAAAAGCTACATTATCATACCGCAGGGTTTCGCGGACGAGGTACTCGCCGGCAAAAAGCCCGAGGTGCTCTCCGTAAACAAGGTGCAGGGAGTTTCCGCTTTCAGCGGAATGACAGGCGGCACAGAAGGAACAGTTTCTCTTCTGAACGGCTATATTTCCCTTAAACTTGCGGAACAGCAGGGTGTTTCAAAGGAAGACCTCGGTATAATCGAGGCTCCGCTGAAAGTGAAGGAGCATACAGTGGTCGCGGATAAGTCCGCAGAGATATCCAGCGGCACCATACTCACAAAGGTGCTCATGCAGAACATGATACTCCCGCTCATAGTGCTCATACTCATTATGATGACATCTCAGGCACTTATAGCTTCGATCTCAAACGAAAAGATAGACAAGACACTGGAAACTCTGCTTTCCACACCTGTTTCGAGAGGTTCTGTCATAACGGCGAAAATGCTGGCAGCTGCCATTGCGGCTCTCCTCAATGCAGGAGTCATGATGCTCGGATTCTCGTCCTACACAAAGGGCATGATGGGCTCTATGACCTCGGACTTATCCACAGGTGTTCCTACAGGCGTGACTGACACGGCAAAGGAGACTGCCGCCTCTATCATATCGTCCGGCGACGCTTTGAAGCAGCTGGGACTTACTTTGGGAGCTTCCGATTATCTGCTCATAGGAGTCCAGCTCTTCCTGACCATAATGATATGCCTTGCGATATCGATTATCCTCGGCGCACTGGTCAACGACTCAAAATCGGCACAGACAATGCTGCTTCCAATAATGATGATGGTAATGATACCGTGGATAGTAACGCTTCTTGCCGATATCAATACAATGCCCACAGCCGCAAAGCTGGTGATATGGGCAATACCTTTCACTCACACGTTCACGGCTATGCCAAACCTGATGTTCGGCAATTATGCGGCATTCTGGGGCGGTCTGGCTTATCAGATAGTATTCTTCGCAATAGTGATGTTCTTCGCTCTGAAGCTCTTCAAGTCAGACAAGATACTCACTATATCGCTCAACTTCGGACAAAAGTCCAGGTTCAAAAAATCAAAGAAGACCAACGAGGATTGATCCTCTTCCCCTTTCCCCATGAAAAGGCGCAGCAGTTCCCAGCGGGAGCTGCTGCGCCTTTTTATATTCGTATTTCTCAGTATCAGCTTGTGAGGAAGTCCCATAATCCGTCGTAGCCTGCGTTTGACATTATAACGTCCCATAACAGGAAACCTATCACGATAGTGAATACGCTGATTATGATACCTGCAATAGCAAAGCCCTTTCCGCCCTTGACTATCATTCCCACGATTCCGAATATGATTCCGAGTACTGCAAATGGAAGTCCGCCGACATAGGCACAAACTCCGCCAAGAAGCGAAAGTATACCCATTACAAGCGAAGTTATGCCGAATCCTGCCCCACTCTCCTTGCGCTGAAGGTTCTGAGGGTCGTATGGGTTGAGCATCGGCGGCGGATATGCGCTGTAGGGCTGATTATAATACGGCGGCGGAGCTCCCTGAGGAGGTCCGTACTGCTGGGGATAACCGCCGTAAGGCTGTCCGTACTGAGGAGGCGGTCCCTGCGGAGGGCCATACTGCTGAGGATAGCCGCCGTACGGCTGCCCGTACTGAGGCGGTGCGCCCTGCGGCTGGGTATACTGCTGCGGAGCGCCGTTTACAGGCTGAGAGCCCTGCGGCGTTTCATTTATCTGAGCGTTGGTGTTATCGTAACCACCGTAATCAATATTCTGATCTGTGTTATTATTATCCATAGCAGCCTCCTTGTGCCAATTTTTCATAATTATATCATAACACGATAAAAATGTCAACAATCCCCGTATAAAGTAAAAAGCTATGCAAAAATTTGCATAGCCTAAACAAATGAAATGAATAAATATAGAAGGGGAATTGGGGGATTACTTAATCCACTTATAATATACAATTCCAACCTTAAAATAGTCTTAAAGTAATCTTAAAATACAATTAATTTTTGTTTAATTTTATTTTAGGCAGTTATTTAACCTTAATTACAGTTTCAAGAGCTATCTCCATCATGTCTCTGAAAGTAGTCTGACGCTCCTCCGCTGTGGTGGATAAGCCCTTGAGGGGGCAGTCCGATACAGTAAGGATACAGAGAGCGTTCTTCCCTGCCCTTGCTGCATTCATGTAAAGTGCGGCAGCTTCCATTTCTATGGCAAGCACGCCCATTTTCTGCCAGTCAGCAAGACTGTTGGCGTCGTCGTAAAAAGTGTCGCTTGAAAGGATATTTCCCACATGGAAGGAGCTTCCCTTTTCCACGGCGGACTTGACAGCTGCCGAAAGGAGCTTCCATGAAGCTGTGGGAGCATAGGTACCCGGAAGTCTGTACTGCGAAGCATAGGCGGAATTTGTGCTTGCGCTCATTCCGATGACAACGTCGCGGAGCTCAACATTGTCGGCAATACTTCCTGCCGTGCCTACGCGGATAATATTCTCAACACCGTACTCGCTGAAAAGCTCCCATGAGTAAATGCCTATAGAGGGCATACCCATGCCGCTTCCCTGCACGGAAACGGGAACTCCCTTGTAAGTGCCTGTAAATCCGAGCATTCCCCTGACCTCGTTGTAGCATACGGGATCATCGAGATAATTCTCGGCGATGAATTTTGCTCTCAGCGGATCTCCCGGCATGAGAACTGTCCTGGCGATATCGCCTTTTTTTGCATTGTTGTGTGGTGTCGGCATAATCAAGCCCTCCCTTTTTACAGTTTAGAGTTGTGCAGGGGCGCACAGTTTGCGCCCATTAAACGTTCAAATTATATCAGCTTCTTTTAAGAAGCTTGTTAACCGTTACGAGCAGCGCCTTGTAGTTCAGAGCGGCGATAACTGCCGCAAGTATCAGCGCCCATAACGGATAGAGCTTCACATCTGCAAGCAGCAAGCCGCTCATCGCAAGCAGAACTGTCATATTAAGCAGATTCTTCAGGCCGTCAAAGCGGAATGGCACATAGTACCTCGCGTCGATTATACGCGCCCAGAAGCTTATCACATAGCTCAGGAAAGTCGCAACTGCCGCACCCTGTATTCCCCATACTGGTATGAGGAAGAAGTTCATGGGGATATTTATGCCGCAGGCAACGAGAGCTGTCCAGAATGAGTTCTGCGGACGCTTTATAGCCGAATAGATACTGCCAAGGAACTGGCTGAAGCACATGAATACTGCCGCTACAACGAGTATCGGAGTGTACACATACACGCCTGCATACTCTATATGCTTGTCCGCAGGCACAAGGAAAGTTGTCACAGGCTTGATTATCACAAGAAGTGCTGCCGCCGCAATGAACATAATGGACTCATAGGTGTTGTATACCTTCCCGTAAAAATTGTTCCTGTCGGCGGAGTTGCTTTCGGTTATGGCAGACATACTCCACGCCTGGAAGAATATCGTTGATACTATGCCGATAAGTCTCGGGATCATATTGGCGAAGTAGTATATTCCTACAGCGCCCTCACCGAGCTGGTGATAATCGCTGTGCATCTGCTTGATGAAAAGTCTGTCTGAGAGCGATGTTACAGCCCACATAACTATTGTTGGTATAAGAGGCACTGCAAAGTGCATCATTTCCTTTGCAAGAGCCTTGTTGAAGTACTCCGCGCCAATAAAGCTCCTGAGTCTTGCCGCTATGCACAGGAACACCACCGAGCAGCTGTCTGAGAGTATCACTGCGAGGAGGAAGCCCTTTACTCCCATTCCAAGCCACATTATGAACA
Organism: Ruminococcus sp.; assembly: GCF_017549005.1. Classification (GTDB taxonomy): domain Bacteria; phylum Bacillota; class Clostridia; order Oscillospirales; family Ruminococcaceae; genus Ruminococcus. The sequence continues at coordinate 90,338 of NZ_JAFYYT010000009.1, forward strand.
TCACATTGAAGATGAAGAATGTCAGCGTCGCAAGTATCCCGTCAAGGGAGAACAGCTTTACCATGTCACGGGAACGGACGAAGTTCTGACACAGCATCCGTATTGACGACATGGTCACATAGAGAATGAACAGTATACCGTATCCGCTGAAGAAGCTGAACAGCGGAATAAAATGGAGAAACGGCACTATCAGCGCCATGACCACCATTCCCGTCAGCGTTATAACGCCGGAGGTGGTGAATACCTCACGCTTGTCGTAGTCCTTGTCAAGTCCGAAGCGTATAAGGTACTCCTGCAAAGCAAATGTAAAGACGGGCTGCAAGAACAGCAGCATGGTCTCGAGGAGGTCCTTTATTCCGTTGTTGACAGAGTCCATATTATGGGCATAAAGCCTTGTCAGCAGGATTATGAGTATTTTCGAGCCAAACGTGCCTATTGCGAATATTCCTGTATTGAATACCAACTTTTTATATTTATTCATTTTTCACACTCCGAATAATGGTAATACTCAATTATTATACCACAAAAAAAAGTCTTTGTCATCTTTTTTGTAAAAAAGCTCCCGATAGCGGGAGCTTTAAGTGCGAGATCAAGTGAACAATGAAACAAATGAAAATGCAAAGGCCATTGTCAGCACAGCTATAACTATAGTGATAATACTGAGAACAACGCCTGTTATAGCCATTCCCTTGCCTGCGCCCTTCTTGAGTCCTACTGCGCCGAGGATAAGTCCTATGACAGCGATGATTAATGCAATCAGATGAAAACAGCATGATAAAAGTATAGCCAGGATACCGAGTATCATAGAAGCTATGGAGAGACCTATGCCTTCGTCAGTCTGCTGCAAGCCGTTACCGTTATTGGTCATCTGTCCGTAGAACTGCGGAGCCTGACCGTAGGGCTGTTGACCATATGGCTGTCCGTAGGGTATCTGACCGTTGGGCTGTCCGCCCTGCTGATAGTTCTGCTGTGCGTTGGACTCTCCGCTCATAGGGGCAACAGGTCCGTTCTGCTGCTGTGCGTTCGGAGCGCCGTTCTGCGGGACCATAGGCTCGCCGTTCTGCTGTCCTTCCTGCTGTCCGTTATTGTAATTATTATCCATAATAATACCTTCCCGTGAATAAAGTAGCGATATCATGGCATTTCTGCCTTTACAGCAATATCGCAGTGTAAAAGAATAAGCTCCCGCAATTGCAGAAGCTTATTTGTCATCCTAAGATATGGGGGCAATAACAGGAATGAAATTCCTTACTATAAAGTAAACAATGAACGCTCCTATCACAAATCCCCAGAAAAGCCCCTTCCGCGGCAAAAGCTTTATCTCCCTGCCGAAAAGAGCTCCAAGATTTTCCAGATAAAGCAGAATCAGAAGCAGACTGAGGAACGGTATAAGGGCGTTGTTCCTTACTGCGGTGATAAAATGACCGCGGAGCATTGCCTCCACGCACCGTGTATTTCCGCAGCCCGTACACCAGTACCCCGTCAGCTTATGAAACGTACATTCCGGAAAGAATCTTTTTAAGCTTATAATATAGTTTCTGAGAGCAAATATTACTGCAATAAGAACAGGTGCGCCTGCCGCAATAAATATCCTCAGACGTTTAGACATATCTTACTTGATGAAAAGAGCTGACTGTTGTGAATATTCCTTCAGCCATTCAGTCAATGATTCAGCAGAATCCTTTAATACAACTAAAAGGATAATGTTGATTATTACTAATACAAGACCAACGATACCGCAAACGATACCTGCGATAGCCATACCCTTGCCGTCCTCGTCGTTCTTTCTTGACAGGTAGCCAAGTACGAGAGCAACTATTGCAAGAGGAAGACCGAGCCAGATCCAGCAGCAGCCGGGAATGACAGAACAGATACCTGTTACCATTGAGCCTATAGCCTTGCCCTTGGAACCACCCTGAGGCGGCATGCTTCCGTTGTACGGATCCATAGGAGCCTGATTGAACTGACCGTTCTGATTGTTGTAATTATTATCCATTATTATTGAACCTCCCTAAAGGTATATTAATGTAAATAGTATAACATCTTTCACGAATTTTGTCAATAGAAAGCGCAAAAAATATCAAAAAAAGTTATTGACCAATATAAAAAGTATATCAATACAGTAAAAGGGCGCAGCCGTTTTTCCGCAGCTGCGCCCCTAATTAAGGAGGTTGTAATTATTTTTTATTTATAGCTGTTTCTATCAGCTCTGCTCACTGAGGATAAGTGAGATACGTGTCTGGAGAAGGTCGATAGCCTCGTCAGCTGTCTTCTCGCCCTTCATGTAAGCCATGATCTCTTCCTCGAGGATAGACTCCATATCAGGGTCAAAATCGCCCATTAACTGAGTGGTGTTCATGATATAATCCGAAAGGAAGTCTACCTGCTCCTGTGAAAGGGGCTTAACGTCTACCTGCTCCTGCTTCTTGTCATCATAGTAGGAATACTCGTATTCCTGCTTCTTGCCGTTATTGTCATAGTAGTAAGGCTTGTTCATGCACTTGTTGAGCTGTCTCTCAAAGTTCTTCTTCAATGCAGACATACCGAAGCTGTAACGTGAATAGCCTTCCTTCTCGTCCTCATCTGTCTCTTCCTTGAAGTTGTCCTTGATGAGCTCCCAGCAGAGATCCTTGTACTGTGAAGTCGTAAGGATAGAGAATGTGGTGTTAAACATCATTACAGAACCCTGGCCCTCATTGCATGGGTAGCCGATAAAGGTAATAGGATCCTTTGCGTACTGACCGTTGAGCTCTCCTACAAGCTCACTCGGCTCATAAATGTATAATGCATCGAGGAGCACCTTGTCGGAATTGAATGCTTCAGAACCATAGTACTCGTCCATTTCCGAATAATATTCCTCAGCCTCCGGATCGCCGTCTTCAAATTCCTTGCTGGGCTCGAATGAGTCGATGAAGTTGAGGAGCTTCTTGAACTCGGGATCGTCAAAATGGCACTTGCCGTTCTCATAGTCGATAAGGCTTGCGAATGAGTGCATGAGTATCGACATTATGGAATCTCTTGTATCTGTTCCCAGAAGATGTGTTTCCTTGTTGGAACGGTTCTCATATGCATCGATGAGCTCGTCGGCTGTCCATCTTTCCTTGTCGATGTTCTTCTTCTTTGCTACAAGAGTGCTGATCTGGAATGAAGATGTGAGTGAAAGGAGCTTGCCGTCGACCTCACAGGCTTTGAGTACGTTCGGCATAAGGTCTTCCTTCTTGAGGTCGGAATCCTTGTCGAGCATCTCATAGAGGTCAACGAAGAGGCCCTTCTTGCCGAGGCTCTTTGTGAGGACATTGCTGCTGCCGCAGATCATATCGGGAGCGTCGCCCGAAATGATGTCCTTCTTGAGCTGGCTTGCACCAAGCTGCTGGTATGTTCCGTTTTCCTTGTCATATTCGTCGAACTTGCTGTAATCAACGATCTTGAAGCGAACGCCGTCGTGAGCCTTGTTGAACTTCGATACCTGCTCTCTGATCTCCCAGTCGCCGTTGAGAGCACCGATAGTGATGATCTTTGTATTCTCTATCTCGGAAGCGTCGCGCTGTGTAAGTCTGTAGAAGGTGCTGCCGCCCTTTGACGAAGAATAATCGTTGTAAAGCACGACATACTCGCCGTTGTCCATGGCAACAATGGAGTTTACGCCGCCGTCGCCCAGGTCGGAGTCGAGCCAGTTGATGATCTCATCAGATGAACCGTCGTCCTTGATTCCGTAAAGTCCAGAAGAGCTGAGCGAAAGGAGCTTGTAATCGCCTGAACCGGGATAGAAGGTTCCGTACATTACGTCGCTCATATTGTCGCCGTCTATCTCCTGACCTGTAGGCTTGAGAGTCTCAGCATCAACGAAAGCGACCTTCATGCCGTTCTTTTCATAGCCGTTAACGATAAGTGTCTTGGCGTCAAGCAAAGATATGCCGTAAACGTATTCAAAGTCGGGGAAATCCACCTCTTCCTTGACATTTCCGTCCTTGTCAAGAAGAACATATGTCTCTCCCATGCCGCCGTATATCTCAAGGATAGCTCTGCCGCCGCCGCAGGGAACAAGACGTCCGACGTTGGCGCCGATGCCCTTTGCGTACTTAGAGTCCTCGTCTTCTTCAACGTATTCATCAAGGCCTGTGATCTCCTTCTCGAGCTTTACATTGCCGTCAAGGTCGATCACATAGAGCTTGTTGCTGTACTTTGCGTTCTTTTCAACTTCTTCCTGATATTTTTCCCAGTCAAATTTCTCATAATCAAAGTCGGGATCGTCGAAATCAGGTCTCTCCATATCGCCGTAATCAGTGAAAGCAACCATTGCGTAGATATCTCCCTCGGGAGAAACAGAAGCGTTCACATTGGCTTCGACCTTTTCCTTGTCAACGCCGAGGTCAAACTCTACAGCCTCTATATTGGAAAATTCGTTGTCTGTCTTGTATATCTTCTGCTCGCCGTTTTCATAATCATAGCCGAGCAGTACGATGGTGTTCTCGTCAACCCTGTACATAGAGTCCACAGAATCCACATCAGCGTCCATTTCAACAGCGCGGTAGGAAGTTGCCATGAGATTCTGCGTATCCTTTGCCTTGCCGTTCTTATTGTTGTTCTGCTTCTTTTCACCGCATGATACAGCCGAACCTGCCATTACCATAACAGCGGCAGATAATGCTGTTATCCTTCTTAAAACTGACTTTTTCATAAATTACCTCTTTTTCTTTTTTATTTTTGAACTTTCTTTTGTCTGCTCACTTTCTTTTTCTGAGCTTTTCTCTTTTACGATCTCCTCAGACTTTTGTTTTTTATCTCTTATCCTTCTCGTTTTTGACGAGAAGAACCTCTCTATAGCGTCTTTAAGATCATCTTTGTTTTGCCTGAACCTTTTATATGCCAATGCAAGCAGACATATAAACGTTATCAGCGGTATAGCAAGGAGGAGCCTGCGTCCCCCGTAGATGAATGAAAGCCTGAGCTCCGTCAGCCTTGAAGCGTTCTCCCAGAACGGATAAACAACGCTGTCGTTCCTGACGATGTATCTGTCAAGCTTTTTCAGAGCCTTTACCCTCTTTGACGGCAAAAAGCGCTCCGCATTGTTTACAATGCTGATATTTCCCTTATACGCCTCGGCTAACTGTCCTTTTACCGAGTTATAAGCGAAATGCTCAACAGGTTCGGGAATGGCACATTCATAGCAGGTGACCTTCGTGAACTCGGGTTCCCTTTGCTCTGAGCCTTTCCACATATCAGAATATGCAGAGCCGAATATCGGTCCTGCGGCTTTATAGGTTATATAAGCCCGCGGAATATCGTCTATGCTCTTCTTTTCGGGCTTGGTGCCGGGAGTATCTATAACTCCCGAGATATACATCTCTTCACCGTTTATGTACAGCTTTTCTCCTGCGATCTCTACCGAGCCGTAAAGCCGCCATGCAAGCTCCTTGTCAATGACAGCTCCGTCCTGCAGGAAGTTCCTGTCAGAGAAAAATGAGCCGTTAAGGAGCCCGAAACCTCTGAACAGGAAGAAATCTCCTCCCACAACAGTGACTTTCGCCTGTGACTGCCCGTTTCTGTCGCCTGATACAGTTGCAGTTCCTGCGTCGGCGCTGTAGGCGTGGGGAACTATGTCCTCCCCTTCCCCCGGTATAACCGAAACGCTTTTCAGCGAGCTGTAGATCTGATTTTTCACGCCTGCGGCTGCATTTTTGTCAAAGCCCGAGTCCGCGCTGAAAAAGCAGCTTACCTGTCCGTAGTCGTAATCGCTGCCCTTCTCTATGCGCTCAGCGGTGAAGTTGTACTTCTGCGATTCCGCAGCGCTGCCGCCTGCCGCCGTGAGTATGACCGCTCCGATGATCGCCGCGGCGTTAAGAGCCGCAATGAACATCTGTCCGAATTTGTATCTGTTCCTCATAAGGTCAGCACCGCCTTATTTATCCTTCATGCGGACCTGATCCCCTGGTTCAACTAATTTGCTTGCAGCAGTGATAACGTAATCTCCTCTGTTGAGACCGCCTGATACTGCATAGGATATCTCATCCTCAGCTTCGACGTTAACGCTTACCTTTTCAGCGTAGTAACGGTTGCCGAGAGGGGTATTCTTTGAGCTTACCATAAGCACATACGGCTCTGTTGCAGGGCCGCAGAGAGCGCTTCTCGGGATAATGGCGTCGTATGTACCGCTTCCGCACGGAACAGAGAGATCAAGTCTGTCACCTGAGTTGACCTCGCCTGAGATCGTGTATATGAGCATCTTTTTCCTTGCGCCTGCGGAGCTGTTCTTTATCTCCTTGAGAACGGCTGTGATATCGCTGCCGTAGCTGTTGGTTATATCAGCCTCAGAGCCGACCTTTACCTTCTTGACCTTTTCGGCGTCAAGGCCGTCAAGGGTCACGGTGAAGCCCTCGGATATGATGTCTATAACTGCCGCAGCAACGCCTTCGGTCGCCTTGTCGTCAAGCTTTACGTTTATGGAGCTTACAACGCCGTCGTATTTCGACTTTATCTCTGTAGACTCCGACTCTGTTTTGAGCTTGTCATACTTTTCCTGGAGCTTGTCGAGAGCCTTTTTCTCGGCCTGGAGGTCGAGCGCCTCGGACTGCGAGGTTTTTGAATCTGTTTTCTTTGTCTTGTCGAGGTCAATGATAGCCTCTTCAAGCTCGTTCTGCTTTGCTTTTACGGATTCCGCAAGAGTATCATAGCTTTCGGACTTTTCGCTGCCGTTTTCAGAGTTGTATTCATCTATAGCGGCTTTGAGCTCGTCGATCCTGTTATTTGCCTCGCTCATTCTTGAAGCAAGACCGTCGCGGACGCTTTTCTTTGACTGGTCGTAGGTGTCCTTTGCTGTATTTCTCTCAGCTTCCTTTGCCTCCATCTCAGCCTTTGCGCGCTCGGCATTGTCGCTCTCGGCTTTCTCGAAAGCCTCACGGGCTGCCTGATATGCTGTCTCGGCACTGTTCCAGGCCGCACAGAGGGAAGTAAGATCGCCTGCAAGCTCCACGTCAGCTTCCATATAGTCGTCCATATCTATGCACCTTATGGTCGATGAAAGCTTTGCGGCCTCATTCTCCAGCTTTTTCAGCTCTGCGCTGTTGTTTCTGTAGGCTTCTTTTGCAGCGGCAACATTGCCCTCGTTAGCCTTTGCTGCGTCCCTCTTGTTTATGAGGTCGTTCAGCTCATTCCTGAGATTCCTTATCTTCTGATTGTCCTTTGTATAGTCCGCAGGCTCGACCTTGAGTAGATTCTTCTCATAGGAGAGCTTTGCGGTCTCGAGAGCTTCCTCAGCAGCGTCGAGAGCTTCATTGCTCACGGTGTTGACGGTGAAGAGGACATCTCCCTTTTTGACCTCCTGACCTGACTTTACGTGTATCTTCTCGATAGTCCTGTTGCCGTCTATCATGACCTCATAGGACTGATTCGACTCCACGTAGCCTGTCTGCCTGATCCTCTCGATGAGCTTTCCGGAGCCTACCGACTCGGTGGAGATCTCGGCGAGGGATCTGTTCATTATCGTGTTTGAGAAGAAAGTGAGCACAAGCATTATTGCAAGAAATATAATAATGAGCGTCTTTATCAGCTCTCTTCTCCTTGCGGGGGACATTTTTTCTTTTTCGTCCTTTTCCGCAAGTATATCCTTAACTTCTTTTGTTTCGTTCATATCAATGCTCCTTACGAAAGAATAGCTCCTGTTGATGTGTATTTATCTTTATATCAGCCCTTGATACCGCCCGAATAGGTTATTCCCTCGATGAGGTAATCCTCTCCGTAAAGGAACATGAGCACCGTCGGTATCATATATACCGTTCCCACTGCAAAGGCAAGTCCTATATCTCCCGTATTTATCTCTGAGAGGAACACCGAAAGCGGATGCAGGGTATTGTTTTTCATAAGTACGATAGGCTGCTCGACCATATTCCAGTAGTCGATGAAAACAAGCATTGCTATAGACACTATCGCGCCCTTGCATAATGGCATATATATCTTTGTGAGTATCTTCAGCTCGCTTGCTCCGTCAAGCTTTGCAGCTTCGACATAGGAAACAGGTATCCTCTTCATTACCTTCGTCAGCAGGAATATGCTGAACGGCGAGAATATGGCGGGAAGTATCACAGCCTTTCGCGTATCGAGCATATCAAGCTTGTCTGCAACGAGGAAATTCGGTACGAGCGTTACCTGATAGGGCATTATCATAAGGATTATGTACGCGAAGAAGATAATGCTCTTGAATTTGTTTGGATATCTCGAAAAACCGTATGAAGCAAGTATCGCTACGAGTATCTGGAACACTGTTATGGGAACTGTGAGTATCACAGAGTTCCAGAACTTCATGAGATAATCCGAATTCTGTATCAGTACAGCCTTGTACTGGTCGAACGTGACCTTGTCGGGTATGAATTTCAGGTTGACGTCATCGGCAATAAATACCTTTTTCTTCTCGGTCATGTTCGAGAACATCGCGCCGTAGTTGGCGGAGATCTCGTTTGACGTCATAAACGAGTTCGCAATGGTGAGCACTGTGGGCATAAGGAACATCAGCGCCGCAAACAGTATGAATATCAGTACGCAGCCGTTGAACATCCTGCGCCTGTTTCTCAGTCCGAACAATCTTCTTCTCATCAGCTCTCCACATCCTTTCCGAATATGTTCTCGGCAACGAGAAGAACTGCCATGATAACTATCATGAGAAGCGCAAGCAGCACAGCTGCCGCCGAAAGCTTCTGATAATCGAGACTGTTGAAGGTGTTGTTCATGAAGTGCTGAAGCATATACAGCTTGTCCTGAGGATAATTTCCTGTCAGGAGGTATACCTCGCGGAATATCTTGAAGGAGTTTATCATGGAAAGTATCAGCACGAAAAGGATAGTCGGAGAAAGGTATCTCAGCTTTATATGTATGAACTTGTACCATGCTCCCGCGCCCTCCAGCTCGGCAACCTCGATTATGTCACGGGGTATCGCACAAAGGGCAGCCATGAAAAGTATCATGTTGTAGCCTAAGTTCTTCCACAGGAACATACATATTATAACAAGCTGTCCGTAAGGGGACTTTATCCAGTCTACAGGCTGTCCGCCGCAGGCCTCGACTATCTGGTTGACAGTTCCGTGGTTGTGGAAGAGTACCTGCCATACAAGTACTACGGAAGCCGTCGGCACCATGAGTGGACTCAGGAAGAACGTCCTGAAAACGCTCTTGCCGGGAATATTCCTTTCAAGCAGCATTGCAAGCCCCAGTGATAACACAACAGCAAGGGGGACCGATACCAGCGAGAAGAACGCAGTATTCTTTGCCGCCTTTGTAAACGCCTCATTGCTGAAAAGCCTCGTGTAGTTCTCAAGGCCGACGAAATCCTTCAGCACGGGATTGTTTATTAAGGAATAGTATATTACGATACAGAACGGAACGAGAAAGAAGAGCATGACTCCCAGAAAACTGGGAAGTATACAGACATTGCTGAATATCCTCTCTCCCCTTCTTCCGCACTGATCTCTGGTTTTGTTTTTCATTTGAACACAACCTCACAGATGATCTTTTGTTCTCATATTTTAAAGCCGTTTTGCGCTGCATATAATATAGTGTCTTTCAAACGGCAAAAAGACGACGGAAATAATATATTTTTATATTTTAACTTAGTCACGCCACTGAAGGGCAGCTGTGCGATTATCCCTGCAATACCGCCTATCAATAAATAAGATGTATTTTTCAGTGCTTTCATACTGCCACTCCGACATAGCTGCGCGAATCCTTAGCAGCCGCTGTTTTTCAACTGAGAAGCACGACATAAAAAGCACACTAATACTATAATACAACTTTGACAAAGGCTTGTCAATATTAAGAAAGTTATTTCAACTTAACAATTCTCAAATACTATGCCTGTGTTAGATAAAACGGTCAGGTCTCCGCTTTTTTTGTAGCTTTTTTCGTCAGTCAGCGTCACGCTTCCTTAGTACATTTACTATCATACACTGTCAACGTGACATTAACATGACTTTTAAGTTACAATATTGTCACTTTCACGGTCACCTGTAAAACGGCTTCCATATTAATTAGACGATACAAAAGACGATTTTGTGACATTTTTTCAGGAAAAATTTCGGCTTTCTCATGCTAATCGGCATTTTGACTTTGCATAAGTGCTGCCACAGAGAAATTTTAGTGAATGTGACTGTTTTTCAATTGTGCTATTGACTTTTTCCTCTTGTTATGATACAATATTTTCTGTTGAAACGCCATGCGGGTGTAGTTCAATGGTAGAATGTCAGCCTTCCAAGCTGAACACGTGGGTTCGATTCCCATCACCCGCTCCATTTGTTAGCAGCTTTAGCTGCTATATTTTTCTGTGCGCCTTTAACTCAGCTGGATAGAGTAACTGCCTTCTAAGCAGTAAGCCGCTGGTTCGAATCCAGCAAGGCGCGCCATTCCGAGACTCTCCGTTATATGACTCCATTTAATGGAGAGCTTCGTTTTTATTTATTGAATATGGTGGGTGTAGCTTAGCTGGTTAAAGCGTCGGATTGTGGTCCCGAAGACCGTGGGTTCGAATCCCATCTCCCACCCTCATGAAATAGGCACTTTCGAGAAATCGGAAGTGCTTTTTTCGTTGTTTTCCTAATACTTTCCTAATGTTAAAATTTTATACACGACAAATCCCCGCAATTGCGGGGACTCTCCATATCATTTTTTCATAAGTTGTTGATCTATCATGGTACTAATCGAAATCAGGATTTAGACAATTCAGCTAATTCTTCTTTAGAGTATTCCTTATAGTATTTAGATGTTGTAGACAGCATTGAATCTGTTGTATCAGGAATTATTTTCATAAGTTTTTTTAAGTTGATCTCACCAGGCATAGAAAGAATATTACCATCTTCGTCTTCAGATTTAATGGCACAAAAAATAAAATGGCCACTCTCATAATCAATATCAAAAAAATCTGATACTTCAGCCTTATCTACATCTAAATACTTATCTTGATTTGCAATAAAATTTTCATAAATATATTCAAACAGCGCATCTTTACTTATTTTGATAACTCTCACTTTATCTTTATCCATAGAATGCTCCTCCATATCTCGATTTATCATAGTAACTTATGTTTTATCCATATTATACACCGCACTGTCGCCAAAAGTCAAGAATACGTATATGAACGAAGAAGTCCCCTCGCGTGGACTTTCTGTTTTTTCAGGAACGGCAAGAAACTACATATTCGAGCTCCATAAGAAGTCTATCGCACATTTGCCTATAAATAGCCAATGCAACGACGGTTAACACGATTGTTAACGTCCGTTGACGGATTTCCAGCGACAGTTGGTAGACTTATCCGAGCCAGAATGATACTATGGATTCATCAAAGGAACTATCGCTCAGCGATAGAAGGAGGAGTCTATTATGAAAAAAAGTATCGTATTAAACCAAAGCACGGTCGGTCAGAAAAGTGCCGGAGCATTAAAAACATTTTTTAAAAATATCAGTCCTTTCAACAACAGAACAGATATGCCATCGATACTGCTGGTACTGAAAAAAGTGTTCGCTTTCTACCTTTGCTATTGGGCAGGTATACTTCTTGCGGAAGGACTCGTTATAGGCGGGCTCTTCGCCTGCGGTAAAAACTTTTTACACGGAGAGATGTTCAGCGACGACATAATGATGCTCATTAAGCTTTATGGTATGATAGTTGTTATTGCTTCAAGCGTCATCTACTGGAAGCTGATAGAAAAAAGAAAGCTCTCGAAAATGGGAGTTACCAGAAGTATCGGCGGATGGTTCAGCGGCGCAGGCGTGGGTATACCGTTGCTTATTGTCTCGGTTTCTGCTATAATGGTAACAGGTACCATAAAATTTGTCGGAGTTTCAACAGATCTCAACATCACAATGCTGCTGCTCATGCTCGGCGGATATATCGTACAGGGTGCAGCTGAGGAGTTCCTTTCCCGAGGAGTAGTCTTCCACGGACTTAAAGGCAAGGTTTCCATGCCCTTTGCTGTTGGCGCAAACGCACTCGTGTTCACTCTTCCGCACCTTAGCACACTGATTGGTTCAAAGCCGCAGTTCATAATCTCAGGAGTGATAAATTTAGCAGTTATTTCATGCTTGTTCTCGTTCATTACGCTCCGCACCAAGAGCATATGGGCAGCCTGCGGACTTCATTCCTTGTGGAATTTCTGCCTGAGCTGTGTCCTTGGACTTACACTCACCGGCAGCGAGGGTACAGCATCTGTCATCAATATGCGTTCAAAAGGAGAAAATCTCCTCAATGGCGGTATATATGGCATAGAAGCAAGCATTATCACCGCTGCAGTAATAGCAGTTGCAGCTGTACTGATGTGGTATTCATATAAAAAAGACAATACAGAAAGGCAGGCGTGAATTATGGAGTTCAATAATAAGCTTTACGAGCTCAGGAAACAGAAAGGCTTCTCACAGGAGGAGCTCGCCAATCGTCTGAACGTTTCAAGACAGACTGTATCAAAATGGGAAGTCGGTGACTCCACTCCTGATATGGAGAAGCTCATCGCTATCAGTGACCTTTTCGGCATATCCCTCGACGAGCTTGTTCTAAACAAGACTCCCGAACCTGCCCCTGCTCCTCAGCCTGCCAAATCAGAGCTGTATACTGATATAAAAGAGAAAGTTCTTACGGACGAAAACAGAAAAAAAGCCAAAAAAGGCTTGAAGATCGGCGCAATAATTCTGGGAGTATTTCTTGCAATAGACCTGATATCATTCGTTATATATGTTGCCCTGAACGGATTTCCGAAGTAAACACATATCCCAATAGATAAAACTCAGTCCCCGCAACTGCGGGGACTTTCCATATCATTTTTTCATAAGTTGTTGATATATCATGGTATTAAGCTAAATCAGAATTTACGTTGCTGTGTTTAGTTCCTGAATAATTCTTGAGTATGTTTTGTTCCAGTTTTCATTGGGATTATTGATAATCATATATTGTACATTCAAGCCACGCAGTATTTCTGTTTCTCTGCGCTGGCGTTCTTCCAGTGCTTCTATATATCCGTCAAATCCGGTCAGATGTTCCACTTTGCCATAAGCACCATTACAATGATAGTCTATCACACCGTTCAGCCAATCTGTTCCACGTTCAGAAACAGCTTTTTCGATTGCATTTCTTATATTATCAGAATGAAGATAGACAATAAACGGATTCATCGGTCTTATGATATTGCAGATGCTGGTGATATATTCTGATGACATTTGAATATCAAATCCAAAACGCATCATTGTTTCACACATTGGATTCTGCAATAATACGCAGTTAAACACATATTGATTATCCGATTCGGCCGCATGGACAAATTTTGTCCATTTATCCAGCATAAGAGGCTTTTCAGTTTCCCAAGGCAGAAAATCATAGATCTTATGCTGTAAAAGTTTGTCAAACAATTCTCCGCTGAATAAGCTCAGAGAAATAATATATCCATCAGCTTTGGAAACAGCATTCTGTTTTATAAGTACTTGTTCTTCCGGTAAAAAGCTGCATAATTCCTTGTTTTTTATAAACGAATGAAATTCGTAATCAGCAGGGTGATTTCCACTTCCTTCATCATAGAATTTTGCCCCTATACTGTCTGCAATATATTTTGAAGTTGTGCTTTTACCTGAGCAGGGCAAGCCTTCCACTATTATAAGTCTGTGCATAACATCATACCTCCGGTAAATTCCGATTTATCATAGTATAATTATATTATTCCGCTAAATCCAGCCAAAAGTTCGCCCTTTTGATAATGAAAATATGCATTTGGTCAACAAAATGGCAACTTTTGTAGCTTTTGGTCAACTGCGGTAACTTGTTTTATGCTCCCT
>NZ_JAFYYT010000010.1 GCF_017549005.1 Ruminococcus sp.
AGTTGCAGCAGCTAAGGCAGCTCTCTACACAGGCAACTACGGCGACGGTAAGATGTTCATTTACGATATAGAGAACGTAATCAAGATACGTACAGGCGAGGAAGGCTACAACGCACTTCACGATTCGGCTGAATGGGAAAAGGCATAAGCTGACAAGGGCGTCTGCGGACATTATTAAACCTAAATCTCCCATGCTCCGCAGACTGCCTTTATCATAAATGTATTTCAAGGAGCATACGCAAATGTCAAAGTTCATTTTTGTTACAGGCGGAGTCGTTTCTGGACTCGGCAAGGGTATCACAGCCGCTTCACTGGGAAGACTTCTCAAACAGCGCGGTTATAAGGTGACGATACAGAAGTTCGACCCTTATATAAATGTTGATCCCGGTACTATGTCCCCCTTCCAGCACGGCGAGGTATTCGTTACCGACGACGGTGCGGAGACCGATCTCGACCTCGGTCACTATGAGCGTTTCGTTGACGAAAATCTTTCGGTACACTCAAATGTAACTACAGGAAAAATTTACTGGAACGTCATTACAAAGGAACGCCGCGGCGACTACCTCGGCGGTACGGTACAGGTAATCCCCCACATTACCAACGAGATAAAGGACAGAGTCTACAGCGCAGCCAAGGAAGCCAATGCGGACGTGGTCATCACGGAAATAGGCGGAACTGTCGGCGATATAGAATCAACTCCGTTCCTTGAAGCAATACGTCAGGTGGGGACAGAACAGGGACGTGAGAATGTATGCTACATTCACGTTACTCTTGTTCCCTACATCACAGGCTCCGAGGAGCTCAAATCAAAACCCACCCAGCACTCCACCAAGGAGCTCCTTTCAATAGGCATACAGCCTGATATAATCGTCTGCCGCACGGAAAAGCGAATACCCGACGATATGGCTGAAAAGATAGCGCTGTTCTGCAATATCCGCAAGGAGGACGTTATCCAGAACCTTACAGCTCCGTCATTGTATGAAGTTCCGCTGTGGCTTGAGGACGAAGGACTTGCTCATTCGGTATGCCGTCACCTCGGTATCGCGGACAATGCTCCCGACCTGACCGAGTGGACAGAAATGGTTCGCCGGGCCGAAAATGCTCACAAAAATGTAACTATAGGACTTGTCGGAAAATATGTGGAGCTCCACGACGCATATCTTTCCGTAGCGGAAGCTCTCCGACACGGCGGTATCGTAAACGACGCTGCCGTTGATATAAAGTGGATAGACTCCGAAAACATCACAGAAGAAAATGCCGCAGAGGTTTTTGCGGACTGCAACGGACTTATTGTTCCCGGCGGTTTCGGTCACAGAGGAGTCGAGGGCATGATAGAGACTATCAGATATGCCCGTGAAAATAAAGTTCCGTTCTTCGGTATCTGTCTTGGTATGCAGATGTCGGTCATCGAATATGCGCGGAACGTATGCGGACTTGAAGGAGCAAATTCCGCTGAATTCGGAGAAACTCCGCACCCTGTGATCGACATTATGGACGAACAGAGGAACATTTCAGAAAAAGGCGGCACAATGCGGCTGGGACTTTATCCCTGCAAGCTCGGTGAGAGCTCGAAATGCCGCGATATCTACGGTGAGGAGCTCATATACGAACGCCACCGCCACCGTTATGAGTTCAACAACGCATACCGCACGATACTCACATCTAACGGGCTTCAGATCGCGGGTCTTTCCCCTGATGAAAAGCTTGTTGAAATAGTTGAACTGCCCGGCCACCCGTGGTTTGTGGGAGTGCAGTTCCACCCGGAATTTAAATCAAGGCCCAATAAACCGCATAAACTGTTTGCGGATTTTATTAGAGCTTCGCTCAACAGAAAAGGAGAATAATTATGGAAAAGGTAACAGATTTTTTTGGTTCAATGGTATTTGACGACAGGATCATGAAAGCTACACTTTCAGAAAAGGTATACCATTCACTCAAGAGAACGATCGACAGGGGCACTCCCCTCGATATATCCGTAGCAAATGCAGTTGCAGCTGCTATGAAGGACTGGGCAATTGAGCTCGGAGCTACCCATTACACCCACTGGTTCCAGCCAATGACAGGCGTTACTGCCGAGAAGCACGACAGCTTCATCAGCCCTGCCCCCGACGGAAGAGTTATCATGGAGTTCTCTGGCAAGGAACTCGTAAAGGGAGAGCCTGACGCTTCATCGTTCCCATCAGGCGGACTTCGTGCTACCTTTGAGGCTCGCGGCTACACGGCATGGGATCCTACTTCATACGCTTTCATCAAGGACGGTACACTGTACATTCCTACTGCATTCTGCTCATACACAGGCGAGGCTCTCGACAAGAAAGTTCCCCTTCTCCGCTCTATGGAAGCTATCAACAAGCAGGCTCTGCGTATCCTGAAGCTCTTCGGAAACACAAGCGTCAAGAGCGTCAAGACTTCCGTTGGTCCCGAGCAGGAATACTTCCTTGTTGACCGTGATATGTGGAAGAAGCGCAAGGACCTTATCATGACAGGCCGTACACTGTTCGGTGCAATGCCTCCTAAGGGACAGGAAATGGACGACCACTACTTCGGCTCTATCAAGCCAAGAGTTGCCGAGTACATGGCTGACCTCGACAAGGAGCTGTGGAAGCTTGGTATCCTTGCAAAGACAAAGCACAACGAAGTTGCTCCTGCACAGCACGAGCTTGCTCCAATTTACGATACAACAAATATCGCAGCTGACCACAACCAGCTCACTATGGAAGTAATGCAGAAGGTAGCTCTCCGCCACAACCTGGTTTGCCTGCTTCACGAGAAGCCATTCGCAGGCGTAAACGGTTCAGGTAAGCACAACAACTGGTCTATCTCCACAGACCAGGGCGAGAACCTCCTCTCACCGGGCGAAACACCTGCTGAGAACGCACAGTTCCTGCTCTTCCTTGCAGCTGTTATCAAGGCTGTTGACGATTATCAGGATCTTCTGAGATTGTCCGTTGCAACTGCAGGCAATGACCACAGACTTGGTGCTAACGAAGCTCCTCCTGCTGTTATCTCTATCTTC